>JBCBON010000100.1:0-4356 GCA_039821195.1 Pseudomonadota bacterium
CAGCCTCGAACGCGCTAAACGCGAAAAGCCGGCCACGTGCGCAGCACCGTAAAGCAGCTCCTTTGTTGCTGCTCGAAGCTTCATCAACGCGCCTCACTCATCATGGAATGCGCACCAACAACATCCATAAAGCTGCGCCGCAAGTCATCAGCATGCGCCTCGTAGGAGAACGTCTCAGCGCGCGCCCGGGCCGCTTGACCCATTTTTTTCCGCTCACCCTCCGGTCGTCGGAAGAATTCTAGAACACGGGCCGCAAATGCTTCCGGTTCCAGTCCGTCAACGACATACCCATTCTCACCATCTTCAACCAGTCCGCCGGCGGCTGGCACGATGCGTGACACGATGCATGGGCGTCTCGCGAGCATTGCTTCATTCACACCGCGCGACCAGGTGTCATACCTGGAAGGAAACATGACAAGATCCGCCGCCAGATAGTAAGGCATCGTTTGCTTGCTCGACACATAACCTGGGAAATGAAAACTCCCCGCCAGTAGGTGAGCTTCCGCGTAGGCTTTCAGCTCATCAGTCATCTGGCCTGAACCTGCCATCAAGAGCTTCAAATTCGGTAGTGATTTTTGCGCCTCTGCCACAACTCTTAACATCACATCAGGTGCCTTGAACCAACTCTGCTGGCACATGAACAAGACAACAGGTGCATCCTCCGCCCATCCCAGTACTTTTTTGAGTTGTTCGGCGTTTTCAATCTCTTCAGCCGCGTCGGCCCGCGCGGCAAAGTACGGCGTGTCGATCGAGTAGGGCACAAAGAAACGTTGTTCCTTCGGAATGCCTGCAGCTTTCAACACCCCTTCGCTGTAGCTTCCGCCATAGTGGTGACCTTGAAACCGGCGCAACAAATGCGGTTGCACAGCCCGCCAGGTATTTGTGATGAGTGGATTGTGCCGCGTGTTTTTGTAAGGTGTCAGTAAGCCGCGATGCACAACCGGAATTCGGCGCATCCGCATCCGAGCAAAGAGCGGCAGAGCGCCCCTCCAAAAGTACCCGTACTGCAAAACAACATCCGGGCTCCAGTCAAACACTGCTGTCGCCACCTCCGGCATCGATGCGTAACCAGTGTTAGGATAGCCCGAACGCAAAGCCTCGCCCCAGTCAATCACCCGACCATAGTCTTTGTCATAGAACGCATTGTCTCGAAGGTCGGTATGGAGCACGCGAACATCGAGCCCTGATAGCGTGGACGCTAGCCGAAACATGGGCACTTCGAAGTGCGATAGCGTGGGGGTGATGATCGCAGCCTTGACCGTCAAGTCGATGGGCCCCCATGTTCGCTCTGCTTCACGACGCACGCAAAGTAGTCGGTCGCAAGTTCCGGCCGTGGCGCAATCGCATCAAGGCCGGCACAGCTGAGATTTGTCACAGCGCGCAGTCCCGCCGCAAGTGGCCGCAGCGCCCAAAAACGCGCCAGTCCACCAAATGCAAATACGTTCAACTGCAGAGCAATCTGTGTGAAGTAGCCGCCAAGATACTCAGTTTCTTGGAGCTGCAACCCAGCACGGGACGCAGCCCACCCAAGGCCTGTTGGAAGCACGCGCCAATAGTCATGCGGTAGGTCATGCTGCGGGTAGCTGATAGCCTCGTAGATCAAGATCCGGCCGTCCGGCCGCATCACCCGCGCAAGTTCTCGCATTAGTCCGGCTTGGTCAGGAATGTCTCCCAACATGCGCGACAGCAAGATGACCTCGATGCTTGCGTCATCCAAAGGCAAATTAAGCGGATCGTCGATCATAATGACGTCCGGATCGATCGCCAGCCGGTCCATCCGAATGTAGGTCTCAGCATTCGGAAACAGCGGTCGCAGAGGGCTCGCCCCGCATCCAAGATCCAAGACGCTGCCGCGCGTCAATGCTCCATGACGCTCGATAATAGGAACGAGCTTCCGGCCCTGCAGCCAGCTTGTTTCGAAAACGGATTGGAACGATTTCATGCTGCCGCCCTCATGGCCCGGAGAAGAAAACGCGAGCCAAAAAGTGGTGCGGTTGCGACGTCGAAATCAGCGAATTTCGAGACAAAGTCGTCAGATGAGACAGCCATGAGATCCGGATGCACCTCCCCCACCGCTGCGCCTACAGCGTGAAGGGTTTGGGGATCCTGAAACAGCAGTTCTTCGGCACCTTCGACATCGAACTTCAAAACATCCACATGCTTGAGATTGAACTGTTCCATCAACGATCGAAGACTTCGGACCTGAACTTTGATCGACCGAGCATCAGAGCCGTCGCGATAAAAGCTCGATCCAACATGGTCCGTTGTAACGTGAAAGTCGGCTTCACCGTCTGCCGCACCAACCGCGACGTTCAGGCATGTGATGGCACCATACGGCTTTGCGTTCTCGGTGAGCCGTCGGAACATCTCCGGGTTCGGTTCAACTGCAAAGATCTGGGCGCCCGGCCACTTGTGTGCAAAGGCAATGCTGGCAGCCCCAAAGTTCGCGCCAAGGTCAAAGATAACGTCTGGCGTGGCCACATCAACCGCATACTCATCTTCCAAGAACACGTCTTCCAGCACGCTGAGGTCATTGCGATCTTTGATGCTGAAGGCATGGGTTTGTCCCGCAAATCCCAAATGGAGTGTTGTTGACTGCCCCGCTCCAAGCTTACGGCCAGCGAGGAAACCTAACGACCGGGCCGCGTTCGCCACATCCGCCACACGTGGAGCAGCACCTTTTGGCCCACGCGCCATTTTTGCAAGGCTGTTGACCACGCGCCGCGCTGTACCAATCGATTTCACAAGCATGAAGACATCTCAGACATCAGCGTCAGGTACACGAAGGCGTCCCTCCATGTCCATTCGCTACATGGCAATTCAATGCACGGTCCGAGGCTGTGTCATTCCTGCCAAAACGTACAGCAAGCCGACAAAGCACAAAGTTCGAACGAGGCCAATAATAAGCGGTTGGAAGGCCGATCCGACATTCAACAGCCCGAGGATGAGTGAGACCATCGCCACCCGATAGACTAGGTTTGAGGGGCCATCGCCTTCGCTGCGATGCGCCATCCACGCCAGCAAAAACCCCAAACCAGCCATTGTGGGCAACAGTCCCTCAAAACCCCACGCCCAGAAAACGCTACCTGGAAAGCTGACCGAAAACCCGCCGAACGTCCAACCGAGGAGTTTGGCGAAGTTGCCAGAGTCAAAGAACTGCGCTTTGTCGCCAAAGAACGCCCGCGGCAGCACAGCATAGGCCGGTGCGAGAAATGACTGATAAGTGTTTTCATAAGGAGAACGTGCCCCTGTGATATCGAGCATGGTTGCAAAACTCGCGACCAACGCGAGCCGATCAAACGTGGAACGGATATCAAATCGGGTTTCATCGTAACCATCCGCCTGACCGCCCATGACACGATCAAGCGCTCGATCAGCGGCCCCAACTTGGGTTGAGAGCGCTTCGCCAATACCAGCAGCGGGGACGTCGGCCACTTTGGCAAGCTCGAAACGATACGCGCCAACGAAGGCAAATGTAAAAGCGATAAGTGCAAGCACGCCGACACCCACGGCAATGTCACGTGTTGCATGCGTGCGAAGCGAACCCGCCGCCCTTCCAAGAATCCACATAGCAACCAGTTCGACCACGACGGCCTTTGATCCGGTCATGGCGAATATCGCTATGTAGGCCGTCAGAATGCCGAGAAGAAGATACCGTTCAACTTGAGAAACGCCACGTCGCCCGCCCGCAAAGAAGAACAAGAACACATAGATCTTGGAAAACTGACGAAGCTCTGTGATCACCTGGTCAAAACCTGTGGTGAGAGCAAAGCCTTCCAGGTGAGAATACGATTGGCCACCGGTCCGCAAAATGAACATGCAACAGGCCAGCAGCCCAGCAAGACCGATCAGAATTCTTAACCGATCAGCAACGAACAAATCGCGCTCTGACACCGGCAAAAGCCGGTGACGCCACATGGCCCTTAGACCCCAATAGGCGATCGCACACACACACCAGGAGCGGTACATCCATAACGTTGCCGTCTCCAACGATTGGTCGGAAATTTTCAGCCAGATCGGGTCAACATAAAGCCCTGGCGCCAGGCTTGGCAGTGAGGCTGCAAAGAACCACGCGACACCGATAACAATCACGGGGTCCGAAACAATCAGTCTGCGTGTGGAAATCCAGATCGTGATAATAGGCGCGGCGACCAGAGCCAAGAGCCCGATGGCCGCCCACTCGCGCGGCAGGTCTAAAATCGCAGGTAGCGCAGCCAACACGGTCCACGCAAACACCAGCGGTCGGACAGAGGCCCCAGTCGCGTCAACATGGTATGAGCTTGGCGACCCGGCACCAGTTGCAGCCGAACCTAAAAACATAAAACACAGAAAATCACAGTATCACTCATCGTAATC
>JBCBON010000101.1:0-4089 GCA_039821195.1 Pseudomonadota bacterium
ATTCAAAGCCATGAAAAAGATATATATATTCTAACCTTAGGCAGGGTTGAGCTCACCAAACAACCCACCAAAAAATACTCATTTAATTCTCTCGAGTAATTATGTTTGCTCTGAGATCCGCATTCGCTAGCAGGTCAAAATGGCGATGGAATACTGCACGCATTATGTCATTTTCTTGCTAAGGCCGACCCGAAGAGGTCGCTTCAAAAGGTCATTCTCAATAGAGAGAGAACCAGCGGTGAGTTTCGAGCAAGATTTTGAGGCAATGCCGCTGACCTAAATTTGTACCATACAAAGACTTGGCTCCCCGCCTCGGTCATTGGCCCCGTGACTGAAATTTCGCTGTCCACCCCCCCGCCTAAGTCGCTAATGGGCCAAGCCACACGATGCCAACGGTTCTAGAAGAGGTTGCGCGCAGGGCACTTGACCTGCTCCCCTCAGGGTCCGCGTTGGCCAATGACCCGAAGCAAGGCTGCGAACAGCGAGTGGGGAAGCGTTGGTCCGCGCCCAATCCCGATCAACTCATCGCTGTCGCGATTTGACGTTTTCCTAAGTGAGCAAACCCAGTGACCATTTGGCTGCCAAGCCTTGCCCTTCATATTGATGGTCCAACCAGGAAGAACGTCGTAGACCAAAGCCAGTACTCGGTCAGTTGATTCAAAATCGGCGGCTTCGAAATCCATCGTGTAAGTCGCGTCGACCTCCGCAACCGTGGCAACGGTCTTCTCAACCAGTTCTTGATCTATGGTCAGCGCGGCCTCAATCTGATCAGCCAGTTCTAAGATGCCTGTGTCGCTCATCGCAGTAATGTCCTTTCTGTCGGTCCTCGCATTATCGGTCAGCTTGAAGGAACTGAGGTTAACTCCGATCAAGATGCGCGCGATACGAGTATCTAGCGTGTCCTCTCAGAAACAGCATCAGACAGAGGCGGCTCGATGACCAAATCCAACGCAGTTATATTCTTTGATAGTCTCAGACGGGAAGACGTGGCGCGTGTTGGCGGAAAAAACTCTAGCCTGGGTGAGATGGTCCAGTCTCTTGCGGCGAAGGGGATCACCGTGCCGCCGGGTTTTGCGACGACATCGGATGCATTTCGCAGTTTCATCACCTCAAACGACCTGGGTTCGGTCCTGTCCGCACGTTTGTCAGAGTTAAGCAGCGGAAAAAAAACCCTTGCTTACACAGGCGCTGCGATCCGTCATGCAATCGCTGGCGGTGACTGGCCACCAGAGATTGAAGACGAAATTCGAGAGGCGTACCGAACCTTGTGCAAACGCGCAAACATAAAGGATATGCCGGTTGCTGTCAGGTCTTCCGCCACCGCCGAAGACCTGCCCGACGCGAGCTTCGCTGGGCAGCAGGAAACCTACCTGAACGTCGTTGGCGAAGACGCGCTCTTGGCCGCGTGTCGCAACTGTTATGCTTCACTCTTTACGGACAGGGCGATCACCTATCGCACGGTCCAGGGTTTTGATCACACAGAAGTCGCATTGTCGGTAGGCGTGCAACAGATGGTGCGATCCGACTTGGGCGGATCGGGGGTGATGTTCTCGATCGATACCGAGTCAGGCTTTGATAAGGTGGTATTGATCAATGCTGCCTGGGGGTTGGGGGAAAACGTCGTGCAGGGTGCTGTCACACCTGATGAGTTCCAAGTTTATAAACCCTTTCTGAAGAACAAGAAGCTTTCACCCATCGTGGCCAAGACGTTGGGAGCGAAAGAAAAGAAGATGATCTACTCCACCACTGCGGGGGAGGCGATCAAGAACGTACCAACATCCAAGGCCGAACGCGGGTCTTTCGTGCTGTCCGACGCCGAGGTCATCGAACTGGCCCGTATGGCGGCAACCATTGAAGAGCACTACGGCCTGCCGATGGATATGGAATGGGCGCGCGACGGGATCACCGGTGAGTTGTTCATCGTTCAGGCCCGCCCCGAAACGGTGCAAAGCCGGATGGATGCGGGCAACCTAAAAGCCTACACCATCGGGGATCATGGCAAGACGCTAGTCACAGGCATCTCTGTGGGATCAGCAATCACCACCGGAACGGTGTGCATGATTGAAGACGTCAAAGACATTGATCAATTCATCGAAGGATCGGTTCTTGTCACATCGACAACCGACCCCGATTGGGTTCCGATCATGAAAAGAGCCTCGGCTATTGTGACCGACCATGGAGGGCGCACCTCGCACGCAGCGATTGTATCGCGCGAGCTTGGGGTACCTGCGATTGTGGGCTGCGGGAACGCGACCCATCTGTTGCACACTGAACAAGAGATCACGGTGAGCTGCGCCGAAGGGGACACCGGCTTTGTTTATGCCGGAACCGCCGAATACTCGGTCGAGCAGCTTGATCTTGATCACGTGCCCGACACCAAAACACGGGTGATGCTGAACCTCGCTAATCCTCAGACCGCTGCCCGCTGGTGGAAATTGCCCGCTGACGGGGTCGGGCTGGCCCGCATGGAATTTGTTGTCTCAAACGCGATCCGTGTGCATCCCGAGGCGCTGTTGCACTTCGGTGAACTGCGCGATGAGGCGGCGCGCGACGAGATCGACGAAATGACCGCGGGCTACAATGACAAGCCGCAGTTTTTCGTCGATCAGCTTGCCATTGGCCTTAGTCGGATCGCCGCTGTGGCCTATCCCAACCCGATGATCCTGCGGATGTCGGACTTCAAGACCAACGAGTATGCGGATCTCTTGGGTGGTCGTCAGTTTGAACCGCATGAGGAGAACCCGATGATCGGGTGGCGCGGAGCATCGCGGTATTACGACGAGGGCTATCGCGACGGGTTTGCGTTGGAATGCCAGGCTGTGGCCAAGCTGCGCACCGAGATGGGGTTTGACAACGTGATCATCATGATCCCGTTCTGCCGGACGCCGGAAGAAGCCGACCGGGTTTTGGAGGTGATGAAGGAAAACGGGTTGGAACGCGGCAAGGACGGGATGCAGGTCTATGTGATGTGCGAAGTTCCCTCGAATGTCATTCTGGCCGAAGAGTTCTGCGAACGGTTCGACGGATTCTCCATCGGCTCCAACGATCTGACACAGTTGACCCTTGGTATCGACCGCGACAGCGACAAGCTTGCGCCGCTGTTCGACGAACGCCATCCGGCGGTGGTGTGGATGATCCGGTCGATTATCGAACGGGCCCATGCGAACGGGTGCAAAGTAGGGCTCTGCGGGCAGGCGCCCTCAAACTATCCCGATTTTGCGGAGGTTTTGGTCAACGCCGGGATCGATACCATTTCGGTGACGCCCGACAGCTTTCTAGAAGTTAAGCGCATCGTTGCCGCAGCTGAGGGTAATCAGAAATAACGCCAAGTCCGTAAATCACCGTACCGATCTGAACGTCTGCGTACTGCAAAGCCTGCCTGAGATCGGGTGTTAGAATGCGCGGCGAAAAAGCTTGTGTCGATCTGGGCGAGCGTTGAGTCTGCAAACACATACGCAAGCCAGAACTGAATGGACCGACAAAGTTGGTCATCTTGGGTGGGGCCGTCCGCTTCGCTCACCTTTTGTGCCGTCAGATTTTCCACGCCAGCTTGGTGCCCTGATGTCTTGGATCGATTGTGTTGGTATCTGAATGGCAATCACGTGGGCTTTGCTCAGGGTGTCAGTCGTTCGGCCGGATACGTCGCAGGGATAGTCCTCGTTTTAAGTAACTGACGGTTGACCACGCGCCATACCACGACCGCACCAATTTCGAGCGTACGTGAATCGAGGATTGGTTTGTCCTCTACTTGCGTGACAACCAACTACGTCACCGTATGCGTTGGCTGACACCGGCCGTACTTTGAGGGTTCCGCTCGGTTTTTTTTGAAGATTCTCAACAAAGTCCGCAGTGCTTCCGCACCAGATTGAGCTACTCCCGGATCGTTGGACAAGATTTGGCGTAAGTTAAGCTACTCTTTGCTCCTGCTGATCGGGTTGGTTGTCGTCTTTTCTCAGCCAATAGACCACGGCTGGCGGTCTTCCGCCAAGGGCGGAATGAGGGCGCTTGCGGTTGTAGAACTCGATCCATCTGCCGACACCGGCCTTGGCTTCTGATCCGGTTTCCCAGGCGTGCAGATAGACGCATTCG
>JBCBON010000102.1:0-4073 GCA_039821195.1 Pseudomonadota bacterium
CACAATGATCCGGGTCACCGATCATTGTGTGAAGAAACCTCATACGCCCTCCTTTGAGCAAATTATAACTCAGTCTTCTGGCTAGTGACTTGAAACGGTTCGCGCAAAAGAAAAGGCCGCCAGAACGGCGGCCTTTGCAAAACTATTACACGTCGCCTTACTGATTGGCCCGCGCGTAGGCCGCAAGTTGCGTTGACACTAACCCGAACCACTCACCGGATTGACGCATCTCGGCCAGACCTTGGTTGAGCAAAGTGATGTAAACTCGACCGTAAGGATTGGATTTGTGCGACAGGACATGCGCCGTCACCAATCGCGAGAATTGGCTCAGCTCGAGAACTTGGTTGCGAATATTGAGTTCGCTGATTGCGGACTCGGCCACCTGAACTTCCATCGGGATATAATCGACAGTCCCGGCGAGCATCTGTTCAAAACACTCCCGCGGAAGCACCGGCTGCACCAATGTGATGTTAGGCTCTACCAGACCCGCCTCTTCTAGGTCGAATGTGTAATAGCCATCTGGACGGCAAACGCGTGCACCAAACAGGTCGTCCGGAGTAGCTGCATTGGCATATGGGCTGTCAGGCAAGACATATCCTGTGACCACAAGCTCATAAAACGGATCTGAGAAAATATAGTCTGTGCAGCGCTGCGCCATCGACGGCGACAACAGATCGAGCTTTGCACAATCTGGTTTGAACCACGGGAAGCCAAGGTCAAACGCATTGATTGGCAGCAAGGCCGACAGGTGCGACCCCCAATCATTTACAAAGGTAATGCCATAGTCACGGCCCTGCCCGCCGCGCGTCATCGCTGTGTCGACCAATTCTGTGAACATTCCACGGCCTGGCATGCTTTCATCTGTGAACGGCGGGTAGTTACCCCCGGTAAGGAATTTAATCTGCGGGACGTACCCTTGGGGGATCGGCTGACCAGATGCCTCTAGTGCTGCGGCTGTTGGTTGAGGTGCTTCGGCCACTTCGACAACTGCACCAGGCAGCGTGCCGTCTTCACATGGCAAAAGAAGCTCATCGCCGATTTCAATATTGTTTGGGTTGTTACCAATCACCGTCCGGTTGGCGTCGAAGATGATCTGGAAGTTACCATTACCATAGGCTGATTGTGCAATGCCACGGAGCGTGTCCCCGCCTTGCACGGTGTAGGGTTCACATGCAGTTTGTGCCATTACGGCGGCCGGCAGCCCAACCAGCCCTACAAAAGCCCCTGCAAAAATCTGTCTCAACATCAAATAAGCCCCATGTGCTTTTCTTGTTCTGATTTCTAAAATGGAGCGCCTCTACTCGCCTGTAAAGCGAAACCGCCAATTTTATCCACAGCTGGCCAATTTTTTACAGTAGTCTAAAAAATGCCTAAAAATATCCAGAAAAATACCTAAACATCTGACCCTCTGCGCTCGATTTCCGCTTGGATTGCCTTACCGATGCTTTTTGCAGGTTCCGACCTTAGGATACCTCCAACACCCAAACTGCGACCTTGTTGCCAGTAAATGCCGGGTCTGGTGGGCATCCGTCCGGGCTCTTTCAGCACGAGAAGAAAGCCGTTTGAAGGCCGCAGTGCGAACAATCCCGTCTGGACAACCGCGATGTCATCAATCGTTGTGATCAAGACCCCATCCTCGGTACGAAGTTCGTGCCCATCAAAAACAATACCGTATGCAGGCACGGTCCACATCCGCCAAGCGGCCCACCCGAAAGCTGCGATAAACAGAAAACCGATCCCGATCGACAAAGGCGAGTTGAAAGCACCTTGCAGGAGAAGCGACCCTAACAACCATACCGGAACCGACAGGGATATCACACCGAACCACTTGCGAACCGGCGAGATGCCCGCAACAATTTCATTCTTTTCTGCCATTACTCGGCCGCGATACGTGTCACCGGAACCACCTCGTAACCTGTTTCTTCGGGTTCATCGTCCACCATTTCGTCTGGGAACCCGGACGCGGTGATATCAAGGCCCGTTTGCTCTTCCAGTCGCTTTATGATGTTGGGCGAAAGCTCACGCTCGCCGTAGCGCGCAATTCCGTCTTTAAAGATTTGGATCATCAAAGGGTTCATTTCCAAGGCAACGCCAGCGCGGTCGGCAACCTCTTGGAACAATCCAATGTCCTTTAAAACTAAATCCATTGTGAACGATATGTCCCGTGACCCGTTCAGAATGACTTGGCTTTCAGTCTCGTGAACAAAGGACGTTCCCGAACTGATTTTGATCGCCTCATACGTTGTTCCAAGGTCCATCCCAGCGGCCTTGGCCACTGTCAGCGCTTCGGCACATGTGATCAGGTTCGCTGTGGCCAGAAAGTTGGTCAGTACTTTCAAGACCGAGGCAGATCCAAGATCGCCAGTATGTAAGACACGACGACCAAGTGTGGTCAGAAGAGGCAAAATACGTTCAAAAGTCTCCCGGTCACATCCTGCAAAGATACTGATATTGCCTGTCGCCGCTCGATGGCACCCGCCAGAAACCGGGCAATCCACGGCTGAGGCGCCCGTCGCAATGACCATTGCCCCAAGCCGTTTGACCTCTGCCTCGTCTGTCGTCGACATCTCCATCCAAACTTTACCGGGGCCCATCGCAGACAAGATACCGTCCTTTGCCTCCATCACAGCCGCGGATATCGCTGGAGACGGGAGGCACGTGATCACGAAATCAACATCTGTTGCCATAGCGGCGGGACTGTCCGCCGAACGGGCCCCTTTGGCCACAAACTCCGCGACCAGATCTTCGTTCAAATCTCGCACCACCACATCATGACCGTTGCGGACCAAACTGCCCGCCAATTTGCCACCCACATTACCAAGACCAATAAAACCGACTCTCATCGCGTCTCTCCCTTTTCACGAACGCTCATGCGATTTGCTCTGTGGCGTCAACACTTCGTTTCGCAGTGGCGACTGGTTCGATGGATCGCGCCGCCCTATCTTTGGGCCAAGCTCAGATTAAGGAGGAAGAAATGTCCCTCAGACCAGTAAAAGAAATCCGCAACGCGGTACCCACAATGGAAGGTGCAGGCGTTCATCTGCACCGTGCCTTTGGCTTTCAAGATCCAACCGAACTTGATCCGTTCCTGCTGTTTGATGACTTTCGGAACGACATTCCAGACCACTACTACAAGGGTTTTCCTTGGCATCCGCATCGCGGGATTGAGACGATCACATACGTCCTAGATGGCGAGGTGGAGCATGGCGACAGCCTCGGCAACCACGGAACCCTAGGCGCAGGCTCGGTTCAATGGATGACGTCAGGATCCGGGATACTGCATCAGGAGATGCCCAAAGGAAATGCCAAGGGTCAGATGCACGGCTTTCAGCTTTGGGCGAACTTGCCCGGCAGCTTGAAAATGACCAAGCCGCGCTATCAAGACATCGAGGGCAAGGACATCCCCGAAGTGATCGATGATGACGGCACACGCGTAAAAATTATTGTCGGTGATTTTTGGGGCAAAAAAGGGCCTGTGGATGGTATCGCCGCAGAGCCGCAATATCTCGACATCACGGTGCCGCCCTATGTCGTGAAAGAGTTTAAAATCGACACCTACAAAAAAGCGTTTGCGTACATCTTTGATGGCGAGGGTAAATTCGCCAATGCCTCCGATCCCGATGGCGTGCTGCTTGAAAAAGAAGTGATGGGGGAAGAGGTCAATATCCGCGACCTCTCAGGCAACCGCACATTGGTGAAGTTCGACACTGGTGATACGGTGAAGGTTCAAGCAGGCCCGAATGGAGTCCGGTTTCTGCTCATTTCAGGCCGCCCGATCGAAGAGCCCGTCGCCTGGCATGGCCCCGTCGTGATGAACACGCGTGAAGAGCTGATGCAGGCGTTCAAAGAGCTGAATAACGGGACCTTCATCAAGCCGGCACATTAAAAGGAATGAGGGCCAACCAAATGGTTGGCCCCAAACTATTAAAACGTTAAATTTATAGGAGTGCGGGAATACACTCACCGTCGACAAGTATCTCATCGAAGTCGCATTCGATCTCGTCATCATCATCGTCGTCGTCGCTGCTCGAAATCGCAAGCGCTACCAAAGCTATGGCGACCAATGGGATAAT
>JBCBON010000103.1:0-4048 GCA_039821195.1 Pseudomonadota bacterium
ATGACAAAGACGCGGCAAACAAAATCCGCGAAGCTAACGCCTAAGACGGGTCGTCCTTGATGAACTCGGCCGCAGCGGCCTCCGCTGTGGCAACCATCTTGTCGATCGTCCGCTCTGCTGCATCCAGTTTTTCCTGAAGCTCAGCAGTGGCGTCCTCGCGATTGACTAACGCCTCCAACTCTTCGATCTTCTTGGCTTTCGCAGAAATCTCTGCCTCCAGTTCGTCGCGCGCGGTCACCTCTGCTTTCGACAGGGCTGTGCGCTCTTCTTTGAGAGTTTTGAGCTCTGCCGTCACCTTTTCCAAGTCAAGCTGAGCGCGGGCCAGTTCATTCTTTGCGGCTGTGGCCAGTGCTTCGGCTTCGTCGCGCTCGGCCTCCATCATAGCCATATCAAAGGGATCTGGACGAGGCTTGTCGTCCGCCGGAAGTTTCTCGTTCATATCCATTAGTCGGGCCGTTAGGTTTTTGACCTGAGCGGTCTTATGCTCCAGCTCTTCGATGACTTTGGTACTCTGTGCGGTCGACACGGGCTCTGGCGCTTCTGGCGGAGTGTCTACCGGGTTTTCCGTAACTCGAATGGGTTCAGCTGACGTCGCTTGATCGGCTGACCTCTGGGCGGCGATCAACGCCTCATCCAGTTCTGCGCGCTTTCCTTCGGAGGTCGCTAACGCCTCGCGTACGTCTTCGATCTCCCGTTTCAGTCCTGAAAGCTCTGCGTCTTTGTCAGCAAGCTGCGCTTCCAACGCTTTGGTTTCTTCGGCAATTTGGGATTTTCGTTTGTCTTCCAGCGCAAGTTCGCGTTGCTGAACTTCAGCCTCCAGCTTGGCCAGCTTGTCCTCGATACCGCCCATGCGGTCTGCAAGCATCAAACCCGACATCAAAAGCATGCGACTTTCGCCAATGCGGCCCTGATTTTCGATAAAGACGTTTGCCTCATCGTCCAAATATTTCGCCGCAGCGTTCAGGAAATCCTCTTCGCCTTCTTGGCAAATGACCTCAAAGATGTGACCGCCAATTTCGAGTTTGTGTAGAGGCATCAGTTGCCCCCAAGCTGGGCGCGGAGGCCATCAATGACTGCATCAACATCGTTGATGACTTCTGACTGTTCTTCGAGTTTGGAGGACAACTCGCTTAACCGGGCTGTCCTGCTTTCCAGCCTGACTTTGGTCTTTTCCAACTCTTCCGAGAGCCTTTTGTTTTCGGCCTTGAAATCGTCCAATTCCACCGGATCGGCACCTTTTTTTGCAGCACTGGTCAGCGTTGTCACCGCCTGTGCAAATTTTGCCTCAGCTTCTGCATACGGGTTCATTTGCGACCCTTTCTTCTATACATTTTTTTGCCACGCGTGCTCGAGTCGCGCTTTGTCGATCTTAACTTCATTTTTTAGGAAAAAACAAACATGGGCAATGTTCCTCGGTCGCGGTTGACCGACCTGTCCCGATCAGCCAATGGGATCGAGACGCGAGGGAGGGATCAAACTGTGACGTTAGAAAACCTAAAAACCAATCATCCTGACCATTTTAAAATGGCGGCAGCAATCCGATTTTTGTCCGCCGACGCTGTGCACGCGGCGGCATCGGGTCACCAAGGTATGCCGATCGGTATGGCCGATGTTGCGACAGTTCTGTTTAAAAACCACATGAAATTTGACGCAAGTGCGCCCAACTGGCCCGACCGGGACCGGTTCATTTTGTCCGTAGGGCATGGATCGATGCTACTCTATGCGCTGCTCTATTTGACGGGCTACGAGGACATGACGATCGATCAGATCAAAAACTTCCGTCAGTGGGGATCCAATACCGCAGGGCATCCGGAATACGGTCATGCCGACGGGATTGAAGTAACCACTGGCCCGCTTGGTCAGGGCATCGCAAACTCGGTTGGTTTTGCCATGGCAGAAGAGGCATTGGCTGCCCGGTTTGGTAAAAAGGTTGTCGATCATTACACTTATGTCTTTGCGGGTGATGGGTGCCTGATGGAAGGTGTGAGCCAAGAAGCGATCACGCTGGCCGGGCGTCAAAAGCTCGGCAAATTGATCGTGTTTTGGGATAATAATAACATCTCTATCGACGGGCCTTTGGATATTACGGATGCCACAGATCAGCAGATGCGCTTCAAATCCGCCGGCTGGTCCGTGTTTGAATGCGACGGTCACGATCCAGACAGTATCGATGCTGCGATTACTGCCGCGAAAAAATCCGGCAAGCCATCAATGATCGATTGCAAAACCACAATTGCTTTGGGCGTGCAGGGCGTGGCCGAAACGAACAAAGCTCACGGTTACGCGATCAAGGATGATCAACTTGCGCAAATGAGAAGTGCCTATGATTGGCCCTTCCAGGCCTATGAGGTCCCTGCGGACATCCTAAGCCATTGGCGTGAGGTCGGGTCAAAAGGCGCGAGTAGACGCACGGAATGGGAAGCACGCCTTGGCAGCTTGTCAGCGAACAAAGTCACAGAGTTTTCCCGGGTGATGTCACGCGACCCTTCGAAAAAACTTTCAGCCGCAATCAAGCGATTGAAAAAGCAAGTGTCCGAAGAGCTGCCCAAGGTGGCCACCCGCAAATCCAGTGAAATGGCGCTTGAGGTCATCAACCCGATTATGCCCGAAACACTTGGTGGCTCTGCGGATCTGACTGGATCGAACCTAACCCTCACAACCGGTCTAGGCACGTTCGACGTAGATAATCGTTCAGGTCGCCACGTGAACTATGGCATCCGCGAGCATGGAATGGCTGCTGCAATGAACGGCATGGCGCTTCATGGCGGGATCAGACCCTATGGTGGCACCTTCATGGTTTTCACCGACTATGCGCGCCCATCGATGCGCCTCGCAGCGTTGATGAAAATACCGACCGTTTTTGTAATGACACACGATTCTATCGGGGTTGGCGAAGACGGGCCCACGCACCAGCCTATTGAACATTTGGCAATAAGCCGGGCGACCCCGAACACGAATGTGTTCCGACCCGCAGATACTGTGGAAACGGCGGAAGCTTGGGAACTTGCGGTGACATCAACAGAAACGCCAAGTGTTCTGTCTCTGACGCGTCAGGGTTTGCCGACCGTACGGACCAAAAATACCGGTAAAAACCTGACCGCTCAGGGTGCTTATGTGTTGGCTGACAGCGAAGGGAAGCGTCAGGTCATCCTGCTTGCCACTGGCTCTGAGGTGTCTATCGCGCTTGCATCGCGGGATATCCTTCAAGCCGAAGGGATCGGAACACGGGTCGTATCCATGCCCTGTTGGGAACTGTTCGATCAGCAAGATGAGGTGTATCGCAAGCGTGTGTTACCACCGGGCCCGGTTCGGGTGGGTATAGAGGCTGCTACCCGGCTGGGATGGGATAAGTACCTGTGCGGTGAGCGTGGGAAATCCAACAAAGCGGCCTTTGTCGGAATGGAATCGTTTGGTGCCTCGGCCCCTGCTGGCGTGCTTTACGAAAAGTTCGGAATAACAGCGCAGGCCGTGGCCAAAGCCGCCAAAGAGCTTCTGTAAGCGCACGGCACATATTTATCGCTAACATTTCGGAGTGGGGTTATTTTCCCCGCTCCAGTCACTTTTCCGAAAGGAAAACTCGGGATACTAGGCCCGTCAAATCGAAAGGAAGAGGCATGGCAGTTCGGGTTGGCATTAATGGATTTGGACGCATCGGGCGGTGCACCTTGGCCGCAATTGTCGAAGAGGCGCGCACGGATATCGAGGTGGTTGCGATCAACGCGACAGGCCCACTGGAAACCAATGCCCATCTTTTGAAATACGATTCCGTTCATGGTCGCTTCCGTGGTAACATCACCCTTGCCGACGGTCGCATGGATGTGGGTCAGGGCCCTATCCGGATGATGTCGACCTATGACCCGACAGAGCTTGATTGGGGCGACGTCGATATCGTGATGGAGTGTTCGGGGAAGTTTAATTCCAAAGATGGCTCAAAGGTGCATCTGGACCGCGGAGCGAAACGTGTTCTGATCTCGGCACCGGCCAAGGGTGTGGATCGGACCGTGGTTTATGGCGTGAACCAAGCGGACCTGACCGAAGATGATTTTGT
>JBCBON010000104.1:0-3799 GCA_039821195.1 Pseudomonadota bacterium
CAGCAGATCCAGAAAATTTGCGATCCAGACCGGCGTTTCCGTGTCGGTGTAAAGTAATGCAGCGCCGATCACTGTACCCCACACAATCGGCTCGCTCAAAAGACGCTTGGCAGAAAAACTCCCTGAGACCAGACCAATACCCACCGAAAACGCCAGAACCGACGTGACCGCAAACACCACAACCGCCAGCTCCAAACCGGCCGAACCAAAGGCAAACAGCGCGAGCGGCAACCCCAGATTGCCAGTATTTCCAAATGTGAAGGGCGCAAGATATGTCCGCATCGGCAACCTAAACACAGCAAGAACGACCGCGAACAGGCAACAGGCAATTCCATACGCCGCAAGCGCGGCCAAAAACAGTTGCGTCACTGCGGACTTTTCAAGTTCAGAGCGCATGAGCACAACGATGATCAAAGCGGGCACAGCCAGTTTTGTGACAAATTCGGTCACAAATCCTGTTGGAAAATCCCGGCCGCTCCAGACCCACAATGCACCCACCGACACCATCAAAAAGACCGGGGTCACGATCTGGACAACTTGAAGTGTTAGATTCATTAAGTCCCGCTCCTAGACTCTTAGGGCACAAGAGCTTAAGCGAAGAAGTGTTACAAGGACCCTCCCATGGAACAGATCAGTACAAAATATACAATTGGTGATGTTGTTAAGCATCGTCTGTACCCGTTCCGTGGCGTGGTTTTTGACATCGACCCAGAGTTTCAAAATACAGAGGAATGGTGGCAGTCCATCCCCGAGGATCATCGTCCCCGCAAAGATCAGCCGTTCTATCATCTGCTCGCTGAAAATGAGACAAGCTATTACGTGGCTTACGTCTCTGAACAGAACCTGCTCCCGGATGGGGATGCTGGCCCGGTCGAGCACCCAGAGGTTGCGGCGATGTTCGGTCATCTTTCTAATGGGCGTTATGCCCTTGCAGCGCAACTCAACTAGTAGCCCAGCGCGCACCCATCTTTCCGCGGGTCGCTTGCGCCCTGAAGCACCCCGGTCTCAGGATCAATCCAGATCGCTTGCGCACCACCCACTGGTGTCTCTTTGACCCAGACATCGTGCCCTAGGGCGGCAAGGCCCTCGTGAACCTCCAGCGCGTAGCCCCGTTCAACCCGGAGGCGACCTTGATCGAGGAACGTGCGGGGTGCATCAATCGCAGCCTGCGGGTGCATCCCGTAATCGAGCATATTCGTGACCACGCGAGCATGTCCGGTGGGTTGGTACGCCCCACCCATAACACCAAATGGCATGCGAATGCCTCGTTTATCCGCCAACATCGCAGGGATAATCGTGTGCATGGGCCGCTTGCCGCCGCCAACCTCGTTTGGATGACCCGGTGTCAGGTTGAAACCGGCACCTCTGTTTTGGAACAGGATACCAAACTTGTCAGAGGCAAGGCCCGACCCAAAGTCCTTGAAGATCGAATAGATCAGAGACACCATCATTCGGTCTTTGTCCACGACGGTTATATAAACCGTCTCTTTGTGTACTGTTTCTGACAGTCCATTTGGATCTGCCATGGCCTTTTTTGGATCAATCAACTCGGCGAGTGCGCGACCCGTTGCGGGATCCAACATATGATCCAGACGTGTCACATGATCCATGTCCGCTACGAAGCGATCCCGCGCATTATAGGCAAGCTTGGCTGCCTCGGTTTCAAGATGCGCACGCGCCACACCAAACGGTTCCATCGCAGCGAGGTCAAACTCTGCCAAGATATTGTTCAAAAGGATCGCGGTGGCACCCTGCCCATTTGGCGCCAACTCAATCAAACGGTGCCCTTTATACGTCCCTTCAATTGGCGCCTCGAAAGCACCATCTACACTTGCGAAGTCCTCCAGCGTATGCAGACCCCCCATCGCGCTGAGCGAGGACACCATATCCTCGGCCACTTCGCCTTCATAGAACGCTTTGGAGCCATCCTTTGCCACACGCGCCAAAACATCCGCTTGTTCGGGCAGGGCAAACCTTTCGCCCGGTTTGGGTGCGCGTCCCCAAGGCAGGTAGAATTTCTCGGCTGCCGCGTTCAATTCCGTTGCATTCAATGCGATATCAAACGCGTTGCGCGGTGAAACGGGCACGCCCTCTCGCATGTAATGGATTGCAGGCTGTAGGGCGGCATCAAGACCCTTCTTCCCAAACCGTTCTGACAGACGCGCAAATCCATCCACCGCGCCTGGGATCGTAACGGCATGGGGATGGAAAACGGGCATCACGCTATGGCCTTCGGCGCGTAACTTATCCGCGCTCAACGCTTTGGGCGCGCGGCCGGACCCGTTCAGTGCAACGACACCGTCAGACCCCGGCTCTTTTACAAGGGCAAACATGTCGCCACCAATGCCGGTCATAACGGGCTCGCACAGGCCGAGGACAGTCGCACCTGCAATCGCTGCGTCTACCGCATTCCCGCCCGAGCGCATCATATCTACTGCGACAAGTGCCGCTAACGGGTTGGACGTTGCGCACATGCCATTGTCGGCAAAAACCGCAGATCGGCCAGGTAAATGAAAATCGCGCATAGAGCCCTCCAAATCGTTCAGGTGACATAGGCTGCTACGGCCGAATGGTCAAAAGACTTGCCTTTTTTGTCCGCCCCGACCAAGTTTTTGTTTATGGCAACGGTCACTACGCTTTCACCTTCCAATCGCGGGCAGATGCCAGTGCATTTCCACCGGACTGAACTGGGCCCTATCCTGTCGGTTTATGGGCGCATGGTCGCCGCCGGAGAGTGGCGCGACTACGGAATTTCAGCGCTCAAGGATGTGGCCGTGTTTTCCATCTTCCGGCGCGCCGCAGAGCATCCCATTTACAGGATCGAAAAACGCCCCAAACTTGCAAGCCGCCAAGGCATGTATGCAGTGATTGGTATGGATGGCCGGATCTTGAAACGGGGTCATGACCTCAAGACCGTGCTCCGTGTCCTGGAGAAAAAACTTATCCGCCCTGTGGAGTGACGCGGGCGAAGCCCAAATGATCGATGCCTTGGCGGTGAATGCGATCCAGCGCATCATCCAGGGCCTCTAGTGCGACACACATGTGATGGGCATTCGCATGGATCAGCGTGTCGTCTTCGGCTAGCAAGGCCACATGCCCCTTCCAAAAGGCGAGGTCCCCCGCCGCCGGAGTGTCGATGGCTGTGAGCGCCGCCAACTGATCGCCGCTGTCAGCAGGAAGGTCGATGCCGCAAGCGCCGAACGCCAACTGGCTCAGGCCAGAGCAGTCCAACCCAAGCTCGGTATTGCCGCCCCACAGATACGGCACACCCAAAAACCGCTCCGCGACCGAGATTGGATCTTGGGCAAAAACCGGGTCTTCGGACACATGCGATCCCGGCACATATCCAAACGCGGTTCTGAAAAAATCGCCGTCGAACGCGCCACTGACACCAGCACGAAACGGAAGCCAGGTTGGTGCAGGAGTCTTGATATCCGGCGCCGGGAAAGCCAACGTTCCAAAGCTGCGCACCCAGTGTGTAGGCTCTTGTACTTCTCCAACGTTGCTTGCTGCGACCCAACCCTGATAACCGTCGCTCAACCTGCTGGCGTGCACCAAACCGTCCGTATTTTGGCCCAGCTCAACCGCGTCGCCAGACAGGAACTGGCGCGCCAGCTGACTGCGCTGCGCGTCCAACCAAACATCGGCGATTGGGACAGCAATCCTAGGCATAGCGGTCCATCAGATAAGCAAGAAGTGCGCGCGGAGACTGCGCTGCACCACCTTTGACCTGACCAGCAACGCTTTTGGGTCGCCAAGCATAGATATCAAAATGCATATACGTGCCTGCGTTCTCTAC
>JBCBON010000105.1:0-3666 GCA_039821195.1 Pseudomonadota bacterium
GGAGATCGCGCCTTCGAATGCGCGGTTCAGCGAAGACTTAAAACGGCGCGATCCGAGTTGGGGCGTTCGGGATCTGGACACAGACATCGTGCCGCTTGCAGCAAAGGCGGGGATGGACTTGGTGGACGTGATCGAAATGCCCGCCAACAATCTCAGTGTCGCGTTTGAAAAGCGTTAGTTGGGCTTTTTCTTCGCTTTCTTCTTTTGACCTAGTGATTCAATGTCCTGCCGCGCTTGATTAAGAATATCGACAATGTCCTCATAGGTGGATGTATCGGGCCAAGATTTCGTGACAGAGCGAAACACGGAGTGTCGCAAACGCTGGCTGGCGGCGCGTACATCACGTGGATCAAGCTGCGAGTCCGGATGGGCGAGGGCTTCTAGCCGGTCGGTGATTTTCTCAAGAGTCTCAGCCTGTTCGATGAGTTCTGCTTCGCCGTCTTCGGTGATGTAGAACACCCGTTTGCCGTCGTTTTTTTTGACTTTTGCGAGACCCATATCCTGGATCACCGAGAGGGCCGGATAAATGACACCGGGGCTGGGCTTATAGGTGCCGCCTGTGCGGGTCTCAATCTCTGCAATCAAGTCATATCCGTGACGCGGCGTCTCTGAGATCAGTAAGAGGATCAGAAGTCGCAGATCGCCATGATCTAAGGGGCGTCGTCGCGGGGCTGCGGAACGGTGGTGCATTTTCATGTAAGCCCTTGCGGCCTTTCTCATACGATGTGTGTGATACATAGCAGGTTCCTTTTAGATATATCTAAAACTTAGTTTCGATATATCTAAATGCAAGCTCCAAAAACGGCATAAGCGATTACCGATCACTTCAACTGCTTTATTCAGCGTTTTGATTGGCTTGCCACCGCGCACGTATTTCTTCGCTGCGATTGTGCACGCCATCAGGGCTCCAGCCGGGCGCATTCGCAGCGCGTTTGATCCACGTCACAGGTCGCAATCCATCGCCCGCGCAGTCTTTGAGAAGTGCCGCAAATTCATGAAAGGCGACGATGACCGGATTGAAGGACTCAAGCGGTTTGACGATCCCATAATCCGGCTTGTCAGCGGCTTGCTCCGGAATGAACGTCCCGAACATCTTGTCCCAGATAATAAAGACACCCGCATAGTTGGCATCAAGGTATCGCGGGTTTGTGGCGTGATGCACGCGGTGATGGCTGGGCGTGTTGAAGACTGATTCAAACCAGCGAGGGCATTTATCAATGGCTTCAGTGTGGATCCAAAACTGGTAGACGAGATTTATGCCCCCTGCGATGCCGATGAAGGCCGGGTGGAACCCAAGCAGAACCAAAACCCACCCAACCGCGATCAGGCCTGTGAAAGGACCAAACCAAGGCTGCCGGAGCGCTGTCGAAAGGTTGTAGTGTTTGCTCGAATGGTGGGTCACATGCTCCATCCAGAACCATCGGATGCGATGCGCAAAGCGATGCTTCCAATAATAGACAAGGTCATAGAGCACGAACACTAGGAGAAAACTCCACCATGTGGTCGGCATCGTCGTCACACGATACGGCCAAGCGAGCATCAGAAGCCAAAGCGCCGCCACGCCCGTGAGTGTCCCGATAATCGCATTGCCGAGGCCCATTGCCATGCTGGTTATGGCGTCAGCTGTTTCATAGCGACCGCTGGCGCGACCGGTTTTGACGGACCACCATTCGACGGCAACAGAAATGACAAAGATCGGCGCGAATAGCGCCTCGATCGGAATTCCGGCAGGCAAAACATGTCCCTCTCAACGCACGCTCCCGTTCTGCCAGAACCGTTCTATTTGGCTAGCCCATACGTGCTGAGCGAGTGTGGGACTGGTCAATTATGCGCAGGCACAATCGATCGTTGCGCTTGTCTCAATTGTCAAAAAGCACTCCAACTTGCCAAGGTTTGGATTGGAGGCGGACGGCGTAAACTTGCTTTTGATCGCTCCCTTTTTCGAGGACTGGCCAGACAGGGAGGCGTTGCACTTTTTGTCATCCTTGCACGCGTTGTTGCCAGCGGCGCAATAGGTAGAAGCAATCGTATTGAAACTCTGCCACGCGGCAATCACCGCGGCTCCTTCATGCGCGGCGGATGGTTGTGGGCAGGTCGCAGTTTTCGCAGCATTTGGATTGGTGTGGTACAAATGCTCATACGTCGTTGTATACACGAGTTTTGGAAAACACGGCCCAGACGATTTGCGAGTTTTTTCTTCTCGTTTCAAGATACCCTCCATAATTGATATATGGAAAGTATCATGAGAACGAATACTAGGCGATTGCTTTCTGACCCTCTCGAATCATGTCGCTCGCCTTCTCGGCAATCGCGATTGTCGGTGCATTTGTATTGCCGCTGACGAGGCGCGGCATGACGGAAGCGTCGACAACACGTAGCCCGTCTACGCCGCGGACGCGAAGTTGATCATCGACGACGGCCATTGGATCGCCATCCGGCCCCATTTTACAGGTGCCGACGGGGTGATAAATGGTGCCGCCGGTTTCGCGGGCGAATTCCAAGAGCTCTTCATCAGACTGGAGGGCTTCGCCAGGTTCCAACTCATGTTCAATATATTTGGCCAATGCCGGCTGCGCTGCGAGGTCGCGTGCCCATCGCAGGCCTGCCACCGCTGTTTGTTGGTCAAGCGGGTCAGACAAATAGTTCGGCCGGATTGCTGGGTGCGCATCATGCTGTGCAGATTTGATGTGAACGCTGCCACGACTTTCGGGGCGCAGCTGACAAGGCGCGATGGTGATGCCAGGGTGCTTTTCGAGTTCCATGTCTCCCGTCTCTGTCATTTTTTGCAGATCCATTGTCGCCGGAAGGATGTGATACTGGACGTCGGGTGTCGCGAGTTCTGGCCTTGTCTTGATAAACGCGGCCACGTGCGCGGCCGAGAGCGTCAAAAGACCTTTGCGCTGGGTGAGGTATTTGAACACTTCGCCAACCATGGCGAGGCCGCGCGATTGCTGATTGACCGACGGGCTGCCATCTTTCATTCGATAGCGATTTCCAAGGACGAAATGATCTTGGAGGTTTTCACCGACGCCAGGCAGCGCTGATACGGTTTCGATGCCATTTTGCTGGAGCCGTTCAGGGGCACCGATGCCAGACAGTTCAAGCAATTGCGGGCTATTGATCGCACCGCCCGCGAGAATGACTTCGCCGCGTGCCGTCGCCGTGATCGTTCGACCGTTTTGGGTATATTCAACGCCACTGGCGCGTTTGCCTTCAAACAACACTCGCGCCGCGAGCGCGTTCGTCTCGATTGTGAGATTGGATCGCTTTTTCGCAGGGTTGAGATAGGCAACTGCGGCGCTCCAACGGCGGCCATTTTTGACCGTGAGCTGATAATAGGCGACGCCCTCCTGATCTTCGCCGTTCACATCGCGATGTGGTAAACCCAGTGCTTTGCCGGCTTCGATAACGGCGTCGGAAACGGGATGTTTCTCGGTCACATCTGAGACATTGAGCGGGCCACCCTTGCCGTGACCGTCCATGCCGTCTCGCTCTTGGTGCTGACTGCGGATGAAGTAGGGGTGCAGATCGTCATAAGACCAGCCCCGCAGCCCGAGCTGCGCCCAGCCATCATAATCCTGGCGTTGGCCGCGAATATACAGCAAGCCATTGATCGACGATGACCCGCCGAGGACTTTGCCGCGCGGCCAAGTGTGGACGCGATCA
>JBCBON010000106.1:0-3644 GCA_039821195.1 Pseudomonadota bacterium
GGGATAATCCAACCCGCTGACGTGCGCTCTTGTTCCACTTCTTCCACAGCTTGAACCACAGGCTCTTCCAAACCACCTGCAGTCACTTGTCCGGCCATAAGCGCTGTGACAGATACCGCCATCAATAATCGTTTCATATCGGGACCCCTTTCATACTTTTCCCAAGTCAGAAAGGCGCAAGCCCAAAGGTAAAGCAAGTCAGAAGACTGACTTAAATCACACCAATCCAGAATAAACGAGGCAAAGTATTCACGAGCTCAACCGCAAAGTCCTCGGTTGCGTTCAAAGAGCTGAATAACGGGACTTTTATCAAACCGGCGCATGAGAATAAAAAATCGAGGCCAACCTCTGGCTGGCCCCGAACGCTTAAAGACCTATGCTCAAGGACTCGCGAGAGAACTCAATTCAAACTTATAATAGGCAAACATTCCCCGTCGATCTCTACTTCGTCATCCGCGCAACCGTCATCATCGTCGCTGCTCGAAATCGCAAGCGCGACCAAAGCTATGGCGACCAATGGGATAATCCAACCCGCTGACGTGCGCTCTTGTTCCACTTCTTCCACAGCTTGAACCACAGGCTCTTCCAAACCACCCGCAGTCACTTGTCCGGCCATAAGCGCGGTGACAGACACCGCCATTAGAAATCGTTTCATATTGGGACCCCTTTTTAACTTTTCCCACGTCAGAAAGACGCAAGCCATGGCGCAAAGCAAGTCAGAAGATTGACTTAAATCACACCAATCCTGAATAAACGAAGCAAAGTATTCATGAGTTCAACCACAGACACGTCGGTTGCTTTCAAAGGCTGAACAACGGGACCTTTATCACGCCCGTGCACTGACGCACCAAACAAAAAAACGGGCCTGCTGACCCGTTTTTTATGACTAAACTTACCCGTCGGCATCCGGCGGGTTATTATCGTCGATGACGCAGTCAACGTTCACTCCGCATACTTGTTCTTCTTCTTCATCATCGTCATCGTCATCGTCATCGTCATCACCGCTCGAGACCGCAAGCGCCACCAAAGCGATTGCAACCAATGGAATAATCCAAGCCGCTGACGTGCGCTCTTGTTCCACTTCTTCCACCGCTTGAACGACAGGTTCTTCCAAACCACCTGCAGTCACTTGTCCAGCCATAAGCGCGGTGACAGACACCGCCATTAGAAATCGTTTCATATTGGGACCCCTTCTTAACTTCTTCCAAGTCAGAAAGGCGCAAGCCGAAAATTAAAGCAAGACGTAAGACTGGCTTAAATCACACCAATCCAGAATAAAACGAAGGTCAGCGTGGCACAGAAAATCAGCAAATTCAAAATGACATTGGCGACCCCCCGCAAGGCCAAAGCCCCACGGTCGCGTTCCGCCCATGCCTTGCGGCGCGCGGCAACATTTACAGCTTTCGACAGTTTGGCCTCTGCCGTTATGACCTGTTTTTGGTCTACAAATTTGTGTTTGACTGGATGGTCCGCATCCTTGGCAGCCCGGTCCAACAGTTCGGCGTGACGCTGTGCGTTTTTCAAGCCCAGTTTGGAGGCCTGATCAAAAATTGCGCGGCGGCGACGCACGGGTTGCGTCGAGCCAGCAACCGCTGATCCCAAACGGCGTTCTGCCGAACGCTTATTCGTTTCTATCCGGTGACCCCTCATGAATCACTCTTACCCGATCGGTTGCCTTGGGTCACCTCTGTGAACGCGCGTCGCAGCAAAAACCTTTCCTTACATTCGATCCCGGCCGCTGATCGCGCGCTGTGGATCGACCCTCAGACTTTGCTTGCTCCATTGCGCATGTGATGCAAGGGTTCGATCATCAAAGGAGACCAAAATGAATAAAGTTGTTCTGACTCTGCTCGCGCTGTTTGCAGCGTTTCAAATTTCGGGCTGTGCTGCAGCAATCGGTGCAGGCGGTGTAATCGTGGCAGACGAAGTCTTGGAAGATCAAAACGGGGATGATGGCCTCTTCTGAACGAGGCCACCCTTGAAACAATTTTGAGTGGAAAGGCCGGGTCGAACCCGGCCTAAATCATTTAGGCTTCGATCTCTACCATCCGAAGGCCAAGTTTGCTGTAATTCACGGCAAAGAAACCGTGCCAGCGACGCACAACTGCCTCCGGGAACGCAGCGAGAACATCTTGGGCCATGACGCCCTCGTAAGTTTTTGAAGACCAGAAATATTGCCAGCGGTAGAGCGGTAATCCGTTGTCGGCCGTTCCAACCCGTTCAATGTTGTGCTTCAAACGAATGTCGGAATCCAAAATTTCTTCCACTTCTTCTTCCTCGTCATCATCGTCATCGTCGCCGGAAATTGCGAGAGCGACGAGCCCGATCGCAACCAATGGGATGATCCAACCGGCGGAGCTGCGATCCTCTTCGACTCCCTCGACCGCTTGAACGACAGGCTCTTCCAAGCCTCCTGCGGACGCGGTTCCCGCCACCAAAGCAAGTGCCGCGACAGATGAGATAAGTTTCTTCATTTTGACCCCCTAAAGAACTTTCACAGGCTCAAGGGTGCAAAGCTTTTTCGATTTAGGCAACAAATTTGTCGCAGGCTTGGCGATTCACTGGACCCTGATGGACAGCCAAAGCTTAGCTGTCCATTTTCAGCGCCGAAATAAACGCCTCCTGCGGGATATCGACCTTGCCGAATTGGCGCATCTTTTTCTTACCCGCCTTTTGCTTTTCCAGCAGTTTGCGCTTCCGCGTTGCGTCCCCGCCATAACACTTGGCTGTCACGTCTTTACGCAATGCGGCGAGCGTTTCGCGTGCAATGATCCTGCCGCCGATGGCCGCTTGGATCGGGATCTTAAACATATGGCGTGGGATCAAATCCTTGAGCTTCTCGCACATGGCCCGTCCCCTCGCCTCCGCCCGATCACGATGCACCATTGTCGACAGCGCATCCACAGGCTCATCATTCACCAGGATTTGCATCTTCACCAGATGGTCTTGGCGATAGCCCTCCATAGTATAGTCAAAACTCGCATAGCCTTTGGTGACCGACTTCAACCGGTCATAAAAATCAAAGACGACTTCGTTCAATGGCAGGTCATACACCGCCATCGCCCGCGAACCGGCATATGTCAGGTCAAGCTGGATACCACGGCGATCCTGACACAGCTTCAGGACATCGCCCAAGAATTCGTCCGGCACAAGAATAGTCGCTTTGATCCGCGGCTCTTCGATATGATCGACATTTGTGAGGTCCGGCATATCTGCGGGATTGTGAAGTTCAATCATCTCACCGTCGCGCAGGTAGACGTGATAAATCACGCTTGGCGCGGTCGTAATCAACTCAATATCGTATTCACGCTCCAAGCGATCCCGGATCACCTCGAGATGGAGCAACCCAAGGAACCCGCATCTGAACCCAAAACCAAGCGCTGCGGACGTTTCCATTTCATAGGAAAAACTCGCGTCATTCAGGGCCAGCTTTTCAATCGCATCGCGGAGATCTTCGAACTCGGCGTTATCCACCGGGAAAAGACCACAGAAAACCACTGGCTGAGCGGGTTTGAAACCCGGCAGCGCCTCGGCCACACCCTTCTTGTCATGGGTGATTGTATCGCCCACACGGGTATCCCGCACCTGTTTGATCGAGGCGGTCAGAAAAAGGGCGATAAGATCAAGATGCTCAACACTGGTGC
>JBCBON010000107.1:0-3599 GCA_039821195.1 Pseudomonadota bacterium
TACCTCGCCTTGCTCCAAATTGTCGGTCCCCGTTGGCACTGGGTTCAAGAACCGGCTGACCCCAACGGTCGTCGCCGCCCAGCACCAGTTCAATTGTTCCTGCTGGGGAACTGTCATATCTAGCACTCCCGGGCTCATGTGCAGTTCCTTTCGTGCAAATGTTTGGGTCAAGCGCTTCCACGCGCCGCTAAGTCTCGCAAGCGCACTAGCAACGAGCATCCAGATCTGTGCTACCCCATAGTTTCGGTCAACTCCGCGCCTGACCTGCTGATGAGGTCCTCAATAAGTGGCGTTGATCCCAAACCCTGAGCAAGCAACGCAATAATACGTTCTGCCATCAGCCTCCCGGCTTCAGAATCTTCGTGGTAGTGCACACCAGCGACTTCACGGTTTTCCGCAATACGGCGCGCGACAACCATTGCTGGAGTACGGAATTCCGCCTTAGCAGCACCCAACGCCTCCGCCACAAGATAGGCTTCGGTAGCATGCCCACTGGGCCAGGACGGATGCATCGGAACCGGTATCATTGGCACCAAGTTAGGATAAACCTGATTTGGTCGCGGAAAATCATACTCGTTTTTAAAGTACATCGCCACCGTTTGCCCGACACGTGCCGCTGCTGCCATCAGCCTGTGCGTGTTGTAGTGCCGTGGGGTAATCTTGAGCATGTTGGAAAAGTGATCAAGAAACGACCCCAATTGGTCGTAGATTTCGACCTCGCGGATGCGACGTTCGCCGGTCTTTTCTGTTAGAGTAGTAATTTCTTCGAAGAGTGCGAGCGTCAGTTCATCGCCAGATTCGTCGTTGAAAGGCTTGAGAACCCTTGCAGAGCCATTCTCATCTACGACCTGTTCTGTTCCAACCAGAATGGGATCCGCTCGCCAGCCGGGACTCTTTTCGTGAAATTCTGCAAGAACCCGCTCTGCGAAATATCCAGGACCCCAGTCCTCCTTTGAGAACTTTCTGTTCCGCTGAATTTGGTCAATTGAAAGAGGTGCTCTTGCGTGAAGCGGATCAAACCCGAAATGGCTTACGCCGCCCCACATGTTGGAGCCGAACCCGCCAGCCGAGCCGCCTCCTGATCCTCCAACTGAACCACCGCCGGACCCGCCACCTGAGCCACCAACAGATCCACCACCAGATCCACCACCGCTCATATGAATTCCCCCACGAATAATAACGATATCATATAATGTGGATTATTGGACGCCAGCCCGCTTAAGTCTGTCAACATAAATCTCGGCAGCCTCTGGCATGAACGGACACCTTTCATTGTAGATCGACAAGCGAAACGACGGGGCTATTGCACTGTGATGCTCGACTAAACCCGAGACGTCTTGCTGCCTGCCAATGGCTGAAAGGCTTGCAATCAGTACTCGGACGGCATTGCCGAAGCGCGGGTTCTCTGCCAATGAGCGCCGGGCCCAAGCGACTGCCTCCGCGTAATTCCCGTGCAGGTAGTGGCTTTGCGAGAGCAGACCTTGCATGAAGAATGAATGCTGATCGATTGGGGACAATCGAAGCCCCCGCTCTGCTTGCCGGATCGCAGTTTCAGTTTCTCCGCTAAAACCATATGGCCCGCTACTGAAGGTCCATACCCAAGCGTTGTTCGGGGAAATCATCCTTGCGCGATCGACACTAGCTTTGGCCGCAGCTATATCGTGTTCAAACAGGCCACGGGCTTGGCCAATCAACGCGTGAGCAGTCGAATTCGAAGGATCGCGCTCAATCGCGGACTTTGCGCTGCTAATTACGGCGGCCATGTCTTCATCTGCATCTTTTGACCACCCTTCCACGACTCGGAACATGTGCCAATGCGAGGACAATGCAAATGGCGCCGCGTAGGAAGGATCTTCTCGGATCGCGTTGTTTAAGAGCGCTCTTGCCTGTTCGAAGTTCTCGGGATTTAACTGATACAGGAGCCTCAGTGCCCGAAGGAAATAATCATACGCGGTAAGGCTTTGCGGAGCTTTGCGCATAGCTCTTTTGACCTGCTTTGTTTGCACGTGAGAGGCTATCTGCTTCACAATGCTAAACGTAATGTCGTCCTGTAGATCGAAAATTTCATCAATAAGTATCTCATACTTTTCAGCCCAGACGACTTCGCCAGTAGTCGCATCGCTAAGCTCCACACTCAAGCGCCAGGTCAAATTGTGGCTGCGTATACTCCCTGAAAAAAGGTATTGCACGCCCAGCTTCTCGACGATCTCGCCGGATGTTAAATGTGAGCGATCAATGCCAACGGTAGACCCGTTGGAGACTGTAAAGAGTTCTTTCAGATTGCTAAGCGAGGTGATGATGTCGTCAACAAAGCCTCTAGCCAGGTATTCGGCTTCCGGCGTTTCTGTCAGGTCCTCGAATGGAAGCAGAGCGATTGAAGGAACAGATGTCTGTGGTGCTATACTTGACTTGTCTGCACCGCCCAAGGCGTCGATCTTGCCTACTAGTGCTGCTGGAATTGGTTCCACCAGGTTTTTGAGCTGCAATGCACCCAGGTCCGATGTCGCAATAGTGTGCGATCCTTCCAAGGCAGTAAGGAAGTCCTGGGAGACAACCGTGCCACCTGCCGGAGCGCATTCCTGCAAGCGGGCGGCGACATTTACTACATGCCCATATACATCTTGCTGATCATGAATAATCTGACCCCTGTGCAATCCGATCCGGAGTATGATTTGGCTATCTGGATCTTCAGAAAGCTGTGCTTCTTGAACAGTACCGTGCAGTTCTTTTGAGCATCGCAGTGCGTCCGCTGGCACATCAAAGAGACAGATGAAGCCGTCACCGGTATTCTTAACAATCACCCCTCTACAGGTGACGATTAGTGGGTCGATAACGTTGACTCGCAACTTTCGGAACCGCCGGTATGTTTCGACGCTGCTAAACTCCATCAGGCGCGAGTACCCGACCACATCGGCAAAAAGTACCGTCTTAAAGTCCGGCCCCAAAAAAATGTGCGTCGGTTGAGCAGATCCGGCCTTGGAGGGCGTATCATTTGCAGTCATATCGAACGCCAGTGCAAGAAATGTGGTTAGGCAAACGCTAGTTGGAATGCAATGAGGAGGCAAGTTTGCAGCCTCCTCATATCGCAAGGCGTCAACCGTTCGATGCCTGAGACCTGTTTTCAGCCTAACCAAGGCAGGAGTGCCGCCGAATAATTGAGCATGGCCCGAGAGTTATGCACACAAAGGGTAGTGCGCGTGTCTGGGCAAATTTGAACCTAGTGGACGTTCAAGAATGACGCGTTGGCGCACGTCATTGAGGGTTCAGCCTGTCCAGTTCAAGACGGCCCGTTGCTGCCGTTCACTTGACCTCGAAGATGCTGCAGTCGCATCCCGCATTGCCGACTTTCGATGCAAGAGCAATTTATGGCCCGGTCAGATGACCGCATTGCGGTCCATACGGTAGTTACTCTGTCTCTCTTTGGTTAGCCAGGTCGATCAAGACTTTAGGAACCACACGACGGATCCGAGGAGCACGAAAACCTTCAGCCTCGTCAACCTTGCGCATGAGGGTCTGATAGACGTCGTAAGCCCAGTCTTCTTCGGCTGAAAGATCGCTATTCAACCTGCCATGTGAGTAACGGTTTTCAATAGCATAGT
>JBCBON010000108.1:0-3438 GCA_039821195.1 Pseudomonadota bacterium
ACCTCTCTTTGACATAATGGGTAAAAAGGCCGTCCATTGTGGTGACGCGGGCGCGGGCCAGGCAGCCAAAATCTGCAACAACATGCTGCTTGGAATCTCGATGATCGGGTCTTGTGAAGCCTTCGCTTTGGGGGACAAGCTGGGGCTTGATCCGGCGAAATTGTTTGACGTTGTGTCCACGTCTTCCGGGTCTTGCTGGTCCGTCAACACCTATTGCCCGGTGCCGGGCGTCGGGCCGCAGTCACCTGCGGACAATGACTACGTTCCCGGGTTCGCAGCGGACTTGATGCTAAAGGACCTGAAGCTGAGCCAAGAAGCTGCAGGTCAGGCCGGTGCTGCGACGGCAATGGGTGCTAAGGCCACCGAACTCTATGGCGCATTGGTGGACGAGCTTGGACTGGGTCAGGATTTCTCGGTCTTCTACAAAAAATTCAAAGAACTGGGCGCATCATGAGCGAAACGATCCTGATTGAACGCAAGGGCCGGGTTGTCCTCGTCACGCTGAATCGCCCCAAGGTGCTGAATGCGCTCAACAGCGATGTTATGTGCGAGATGGGCGAAAAGCTCGCCCCATTGGACCGCGACCCTGAGGTGGGGTGTTTCGTTATCACCGGCAGCGAAAAGGCATTTGCCGCCGGTGCCGACATTAAAGAGATGGAGAGCCAGTCTTATACAGATATGCTCTACGCCGATTTCTTTCAGGGTTGGGATGCGTTTGTTAATCTGCGCACGCCGAAGATCGCGGCTGTGTCCGGGTTTGCATTGGGTGGCGGCTGTGAACTCGCTATGATGTGCGACTTTATCTATTGCAGTGCTTCCGCGAAATTTGGTCAGCCCGAAATCAAGCTTGGCGTCATGCCGGGCATGGGAGGATCACAGCGCCTGACCAAACTGATTGGTCGCGTGAAGGCGATGGAAATGATCCTGACGGGCCGGATGATGGGCGCCGAAGAGGCCGAGCGGTCTGGTTTGGTTGCGGCGATCTTTGAAGATGCTGAATTGCTGCCAAAAACGCTGGAAGCAGCCGAAAAGGTTGCGGGCTTTGGCAAGGTTTCAGCGCTGCTTGCGCGCGAAGCCGTTCATCGTGCGGACGAAATCGGATTGTCCGAAGGCTTGGTGTTTGAGCGTCGTGTTTTCCACTCACTCTTCGCGACCGAAGATCAAGCCGAAGGCATGAGCGCCTTTGTGGCAAAGCGCGCACCGGAATTCAAAGGTCTATGATCAGATGATTGAAAAAACCCCTCTCAAGCTGCATGTTCCAGAGCCTGAGGTGCGCCCCGGCGACACCCCTGACTTTTCCGACTTTGAAATTCCGCTAGCGGGCGAGGTGCGTCGCCCTGAGATTGATACCGACCCTGAAAGTATGCGTGATCTGGCCTTTTCGATCATTCGCGTGCTGAACAAAGACGGAGAAGCCGTCGGCCCTTGGGCTGATATGCTAACCGATGACGACCTGCGTGCGGGCTTGCGCCATATGATGACATTGCGCACCTTTGATGCGCGTATGATGCTCGCGCAGCGTCAGGGCAAAACCAGCTTTTACATGCAGCATCTGGGGGAAGAGGCAGTGTCCTGCGCCTTCCGCAAGGCGCTGGACCCCGGCGATATGAATTTCCCAACATACCGTCAGGCGGGACTATTGATCGCGAATGACTGCCCGCTGACCAAGATGATGAACCAGATCTACTCCAACGACGGGGACAGCGCACGGGGGCGTCAGCTGCCGGTGTTCTATTCGTCCAAGGAGCATGGGTTTTTCTCAATCTCCGGCAATCTGGCGACCCAGTGTATTCAGGCCGTAGGTTGGTCGATGGCTTCAGCCATCAAGGGCGATACCAAGATCGCGGCGGCTTGGATCGGTGATGGCTCGACGGCTGAAAGCGACTTTCACGCCTCGCTTGTTTTCGCCTCGACTTACAAGGCGCCGGTCGTCCTGAACATCGTCAACAATCAATGGGCGATTTCTACGTTCCAGGGCATCGCGAAGGGTGGTTCTGGCACCTTCGCTGCGCGCGGGCTTGGCTTTGGCATCCCCGCGCTCATGGTTGATGGCAATGACTACCTAGCCGTTTATGCTGCAGCCAAATGGGCCGCGGATCGCGCGCGCGCCAACCTCGGCCCGACGATCATCGAGCATGTCACTTATCGCGCTGCTGGCCATTCCACGTCAGACGATCCATCCGCCTATCGGCCAAAGGACGAGAAAGACGCCTGGCCCTTGGGTGATCCGGTAGAGCGTCTCAAGGCCCATCTGATCGGCAAAGACGCCTGGTCCGAGGAACGCCACAAACAGGCGGTGGCCGAAATTCTTGATTTGGTCGTCGAGGCGCAAAAGGAATCCGAGGCGATCGGCACGCTGCTGACAGGGACCCTGCCGTCGCCCAGCGACATGTTCCGCGATGTTTACGCAGAAATGCCGACGCATCTGGTTGAACAACGCCAAGAAGCGGGGATCTGAACCATGGCAAACATGACCATGATTGAAGCCATCCGCGACGCCCACGACGTGATGATGGAGCGTGATGAGGACATCGTCGTATATGGCCAGGATGTGGGCTATTTCGGTGGCGTTTTTCGCTGCACCGATGGCCTGCAAAAGAAATACGGAACCAGCCGTTGCTTTGATGCGCCCATCAGCGAATTGGGGATCGTCGGCTCTGCCATCGGGATGGCGACTTACGGGTTGAAGCCCTGTATCGAAATCCAATTTGCCGACTATATGTACCCCGCCTACGACCAAATCGTGTCCGAGGCAGCGCGCATGCGCTATCGGTCGGGCGGGGAGTTCACCTGCCCAATGGTAATCCGAATGCCCACCGGCGGCGGAATCTATGGCGCGCAGACCCATAGCCAGAGCCCTGAGGCTTTGTTCACTCATGTGGCAGGGCTGAAGACCGTGATGCCGTCGAACCCGGCGGATGCAAAGGGCATGCTCACGGCGGCGATGGAAGACCCCGACCCGGTGATCTTCCTTGAGCCCAAGCGGCTTTATAACGGCCCCTTTGATGGCCATCACGACAATCCGATTGTCCCTTGGAAAAAGCACGAGCTTGGCAATGTGCCAGAGGGATATCACAAGGTTGAATTGGGCAACGCAGCAGTGCGCCGTGAAGGCACGGCGGCGACGATCCTTGCCTATGGGACCATGGTTTATGTGGCGATGGAGGCTGCTCAATCATCTGGCATTGATGCAGAAGTAATCGACCTGCGTTCGCTTATTCCACTCGACAAGGAAGCAATCGTGCAATCGGTTTCCAAGACCGGGCGCTGCGTGATCGTTCATGAGGCGACCCTGACAAATGGCTTTGGGGCTGAACTGGCTGCGATCGTGCAAAAAAATTGCTTCTACCACCTCGAAGCTCCGATCCAGCGCGTCGCGGGGTGGGACACACCGTACCCGCATGCCTCGGAATGGGATTACTTCCCCGGCCCTGACCG
>JBCBON010000109.1:0-3322 GCA_039821195.1 Pseudomonadota bacterium
CTGACGTGACTGTGGAAGAGGTCACGGCACCTGCGGAGGCATAAGGCACATGGCAAAGACAATCGTCGTCAAACAGGTCGGCTCCCCGATCCGTCGTCCGCAAGATCAGCGCGCGACGCTGATCGGGCTGGGTCTGAACAAGATGAACCGCACCCGCGAGCTGGAGGATACACCCTCCGTCCGCGGCATGATCCGCAAGATCCCGCATCTGGTCGAGATCGTCGAAGAGCGTGGGTAAGCCCGAAACGCTTAACTGAATTTAGAGCGCCCTGCCATTTGGTGGGGCGTTTTCTACTTCAAAGGTCTTAAATTTGGTAATTTGGTTCCGGCTATCAGAGCTATACTTCCAGCAAAACCGGTGATGGAGTTTAGCTGGTTGTATAAATGTTCTTGCCAATTCAATGCCCCGAAGGCTCCGCCAGTTTTTTCGATATCTTTATTGAATGCTCGTATTTTACTTCTTAGTCGGAGGATCTGCTTTTGTTCGTCTCCGTCGAATAGGGAGATAAATTCCCAATCCAACAAAATTGAGCCACCATCAATGTAACATCGGTTTTTGATTGTTTCGGTTACCTCTGCGTTGGAGGCGACATGTACTTTGATCGTGCTAGCGGTTTGAGTACATTGACGTCGGACTTGCTCCATATCGACGGCAAGTTGGTTTTTGGCATAAGCTAGTTTTTGTTCTTTTAACCCTTTTCTAGTTAGCTGGTTCGCTTCCACGCCAAGCTTTGCAGATTTATAAACTACATAAGCTGTTACTACTGCGGCAATTGTGGCAAGAGAACCTGCTATAAGGGTCTGAAATTCCGCAACGACTTCCCAGAAAGTTGGCATAAAAACTCCATAGACTATTTTTCTAGAAATAGCCTTCGAGACTGGTTGGTTCAATCACACTATCTGTTAAAGGCTGGCGCCCGACCGTGGGCGGGTTAACAGCGCGAAGCGGCCCGCACGTCGCACCAAAGGTGCGTTTCCAGCGCAACGGGACGAACGCCTCTCAGGATTTGGCTTCGCCAAACCCTGCCGGTGTGAAGGCGCTCGAATGCATGCGATAAGCTCCGCTACGCTACGCCGTCGCGCATTTTGTCATAACGTTAAAACAAAGCTGACTCCAGACCATCAAAGCGACCGAACGCAAAAGCGGCGTTAAAATCCTCGACGCTCTTCTTCCGATACCCGCCCGCAAACAACGCAAACCGCATGCCAAGCGCGGCGGCGGTTTTTTCATCCGTTTCGCTGTCGCCCACAAAAATCGCCTCGTCCAGTGACGCGTCGAGCAACTCAAGGCATAGTTTCAACGGCCCGGGATCGGGTTTGGGTGTGGGCAGGGTGTCACCGCCCACAATCGCCTTGAAATACTGCGCCATGCCCAGTTGGGCCAAAAGATCCTCGGTCAGGTCTTTTGGGCGGTTGGTGCAAATCGCCATCGAGATGCCGTTAGCTCTAAAGGCGCCCAACGTTTCTACAACACCGGGATAGGGGGTAACCAAAGCGCGATCGCTTTTGGCATATTTGTCCAACAAGTTTGCCAGCGCCTCGTCTTGGATCACCGTCTGCGGTGCATCACTTGCCGCAAGCACCTGCGCGACCAGCGTCGGAACACCCTTGCCAATGAATGATTTCACCTGGTCCAAGCTCAATGGCGGCAGGCCATAGTCGTCCAGCATGGCGTTCACGCAGGCATGAATATCCGGCGCGCTGTCCAACAGCGTGCCATCAAGGTCAAAGATGACAGCCTTCGTCGAAAGAGCCATAGGACCGGTTCGCCGAAGTGACTTTACTCAGCCACAAACCCACACTGGCGTTGTTCCATCTCGATCTGCTTTGTGATGCGCGCGGCGTTCTGGGCATAGGCCTCGGTCACCGTACCGGATGAAACCGGCTTGTCCCGCATCGGGCTCACATCTTCACAAAGGTGGAAAACGCGCGGGCTGTCATGGCGGTCCTCGCCCTCGGGCGGGGTGATCCAATAGACAACATCGTCACCATTTGGGTTCGCCGCTTGAACCGCGGCCGTGTCCGCTGCGATTGCTTGGGCCTGTTCGGCAACCTCTGGTGAACAGGACACGGTCGGCTGACCCGAGCGGATCTGCTCGGCGCATTCATTCATATCCAGCGTGTATTCCTCGATGGAGGCTGGGTCGAACTCCACCCCAATCAGGATTGCCACGATCGCAAGAACGCTACCGATGCCGCCTGCGATTTTCTTGTTCTTTGGGTCCATATCCTTGTCGAGCAGGATCAGCGCCAACAGCGGCAGAAAGGCAATCATCGTGATGATCGCGCCCAGCTGGTTCTGGACAAAGAATTTGAACGGCTCAGACCGGCTTGCCGGGTCTTGTTTATTTGCGCGCTTCCACAGCACGTTGCCCAAGATGGCAAAACCCGCGATGCCCACCAAAAGGCCGATCAGCAGGATCAGGTTTCCGTCGTCGAACATGCCCTGCAGCAGCATCCAAATGGCTGCGCCTTCGCCTGCGATGGCAACGGCCCAAGACAGCCACGCAAAAATGCGCATTTTCTTGGCTTTCGACTTTTGGGCTTCGGTCGCGCGCCAGGCTTGTGTGACGTCGAGTTCGTCTTCGGATTTCTTGTCGGACATGTTCATCCCCTTTGACTAGCCGCCCCTGTTCACGGCTGTTTTAGTGCACCCATTTGCCAAGGGTTCTCTACTCCACTTTATGGGAATTTCTAGCCTATTCTGGTTTCTGGCGCTTCGCGGAGTTTCAATCCAAGTCAGAAAACGGATTTCAAACAAGGTCTTAGCAAAACCTTTTTGTCAAATTGGAAGATATGGAAGGACATATTTATCACGACAAATTTTTGTTGTTGCAAAGCATGCTTACGAATTGAGTTGAAACAGATGTGGCTTTAGGCCTCTGCCTGGAACGATTTAACCTATGCGTGGAGTTTAGATGTCCGCTACCGATACTGAAATCCTTTCGCTGATCACCCTCCATCATTTGTCATCTACCGGGGGGACAGTTATCACCAAACTCTTGAGCACCAGTGATCAACTTGCAGTCATTAGTGAAAAGTCGCCATTTTACAACGGCGCGGGCAAGCTCCAGAGCTTCTTGCCACAAGTCTGTTTACCCGCATTAACTAATCGTTATAACAGAGATGTCGCATCAGCACAGCTCCGGGATGAGGTTAGGGGCGCGGCTGCGAGAACATTTGCTCAACAACTTACAGAAGGTGCACGACTTTCAAAAATGATCGAGCGTATATTTCTTATACGCGATTGGTCTCATGGTGATTTTCTTCAAAGACCTTTTGATGTGCCGAGAGCTGGCCTGATCGAGGTTTTGGATTTCAT
>JBCBON010000010.1:0-54025 GCA_039821195.1 Pseudomonadota bacterium
GTATACAGTTTTCCAGTCGCCGTGAAAAACCGCTCGTCCTTTACCTCATTCGGCGGAACTGTTTTATCCAATTTGGTACGCCCATCTCAACAGCTACCGTTGGCGTAACTCAAAGCGCATAAAGTGTCACCGTCCTGTTCATTGCAGTTGAAATTGCACACTGCTCGGGGTTGCGTCCCGCGGGGCATCACCCTATAGGCCCGCCATTGGTCCGACACCCTTGGAGGCGGACTTCATTCTAACTTTGGAGAACCATCATGGCTGGTCAAATACCAGATCTACATGCCACGGTGCGCACGGGGACAGGCAAGGGGGCCGCTCGTACATCACGCCGTGAGGGCCTCGTGCCCGGTATCGTATATGGCGGGGGCGCAGACCCCATCGCAATCGACGTTAAATTCAACGAATTGTTCAAAAAGCTGAAAGCGGGAAAATTCCTCTCGACGCTTTTTAACCTTAAAGTCGACGGCCAAGAGGACGTGCGCGTCATTTGCCGCGGTGTACAGCGCGACGTGGTCAAGGATCTGCCGATCCACATTGACTTGATGCGCCTACGTCGGACGTCCCGCATCAACCTCTTCATCCCTGTTGAGTTCATCAACGAAGAAGAGTGTGTCGGTCTAAAGCGTGGTGGCGTTCTGACCGTCATCCGCCAAGAGGTCGAATTGAAAGTGACTGCCGGCGAAATCCCAGAGCAGATTACTGTTGACCTTGCTGGCCTCAATGTTGGCGATGTAGTAAACATCTCCGATATCACGCTGCCAGAGGGTACGCGCCCAATGATCACCGATCGTGACTTTGTGATCGCGAATATCAGTGCTCCATCAAGCTTGAAATCATCCGAAGGTGAGGATGAAGAAGAGACGGCTGAGGTGGAAGAAGCATCGGAAGAACCCGCAGAAAAGTAATCACCGATTTGGTACGACTATAAGAAGCCCGCTCTGGTAGTGCGGGCTTTTTCATTTCACGGGACAAATATTGAAACCGGGTCAAGCTGTCGGTAGCTGTCCTTTCAAGTGAGCTGACAAAGGCACATCCGATGAAATTGATAGTGGGCCTCGGAAATCCGGGCGCGAAATACGCTAAGAACCGTCACAACATCGGCTTCATGGCACTGGATAACATTGCAAAAGAGCACGGGTTTCCTGGCTGGAAATCGAAGTTCTCTGGAGAGATATCCGAGGGGCGCATTGGTGCCGCGAAAGTTGCTCTGCTCAAACCGACGACATTCATGAACAAGTCTGGGCAGAGTGTTGGCGCTGCAATGCGATTTTACAAACTGAACCCCGAAGACGTCATCGTTTTTCATGACGAGCTCGATCTGGCGCCGTCAAAAGTCAAAGTCAAAAGTGGCGGTGGACATGCAGGCCATAATGGTTTGCGCTCCATCCATGACCATATCGGCCCTGAGTACGCTCGGGTTCGCCTTGGCATTGGACACCCGGGCCATAAAGATGCCGTCGCCGGATACGTGCTGCGGGATTTTGCCAAGGCGGATCAAAGCTGGCTTGATGAACTTCTACTGGGCATTGGCGAAGGGGCGGAACATCTGATCGCTGGTCTGCCCGACAAATTTATGAATGCCGTAGCTCTGCGGACCAATCCGCCAAGGTCTTCTGGTGGAAACCCCCGCAAAAAACCTGACGAGACCCCGGCCAAAACACCCCCGGCAGAAAACGCTGACACACGCTCGCCCTTTCAAAAGCTGGTCGACAAGTTTCGCTAACTTAGAATTGTTCTAAGTTCTTGACCCTGCCCCACTGAAGGCGCATCTAAGACATAACAAGAGGATCAAGCGATGTTCATACAGACCGAACCCACGCCCAATCCCGCGACCCTGAAATTTATTCCGGGTCAGGCGGTGATGCCCACGGGCACAGCAGACTTTCCTAATATCGATGCGGCTGTCAGCAGCCCGCTGGCCACACGCATATTCGCCGTGGACGGTGTAACCGGCGTTTTCTTCGGCCCTGACTTTGTAACAGTCACTAAGGCCGACACTACGGAATGGGATCACCTCAAGCCAAGCTTGCTGGGGGCGATCATGGAACATTATCAGTCTGGTGCACCGGTCATCGAAGGCGAAGATACGTCAGGCGGCCATGCCGAGCATGATGGCGAAGACGCCGAGATTGTTGGGCAAATCAAAGAGCTTTTGGATACGCGGGTCCGCCCGGCAGTTGCGCAAGATGGCGGCGACATCACCTTCCACGGTTTCGAACGCGGTGTGGTTTACCTCCATATGCAGGGCGCGTGCGCAGGCTGCCCCTCCTCAACCATCACTTTGAAGATGGGGATCGAGAACCTTCTCCGCCACTACATCCCCGAAGTGACAGAGGTCCGACCCGTAGGTGTCTGACACCATCCTGGCGCTCGACAGCTCTGGTGGTCACTGCGCCGTGGCACTCCTGTGGCACGGCCAACTTGTGTTCGAAGAGGTTGTGGCTATGACCAAAGGTCAGGCCGAAATGATGCCGGTTATGATAGACCGCTGCCTAAACGATCGCCCCAAAGACCAGATTGATCGCATCGCTGTGGGCATCGGGCCAGGCAATTTCACTGGGACCCGCGTTGCCGTGGCATTGGCACGGGGGATCGCCCTGGCGCTTGGCCGGCCAGCGATCAGTGTATCAAATTTTGAGCTGTTGTTTGATCCGGCTCGCGTACCAAGCGGCAAGCACACGCGCGTTTTGCCGGGGCCGCAGAACACAGGCCTCGCACAGGATTTCGAGGGCATAACAGCCGTGGGCGCCCCGTACCAGATCAGCGCGGCGGACAACGCCCTGCTGCCAGAAGAAACGCTGAAACGTTTGCTGGCCTATGGCGCGTTGAAACCAATCAGCGCGCGACCTGCCCCGCTTTACGTTCGACCACCAGATGCGGCACTCCCGGCCACACCGCCGCCGCGGCACCTTAGATGACACCCAATGACATGGCTGCGCTGCATGCGCTGTGTTTCAAAACACCGCGACCATGGACCGAGCATGAGATTGAGAAACTGATCTCTTCCAAAGGCGTCCAAGTGTCCTCATCACCTTTGGGCTTTGCAATCACACGCGACGTCGCGGGCGAAGCCGAGCTTCTTACGATTGCTGTTCATCCCGGCCACCGTCGTAGCGGGATTGCAAGCGCACTTTTGCATCAGGCCATCGCCAACCTTTCGGCGGAAATACTCTTTCTCGAGGTCGCCAGCGACAATCTTGGCGCTCATGCGTTTTATGAAAAAAATGGGTTCAACCTGATCGGGACACGCAAAGCATATTACAGGCGCACCGACGGCAGCAGGTTGGATGCGCGTTTGTATTCAAAGCTGCTTTAGCGGTCCGTGATTTGGACGCATGGTATCAGCCAGAGTTTCTTTTTCGTCTCTCTGCGCTTGTGCTCACGCAATCACGCTGCAAGGTTGGTTTAACGACTATGAAAGGCGGCTCCTGCATGACCAAGGCTCCGAACCCGACGTACCAACCCGTTTCCGGTCAAATACTGCCACGCTTCGCAGGTGTGCCCAGCTTCATGCGTCTGCCTATGCGCGACCTCGACCATCCAGAGATCGGCGACGTAGATATCGGACTAATCGGGGTGCCTTGGGACGCGGGCACAACGAACCGTCCCGGTCCCCGCCATGGCCCACGTCAGCTGCGCGACTATTCTACCATGATCCGTGCCGTGAACCCGGCGACCGGAGTGAACCCGTTTGAACAGGCAAACTGTGCTGACCTTGGTGATGTCGGCGCAAATCCAGCCGATCTTTATGATGCTATGACACGGATCGGCGACTTCTACTTGCGATTGGCGAAATTGGGGATCACCCCGATGACCGTGAGGGGGGATCCCCTAACATCGCTACCAGTGCTGCGCGGCCTGGCACAGGACGGTCCGCTGGGCATGATCCATTTCGACGCCCATACCGATCTTTTTGACAGCTACTTCGGTGGCTTCAAATACACCCATGGCACACCCTTTCGCCGCGCCATCGAAGAGGGTCTGCTAGACCCCAAACGCGTGATACAAATTGGAATACGGGGGACAATGTATGATGGCGAAGACATCGCATATGGACGCGAACAAGGTGTCACAATTATCCCCATCGAAGAGTTTTTTGAGCGCGGCCCAAAAGATGTTATGGACCAAGCGCGCGACATAGTCGGTGCGCAACCCACATATTGTTCCTTCGATATAGACTTCATTGACCCGGCTTACGCTCCGGGTACCGGCACACCCGAGATCGGCGGACCCAACTCATTCCAAGCGCAACAAGTTGTGCGCATGTTGGAAGGCGTCAATTTAATCGGCGCAGATCTTGTCGAAGTGTCTCCTCCGTTTGATCCAAATGGAACAACTGCCTGGCTGGGCGCATCCATAATTTTTGAACTTCTGTGTGTTTTATCGGGACCAGCGGCCCGACGACGCAACACATCTTGATGGTACGGCACGGATTGGTCTAAGCGCGGTCCAGCGATGGAGGACACATGGAGCAGATTTCCCTGACCACCGAGATGATGGTCATCTTGGGTCTGCTTGCGTTCACCATCTTCCTGTTCGTATCCGAAATTGTTCGTGTCGATATCGCCGCTGTCCTTGTGATGGTTATCGTTGGCGTGTTGAGTTATGTACCGGGGCTGGAAAACATCGCTGACATCGAACACCTGTTCGACGGGTTTGCCTCAAATGCGGTGATTTCAATTATCGCCGTCATGATCATTGGCGCAGGCCTCGATAAAACGGGGCTTATGTCGGGACTGGCGTCGGCCATTTTGAAGTATGGTGGCACCAGCGAAAAACGTGTTGTCCCGATCATTTCATCAACGGTTGGTTTCGTCTCTAGCTTTATGCAAAACGTCGGCGCCGCAGCACTCTTCCTACCCGTCGTGTCTCGAATCTCCGCACGGACGGAAATTCCTGTGTCGCGGCTTTTGATGCCCATGGGCTTCTGCGCCATTTTGGGCGGCACCATCACCATGGTCGGGTCTTCGCCTTTGATCTTGCTCAACGACCTCATCGTTCAAGCGAATGAGGACCTACCAGACTCGATGAAAATAGAAGAGTTCTCACTGTTCTCAGTCGCACCGATTGGTTTGGCGCTGATGCTCGCAGGGATCGTCTACTTCCTACTACTTGGACCATTTTTACTGCCTGCAGATAAGGACAAAGACAAAGCGACCTCCGCGCAGTCCATGCGCCAGTACCTGAAACGCATTTACGGATTGAACGCGGATATTTTCGAAGTGGAGGTGCCCAAAGGATCTATCCTTTTGGGCGAGACACTGTTCGACGTCCAGGACGCCCACCACCTCTACATCATCGGGACATATCACAACGGGAAACGCTGGGTCGGTCCCCCATCGAATACAGAAATTACCCCGCCTTGTCGTCTTGCTGTTCTCGGAAGCCGAGAAACCATCCGCGAGATGGCCGAAGACTACGGGCTACGGGTGCGTCCGCGGCTTGAGGTGTTCTCCGAGGAATTTGTCCCGACCAAGGCTGGGGTGGCCGAGCTTGTGATCCCACCTGATTCGAACCTGATCGGCAAAGAGGCCCGCGATATTCGATTGCGAAAGTCCTATGGATTGTCGCTGTTGGCGATCCACCGCGCCGGCGAAACCTATAGTCATATGGAAACCGAAGATCACAAGGCCACGCGGATCGCTGCGATGCCGTTCCAAGTGGGTGACACACTTGTCGTGCAAACTCAGTGGGAAACTTTGACCCGTTTGAAGAAAGACAAAAACTTTGTGGTCGTCACATCGGACTTCCCACAAGAAGAGCTTCGCCCACAAAAGGTTGGTTGGGCCTTGGCCTTTTTCCTTTTGGCACTGGGGCTGATCCTGTTCACTGAGTTGCGATTGTCACTGGCACTTCTGACAGGTGCGTTTGGGATGATCATCACCCGCGTCCTGTCGATAGATGAGGCATACAGCGCCGTCGGCTGGAACTCGGTTTTTCTCTTGGCTTCCTTGATCCCGTTGGGCGTCGCCGTTCAGGCCACAGGCACAGCCGCCTGGATTGCACAACAAGTCGTGATGCTGCTCGATGGCTGGCCAATTTGGGCCTTGCAGGCGGTGCTTGCAATCTTGGCCACCTTATTCACGCTTGTCATGTCCAATGTCGGCGCCACGGTCCTTATGGTACCACTTGCGGTATCAATCGCCGTTGCAGCGGGCGGCAATCCGGCCATCTTCGCCATGACCGTCGCGATCAGCACATCCAACAGTTTCTTAATCCCAACCCATCAGGTGAATGCGCTGATTATGGGCCCCGGCGGCTATAGCGTCTCAGATTTTATTCGAGCAGGCGCGCCGATGACCGTGATATTCATTGTTGTGTCACTGGTCGTAATGAACCTGATCTTCTGACGACAGCGTAAGCTCCGGCCGCTGGCCACCACCCCGCAAATCATCTGTGTTCAATGGTGCTGTCGGACGTTGCAAACGGTATTGCGTGACCCAATGAAGACGTTCCTCGGCCCGAGTTATGGCAACATAGGCCAGCCGCTTCCATAGCGGCAAACCCGCCTCAGTGCGACCCGCGCGCGCAGCGGCATACAGATCAGGCGCAAACACCTGTACGTCTGACCACTGACTGCCTTGCGCCTTGTGTATTGTGCAGGCGGCGCCATGCACAAAGGCAGCCCCCATACGGGCAGCGTTTGGGATAAACGGCTCTTCTTCGTCGGGCATTTCAATCTTGATGATCGTCGCCGCAGAAACGTTCGGGTCCGGTGCGCCAAGTACATGCAACCGAGAGAACCCGGGCTTTCGCCCTGCCCCTAGGTAAATCACTTGCGCGCCTTTGATCAGTCCTCGCGCCTCCAGATCGACACGCTTTGCCCTGTGCTTCAGCGGAAGCTCGAGCCCGTCACAGATCAGCGGTTCGCCACTTGCAAACTCGTCCACTCCCAGATCATGAGCGGTTCGAAAGGCGTGGATCAGACGGATGCGGGTTGCATTGCGCCAAACCAAAACCGGCGAACGCGCCATCAGATCGCAGGATACGCGCTCGGCCCACACAACCCGGTCATCTTCTGCCGCTTTCTCTTTCACAAGCTGCTCGAAGGCCGAAAAGCCAATCTCTGGATCCGCCAAGGCATGGGCGAGGTCCAAAATCGGATTATCCCCATCCTGTCGATGCACCCGCGAAAGGAAATGCTGACGGGTTTGAGGCACCTTCTCAAAAACCATCTCGCCGGCTTGCCCAACGGGCGCAAGTTGTGCGGGATCACCAAACAGGACCAAGGTTTGAAATACATCGCGAAGGTCTTCAAGCTGGCGATCGTCCAACATGGATGCCTCGTCCACAAAACCGATATCCAGCGGGTCATCCCGTCGCTTCCAACCGGTAATAAAATCCGAGCCGCGCAGACCCGCCGCGGCCAGCGCACCCGGAATAGACCGGTGTGATTTATAAAAAACCGCCGCGCGCTCCAGCGCCGTCTCGGTAATCCCCTCCAGCTTTGGCTTCTCGGCCCGGCCTGCCAGCCATTCCGCGATTTTTTCATAATCAGGATCGTAAACCGGTCGATAGAGAATGCGGTGGATTGTGGTCGCCGCCACACCGCGCCTGCGCAAGACGCTGGCCGCTTTGTTCGTTGGTGCAAGAATAGCTAACGATCGTTTGGTCTTCGCCCCACCATCATAGTCCCCAGAGACGAGATCAATGCCCATCTCTTCAAGGGCGCGGGCCAGATCGGCCAGTAACAGCGTCTTACCTGACCCCGCCTTACCTATGACAGCAGAGAGCTGTTCACCGCCTTTGACCTCCGGGTCAAACAGTCCGTTTTCAAGATCGACACCCGCTTGGCCAAGCGCGACTGTAAGGGCATCATAGGCCGTTGCCTGATCTTCGGAATACTGCATCGGGGTCTTTTATGAGTTGGCCCTGTCTAGCGGCAGAGGATGACGGCGTGAAGATCGGAACGTGCGCGAGCGCGCGATCCATCCAAAATTTTGAGAGCCTCGGACCCAGCCCCGCGACCGCATGGAGCTTGTCGGCCGAGGCATGTGAAAAGCGCCAACATCCCAGCCGGATCCGCCCCGAGGGGTCATCAGCTTCTGTAACCGGTTCAGGGGACCAGCCAAGGCGCCGGTACACGCGGGTCATCTTTGCATCATAAATGCCCCACGCCCCCGACAGACCTTGCGCAAGCCCCAACATCTGACCGGCCAGCAACACTCGGGCGGCACCTTGTGCCCCACCCTGCGGAGCCACGCAGAAGCGAGTGCTCTCCCAAAAGTCCTCGGCAATTATGACATGATGCATAAAACCGGGAAAGACATCGCCAAGTAAAGTGCGCCCGACCATTGAGCGCAGCCGCATTGATGCCAAGTGACACCCGAACGCGTCATGGGCCACAAGGTATAACGCTTCTTCATCGTCATAGGCATCGACTTCCAAACCGTCCTTGGTCAGGTGGATATCCCAACCCAGTCTTTGAACGAACTGCGCAGCACGATCCCTGAACATGCTGTCACGCAGCCTCGGTTCAGTATGCAGATCTTGGTATTTGAGAATTTTGAGCATGGGTCCCTCCGGTATGAGCCGCGAGGAACAAAGCGTCTTTACAAAAGGTAACTCCGCCGACCGCTAGAGCGAGATTAATCCCGACTTCAAAGCCATCGTAACGGCATGAACAGTGTTGCGCGCGCCTAACTTACGCCGTGCAGTATCGATATAGACGCGGACAGTATGCTCGGAAATTTTAAGTCGATCTGCGATACCACTGCGATGGATGCCCACGGATAAAAGCACCAACACGTCGCGTTCGCGCGGGGACAAATACGCCTTATCGTGCTCCTGTTCGCGGTTCAGCAAAGCGCGATTTGCCGCGTGCAGGTAATACCCGGTCATCAGTACTTTTTCCCGCATATCCTTGGTTTGCCTGTGCCACTGATCTTCCCGCGCGCGCGTCGACACCGTGACCAAGGCAAACTCCCCGTTTGGGCCGCGGATCGGCACCGACAACCCCTGATTGCCAACGCCGCCCTCTATCGCTTCATGTCGAAAGTTTTGCAGGCGTTTTCCCGACCAATCGAGGTGCCGCCAGTCATAGGGCGAAAACGCTGAAAAGGCCGCGCGCACCACCGGGTCAATCAGATAGAGCTTATCGCACTCGTAATGCTTCGCCCAATCCGGGCCGTAAGTGGCCAACGCATAAGGTTGACCAGCGGGATCAACGGAATGATAAACGGCATGCTCTACATCGAACACCTCTCGCATCGAAGACACCGCTTCGAACAGCGCCTCAGTTGAGCCAGCGTGGTCGATCCTCTCTTTCAGGTCTGCAAATCGCTGCGTAAGTGCTGCGCCCTTCATCCCCACCCCGCTCTTCAACACGGTTTTCGCGCAACACATCTGCCAAAGCCTGGGATAACGAATTGTCCACCGACGCCAGCCCATTGGCATCTGCGTAGCTTCTGAGGTCCTCCAAGACCTGAATCATCCACTCATGTCGCATCATGACCCTCTCCCTACTTGGTTAAGAAAAAGTAAAACCATGGCTAACACTTTAACCATGGCTCAATCTTTCCCCTACTCGCAGTTTTGGGGGAGGTCTGAGCCTAGGCGAGTTTGAGGTTCGGGATGATCTGCTTTTTACGGGAAACAACACCGGGCAGCACGACAGTATCGCCGCTCACCTCGGCCCCAAAGGACGCCTTGGCCACACCCGCAACCAGATCACTTGGCACCAGAAGCGTTGCCTCTTCGTTCAAGATGTCGACCACGAACAGCAGAACTTGATCGACCCCATCTTCCACGGCCACCGAGGTCATTGTGTTCATTAGGCTCGCTTTGCGGTCCAGAACAATTTTTGGCGCTGTGGTTTCCAAGACAGACACGCGAAACTTCGTGCCATCCACTTCGTATTCTTTCGAATCCATGCGCAGCAGTTCGGCGTCGGAAAACGCAGATACGTCGGACTTTGCCTCAAACATTTCAGAGGCATAGTCGGAAATGCCCAATCCAAGATCGTTTGCCAGCTGTTCCGCCAAAGCCTTGTCAGTGTCCGTGGTCGTTGGGCTTCGGAATTCCAGTGTGTCTGACAAAACACAGGACAAGATGAGGCCTTTGACGCTGTCTGGTGCCGCGGCAAGATCATCCCCCATCAGGCCCGCCATAATCGTGGCAGTTGATGCCACCGGACGCACCGTAATCTCAATCGGGTCTTTGGTTTCAAGCCCACCAACCAGTTTGTGGTGGTCGATAATTTGACGGATTGAGGCCGCATTGATGTTGGCAGGCAGTTCCGCTGGATTGTTTGTATCCACCACAACCACATCTTCGCCATCCGCCACATCAGTCAAAAGCTCGGGCGTCTCGAATCCCCAACGGTTCAGCACGAACGCCGCTTCCGTATTGGGTGTGCCCAGAACATATGGTGTGGCCGTCGTCCCCTTATGCGTCAAATACCACGACCAGATAATGGCCGATCCAGTTGCATCTGTATCGGGGGCTTTGTGGCCAAAAACTTTCACCATGATTGCGTCCTTGTTCGTTTTCGGCGGCGTTATAACAGCCCGCAATCAGGTGTCAGCCGAAATCAACTGCGCTCGTCATCTTGAGGGGTGAACACGAGGATATTGGTCAGCCTGTCAAAAGTCACCGTCAGCCGGCCACAATCTCGCCCATCCCCGAATTGGCAAAAATCATAAGCGCCCATATCAAGGTTTAGGGCCATTTTGGGTTGAAGCTCGTCTTGCAACTGCACAGCCGCATCATAAAGCGAAAGGCGCTCGGGCGGCTGCCATACCCCAAACTCGCCATCGTGACGTACGTAAAAAAGGCGCCTGTAAAATACCGGTGCATTCGCCACATCTCGCAAGTCGAGCACACCGTTTGAAATCAAAAGATGCGATTGGATCATAGAACTTCCATGCGCTGCAACCGCTTCCAGTAGCTGCGTCGCTGCATCAGGATCTTTGATGTTATATGCCGCACCTCCAAAAGTGACGTCACGCGCATTGAAAATAGACGGCTTTCCAGAGGGCGATAATATCAGAACACCATCCCAAGATTGAAGGCGTCGACTCTCTATCGAGCCATTCAACACGGCCAGCCCTTCAATCCCAAGGCGATCACCGCTGCTATATGTGCCTGTGACGGCCAAGGCATCCGTCCCCAACGGTCCGAAATTGTCCGCCTTTACCAGTTGTACGCGAAGCGGCCCTGCACAGTCCGAAATCAGGACATTTTCCTTCGGAACGCATTCGGCCGAAACCGAAGACGCGGCGAAAACACCAAGGATCCCAAATAAAAAACGCATGACCCAATTGAGTCATGCGTTGTTTCATCTGTCAATTCCCGATCTTAAGGACGACCCATCAGGGCGGAAAGCTACAGTGTCCGCTCCACCATCAACTTTTTGATCTCTGCGATCGCCTTTGCAGGGTTCAAACCCTTCGGACAGGTTTTCGCGCAGTTCATAATCGTGTGGCAACGATAGAGCTTAAAGGGGTCTTGAAGGTCATCCAAACGATGCCCTGTAGCCTCGTCCCGGCTATCGATGATCCAACGATACGCATGCAGCAGCGCCGCTGGCCCAAGATAGCGATCCCCATTCCACCAATATGACGGGCACGACGTCGAACAACAGGCGCACATCACACACTCATAAAGACCATCAAGCTTTTCGCGGTCTTCAATCGACTGCTTCCACTCGTCCTGCGGTGTGTTTGTCTTTGTTTCCAACCAGGGCATAATGCTTGCATGCTGGGCATAGAAATGCGTCAGATCAGGCACCAGATCTTTGACGACGGGCATGTGCGGCAAAGGGTAAATACGCACATCACCCCTTACTTCATCCATCCCACGGATACAGGCTAGCGTATTGACGCCGTCAATGTTCATCGCGCACGATCCGCAGATACCTTCGCGGCAGGAGCGGCGGAACGTCAATGTTGGATCAATATCGTTCTTAATCTTGATCAGAGCGTCCAAGATCATCGGGCCGCAATCATCTAGGTCAACGAAATACGTATCTACCCGAGGGTTCTCCCCTGTGTCGGGGTTCCAACGATAGATCTTAAAAGCCCGTACATTTGTCGCGCCTTCGGGCTTGGGCCAAACTTTACCCGCGACCATACGGGAGTTTTTAGGGAGTGCGAATTCAACCATGATATCTCTCTTCTCTTGGATTTTGTCTAACCTAAGAGAATTGTGAGGCCAAGCCTCTCTAACGGGCAGTTTGCCGCGTGGCAGTTCGTGCAAGCCCGATCGCAAGCGCATAGTAGAACAGAAAGATCCCCATCGCCTGATCAAAATAAAGGATCGAGTCGGTGGCAAGGTTCATGCCGGCAAACCCAATGCCAGCGCCGGCAACTGTAAACCCAACCAGCCCTGACTTTGCAAAACCGTAAAGCGGTGCTGCCAGAAGCCATATCAAAGCCAGGAGAAGTCCCGGGACACCCCCCCAAACCAACCATGACAGATATTGATTGTGGATATGCGCGTTTGGATAGGACAGCTCCGCATCAGCCTTAAACCCAAGCCCAAAGATCCAGTTACCGCGAAGTTCTTCGAGCGATATCAGCCAAAGCTCAAATCGACGCGCCGTCGATCCGCTCTGCTCTTTGTCAGTGGCGTTAGGCAAGCGGCTAAACCGATCCAGAATTCCGCAATCTAACAGTTCTGCTATCCAGAGAGCCGCGCCACAGGTGACAGCGAAAACCCCGAAGACCAAAAGGATATTGCGCAGTCTTTGACCCGGCATAAATAGCGCGACCAACGCGGCTGTTAGTGCAAAAGCCATGATCGCCATCCGCGATCCTGTCACCAGCGTCAGCGTGAACGCCCCAAAACCAAGCAGGACCCATGCCATCCATTGTTTCGTTGCGTGGGTTAGGAAATAGGCAAAACCAAACCCAAGCATCATGGCCCAAAACAGCGCCATAATATTAACGTTGAAAACGCCAAGCCCGTTTCGACACGCGTGTTCTTCCGCTCCAATATTGACGTAAAGATGTGTATAGATGCCGACTGCATAGAGCAAACTTACTCCAACAGCAGGAACGAACACCATATCCATCAGCACAGCCAAGCGGTCCATGGAAATCATGCGCAAAACCGCGATCAGACCGAAGAGTGTGAATGACAGCCATTCCAACGGGTGCTCCACGCCTCTGGGTCGAAAGATCAAGACGTCATCGTAAGGGGTCCACCGGAGCGAGGCAGCAATCAAAAAGTAAGTACAAAAAGCGGCCAACGAGGCCATCACGGCAAGATCAGCCCGATCCAGCGCTTTGACATCCATCAAAAGTCGGCCGGGCTCAACCACATACCGAAAAGCGATGGCCCCGATTAAAATCGGAAGCATCAACTGCGCAAATACCATTGTGAGAACAAGCGAAACGAGGACGGCACCATCCAGCAATAAATGAATGTCAGGGCGACGGTCCGCCCCTACGCCGCCTTTCATCAAAAGCCGATCCCGACCCTGACGCGCGACTTGGTTTCAATCAACTCACATTCGCCGTCTTCGTTCAGGATGCCATTGTTGCCTGATGCATCGAAAACAACCCCACCACCAACACGTGTTCCGCTGGACCCAACGCCAACACCGACCGTGACGGTTGGATCAACGGGCACGCGGCAATTCGGCTCGGGCCGTTCTGCGGCTTGGTCAGGTTCCGCGCAGGCAACAAGACCCAAAGTAACCAATGTGAACGCACCAAGCCGAGCAAACATGTTTAATCTCCTTCAAGCGATGCCCGGATAGTTGATCCGGCAGCCAGAAACGTCAAAGCACGTTCTTGTTCCTCACGTGTCATTTGAGCCCAAAGTTCAACATCGCCCGGCAGAAGTGGGTATTGGGTTGGCAATGGCAAACGACCATCGGTCACAGGTGGTGGGCTGGTTGGGTTCTCGACCGCCACCGCGCGTCCACGACTTCGTGCATTCACCTGCTCTTCGATACAGCGCTCGACCGCGGTGCGTTCCGCCTCTGTAAGATTCCGAAACTGTTGGATCGTCACCTTGAGGCCATCAACAGTTTGCGTCTGCTTCAGTTGAAATCCGCTTTCCTGAACACCAACGATATCAACGCATCGATCAATCTCGCGCTGCGTTGCAAATTGGTTCGATGATGTCGAACATGCGGCGCAAACCACTCCACCGATTGCCAGCATGCCAAAACTAAAAATCCGCATTGTTTCTCCCTTCTATTGAACTCGGACTGACAAAATAGATCGAAATAATCAATCGCGGGTTACCGCGCACCAGCCGGTTTCGCTTGAGCCGGCGGGAGCCAAAAACAAAAAAGCCGCCCGTTCGGCGGCATTTTCGTTTTTCATAGGGACTGTTTTCGGTCGAAAAGACTGACCTCAGTACACCCGTGCTTTGGGCGCAATCTTCTTCAGATCGATCCCACCCTCGTTGTGAGAGGTCAGAGGATCTAAATGCACGTCACGGTAGCTGAGCTTCACTGCAGGGCCATTCACTCGCGCTAGGCTATGGATACGCCAGTTCGTGTCATCGCGATCTGGATAATCCTCATGGGCATGGGCGCCGCGGCTTTCTTTGCGCGCTTCAGCAGACGCGATAGTTGCCATCGCATTTGGCATCAGATTGGTCAGCTCCAGCGTTTCCATTAGGTCCGAATTCCAAATCAGCGACGTGTCTGTCACCTTCAGATCATCCATCTTACCTGCGATGCCTTCCATCTTCGAAAGACCTTCGGCCAATGTCTTGTCCGTGCGGAATACAGCCGCGTCTTGCTGCATTGTCCGTTGCATCTCATCGCGCAACTCGGCCGTCGATACCGCCCCGCTTGCGTGCCGCAGGCGATCGAAACGGTCCATGCTTTGCTCAACCGAAGCCTCGTTCAGCGCCTCGTTCGCTGCGTCAGCATCCACAATCTGACCCGCACGAATGGCTGCGGCGCGCCCAAAGACAACCAAGTCAATCAACGAGTTTGATCCAAGCCGGTTGGCCCCATGAACAGACGCACAGCCCGCCTCACCGATGGCCATCAGACCCGGCAAGATACGGTTATGATCTTCATCAGTAGGATCCAAAACCTCGCCCCAGTAATTCGTAGGGATACCGCCCATATTGTAATGAACAGTCGGCAAAACCGGGATCGGGTCTTTGGTGACATCAACACCGGCAAAGATTTTAGCAGACTCTGAAATTCCGGGCAAACGCAGCGCAAGCGTCTCGGGCGGCAAATGGTTCAAGTGCAGATGAATGTGGTCATTATCTTTGCCCACACCCCGGCCTTCACGGATTTCCATCGTCATGCAGCGGGAAACCACATCGCGCGAGGCGAGGTCCTTATAGGTTGGGGCGTACCGCTCCATAAATCGCTCGCCTTCGAAGTTCGTCAGATAGCCGCCTTCGCCCCGGGCCCCTTCGGTAATCAGCGTGCCCGAGCCATAGATGCCCGTTGGGTGGAACTGTACAAATTCCATATCTTGCAAAGGCAGGCCTTGGCGCGCAACCATACCGCCGCCATCACCAGTGCATGTATGCGCAGACGTGGCTGAGAAATACGCGCGCCCGTAACCACCAGTCGCCAGCACAACCATTTTCGCGTTGAAACGGTGAATCGTTCCATCATCCAGCTTCCACGCGATCAGACCCTGACACCGACCATCAGACGTCATGATCAGGTCAGTTGCAAAATACTCAATAAAGAACTCGGCATTGTTCTTCAGTGATTGACCATACAACGTGTGAAGGATCGCATGACCCGTACGGTCCGCCGCCGCGCATGTGCGCTGCACTGGCGGACCTTCACCATACTCGGTTGTGTGGCCGCCAAAGGGCCGCTGGTAGATCTTACCGTCTTCCGTGCGGGAGAATGGAACGCCGTAATGTTCTAATTCGTAAACTGCTTTTGGCGCTTCTCGGGCCAGATACTCCATGGCGTCGGTATCGCCCAGCCAATCCGACCCTTTGACCGTGTCATACATATGCCACTGCCAGTTATCGGGGCCCATGTTTGACAGCGACGCCGCAATACCGCCCTGAGCGGCCACGGTGTGGGACCGCGTTGGGAACACTTTCGTCACGCATGCGGTGCGCAAGCCCTGTTCGGCCATCCCCAATGTTGCGCGAAGGCCAGATCCACCTGCTCCAACGACAACAACATCATATTCGTGATCGATATATTCGTAGGATGCCATGACTTACGCTCCGAATGCTATTTTTGCGACGGCAAAGATCGCCGCGAGACCAAGTGCCCACACGCCAAGTTGGTTTTTCAACAATGCAAAGGTCCTCCAACTAGGTGAATGCACATAGTCTTCAATTATGACCTGATTGCCTTCTGCCAGATGACGGGTTGTCACAAGCAGGAACAAAATCACCAAGATCGCCTTTACGGGGTTTTGAAGCGCGGCCTCGACAGTGGCAAAATCAGCTCCAAAAAGTGGCCCAACGATCCACACAAAGGCAATCGTCAACGGGATTAGCGCGACCGATGTTACACGCGCAGACCACCAATGCTCGGCACCCTCTTTCGCAGACCCTAATCCAAGAACCCGTCCGTAGTCTGTTTTAAAACTCATCGCGTCAGCCTCAGACAAACAAAAGGGTTACAAGGGTCAAAAGGATACTGGTACCGACCACGATCCAGCCAGACGCGTCTACGAATTTGAGATTAAAACCTGCACCCGTGTCCCAGATCAGGTGACGAATACCAGCGCAAAAATGATACCAAAGCGCCCAAAGCGATGCGATCAAAATCGCCGACCCCACGAAAGAGGTCATAAACCCATCAATGACCGCAAACGCTTCTGGCGACCAGGACGCGGACAACATCCACGCGACCAGAAGAATGAAAGTTACGTTCAACCCCGCGCCGGTGACACGGTTGAGGATGGATGTAATTGAATTCAACTGAGGTCGGTAAACCTGCAAATGAGGCGATAAGGGCCGATTGCCCCGGTTCACGTCGGCCATGTCTCTTCTCCATGTTTGCCGTTCACGGGTTTCTAACCTGCACTTGCGTAAAGAGCCACCCCGTTTGCTGACCTAATAGCGGGAGCACTCCTTCGTATGCAATGGTATGCAAAATTTTTTCGACGGACGGCGTGTAGGCGCACGTAGTACCGAACATGAAAAGCCAGACCAAAAGCATTCTCTCCGCCATCCACGTTGCCCTCTTTGCAACGTTTACGCTTCCACCAAGCACCGCGCTTGCGACGACCGAGTGCGAAGCACGGCCGCCAAGTTTCCATGGAGGTGGCGCGGGCTACGAGGTGATCGACTTTTGGAACGGTCAGGTTTGGGCCACTCGGGACTGGACACCCGAAGAGTTCGCAGATTTCAGATTTCCATTGCGCAACACCTTTTGGAAAAAGAACGGCCCCCGCCATGCAATGGCCGCGAGCGCGGAATTCCTGAAATCTCCCGGCTGCATCGAGGGAGAGTACCGCTATCTCAACGCCTTCGATCGGGAATTCGTGCAGGTGGTCTCGTTAAAGAAATTTGTGAGCTACGGCTCTGGCGGCAACGCTTTACGCGGCACGACCCTTGAAAAATACCATCGTCTCAACTTCACCAAGGGCCAAAGCATTCGGGTGTTACAAGCCCCTGATGGCCGAAGTTTCGTCGAGGTCACACAAGGCGAAAAAGCACCGAACTCCCCAACACCCCTTCCCGAGGGTTGGGAACTCACCGAAGTGACGTTTCTAACCGACAGCAGCATAGAGCTGTTTGGAGAAATAGAAGTTTTGCGCGACAAGCAGGGCACATCCTTTCAGGGGCCCTTCGTGACGAGAACAGACTAGCCCGTGATTGAGGCAAAGGGGTTCACGCCAACCCAGATGTGAATACCGACCATCGCTGCGTAGACCCCGATGGTTATGCCGAGCAGCACAAAATCACGTGCGATGGGTCCGGGCGCCGGTCTGGCCCACGGCGCACTTGTGGCGTTTATCACAAATATTTCCGCGATCGCCCAAAGGCCCAGTGTTCCGAACAGGATCACGCTGGCCCAATCCCCGTTGGCAAGCAAATGAGCGACAGCCCAAACGATGACAGACATCAACATCGGATGACGGAACCATGTTTTGATCCGGCCTTTGGAATGTCCAGCGCCCAGCAAGCCCACGGCAAAAAACATCAAAACCCAATTCAAATGCGCACCCCAAATTGGCACTGCATAGGCAAAGCCAACCTCGGCGTTCTTGTAGCCATAAATGATAACGAGCAGGCCAATAATCGTAATGACACCAGATATGCCCTTGGCAGCAGGCCCGAGGCTTGAATGCACTCCCGGCAGCGCGCGCTTCCAAAAATGACCGCCGATAAACAGCGCGAGCCCAATCAGTAAAACCGTCATCTTGATATCCCCTCTCGTTTCAGCAGTTCGATTGCTGCATTTACATGTAATTCTTCGATCAGTTCCCCGTCCAAGGCAACTGCGTTCCCCCCGCCTGTATTAAAAGCTGCGATCACTTTCTGCGCACGCTCAATCTCATCGGCACTCGCTGAATAGGCAATGTTTACAGGGTCGATTTGCTCGGGGTGGATCAAGGTTTTTCCGTGAAAGCCAAAGAGCTTCCCCTGCCGGGCCTCTTCGCTTAGACCCGCTTTATCTTTGAAATTATTATACACTCCGTCGAACGCGAGAATCCCTGCGGCACGCGCGGCAGTGACCACGGCTGACATCGCATATTGCAACGGCCTTCGCTCCGGATCTTCCTCCGCCCCTAGTGACACGCGCAAGTCATTTGGCCCAAGGATCAAAGCAGCGACCGTTGGCGCCGCCGCCAAGGCACCTGCATTCAACACCCCTTTGGCGGTTTCAATCATCAGCCATACCGGCCCATCGAATGCCATCGTCACGGATTGAAGACTGCCCACATCTTCGGCTTTGGGCACGACCAGTGCCGCTGGCTTAATTCGCCGCGCTAGGTCCAAGTCCTCCAAATGCGCGGCCGTTCCGATGCTATTCACCCGTAAAGCCGCGGTTTTTGCGCCAAACCCTTGACCAAAGGCCCATTCGGCGTTCTCCCGAGCAGCGGCCTTATTGTCGCCGCCGACCGCGTCTTCCAAATCGACGATCACAGCGTCGCATGTGAGAGCGACCGCTTTTGCCAGCGCCCTTGCATTGCTTGCCGGACAAAAAAGAACCGATCGCATAGCTCCTCCGAACGGCGCGTTTTGGTTTCGCTAACTGTTTGGCCCGGCTCCTCCCCGGACACAAGACAGGACGACGCACATGACCCGCACAATGATCTTTGCAGTAGCCGCAATTTTTGGCACGGCTTTTCTATTTTCGACAATGGCGCAAGCAGCGCAGCCCATTTGCGGGGATCGCGCTAAGCTGATCAAAGTTCTTGCCGAGCGATACAAAGAGACGCTCCGCAGCGCGGGCACAGACGGCGCTGCCAACCGCGTCGAAGTCTTTGCCAATACCAAAACAGGCACGTGGTCTCTGGTTGTCTCGAAAATCACAGGCGAGGCCTGCATCATCGCTGCTGGCTCTAACTTCAGCGAAGCGACCGCAACCTGAAGACCCACGAATTTAGCGTTTACGCCGTTAGCAGAGTTGCCTAACCCAACCTCAAAAGGGTTAGGCATGAAACGCGGCATAATCTTCGCAGCGACCGGCGACGCGGGTTCGATCCACATTTCGATGGCTCAGAAGGCGGCGATCCATGTCAAAGAGGTGATGCCGGACATAGAAGTCCATCTTTTCACCAACCAGCCCGTTGAACACCCCGCCATCGACAAGGTCATCCACCTAAGCGACTTTCACGAAGCGATGCCGAAACTCGCTGCGATGAACCGCACCGAATTCGACCAGACGATTTACCTGGACAGTGATGTCGTGGTGCTGGCGGACATTTCCGAGCTGTTTGAAACACTTGAGAGTTTCGACTTGGCAATCGCCGGGAGCGAACGTCCCATTCCAATTGTCGATAATGATGATCACGCACAAACAATGATCTGCGAAAAAAACACAGGCGTCGTTGCCTTTCGCAAATCAGATGCAGTGTCGGCTTTGTTTGAGCAGTGGTATACGTTCTACGACGAAGACCCTGAATGGAACGACCAGCCCGCCTTGGCGCGAGCAATGTATCATTGCCCAGAAATAAAGTGGATACATCTTGCTAGGATTTACAACTGCCTCGTCTTGACGACTATGGGCAGGAAAATGCTGGCGTTGCGCCCAGTCAGAAACAATGAACCCATGATCCGAGTTTTACACCTATGCGGTATCAAAAAACTTAAAAACAGTCCCAAGAGAGAGTTGTTAGATACCAGTTGTGGCTTCTCTTTCGAAAAGTTCTTTGAAGAGGACAAAAGGCAGTGGTTCCGTGAACGTATGATCCGCGAGGGTTGGAACGATCGACTTGCCCCCTTCGAAAATCCGGTGTCTAGGTTCGATTGGCTGAAAAAGCTCTTCAGTTGATATGAACGGTACAACCAAGGTATGAAACGAGGTATAGTCTTCGCTGCGACGGGAGAGCCAGGGTCGATCCACATCACAATGGCCCAGAAAGCCGCAATTCATGTCAAACAGGTTATGCCCCAGATCGACATACACTTGTTCACAAACCAAACCATCGAACATCCCGCTATTGATAAGGTCATCCCTTTAAATGACGGCGCAGCTTTCCGCCCAAAGCTGGAGGCGATGAGTGCCTCAGAGTTCGATCAAACCATCTACCTAGACAACGACATCGCCGTCCTCGCAGACATCTCTATGCTTTTTGAAGTGTTAGACAGGTTCGACTACGCAATCGCTGGGAACGAGCGTACTTTGGCCGCTGAAACTGCTTCCGGAGCTGCTTATCCGGTGTTGTTGGAAAAAAACTCGGGCGTTTTGGCATTTCGCAAGTCCGAGAGCATGATTGATTTTCTTGACACATGGCGCGACCGATACGTCCGATCAGGTGATACAAACGATCAGTTCCATATGATGCAGACGATGTTTGAAAAGCCTAACGTGGCTTGGCTTCACCTCCCACGGATTTTTAATACGATTTGCTCCGTAAGAAGCAAAGAAAATAGGTTAACATTCCAGCTGCCTAAACGAAATGAACCAATGATCCGCGTGCTCCATTTATGTGGTATAAAAAAGCTCGGCGGTACTACACTCAGAGAGCTGAAAGACGTCTCTCGTGGCTTCCATTACGAAAAACACCTTTCAAGTGAGCTCAGACGCAGCTTTCGAAAGCGGATGAAAAAAGTAGGCTGGGAAGATCAGATAGAGCCTGAACTGGGTCTGTTCAAAGCTTTGGCTTCCAAGCTTGGTCTGAAGCTGTGACGTCTTAACGCTCTGCCTCTTTGGGCACCGAGAGAACTCAAACCTATTTAAACAGTCAAAATCACAGGTTGCCATTGCAGCCCCCACAATTTACCTCCCGAGCGCATCAGCATCAGGGAGAGATTGATGGCTAGAGCCAAGATTGCACTCATCGGAGCCGGTCAAATCGGCGGAACGCTCGCCCACCTCGCCGCGCTCAAAGAGCTCGGAGATGTGGTTTTATTCGACATTGCCGACGGAACACCTCAGGGTAAGGCGCTCGACATTGCAGAGGCGAGCCCGGTCGACAAATATGACGCCGATATGAAGGGCACCACGGACTACGCTGACATTGCCGACGCCGATGTTTGCATTGTTACGGCTGGCGTGGCCCGGAAACCGGGGATGAGCCGCGACGACTTGTTGGGGATCAACCTAAAGGTGATGAAATCGGTTGGCGAAGGCATCCGTGACAATGCGCCAAATGCTTTTGTCATCTGTATCACGAACCCGCTTGATGCGATGGTTTGGGCCCTCCAGAAGTTCTCTGGTCTGCCAGCAAATAAGGTTTGCGGCATGGCCGGCGTCTTGGACTCTGCGCGCTTCCGCTACTTCCTGTCCGAGGAATTCAACGTCTCCGTCAAAGACGTCACCGCATTTGTTCTTGGTGGTCATGGCGACACAATGGTGCCGCTCACGCGCTATTCCACAGTTGCAGGGATCCCGCTGCCCGACATGGTCGAAATGGGCTGGACGACCCAGGACAAGCTTGATGCCATCGTCCAGCGGACACGCGACGGCGGTGCCGAAATTGTAGGGCTTTTGAAAACAGGCTCTGCCTTTTATGCCCCGGCTGCTTCTGCGATTGAAATGGCCGAAGCTTATCTCAAGGACCAAAAACGCCTTTTGCCATGTGCGGCGCACCTGACAGGTCAATATGACCTGAACGAGATGTATGTCGGTGTTCCAACTATAATTGGCGCGGGCGGCATCGAAAAAATCGTCGAGATCAAGCTGAACAAAGACGAAAAAGCGATGTTCGATAACTCGGTAGATGCAGTCAAAGGACTGATGACCGCCTGTATCGGCATCGACGGATCATTAGAGAGCTAAACAAAAGGGCGCATTGGTTTATGGCCGATGCGCCCCATCGTCTTGTTACTCAAAAGTTGTAGCTGACACCAATGTTCAACGCGTTGGTGATGATATCCGTGTCCAGCTCTCCACCGCCATCAAGATCAACATTCACTTGCTGATAACTGAAGCGGTACTCGCCAAACATGCCCCAACGCGCGTTAAAGTCATAATGAACACCCAGCGCAAAAGCACCTGCAAGACCACCATACTGAAGCCCTTCAGTCGCTTCAGCATCTGGCGCAGTCTGAACCTCGACGTAAGGAATGGACACACCCAGACCGGCATTTACATATGGCGTTAGACTTCCCCACTGATCGGGCCAGCGATACCGGACAGAAGCGATTACCGAATTCAGGCCATCGGTAAACTCAAGCTCTTCGTATCCGGTTTCATCCAAGGTCTCGTCGTCGGCATAAACTTTGGCATGCGTAAACTCGATCGCATAACCCAGTCGATCATTCCGCCACCATGTCGCGCGGATACCATAATAAGGTGGCATCTCGAATGAGCGGCCATCCCAACCAGCGGAAAAATCATCATCCACGGGGGCTCCGGGGCCCGACGGATCGAAAAGATCGATGTTTGAATGTGGCGCTTCCTGCACACCAGTATAAATCGAAAGCTCAACCGCCTGCACCAGTTGTGTACTCAGCATCAAGACAGCGGCTGTAGACAAAGCCTGTTTCATCATTGTGGATCCTCGTTCGTTGACGCTGAGATAGGGTAATTGATGCAATCCATCAATTCATACCGACCAAATTCCGAAACAGCCGGGTGGATTAGCAACGATAAGCTTGGCGCATCGCTTGTATCTACGAAAATTAAGCCTATCAAATTTTGTGATCACATAAAAATTTTTGTGACCACAAAACTATAGCACACCCGGAATTCGCTTGAACAAAGGCCAGAATCGAGGCTTTGTGCTACTGCGGAAGAGAGAGCCGCCAGAACCGGGAAAAGCTGATGAACATCCATGAATATCAGGCCAAAGCCTTACTGCGCGCGGCCGGCGCACCTGTGTCCGATGGTCAAGTCGTCCTAACACCTGATGAAGCAGAAGCCAAAGCAGCGGCGATGCCAGGCCCACTTTGGGTCGTGAAAGCCCAAATCCACGCCGGCGGACGCGGCAAGGGATCGTTCAAAGAGGCAGACGCGGGCGAAAAAGGCGGCGTTCGCCTTGCCAAATCCGCAGAAGAAGCCGCCGAAGAAGCACGCAAAATGCTGGGCAAAACCTTGGTCACACATCAGACCGGTCCGGCCGGCAAGCAGGTGAACCGAATTTACATCGAAGATGGTTCGGACATCGAAACCGAGCTGTACCTTGCATTATTGGTTGATCGCGGATCATCGCGCATTTCCATCGTTGCCTCCACCGAAGGCGGGATGGATATCGAAGAAGTCGCGGCCGAAACGCCCGAAAAAATCCACACGATCACGGTCGATCCAGCCACAGGCCTGCAGCCGTATCACGGTCGCCTCGTGGCCGCAGCTCTTGGTTTGACGGAAAAAGAGCAGACCAAACAATGCGGGAAACTGATGGCAACGCTCTTCAAGCTGTTCCGCGACAAAGACGCTGAAATGCTCGAGATTAACCCGCTGATCGTAACGACAGATGGCAATCTGAAATGCCTCGATTGTAAAATGGGCTTCGATGGTAACGCCACATACCGTCAGCCAGACATCATGGAACTGCGGGACGAAACCGAGGAGGATCCAAAGGAATTGGAAGCCTCGAAATTCGACCTCAACTATATCGCTTTGGATGGTGAAATCGGATGTATGGTCAATGGTGCCGGACTTGCAATGGCAACCATGGACATCATCAAACTCTACGGGGCCGAGCCAGCCAACTTTCTCGATGTCGGCGGTGGTGCCACCAAAGAGAAAGTCACCGAGGCCTTTAAGATCATTACCTCTGACCCCAACGTCAAAGGCATTTTGGTCAATATTTTTGGTGGGATCATGCGCTGCGATGTCATCGCAGAGGGCGTGATTGCAGCTGTAAAAGAAGTGGGCTTGCAAGTACCCTTAGTGGTGCGCCTGGAAGGGACCAATGTCGAACTAGGCAAGAAGATCCTCAACGAGAGCGATGTTGCCGTGATCGCCGCAGACGATCTGGCCGATGCTGCGGAAAAAATCGTGAAGGAAGTGAAGGGCTAAAGTGCCCCGCCCTGCCACATATCTCGCTTTGGGCGGCCTTGCATATGCGGCCGCCTGCACGCCGACACCGTCCTCGGGACCCAACAGCGGCCTCATGTCCGCCGTGGATGCCGGCAGCTATTTCAACGATGTTTGCGGGGAAACGGCCCCGACCTTTAGCGCGTTTTTCGGCAAGGTCACCAACGGGGCTTACGTGCGAAATCCATCTACAGACGCATATGAGCATACCCGCTTTGATCTGTCGTTTCAGCTTTCAGAAACGCGAACATCTGAGACATGCACGATGCGGTTTCGATCATCCGAGGACCCGATTGCAGTCGCTTTGTTTGTATCAGGCTCGCTGGTCGCATCAGGACCGATGAACCTCGATCAGGAAACAGGTTTTGCCACGCGAGAGATTGCACCGAACGTCATCATGACATTCGAACCGAAAATCGACGGCGACACCCAACATTTGGCCCGATTGGAGGTCGGTGTGCGATGAAAAGAACAGTTTTTGCCATTGTCGGCGCGATGTTGATCGGCGCATGCACCCCCGAACTCCCTATCGAGACAGCTTCAAGCCTCGAACCCTTTCCGGTCAAAGCTGGTCAGGCGGAGCGCATTTTCAGAGATGTATGCGCGGTCGATGCTCCTGTATTCGCGCGCTATCTGGCGGCAGTTGGGGGTACCGATTTTAACTATGAACCGGTGGGAACACTCTATCGTCACAGCACCTTGGACCTGACCGTCGCACTGCTGGCGGATAACCGTCTCTGCGTAATGACCTTCGTCGCTGACGGTGACCCGCTTCGCTTTGCAGCGCGGCTTGCACGTACGGTGACACCTCTGACTGATGCTGATGGATCGTTTATCGCGAATGACGGCACCACCACGATTGAGCTTCGTGATGGTGGGCAATACCGATTTGAACCCCTTTCGGCACCAAACACCTATTCTGCAACTTTGGATTACACACAATGAGGGCGCTCGCGACCATCGCAGCAGCATCAGTAACAGTTTTGACGGCATGCGACGTCACGCCCCCGGTCGATCCAGCCCTGCAGGCCCAAACCGTCGCGGAAGTGGCGGCGCTTTATGAACGCGCATGTATTCAAAACTCGGGCGAACTGACCCGGGCCATCTCGGTTTTCAACGCCTACGGGTTCGACAATCGCGAAACCAACGGATCTGCCGTATTTTACTACAATGACGATGATGACATCGTCGCGGCGGTGGTTCCATTTGGATTTACCGAGACGGTGGGCGGCCAAACACAGGCACGCACGTCCGGAACGCAATGTTCGGTCGGAAGCCCCATTTACCGGGTCGATGCCGCGAAAAAGCTTATTGAAAACATGGCATCGAAATACCTGCCGGACGGGTTTTATCAATCCGTTCCCCGCGCGGAAGGCCCGGATCTATTCACAATCGCGGTGAGCCCAGCCGTCTTTGGCAAGACTGCAACTTGGGACAGTTTCATAGAAATTCAGGTCGCCGATGAAGAAACCCAGGCCCAACTTCGCGCCGAAGACCCTAATGCCCCTATTTTTGCGTTTATTGCGGGCGTTGGGGTGACCGAAACATCTAGAACTGAAGAATAACCGGAGAGAGAGATGTCCGTACTTGTAAACAAAGACACCAAAGTGATCTGTCAGGGCTTCACCGGCAGCCAAGGCACATTCCATTCTGAACAGGCAATCGCCTATGGAACCAAAATGGTGGGCGGTGTCACACCGGGCAAAGGCGGGCAAACCCATCTTGATCTGCCGGTGTTCAACTCCGTGCACGAGGCCAAAGCAACAACAGGCGCAAACGCCTCTGTGATTTATGTGCCACCGCCCTTTGCGGCGGACTCGATCTTGGAGGCCATTGACGCCGAAATGGAGCTGATCGTCTGTATTACCGAAGGCATACCGGTGCTCGATATGATGACCGTGAAGCGCGCGCTGGAAGGGACTAAATCCCGCCTGATTGGTCCAAACTGCCCGGGCATCATCACACCAGACGAATGCAAAATCGGTATTATGCCCGGCCATATTCACAAGAAAGGCTCCGTTGGCGTTGTATCCCGCTCAGGAACGCTCACCTACGAAGCCGTGGGCCAGACGACGGCCATCGGTTTGGGCCAGTCCACATGTATCGGCATCGGCGGTGATCCCATCAAAGGGACCGAACACATCGATGCCCTTGATCTGCTGCTGGACGATGACGAAACCCAAGCGATCATTATGATCGGCGAGATCGGTGGGTCCGCCGAAGAGGACGCGGCCCAATTCCTGATCGATGAGGCCAAGAAAGGCCGCAAGAAGCCGACCGCTGGCTTTATCGCGGGCCGCACCGCCCCTCCGGGCCGCCGTATGGGCCATGCCGGCGCGATTGTCGCTGGCGGCAAAGGCGGCGCTGAAGACAAGATCGAAGCGATGAAGCGCGCGGGCATCGTTGTCGCCGACAGCCCCGCTTCGCTTGGCCAGGCGGTTGTTGAGGCTATCGGCTAGCCTTGGGACCTCTTGACGCCATAACCACGTGTTTCCTCAAATATGCGGATTTCTCCGGTCGTGCATCGCGGCCGGAATTCTGGTGGTTTGTGGCCTTTCAAGTGATCGCGTTTTTGGTTGCCGGGACACTTGATGTTGTCCTGTTCCCCGATATCGCACGGGCAGAACCTCCGACCGTTTACCCGCTGTCTGAGGTGGTTGGTCTCGCCTTACTTTTGCCCACATTTGCCGTCGCCGCACGCCGTTTGCATGACACCGGAACGCGGTCAGAGACGGCTCTGATTCTCCTCGGGCTGTGTACCTTGCTTGGTTACACCTTCACCGTGATGGATGCTTTCGACCTATATGCCTATACCGAAAGCGTGCCACTTATGGTCCTAAGTCTAGGCGCCGCAGCAGTGATGATCGCCCTATTGGTGTATGCGCTCAAGGCCTCACAACCAGAGGTCAACGCATGGGGTCCCCAACCGGGATTTGTGTCATGATTGCCGCAATCCCGCCACATTCGACTCTTAAATGCCTCCCAATGCCCAAAGAGTGGGCAGTTCTGTCACATTTTGTCAGTACACTTCACATATTTTTGCCGCGGGGAGGCACCATGACTGAAGAGAAGAAAGACTTCATTCCTTACATAACGCCCATCAATTTCTGGGTCAGGCACCTATCAATCATCCTGGGTTTGATTGGGATTTTCTACCTAACATCCGAGACGCGCGCGATGCTTCCGAAGATCCCTTTGGAACAGCTCGTCCACGATATCACAATCTATTCGCTGATCTGCTATTCACTGGTGATCGCCTATTTCGTCGTTCATTACATTGTGTCCATTTTGGGGCGCGCGCGTGATGTTGGCGTTCCGATGTGGATTGGAACTTTGCTTCTGGTGATGTCCATGCTGGGCGTCGGCCACGCTCTTTTTGAAGGAAGCGTAGGCAGCCTTGCATCACTTGCGCCAGTTGCTTTGCTATATCTAATGACGCTTATGCCGGGCGGCTTGTTGCGAGACAACGAAGCCACGAGTGAACCCCCGGTCGAGGTCGAAAACCTATTTGCGTCCCTATCTGTGGGGGCAAGCGAACGGTGATCACCCTGTGCTCGGCATATGCGACTGTGAGTGAAGGGGGCGCTTTGGGCGTCCTCTCAACTCATTTTTCGCGTATCACGAAGGAGAGTGTGATCAATGACCGAGCACCCAACAAACGATCAGTTCCATGGCACTTCCTTTCTACAGGGCCATAACGCCGCTTATGTAGAACAGCTGGCGGCGAAATATGCCGCCGATCCTGCTTCTGTCGATGCCGCTTGGGCAGAGTTTTTTAAACAGTTGAACGATCCTGCCGCACAATCGGCCGAAGCGGCCAATGGCCCGTCTTGGGCGCGGCGCGATTGGCCCCCTGCCCCCAATGACGAATTGACCGCAGCGCTTGATGGTCAATGGGCAACGGACGAGGTTCAAGCCGAAAAGAAAATCACCGAGGCAGCCGAAAGCCGCGGTGTGCAACTCGATCAAGATGCGGTGCGTCGGGCGGTCCTCGATTCAATTCGCGCCCTGATGATTATCCGGGCCTTCCGGATCCGCGGACATCTGGCAGCAAACCTTGATCCCTTGGGCATTGCACAGCAAACTCCTCAACCCGAACTGGAACCCAGCTTTTACGGATTTACCGAGGCTGACCTCGATCGTCCTATCTTCCTAGACAAAGTGCTTGGGCTTGAAATGGCGTCGATGCGCCAAATCGTGGACATCCTGAAGCAAACCTACTGCGGTACCTTTGCCCTGCAATACATGCACATCTCCAACCCCGAACAAGCGGCATGGCTGAAAGAGCGGATCGAAGGCTATGGCAAAGAGATCACCTTCACCCAAGCGGGTCGAAAAGCTATCTTGAACAAGCTGGTCGAGGCAGAAGGTTTTGAGAAATTCTGTCATGTCAAATACACTGGCACCAAACGCTTTGGCCTTGATGGCGGCGAAGCGCTGATCCCCGCGATGGAGCAAATCATCAAGCGCGGTGGCTCGTTGGGCGTCACAGATATCGTGATCGGGATGCCCCACCGTGGCCGCCTCAGCGTTTTGTCAAACGTTATGGGCAAACCTTATCGCGCGATCTTCCACGAATTCTTCGGCGGCTCATATAAGCCGGATGACGTCGACGGCTCAGGCGATGTGAAATACCACCTAGGCGCGTCTTCCGACCGAGAGTTCGATGGCAACACGGTTCACTTGTCGCTGACGGCGAACCCGTCACATCTTGAGGCGGTGAACCCCGTCGTTCTAGGCAAAGTACGTGCCAAAGGCGACCAAAAGGGCGGTGATCGCCAGGCCGTCATGTCCGTACTGTTGCATGGCGATGCGGCCTTTGCTGGCCAGGGTGTGATTGCGGAATGCTTTGGCCTATCTGGCCTGAAGGGGCATCGCACGGGTGGCACGATCCATATTATCGTGAACAACCAAATCGGGTTCACCACCTCTCCACATGACAGCCGCTCTTCGCCGTATCCAACGGATATCTCTTTGATGGTTGAGGCACCGATTTTCCACGTGAACGGCGACGATCCAGAGGCGGTGGTGCATGCGGCCAAAGTCGCCACCGAGTTCCGCCAGAAGTTCGGCAAAGACGTTATCATCGATATCTTCTGCTACCGTCGTTTTGGCCATAACGAAGGCGATGAGCCGATGTTCACACAGCCGCTCATGTACAAAAAGATCAAAAAGCAAAAGACGACCCTCGCCCTTTACACCGAACGCCTTGTCCGCGACGGCCTTATCCCCGAAGGTGAGATTGAGGATATGAAGGCCGCCTTCCAAGCCAGCCTAAATGAAGAGTTTGAAGCGGGTCGCGTCTATAAACCAAATGACGCCGATTGGCTTGACGGACGCTGGTCCCATTTGGAACCGACCGATCCAGACTATCAGCGGGGGAAAACCGCGATAACCAAAAAACGCTTGGGCGAGATCGGGGACGCACTCACCACACTTCCTGATGGGTTCAACCCTCACAAAACGATCCAGCGTCTTTTGGACACCAAGAAAGAGATGTTCAAAACCGGCGAAGGGTTTGATTGGGCCACAGCCGAGGCACTGGCCTTCGGCTCACTCCAGCTCGAGGGCTTCCCGGTGCGCCTCTCTGGTCAGGATTGTACCCGCGGCACGTTCAGCCAACGTCATTCCGGCATCCGCGATCAGGAAACCGGAGAGATGTATTACCCTCTGAACAACATTGCGGAGGGGCAATCACGCTACGAGGTTATCGACTCGATGCTCTCCGAATATGCGGTTCTGGGCTACGAATACGGCTACTCGCTGGCCGAGCCCAACGCACTCACGCTGTGGGAGGCTCAGTTCGGGGACTTTGCCAATGGCGCGCAGATCATGTTCGATCAGTTCATTTCCAGCTCCGAATCCAAATGGTTGCGCATGTCGGGCTTGGTGTGCCTGCTGCCTCACGGGATGGAAGGGCAAGGCCCAGAGCATTCCTCTGCACGGCCCGAGCGGTTCCTCCAGATGTGTGCCGAAGACAATTGGATCATCGCTAACTGTTCGACGCCTGCAAATTACTTCCACATTCTCCGCCGTCAGCTTCATCGGACCTACCGCAAGCCGCTCATTATGATGACGCCAAAGTCGCTCTTGCGTCACAAACTGGCCGTCAGCAACGTAGATGACTTTACCGGTCAATCCTCGTTCCACCGCTGCCTGTGGGACGGTGCCGAGACGGGCCAGACAAGCACGCTGGCCCAGGACAAAGACATCAAGCGCGTGGTGATCTGCACCGGCAAAGTCTATTACGACCTGTTCGAGGAACGCGAAGCCCGCGGCATCAAAGACATCTACATCCTGCGGATGGAGCAGCTTTACCCCATCCCGCAAGAGGCGTTGGTGGCCGAGCTGAAACGCTTCCCCAAAGCGGAATTTGTCTGGTGTCAGGAAGAGCCAGTGAACCAAGGATACTGGTCGTTTGTGAACCCGCATATCGAACAATTGCTCTCCGAGCTTGGTGCCGCCAAGCCGCGTCCGAAATATGTTGGTCGTCCCGCCGCTGCAGCACCAGCGACTGGCCAAGCCAGCCTGCACAAACGTCAACAAGAAGCGCTCGTCGATGACGCGCTGACCCTGAAAGGATAATTCCGATGACCGAAGTTCGTGTCCCGACCCTTGGTGAATCTGTAACCGAAGCCACCGTCGCCACCTGGTTCAAAAAACCCGGCGATACCGTCGCCGCTGATGAAGTGCTGGTGGAGCTGGAAACCGACAAAGTGACCGTGGAGGTGAACGCGCCTTCCGCTGGCACTCTGGAAGAGATTGTAGCGCCTGATGGCACAACCGTCGGCGTTGATGCCTTGCTTGCGAACATCAAAGAGGGTGCAGCCGCCGCCGCAGGTGGCGACGCTAAACCCGCGCCTTTGAAACTCGACGACAGCGCGCCCGCGACCGCCGCTGCCCCCATCGACATCATGGTGCCTGCGCTTGGTGAAAGCGTGACAGAGGCGACCGTGGGCACGTGGTTGAAAAAGGCAGGCGACAGCGTGGCCGCCGATGAAATTCTGGTCGAGTTGGAGACCGACAAAGTCAGCGTCGAGGTTCCGGCCCCCGCCGCAGGTACAATCGACGAGATCATCGTCGTGGATGGTGACACAGTGAATGCAGGCGGCGTCTTGGCCCGCTTGGTGCCGGGTGCCGCGCCTTCCACGGCGTCACAATCCGCACCCGCGGCAGAGCCTGCACCGGCCGCACCCGCGACTGATGGGATCAAAAACGCACCCTCAGCGGAAAAGATGATGGCAGATAACGCGGTCAACCCGGCATCCGTAAATGGCACAGGCCGCGATGGCCGCATCATGAAAGACGACGTGCAACGCGCCATGGCAGCACCAAGCCCCGCGCCTGTCCCCCAACCCGCCGTGACCATGCGTGCACCCAGCCCAGCCGCTGACGCCGCCCGCGAGGAACGCGTGAAAATGACCCGTCTTCGGGCGACCATCGCGCGCCGTCTAAAGGACGCGCAAAATACGGCGGCCATGCTGACGACCTATAACGAGGTCGACATGTCGGCCGTGATGGCGCTGCGCACCGCCTACAAAGAGGATTTCCTCAAAAAGCACGGCGTGAAGCTCGGCTTCATGTCCTTCTTCACCAAGGCCTGCTGTCATGCGCTGATGGAAGTGCCCGAGGTGAACGCGGAAATCGATGGAGACGAGATCGTCTACAAGAACTTCGTCCATATGGGCGTCGCTGTGGGCACGCCAACGGGTCTGGTCGTGCCGGTCGTGCGCGATGCCGAAAAAATGGGCTTTGCTGCGATTGAAAAAACGATAGGCGAAATGGGTCTGAAGGCCCGCGACGGTAAGCTCTCTATGGGCGACATGCAGGGCGGAACCTTCACCATTTCCAACGGTGGGGTCTACGGCTCGCTCATGTCGTCACCCATTTTGAACCCACCACAATCGGGTATTCTGGGGATGCACAAAATCCAAGAGCGTCCAATGGTCGTGAATGGAGAGATTGTGATCCGCCCCATGATGTATCTGGCACTCTCTTATGATCACCGGATTGTGGATGGCAAAGGCGCTGTGACCTTCCTTGTGCGCGTGAAGGAGGCGCTGGAGGATCCGCGTCGTCTGCTGATGGATTTGTAAGTTGTCAGCGGCAAGTCAAACAGATCGTAGAATTTCTAGACTACCAGCCCACAAAACTGCGGGCCGGTTATCTACTATGTTTGATCTGAGATGCCCAAATTGTGGCGCTCTTCAACCATACGGTCGACTACGGCGTACGAATAGATGGCTGATCAGTCCTCTTGGTCTTCACTTTCCGTTCAAATCACACGAATGCGAAAATTGTAGAAAGTTGCTGAAGCTGCGTTTCGGCGCCAAGGTTTACTTCGTTTCGACAGCTATTATGTTCGTCCCAATTCTAATTTTCTCGCTCGTTGATCACTGGTATCCGATCGGTAGTGATATCAACGTCTTGTTGATTTTCATGGGCGCGTTCTTTTTGGGAATGGCTTTTTCCGCCGCATGGGACTTCGTTTTCTTCATGCGTCGCGCTCGGCTCGAAATTGTAGAGCCAACGTGACCCCCTCCCTCGACCATATCGCCTTCACCTACCAGTCCTGCGCCGCGGGCGGGGTAATTGAATGCTAGCCCGCCTCTTCCAAAACTGGGCCTATGCCACGCCGCCCTTGGCGCTGCTTCTCTTGGGCATGTATCCGTTCATCGGCGGGGAAATCGCGCTGCCGCTGTTCCTGTCGCTGCCCGTCTACATGATCCACCAATATGAAGAGCATGATGACAACCGCTTTGCAGACTTCCTAAACGGCATGATGGGGGCCGATAAAAAGGGGCTGAGCGCCGCTAATGTTTGGGTCATCAACGTCATATTCGTTTGGTTCTTCCTGTTGGCCGTCTTCCACGCCGCGCATTTTGCGCCCGAATGGGGCGTGATCGCCGCCTATCTATTGGCGATCAATGGGTTTGTTCATGTGGCCTGGGCGGTGATGTTCAAGCGATATAATCCGGGGCTATGGACCTCCATCCTATTGTTCATTCCGCTTGCCGTTTGGATCTATATCGACATCCCTGCCTCGCTCACCACACATGTCGTCTCGGCCGTGATCGTCATTATCCTGCATGCCGCGATCATGGTCCTTGCGCGGAGGCCCGCATAAATGACCGCTGCCCTCGACCATATCGCTGCTTTTCAATCAACAAGGGACGCGCAGTACTGAGATGAAAATTACAGCCTCTCCTATTGAGAAAGACGCTAAACTTAATATGCACGGTAAATGCTTTTGCCCAGTTTGTGGTCACCGTCTAAGGTGGTACCTGGCAAGACTAACCGTTCCAAACCCAATAAGTGGTTTTCGGATACTTCACAGTTTGGTATGTCTAAACTGCCAATCGGAAATTCGTTTTGATTACGCGGACATATTACAAGTCATTCGCATGCCTTTTATGTTCATACCGCTCGTCGTGCTAATTCCTTTGAGCGAGGAATTCATACCTGGATTAGTAGGGGATTTGTTTATTGTCGTTTGTCTAATTGGGATAGTATTCGGGTTTCCATATTTTTACTTCTTTGGCTTAAGTCTGGAAGGTGAAGTCTTAAAAAAAAAAGGCAAAGTGGCGCCATGACCGCCACCCTCGACCATATCGCCTTCACCTGCCACAGCAGGGACTCCGGAATTGACGCCTTCACCGCGGCCACAGGCATTACCCTGCCGCAATCCGGCGAGCATCCCGATATGGGAACGCACAACGCGCTCAGCTCCCTTGGCCCCGATACCTTCCTTGAACTCATCACCATCGACCCAGAGGGCCAAAAACCGGCCCGCCCTAGGTGGTTCGGCCTTGATGACCTCCCAAAAGACTACCCCCTCACACCCCATGCCGTGATCCTGCGCTCGGATGACCTGTCCGGTGATCTAGCCAAAGCGGCAGAGCTTGGCTTTGACCTCGGCACACCCCTGCCGCTCTCGCGGGGGAACCTGACATGGAAATTTGCCGTCCGCGATGATGGCACCATCGCCCATCACGGAACCGCGCCCTTGTTGATGCAATGGGATCATATCGACCCTCATCCTGCATCCAACATGACGGATCACGGCATCCGGCTGACCGCAATCGCGGTCACAACGCCAGAGCCCCAAAAACTCGAACAGCTTTGCGCAGCTCTCGGTTGGACCGGCGTGACAATCCAACACGGTGATCCCCGCTGGCATTTCACCCTTCAGACCAAAGAGGCAGAGGTCACATTATGACACCTGAACTGACCGTCCTCGCCCTAGCTGCCCTTTTGCAGTACATTCAGTTCGTCTTGATGAGCGTACCATTGAATCTGCAACTCGGCCCCAAAGCAACCGCCGGGCCGCGCGACGAAGCTCTAGAGATCAAGGGCATTCCAGGTCGCCTCTTTCGCGCCTTCAACAACCATTTCGAGGCGCTGATCCTGTTTACCATCGCGGTCATCGTCGTCACCCTATCGGATCAATCGACGCCCTATACGGCGGCTTGCGCATGGACTTACCTGATCGCGCGTATCCTCTACATTCCGGCTTACGCGATCGGTGTTCCGTTCCTTCGAACGCTCATCTTTGTCGTGGGTTTCGCAGCGACGCTCGCCATGATCCTCTCGGCGCTGATATGATGCCCAAACACGCTTCTTCTTTTTCAAAATATCCGCGGGAGCGCGAGGGCAGCCAGCCCTCGCCTTTCGCAAATATGCCCGACGCTTTCTGTACAGGTTCTGTACAGATGCCAGACGGATGCTGGCACCCCGTTTTGACCTCCCCAAGAAAGGTAACCTCCTATGTCTTCCTATGATGTCATTGTGATCGGCGCCGGTCCCGGCGGCTATGTTTGCGCAATCCGCTGCGCGCAACTCGGCCTCAAAACGGCCTGTGTCGAAGGGCGCGAAACCTTGGGCGGTACCTGCCTGAATGTGGGCTGCATCCCGTCCAAAGCACTCTTGCATGCCTCCCATATGTTACACGAAGCGACCCATAACTTCGAAGATATGGGCCTCAATATCGGTACCCCGAAAGTCGATTGGGCGCAGATGCAGGAGTACAAGCAAAAAACGGTTGGATCGAACACAAGCGGCATCGAATTTCTGTTTAAAAAGAACAAGATAGACTGGCTGAAGGGTTGGGGAAAACTCGTCTCACCGACCGAGGTCGATGTCGCTGGAGAGGTCCATACAGCCAAGCATATCGTGATCGCGACCGGATCAGAGCCTGCCTCGATCCCGAATGTCAGCATCGACGAAAAAACAGTCGTCAGTTCAACAGGCGCGCTGTCGCTTTCAAAGATCCCAAAAACACTGACCATCATCGGTGCCGGTGTTATCGGGTTGGAATTGGGTTCCGTGTACTCGCGCCTTGGAACCGAAGTGACGGTGATCGAATACCTCGATCATATTACGCCGGGCTTGGACGCCGAGATCGGCAAAGCCTTCAAGAAGATGCTGGAAAAGCAAGGTGTTAGCTTCATTCTCAATGCCGCGGTGCAATCCGTAGAGGGGATGAAAACCAAAGCGAAAACGACATATGCACCACGGGATGGTGGCGACGCGCAAACACTCGATTCTGACATTGTGCTCGTCTCGACAGGCCGCAAACCCTTTACCGATAATCTGGGCTTCACCGAGCTTGGTGGTGTCGTCACCGATCGCGGTCAGGTTCAGGTGGATGACCATTGGCGGACGACGATCCCCGGCGTTTACGCGATTGGAGATGTGATCACTGGACCTATGCTGGCGCATAAAGCCGAGGACGAAGGGATGGCCGTCGCCGAGGTGATCAAAGGGCGCCATGGCCATGTCAATTACGGGCTGATCCCCGGCGTGATTTATACAACTCCGGAGGTTGCGAATGTTGGCCTCACCGAAGAACAGTGCAAGGCTGAAGGCATTGATTACAAAATCGGGAAATTCACCTTTATGGGCAACGCGCGAGCCAAAGCCGTGCATCAGGGCGACGGTTTTGTGAAGATGATCGCGGATAAAGCCACCGATCGTCTTCTCGGCTGTCACCTGATCGGCCCGGCTGCCGGGGACCTCATCCATGAAGTGTGTGTGGCGATGGAGTTTGGCGCATCGGCCCAGGACCTTGCTATGACCTGCCACGCGCACCCAACCTTCAGCGAAGCAATGCGCGAAGCGGCTTTGGCCTTGGGGGATGGTCCCATACACTCATAAAGGAAGACCCGCCGGCCTGGAGGGGAGAGAGGGCCGACGGGTCAAAAATTGGGAGCAGACCTGAGGGGAGAGAGAGGGTCTGCTTCAACCTTTATGCTTTAGGTACGCAAGGTATGCGAAAGTCGATCACTCTTTTTGCCAAAAAAAATGAAAAAAAGCGTTCACGGATGCGTGAGCATACGCAAACCTTGGGTCACATCCACTCGAACCGCCAGTTTCAAACTTGGTTCATCGCCCGCCTTAAGCGCTGAAATAATCTTGGAATGGTGCAATGATGCCGACGGTCGGCGGAGTTTGCCATACATTTCCGCCATCGTTGGCCCCAATTGAAGCCAGACCGTTTCCACCAATGCCAACATGGCGGGAGCTTGTGCACGCAAGTAAAGTGCGCGGTGAAACTCCAGATTGGCCGAAATATACAGCGACGGATCATCACCAAGCACTGCGTGATCCACGGCTTTGTTCACACTCTCAAGCCGATCGATAAGGGCAATATGGGCACGTGGGAGTGCGCGCGCCGCAAGCTCTGGTTCCAGTAAGGCCCTGATCCCGGCCAATTCTTCGATCCGATCCGTGCTCAAACGCGGTGTTGTGATCCGGCCGGTATTCGACATGCGCAACGCGCCTTCCGCTGCAAGTCTGCGAACAGTTTCGCGGATCGGGGTGACCGACATGTTATACTTTTCGCCCAGGCCGCGCAGCGTGACGGCTGTGCCGGGACTGATCCGGCCCAACATGACGTCAGATTTCAGCGTTTTATAGACACGCTCATGGGCACGGGACTGATCCTGATCACTCATCTACAGGCGGACCATCTGAAGCGCAGGTCCATTTTTCTTCAACCACGCCCGTTCCGTTTTAAATCCGGGGCAAATATCCTCAACCAATGCCCAGAAACGAGCGCTGTGGTTCATCTCAACCAGATGGCAAGCCTCGTGCGCCGCGACGTAGTTGGCAACCGATATCGGTGCCATCGCGAGGCGAATACTGTACATAAGTGTACCTTCAGATGTGCACGAGCCCCAACGCGATGACGTATCTCGAAACCGGATTGCATTGATCGGTTGTTCCAGTTGTTTTGCAAACTCTTCCGACGCCGGGACCAACACATCTCTTGCAGTCACTTTAAGGAACGCTTTGACCTGCGCGGCAATTTTCTCGCTGGGACCGGGAACGAAAAGCACCTGACCCGCTATCAGTTCAACCGGCCCCTGCTCTAGCTTCACATCCTCGCCTGCAATCGGAATCGTTTGACCAAAGGTCAAACTGTTGGGCGGTGTTCCAAGTCGTGCCAAATGCTGACGCACCCAAGGGAGTTTACTTTCAGCAAAGGCGACGCCGTCTTGCCGAGACCCGCCAACAGGGACGGTCAGCCACAAGCTATGATCCTTGGGGCTGATCCGAAGACTATACCGTTTCGCCCGCGGATTACTGCGAATTTTAAGCTCAACCGGTGGATCACCAATCCAGATACATTCCGTCATGTTTCGTGCGTAAAGTTCGCGGGCGCAGAGATCAATCGCAGACCCTTTGACAAGTCATTAAGGCGATGCCATATGCGCCCTCTGTTAAGGATTTCAGCACAAGCGGGATACGACCAATGGTCAACGAAGAATGGGGCACGAAGCGTGTGTGCCCGACGACAGGCAAACGCTTTTACGACCTGAATAAGGACCCTATCGTCAGCCCTTACACTGGCGAAGAATATGAGCTTTCGTTTTTCACTCAGGAAAAGTCCAAAACGTCGATGACGGATAAGGCGGATAAATCCTCGATCAAAGCGGCGTCCGAAGAAGACATTGCAGAAGATGTCGATGTGCTCGACGATGACGATGCAACAGACGTCGATGTGGATGACGACCTCTTGGAAGAGGACGATGACGATACAGTTTCTTTGGACGACATCGCCGATATGCCAGAGGGCGACAACGAAGAAAGTTAATCTGCTTGCAGACTGGGAATGGGTTGAATAGACCCATTCCGCCGGGGCCTTAGCTCAGCTGGGAGAGCGCTTCGCTGGCAGCGAAGAGGTCAGGGGTTCGATCCCCCTAGGCTCCACCAAATTTCCTTTTAAATTGCTTCCTTTTCAAAAGCAGATTTAGAAAATTTTAATAAAGTTAGCTGAACCATCCTTTGAGTGGGGACACAAGCATGGTTCATCAAGTCTTAGATTTAAGTGATTTCGAAAAACCGGCAGCGCAAAAGAGGCGAGATGAAATCGTAGCTGTCGTAGGGCTTGGATATGTCGGGCTTCCTCTCGCTGTTGCTCTGGCGCGAAAGTTCCAGTCTGTCATCGGCTTCGATAGCAGCGCAGAGAGAGTTGTAGCTCTTACCGATGGCCATGATGATAATGACGAGGTGACGTCCCTCGACCTCTCCAACACGAGCCTCGAAGTATCTCACCTCTCCGGCGCACTCAGCACTGCCACCACCTATATTGTTGCGGTGCCAACGCCTATAAACGAGTTCAAACAGCCGGATCTTTCTAGATTGGACGCCGCTTGCGCAACAATTGGGCGCTACCTGACGCCCGGAGATTTGGTCATTTTCGAAAGCACAGTTTACCCCGGAGTGACCGAGGGCCATTGCGTGCCTTTGTTGGAAGAGTTTTCGGGCCTAGAGCATCTACGTGACTTCAACGTGGCCTATAGCCCGGAACGAATAAATCCTGGCGACAAAACCAATCGCCTTGAAACCATTGCCAAACTCATCTCGGCAGACACAGACATCGCGTTAGAACGCGTGCGCAGTATATACGCCGATATCATATCTGCTGATCTCTTCGCGTGCACATCCATCAAAGTCGCCGAGGCCGCAAAGGCGCTGGAGAACACACAGCGCGACGTGAACATCGCCTTAATGAACGAGATGTCAGCGCTGTTTGAGAAGATCGGCATTCAAACCGGCGACGTTCTGAAGGCCGCTCAGACGAAGTGGAACTTTCTGCCCTTCACCCCGGGCCTTGTGGGTGGTCACTGCATCAGTGTGGACCCCCATTACCTTAGAGCGCTGAGCGAGCGTGAGGGGCTTGTGCCATCCCTAATTGAAAACGCAAGGCGGGTTAATGATGCTGTTCCAAGACGGGTTTTAGACCGATGCCTTCGCCATATCGCGACACTGGGACGTCGCGCACGCATCGCGCAGGTGGGACTGACGTTCAAACCCGATGTTCCAGACTTGCGGAATTCGTTGGCGTTGACGCTTGCCAAAGACCTGCAAAACCTCGGTCTCGATATGGCCTGCTGTGACCCGGTCTTAGAAGGTGCTAATCTGCTGCCGGCTGACCTAAACTGCATCTCGATCGATCAGCTCATGAATATCGACATTCTGATCATTGCAGTGCCTCACCGAGAGGTCATTGGTGCGACCGACCTCTCAGGAATACTGACTGCGCAATCGCTGATTGTAGATATTCAGAACTGCCTTGATGGTCGTGTTCTGCCACAGGGGACAGTAAGATGGGCTCTGTAAGTCTGAAGGTTGAGTATTTGGGCAGTTGTCGGATCGCGACCCCGCTTCGCAAGCTGCAGGCCCGTGGGTTGATAGACCTTCAAACCACCCGAAATTACGGCTTCGTCCATTCGCCACCCGAGGCGTTGCAACAGCTTTTGTTCATGCGGGGCGCTCCATTTTCGGACACATCGTTGAAGCCGCTTTTCGCGCCTAATGTTGATCTTGAAAAGATGGGTCAACAACCGGAAACAAAAGCTGATTTGACGGTCCTAGAGCTCTCTAGCGCAAAAACATTTTCAATCGGCAAAGTGGTCGTTCAAGCAAACTATTTGACCAGCTACTTTGAAACGCAGCTTTCAAAGACTCAGTTCCGAGCGTTTCGCCAAGCGCTGTCTAGAAACGATATGCCGGCTTTCTTGCAAAAGTTCGGCTCAAAACTCGATGCACAGCAAAGAGAATGGCTTTCGAGCTTGGCGCGCAATGATGGCGACCAAAAGGCCGTTACAGACTACCTCGATCAAATCCGGTCCTTGTGCACCGAACTGGTGGTTGTTCCCCATGTGGATGCAATTCCACTGTCCGGCAGACCTTTGGCATCCCGCAGGCTATTCCGAGAGAATGTGCTGAACGCCGCTCAGGACCTCAACCTGCCCGTCTTCGATCCGACAGACCTCTTGTACGAAGTGGGGCAATCGCTTGCCATTTCGGACAGTTCCGAGGGGCTCGCGCATTACACCGATGCATTCGCCGATTACTGGGCAGCGGCCTTTGCCAATGCCCATTTGTTAGCAAATGTGTCATTGCCCAAGCTCGGTGCTGACGACAAGAAACGGCGCGTCACCAGAGCGGCTGCAGAAAAAGTCCTCGCCTTACCATCACCCAACTCGGCCGCCTTGATCTCCCTGCTCGAAAAGGGCGATCACCTGCCTGCCAAAATGCTCGCTTCTGCTGCGCGCGCGCTCCCGGAACGGCCGCTTCCATTATCTTGGTCGTCAGAGCTGACATCCTCCGTATTGGAACATTTTTCGCTCAATGACATCCTGGAACGGTTGGACGCAGGTGAAAAGCTCCACACTCCAGGGGAGAGCCTGCTTCAGCTTTGGTCGACCTTTACCGCCGAGGAACCTACCCCCTACCATCGCTTTGCCACGTTAGGCAGGCTGGCCCGCCAGATCAGACTTTCAGATCGTATTATTGGGACAGAGACGCGGAATTTGCGCCGCATTGCAAAAGATACAATCCGCGTCGGGGACCTTGACCTTGCGCGTTGGCTCTCGCGTCTTGCTATAGATGGCTTGACCCTACCGCCAGAGGTGCATCTCTACTGCGCGCGCCTCGCCTATTTCAAAGAGGATTGGCCGCTTTGCATTGAGCAGGGCATGATCGCACTCCGCGCGTTACCAGAAAATAGGGGTGGCTGGATCCGTTTAGGCAGGGCCGCATCCGCACTGGGGCTGTCAGAGATTGAGCAGCTCGTGCAATCAAACTTGAATCGGCTTGGGCCTGCATCACCATGACCTTGCCCGAGGCGACCCGAAAGGCCATCAAAGCGGCCCGCCTCACCGGAGACACGGATGCAGGTCTCGCGATTTTGAAGGCCTGCCTTCAAGACGTGGGCGTTCAGTCAGATCATGATACGCTCTACTGGCAAGGTCTGCTTGACTTGCAAGACACAGATGCAGCGGAGCGCTTCTTCAATCTTCGAGGTCATACCTCCACGCGGCATGCCATCGCCTATGCCAAGTTTCTTTGGGCAGTTGGCGATTTCGTAAAGGCCGGCCAAGTTATGCCTTTTGATGCCGCGTTTGGCCCCAAGGCCCGCGAGTTGGCTCGGCAAATCGGTGCCGCCAATAGAACACTTACACCCCTCGGCATCCGTCATTTGTCCGATCTGCCCGCCTATATTTTTCGATCAGCGCGGCATAAGATTTCCCTACAATCCGGGAGCGGCTCCCTGCTCTACACAGGGCAACTTGGCCCGGGTGGCGCAGAAAAACAATTCGCTCGCATGGCGATCAATCTGAAAAACAGCGGTGCGGAGATTGGACCGATCCGTGTCGCGGTCAAACACACGGATCCCAAGCGGAATGGTGACTTTCATCTTGCGCAACTGAAAGAGCATGGAACCAGGCCCGACGTCCTTGACGACATGCATGAAGATCATCGGGTTCCGCAGCCATTTGCTGAATTACTCAAATTTCTCCACCCAAACTTGGCAAGCTCCATTTCAAAACTTTACGGAATCCTGCGGCTTAAAAAGCCGAGCTCGGTTTACCTCTGGCAGGATGGCGGTGTCTTGGTTGGGGCACTCGCAGCCGCACTGGCGGGCGTGCCACGGATTGTGACCTCGTTTCGTGGCCTCCCCCCAAAGGACCGCCCCAAGCTGTTTCGCCCGGAATACGAACCCCTTTACCGCGCAATGGCTGATGATCCTTCGGTTTCATTGACAACCAACAATGCGGCCACCGCAGACGCTTATGCCAGTTGGCTGGGCCTTGGACAGAATGCTGTGCGCGTCATCCGTAACGCGATCCCTAAACCTTCGCCCGAACCTGCCCCTGCAGACTGGGCCAAGTGGCAACACATCGCGGCAAAGACGCCGGAGTGCACAAAGACGCTCCTGGGTGTTTTCAGGTGTGATCCCGTGAAACAGCCAGAGCTATGGTTCCGATCTGTGTGTCGCGCGGCGGAACAAAACCCGTCACTGCGTGCGATACATGTCGGCGACATTCCCGAGCCAGACTTGATTGACCGTATCGTCCAGGCGTCGCCCGCAGCCCCTCGCATCTTTTTTGTGGGCGTTTCTGCATCAGTGGGCTTTTGGATGTCGCAAAGCGATCTGATGCTGCACCTCGCAAAGCAAGAGGGTTCTCCCAATTCGGTCGTCGAAGCTCAACTGTCCAGCTTGCCGGTCATCGCGACGCCAGCAGGTGGCACTGTTGAGGCCATCGACAACGGTCATACTGGCGTACTTTTCCCGTCTACTGCGCCATCGCTCGATGACGTCGTCAGCGCGATATTCGCCATACTTGCAGACCGGAAAAAAGCTTCGGGGCTCACGGCGGCGGCATACCGTCAGGCCCAGCACCTTCATAATCCGTCAAAAGTCTTGCGCGATACCTTAGACGTTCTTCGCCCTAAACCCTATCGCGAGGCCGCGTTATCATGACGCCGCATCTGGATATCATCACGGCGCTTATGCACCGCGAAATCGCCGTCCGCTTCGGGGAAGAGCGCCTATCCTATCTGTGGGCCTTTATCGTGCCCCTGTCTTGGATCGGTTTTGGCATTTTGGCCTTCGCGGCATTTGACAGGCAAATTCCGATCTCGACCCATCCGGCCCTGTTCTTGGCGACCGGCATCTTGCCCTATGTGATTTTTCGACAGACGCTGACGTATGTCACCCGGTCTGTCGTGGCCGCTCGGCGCATTCTCGACCTTCCCAATGTCCGATTTTTTCACTTGATCATAGCCTTCGCAATCCTTGAGGCCCTCACAGCTGCGGTCATTTGCGCGATCGTTTTATTGGGTCTGGTCTGGATCCTTGATGCTGCGTCGCTGGCAAATTTGCCTAGCCTGATTTTGGTCTTCTGCTTAACCTGGTCCATTGGCGTTGCAATTTCGGTCTTCACAAGCCGGCTTGCATTGCGTGTCTCGGCCGTGACACGCGTCCTACCCTTGCTATTGCGACCCTTCTTTTGGATCTCAGGCGTTTTCTTTGTCGCAACAGAGATACCGCCCGATTGGATTTGGGTACTGAACATCAATCCGCTCTTCTCGCTTATAGATGGTGGGCGCGAAGCCGCCTTCCAAACATATAACAGCCCAGTCTACGCGCCCAGTTCGACCTTGACCTTTCTGTTCGCAATCGTCGTCGCGATTTGCGTTGCAAGCATGATCAAGCACCAATCCCGAGGGCTTGCAGGATGATCGAGCTGCGCGCCGCAACCGTTTGGACGCCTTCGGGACAACCGATCCTTTCACCGACAAGCGAACGATTTGTTCCCAAAGAAAAAATCGGCATTTTGGCGGCACCCGGTTCGGGGAAAACCACGCTCGCTCGCATTTTTGCGGGTCTCCAGCCACCTCAGCAGGGTCGCGTCATTCGCAGCACCATCCGAGATACAATTTTGGGCCAGGAAAACTTGCTGCACCCCCATATGGCACTGCATGCGGCGCTGACGGATGCAGCGACCCTTTTGGGTTTACCGCACCAGTGTGCGATCGAAAGAGCGCTACGATTTGCCGGAAAGGGTTTGAACCCAACGCAGAAAGTTTCGAGCCTGTCACCGGTTCAAAAAAGTGCACTCTCGTTTGCACTTTCCCTGCAACGGCCCGGTCAGTGGCTGATTGCAGATGATCGACTGGTGCCCAGTGATCCAGGATTAGCTGCTTCTGCAGAGTCGGCCGTGCGTCTGCGCCTAAAGACAGCGGGACTGATCTACATTTCCAAGAACGCAACCCAGCTACAACGTTACTGCGACCGTTTCTTTGTATTGGCAGCAACCAACTTGATCCCAGTGCCTGACCTCAAGCTCGGTCCGGCCCTTTTTCGGACAGAGGCAGAGGGGGCCACCCATGACACAGCTTAATGAGAGCGAGCGCTTGACCGCATGGCAGAACGAGCGTGAACAATTGGCAGCGGAGGCCCGGCAAAAGCGCTTGGACGATAAACATCGCGAACGAGAGCTGAACAACCTGTCCATCGATCTTGCGGCCGAAGACCTGTTGCGAGACTTCAACACACGGGATGCATTTGGCGCAGATATAAGAAACAGCGAACGACTCAGACGTGGCGCACAAAGGCGTCGTTTTTTCCTTTCGATGATTATTCCAATCGCAGCGGCAATTGTCTGGAGTTTGTGGATCGCTCAGCCGCTTTTTCAAACCACGAGCAGCTTCGTTGTTCTGTCACCGCAAAACGATACGGCCCAAAGCCCCAACAACTTGTTCGTTGCGCAGGACCTGACTGACCGCAATCACGGGGCCTTTCTTGCCGTCAATTTGGTTCAGGCCAAAGCCCGACAAGACGGTTTAAGCCAAACCAAGTTCCAAGCCTCAACTATTGAACTCATCGAGCGCGTCACGCAAACGCCTCGCGCCTCAGGTATCATCGAAGCGCATTTGAACATCCAAAGCGGAGTTGTCTCTCTGTCGGGCTTTGCGCCAGACGCGAAGATGTCGAACGACATCGTCCATCGCTACTTGGCCTATATCGCGAACGAAATTGACCTTATTTACGGAGCGCGAAATCGCTCGCGCGTAGAAGACGCCGAGCGCCGCTTGCGCAAAGCCCGATCCGAGCTGGAAGATGCGGTACTGGCCGTTCATAAATTGCGGCAGACACATGGAGACATTGACCCATCCACGCGGTTAAACGAACTCAACGCACAGATCAGCGAGCTTGAAAGTGCGCGACTGAGTGCACAAACCGAGCTGCGGTCGTTGGAAATCGCCAATGGCGGCCACACGCTGCAGGCCGATCGACTTCGGGCGCTTCTGGGTGATTTTGAAGATCGCATTAGTACTTTGCGCAACCCGACCAGTGATGTGGGGCTGGATGCGCTCAGCAGTGCGAGCCTTGCGTATAAGCGGGCGATCTTTAACCTCAATTACGCACAAGACAGTGTTGCGATTGCCCAGTCCCGGTTCGAAGAGGCGCTCAAGGCGGCAACGCTCAGCAAGGATTTAATGCAGGTTGTGGTCAAACCCATACAGCAAAACCAATCGGCCTACCCCCGAATCTGGGTACTTTTGGCTTTGGCTGCGGGTGCCGGAATATGCATCTTCACTCTGATCGAACTCTGGCAAACGGGTCGGCGTAAAACCTAAGCGCTGTCGAGAGAGTATCCAAAACCCCGGACTGTGCGGATGGGATCACCCCGACCGTTTCGAAGAACTTTGCGCAACCGTCCGATATGCACGTCGACGGTACGCGTTTCCACGTCGGCTGTCCTGCCCCAAACGCGATCAAGCAGGTTCTCACGACTCCAGACGCGGCCCGGAGCCTCCATCAGCGTCAGTAGCAAACGATACTCGGTTGGGCCAAGGTCAATGGGGATACCATTGCGCGTGACACGATGCTGTTGCTGGTCAAGCTCGATATCGTCGTAAACTAGAACATCACCCGCCACACTTGGGCGCGACCGACGCAAAACGGCGCGAACCCGCGCCATCAACTCTTTGACCGAGTAAGGTTTCACAACATAGTCGTCAGCCCCAATATCGAGGCCCCGAATACGATCTTCTTCTTCGCCGCGCGCCGTGAGCATCAGAACCGGAACATCCGAGGTTCCCTTGGAACGCTTCAACCGGCGGCAGACTTCGATGCCGGACAAATTCGGCAACATCCAATCCAAGAGAACAAGGTCGGGGCCTATTTCACCGGCTAGCAAAAGGGCATCTTCGCCGGTCATCGCAGTGACAACCTGGTACCCCTCGGTCTTTAGATTGTATCGCAAGACCTCCATCTGCGCAGGCTCATCTTCGACAACCAGCACAACAGGATCTGTTGCATCAGCCATCTCTCCCTCCAAATGCGATTATATTCATGGTGCTCTCGTCGAACTTGTCTCCGGTGAGCAAGAAGTATAGCTGTTCAGACATATTCGTCACGTGGTCGCCAGTGCGCTCGAGGTTTTTGGCGATAAACAACAAATGCATCCCAGCAGTGATATGCGTTGGATTTTCCATCATATAGGTCAGAATTTCGCGAAAAATCGAGGTGTAGATCGTGTCCACATCGTCGTCTCGGCGCCAGACGATCTGCGATTTTTCCAAGTCCCGCGAAACGTAGGCGTCCAAAACATCCGTCAGCATGCCCTGAACAATGTCACTCATCCGCAAAAGCGCTGCAAACGGCCCATCAAATGTGCGCCCATGGGTATAAATGTCATCCATGCGCCTGGCCATACCTTTGGCATAATCTCCAATGCGTTCGAGGTTTCCGGCCACCTTCATAGCGCACAAAGCAGCACGAAGGTCGGATGCAACGGGTTGGCGTAACGCCAGAACGCGCACCGTCAGGTCATCGATCTCGCGTTCAAGCTCGTTCACGCGTATGTCGGTTTCCATAACGATCTGCGCCAGCGCCTCGTCGCGCGTGCGTACGGCCTCTATGGAATTCCTGATCTGGCTTTCAACAAGCCCTCCCATCTCCAAAAGGAGAGCCTCTATTTTGTTAAGCTCCTCGTCAAACTTGGAGACAATATGCGCGACGTCCATCGTTATCCGATACGACCCGTAATGTAGTTTTGGGTGCGCTCATCCTCCGGAGAGGTAAAGATTTTTTCCGTGCTGCCAGCTTCGACCAAATTGCCCAAGTGGAAGAACGCTGTTTTCTGCGATACCCGGCCAGCCTGCTGCATTGAGTGTGTCACGATCACAACAGAATAGTCCTGACGAAGCTCGTCGATCAATTCTTCGATCTGGGCCGTCGCGATGGGGTCCAAAGCCGAACAGGGCTCGTCCATCAGGAGCACGTGAGGCGCAGTTGCAATTGCGCGGCCGATACACAGGCGCTGCTGTTGACCACCAGACAGGCTTGTTCCCGGCTCGTCCAAACGGTCTTTGACCTCATCCCAAAGTGCGGCTCTGCGCAGGCAGCTTTCAACGATCTCATCCAACTCGGACTTATTCGCGACAAGACCGTGAATACGCGGACCATATGCGATGTTATCATAAATGGATTTCGGGAAAGGGTTCGGTTTCTGGAACACCATCCCGACCTGAGCCCGCAGCTGAACAGGATCCACATCGCGGGCATAAATGTCATGTTCGTCCAACAGAATTTCACCTGTGACGCGTGCCACATCGATGGTGTCATTCATCCGGTTCAGACAGCGCAAGAAAGTGGATTTACCACAACCTGAAGGTCCGATGAACGCGGTGACCGTATTGGCTTCAATATCGATATCCACATCTTTGATCGCATGGGTATCGCCATAGTAGACGTTCACTTTCCGCGACCTGATTTTGATATCCAAGTCTTCTTTGCCGTTCTGTGCAGTTTTCGTCGCCATTTTGCTCTCCAATCTAGGGCCGCTTACCAGCGACGCTCAAAGCGTTTGCGCAGGAACACAGCCAACGCGTTCATGATTACAAGGAAGATCAGCAGAACGCAGATCGCAGCGGATGTCCGGCTGCTGAATGCGCGTTCTGGAAGATCTGACCAACGGAATATTTGTACCGGGATCACAGACGCACTGTCGGTGACACCTTGCGGGATGTCGACGATGAAAGCGACCATTCCGATCATCAGCAACGGGGCCGTTTCACCAAGCGCTTGCGCCATACCGATAATTGTACCAGTCAGAATTCCCGGCATCGCCAGTGGCAGAACATGGTGGAACGAAGTCTGGAGTTTTGACGCCCCAACACCCAAAGCCGCATCCCGTATCGATGGTGGTACGGCTCGAATGGCGGCCCTTGACGCAATGATGATCGTCGGAAGCGTCATCAATGCGAGCACCGTACCCCCAATCAACGGGGCCGATCGGAAGTCGTCATTTCCCAAGGCGTTCATAAGCGGCAAAATTACCGCCAATCCCAACAGTCCGAATACAATCGATGGCACCGCTGCGAGGTTATTGATGTTTACTTCTACAAAGTCAGTGATCGCATTCTTTGGCGCGAACTCTTCCAAATACATGGCCGCGAGCGAACCGATCGGAAACGCCAACAGGAATGTGACAATCATCGTCCAGAACGAACCGACAGCGGCGCCCCAAATGCCTGCAAGCTCAGGCTCGCGGCTGTCGCCTGCGCTGAGGAACCGCCAGTTAAACTGAGAGGTGACCGTGTCCATATCAGCGAGGTCTTCAAGGATCACCGTCTGAAAATCCGAAACTTTTCGCGACACTTCCGGTGTGGTGTTGACCAGCATTTGCCACTCACCCGCTTGGAATTCCGCCGTTTCCAACGGCTCTATTACGGTACCTTGTGCTGTCTGCTGCTGTATTTGCGTCAGCTTGATCCAACCCCCACCGGCTTTCAGCAAAACCGAAGGCATGCGATTGTCCAATGTGTCGGACGTTCCTGCCGTCTGGACTTGATTTTCCAAGTCTTCCGCAATCCCAATCAATCGATCCCGCTCAGTGGTGCGTGATGTAATTTCAGTTTGGAACTCTGCGCGTTCCTCTTCATTACTTGCCGTTTCGAGACGACGTTCAAAGGCACGCACACCATTATCCTGCAGCTGCGCGGCATCACGCGCCCGATCCGCGCGGCGCTGTAATTCGATTTTCACAGCATCGACGACTTCGCGAAACACATTTTGCTGGAGGAAGATGGACGCTTCATCCGAGTCCTCTGCAATTTCAACGCGAACAGATGTAGAGGTTGGAACATCGGTTAATCGACCATAGAACCCTTTATAGTACAAGTCTGCAACATCACTTGCGACCAGCGAGAACTCCACGTCTTGGCCGACCAGCTCAGGGTTTTCCAAAATCGTATCTGCAAGTTCAAAGGCGGCACCAGAACTAACGATATCTGCCAACTCGCGCTGTTCAGCACGAGTATCCGCGAAATCAAAAATCGTGCGCATACGATCGCGCACGGCAGCTTGCGCAGCACGTCCAACGGTCACGGAATCCAACTCGCCACCCTCGGGATTGAAATCTTCAGCAGGAACGGGAACAGAAATGGTAACATAATGCTCCGTCACTGTGCCCATTGCGCTGCCGACGACGGTCCAAAGCAAAGCAACCAAAGCAAGCCCAGCGAGGCCAATGGCAAATAAACCCGTTAGTTTCAATCGAACTTGTGACGCGTTCCGCTTTCGGACACGTGACGCTGCTTCTGCAGAAGTATGCTTGGCGGAGAGTTCGGTGAGGTCAACCATTTCGCAGGCCCTTAATCGTAAAGTTCACGGTACTTGCGGACGGTCCGCAAGGCGAAGATGTTCAAACCAAGAGTTACACAGAAGAGCGTGAAACCAAGGGTAAAGGCGGGTCCAGCGGCCGTCGCGGCCTCTGTGTCGCCGGTGATCAGCATAACAATCTGCACCGTGACTGTCGTAACCGCCTCAAGCGGGTTTACCGTCAGGTTTGCACCCTGTCCTGCAGCCATAACAACAATCATCGTTTCACCAACTGCCCGCGATATACCCAGAAGAACCGCCGATACGATCCCCGGTAGTGCCGCAGGCAACACAACTTGACGGATCGTCTCGGCGCGCGTTGCGCCCAGACCATAGGATCCGTCCCGCAAGGACTGTGGCACCGCATTGATCACGTCATCGGACAACGATGAGATGAATGGGATAATCATGATCCCCATCACAACGCCCGCAGCCAGAGCACTTTCCGACGCAACTGACAGGCCGAAACTTTCACCAAGGTCCCGTATGAACGGCGCCATAGTCACAGCGGCGAAGAAACCATAAACGACCGTAGGAATACCTGCGAGGATTTCGAGCATCGGCTTTGCCCAAGCCCGGAATTGCGGCGACGCAAAGTCCGACAGGTAAATCGCGGCAAACAAACCGATGGGCACGGCAACTAGCATTGCAATCAATGTGATAAGAAGTGTCCCAACAAATAGGGGTACAGCACCGACACGCTCTGGATCGATCTTCCCGTCGCTTACACCGGCAAGCGGTGTCCAGTTAGTACCAAACAAAAACTTGTCGATGCGCCAATCCATGTTGTTGAAGAACAGCAGCGTTTCAAAGATCAGCGAAAGAACGATGCCGATTGTCGTCAGGATTGCAATCGCGGCACAGGTGAACAGGATACCACGCAAAATCGTTTCAGCGCGGTTACGTGCGCGCCATTCCGGCGTCACTTTGAAGAGTTGCCATAGTCCAACCCCAGCCGCTGCCAAGAGCGGCACAAAGAAAAGCGCGAGGCGGTGCAAATTTGTTAAGTTCGCAAAACGATCAGCAATGGCTTCGCGCAACTCGTCGGTCCGTGAGGCCACATTGCCTTCCGCGATGGATTTCGCATCGGACAGCGCCAAGTCCATTTCGATGTCGCGCAAAGAAGGGTCGACGATCGCGATTTCGGACAACAGTGAAGCATCAATCGCTGCACGCCCGACGATGAGAATGACAAAGTAAAGAATCAATCCAACAAGAAAGACCCAAAGGAGGCTCAGCAAACCGTGAAAGGATGGCCGGGAATGCAAAGCTGATAACTTGCCATCGACTGTTGATACCGCGCGGCCTTTGGCAATGAAGAAGAATACAACGCCCAAAAGCATTACGAGATAAGGTGTAAATCCGGCGATCGCAGCCATGTCTGTCCCCTCTGAAATTTAACCCACCAAAGGTGGGAACCGGGGCGCAAATCTGCGCCCCGACCTAGTCATAATCCGAGTGGATTATTCGAAGTCGCCTGCTGTCAAAGTCTTCAGGTTCGCGATGGACTCCATGTTCATCTTGAACGCTTCAGCTGGAAGAGGGATCAAGCCTTTTGGCACCAGGTAACCGTCGTTGCCTGCAGCCGCTTCAGAAGCGAACTCGCTCGCGTATTCCTGAATGCCAGGAACAACGCCAACGTGCGCTTGCTTGATGTAGTAGTACAGGGAACGAGATACTGGGTAGTCGCCAGACGCGATGTTTTCGAATGTTGGCTCAACGCCTTCGATGTTCGCACCTTTGATCTGGTCAGAGTTCTGGTCTAGGAAGGAGTAACCAAAAACAGCAACCGCATTTGGGTTCTCAGCAAGCTTTTGAACCATCAGGTTGTCGTTCTCACCTGCGTCAATCCATGCACCGTCTGTGCGCATTTCCAGCTCAAGACCGTTATCGTCCGCGTAGTCTTCGAGAACGATTTCTTCGAACGCGTCACGTGTACCGGATGATGGTGGTGGGCCCAGAACTTCGATTTTGATCGCTGGCAGGGATGGGTCAACGTCGGACCACATCGCTGGCTCGCCTGCGCCTTTCAGAAGCGCCATGGAAAGCTGCTCGCGTGTCAGTTCGAACTGAGGCGCGTTCAGAGCGTTTGCAACAACGATACCGTCGAAGCCGATTACGGACTCAGTGATGTCTGTGACACCGTTGTCCTGACACAGCTGGAACTCAGACGCTTTCATGCGACGAGATGCGTTTGTGATATCTGGGTGCTCAGTACCTACGCCCGCGCAGAACAGCTTCATGCCGCCGCCGGAACCTGTGGATTCAACAACAGGTGTTGGGAAGTCGGTTGTTTGACCGAACTGCTCAGCAACAGCTGTGGAGAATGGGAATACTGTGGAAGAACCGACGATGCGGATCTCATCACGCGCAGCTGCTGGCAGTGCAACCGCCGCTACTGCAAGTGCAGACAGAGTTGTTTTGAACATTCTATGCTCCATTGGTTTCATACACCTCCTCCTATGGAGGCTGCCCGTCACCTAGAAACCAACCATCACAAATAGGTGTCAGAAATGTAACAGTCTTGTGACTGATCCCGATTCCTAGAGGTCAAGCGAAAAAGCTCTCACTGACGTGGGGCAACGGGCAGAACCACAGAGAAAGAACTGCCCTCACCAAGCTTAGAAATGATGTTTAATTGACCACGGTGGCGCTTCACGATGTGTTTTACGATGGCCAATCCAAGGCCTGTGCCCCCCTGATCTCGCGATCTCCCTTTATCGACGCGGTAAAAACGCTCGGTGAGTCGAGGGATATCCTCCTGAGCAATGCCATCCCCATGGTCAGACACCATGACCGTGACGTATTTGGAACCAGCTTGGCTCACGTCGATTTCCACCGGCGCGCCAACCTTCCCGTATTTCAGCGCGTTCTCAATCAGGTTTTGGAACACTTGGATCAGCTGATCTTCATCGCCGGACACAAAAGCGGGTTCGTCCATGCTGAACTTAATTTCGTTTGCATTGGCCCGTGCCTGACTTTCCATCAGGCGGATCGTATGCTCCAAGAGTTCGCGAATTTCCACGACTTGATCCGGGGCCACACGGTCCGATCCTTGAAGCCGGGAAAGCGATAGAAGATCGGAAATCAATCGCCCCATGCGTTGCGTCTCGGCCTCCATCACCGTCAGGAAATGAGCTTGTGCCTCGGGGTCATTTTTGGCGGCACCTTGAAGTGTTTCGATGAACCCGTTCAATGCGGTCAGAGGCGAGCGGAGTTCATGGCTCACATTGGCGACGAACTCATTTCGCATCTGCTGCGCTTCTAGGATATGAGAGATGTCCTCAAACGACATGGCAATCAGATCAGCAGTCAAATCCATCGGTGCAATTTTCACACGGAACGATGTCGAAACTGGAACGGCTAGTTCGACCTGAAACTCTTGGGCGGATCGGTTTTGCACGACTTGTTCAAAGGCACTCAGAACCGTCGGGTCACGCACGAGTGCAACAAGGTTTTGACCAACGCCCCCTGCCCCAAAAAACGATACGGCCGCGGCATTGCGTCGGCGCAGGATGCGATTGCGGTCCACAATCAGCACGGCAGCCGAAAGACTGTCGATCAGATTCTGGACCGCAAGATCATCCATGTAAGCGCAAACCCATTACCAGCTTCCGGTGTTGGGCATGGACGCCCACGGTTCCTGCGGCGCAAGTGGATCACCTTCCTGCAACAGCTCTATCGAGACATTGTCGGGCGATTTCACAAACGCCATGTATCCGTCCCGTGGCGGGCGATTGATCATAACACCTGCATCCATCAAGCGCTGACAAGTCTCATAGATGTTATCGACTTTATACGCCACGTGGCCCCAACTGCGGCCCGTCTCGTATACTTCGTCGCTGTTCCAATTATAAGTCAGCTCCAACTCGGGAGAGCGGCTCTTGGAAGACGTATCTAGGTCCTTATCAGCGGCCAAGAAAATCAGCGTGAACTGTCCGGCTTCACTTTCAAACCGGCGCACTTCTTTTAAGCCCATTTTGTTGCACCAAAAGTCCAACGACTCATCAACATCGGTGACCCGGATCATTGTGTGAAGAAAC
>JBCBON010000110.1:0-3302 GCA_039821195.1 Pseudomonadota bacterium
CGTGTTGATCCCAGGAACGGGCGTTGTCTACACGCTTGCAGTTGCGATTGGTCAGGGCCTCCGCCCAAGCTTTATCGCTGCCATTGGCTGTACACTCGGCATCGTGCCGCACATGACCGCCTCGATCCTTGGACTTGCTGCGCTTCTACATGCCAGTGCAATCGCTTTTCAGGCCGTCAAAGTCGCCGGCGTAGCCTATTTGCTCTGGATGGCTTGGAGCGTTTGGCGGGGAAATGGCGCATTGACGGTTGAGGGTCGAGATGCGCGTGTATCCGCTGCAAAACTCATTCGCGTTGGGATCATGCTGAACTTGCTGAACACCAAACTTTCGATGTTTTTTCTTGCCTTCCTTCCGCAATTCATTCCCATGGATGCGACGTTTCGGATGACCAGGTTGGCCCTTGTCTTCATGGGGATGACGTTCGCGGCCTTCGCTATATATGGCGCGTTTGCGGCGTCTTTGCGTGACCGAATTCTGTCCAAACCAAAAGCCATGTTATGGCTGCGTGGCACGTTTGCAGCCTCCTTTGAACTCTTTGGGGGCACGGCTGGCCGCAACTGGACAATAAATAGATGGGCTTCCAATTACGCGCATATCTTGGACTCAGAAGCCGGCGATGACAACGCCTGTGCGTAGAATGGAGGATGCGGGTCTCGTATCGCGCTTTCGGGACAAAGAGGATGGCAGAGCTTCGAGGGTTCAATTCACGAGGAAAGGGCAAAATACCTCAATAAAAGTTTCCGATATGATTTTGGATTTTGACCGAACCCTCGTCGCGAGTTTTAGCGACGATGCGCAAGAGACGAATTATGAGAACAGCAAAGCTTATCCCTGATCGCTTGACTACGACCGCCACCAATATCTCGGGGGTTCTAGTGCTTCTGATCGGCACCGCTCACTTTGCGATGCCGAGATTCGGGTACAACCCCGCGACACTCTCGGCCATTCCGGACATCCAGAGAGATCACTTCGTATACCTCGGAACCTATGCAATCGGGTGCTTCCTCGTCGCATTCGGGATCCTGACATTGGTGGCTGGAAGGGGGGACAGGTCTTTTTTCGAAAGGGCATTTTTTGGTGTGATGGTTGCCGTTTGGGGCATGCGCGTTGTTTTAGAGGTTCTTTATCCAGTGAACCTGCCTCTGTTCTTTCTTACTAATCCTCACCCGGTCTTACTCTCCGTGATAGCGCTGATTTGGCTCGGGTATCTCTTTGGTTTTATTGGTCAACTCGGTTGCTCTAGTGGCTAGGTGACCTAGTGCTGTACATGCCTTCCTTGACCGGAAACAGCGCTCGAGCCAATCTGGTCGGTGGTATTGGCACGCTGTTCCGTCACAGAAGGGGTCGACGAACGTGTTTGGGATGTCTACGGCGACCAAGCAAGAGGCATCCTCGGGATGTTTTTGGACGACTATGTTGTTCTTTGTTCTTTGTCAGATACATGGCCCAATGCGACTGGCAACCCCGCATTCCACAGTAGATGGTGACCCTGATCGTACCTAGGCGGGTTCGCGACCTACGAGCAAATGCCGCTTAGAGGCCACGAGATCACTTATGAATTCCAACGTAACGCGGACACCCGGAACCGCACCGAGCGCTGCATGGTAGACCAGCCAGAGATCTTGTTGAAGGTCCGCAAGAATCCCGCCATCGCGTTTCAGTGCCGGTTCCTTATCACCGATGAAGCAAGGTAGTACCGCTGCCCCGATCCCATGGCGGGCAGCAACAGCTTGCGTGTAGAGGCTGGATGTCGAAAGTCGTAGACTGTCCACTCTCGCTCGTTTTTCCAGCGCGGCCGGTACGGCAAATCCTAAACGCTGTGGCACCCAACCGACAGTTTGACCGTCAGTCTCTGTGGTACGGGACGCACCGCTCAAACTCCCCGCCTGGACAAGCTCAACAAAGTAACGAAAGTGATCCCAGTTTTCGGTTATCAATGCGCATCCTATCTTAAGACGTCTGGTTCCGCGTGTTCGTCCCGTTGCTCAACCAGTTTGCAGCCTTCCCGGTCGGTCGAAGGCCGCTTCAAGTGCGGCTGTATCTTCACAAAATTGATAGTGTAAGATTTGACCTTCACACGTTTCGCAAATCAATGCCCAGACAGAATGGAAGTCCTTTCCAGTGGATACGATCCGGTGGTGGAAACGTCCGCAAAGAGCAACATGATCACCATCTGCAATGACTTTATGCGTCACAAAGTCTTGGGTGTCGAAATTCGCTGCAAGAGACCCAACAAAGGCACGAACACCCTCTTTGCCGCGAAACTGCCCATACATTGGCAGCACGTCTTTGAATTCGTCGCCTAGCACTGCGATGAACACTGCATCATCCGCAACATATTACAACGCGGCGTCGACATCGCCTCCGCGAAGGGCTGAGAAGAACGCTGTAATGGCCTCTTTGGCGGATCGGGATGCGGACATGTCAGTCATCCTCGCGATCCTTCTTCTCAAGCGTCTTCCATTGGACTGTTGGCTTCTTTCCAGTCGCCGATCCCGCCAATAATCACTACGTTCTTGAAACCCATCTCCTAGAGCGTCAAACCAGCCAGAGCCGCCTGACCTCCCAGCGGCGCAGCTGATCCTCGCTCTTGCCGAGGGTCTTCTCCTTTGCGAGGCCCCAATACAGCTCCAGCGTCTTGGTGACCGTGATGCGGGGTTCGGGGACGGTGCCGAGAAGGGCAGCGGCTTCGATGGCATCGGGTTGGTTCGCTGGCGTCGGAATGGCCTCGACGCGTTCGATAACGTCCTGGACCGGCAGTTTGGCGACAGCGCCCGCATCAAGATACCGAAAGCTCCGCGCCCGGGCGAGGTCGCGGGCGGCCTTGTAGCGCGCTTCCGCATCTTCGCTGTTCCCGGCCAGCCGCGCCTCCCAGGCCTCGATCATCTGGGACCAAGCGCGATCCGCCTTGCTGCGGGCGACGGACTCCGAGTCGGAGTGTAGGCTGATCCAAACGGTTTCGCGCGGCTCGATACTCCGATACCGGCGCGGTACCCGACGGCGGAGGTGGTAAAGACGGCCTCGTTTCGCGATGCTCATGGCGGAGAAATCCCCCATTTGTGTAGCAAAATGTGCAGCAAATCAAGCGGACCAAACATCGTCTTCGGCGCGAGAACGCCGAATTCCGCCCTACTATCATGCAGTTATCAGATAGCTGTTCTGAGAAAAATGGCGGAGACGAAGGGATTCGAACCCTCGAGACGGTTTCCCGCCTACTCCCTTAGCAGGGGAGCGCCTTCGACCACTCGGCCACGTCTCCATCGACCGCTCTAGCCGAAACCGGGCGGGAAGGACAAGGCCA
>JBCBON010000111.1:0-3255 GCA_039821195.1 Pseudomonadota bacterium
CTCAGCAGTCGTCTCAGGCTCGCCGACTGCATCAGACGCGGGTTGCGCAGCCTGTTAATTTTCAACCGTGCTAGCCTCTTCTTCAGAAAGTGCCTCAGACACAGTTTCTGCCGGTTCTGCCGAATTGAACATCCCAGATGTCAGCACGTAACCTGCGCCCGATCCGAAAACAGCCACTGCGATGGCACCAATTACAAAAGGTGACTTTAGCGCACCGAGCATACCGCGAGGGGCCTCTGTGTCGGCGTCCATCTCGCTACTGATTTCGGGGTCAGTTGCAGAAGCTTGAACTGGCTGATCTTCAGGTGGGTTGCTCACGGGCGCATCCATTCTCGAAATCTACTCAAAGTTGTTTTACTGATATCGGACTGAGCTTAAGATTCTGTTTTCCATACGTCGGAAAGTCATCGCTAAGTGTCAGATACTATCCAGCTTTTCTGATGTGAAAACAGCCTGCTCGGCTAGGCCACACTGGAAAGCTGCGGCGGATCAAATCGCTCTTGCAGGTTAAACGCGTGCGCGCTCGGGCCATCTGTACGCAGCCGCTGCAAGCGATCCCATGCCATTTCGAGGGAAATCCGTGTGTCGCGCTCGGCCCACCACATGACCATGTTCGCGCCTTCGGAACGGTCGACCCAGTGGCGCAAGCGCTTCATGTTTTCCATATGCTGGCGATCACGATAGGCAAAGTTATGAACGTCCTTGGCGCTGCGCCATCCAGCGACGGTGTAAATATGGGGATTGTTGTCCCCTTGAGTGTCGAGCGCGGCGATTTCGAAAAAGTTTAGCTCACGGCCATCAACCGCGCGCATGCCGTGCCGGTGCCATAACAGGCCGTCATGAAGGTGGTCGCGTTCAAACAAGTCCTGAAGCTGTTTGAAGAAGTACTTGCTCTCGTCCAAATGGACATTGAACGCCCCCAAAGGGCGCGCCACATTAAAGTGTGCCAAAAAGTAATCGTGCACGGTTTTGTCCCAACTCTAGCACCCCTCGTCGTCCGATTTAGCCGGTTATGATCAAGGTTGCGTGCAGATACTGCGTTCAATCTTGCGCTCTAGGTTTAGACTTCGCTAAACGATTAGGGTCCGCACGGACCGCGCGCGAGCGGCGAAGACTTGGGGGTCAAAGACTAAACCCCCGAAAAGGCGAACCTTTCCAGGGGCTTATTGGGTGCGGGAGTAGGATTTGAACCTACGACCTTCAGGTTATGAGCCTGACGAGCTACCGGGCTGCTCCATCCCGCGTCACGGGTTCGATCACCGTTCTTGCGACCGAGGTGGGGATATAGCTGTGGCGTGCGTCCAGCGCAAGCCTGTCTTCCTCACCGCACTGTCATTTCGTAGATTTTTGCCCAACTGTTTGATCTCAGAAGATCTTGCGATGCCATTGCAAAGATAGATGTCGTTATGAGCTCAGGGCGAGTACCATTTTTCCCATTGGTATTTCCCTTGCGGGATGATCGTTTGCGCATGGGAGTCTACAAGGACACCCAGTATAGTTTGCGGCTCAAACCCAAACTGGGCCTCAAACGCAACTTGGAATTCTGTCACTGACGGATACCCACTGCGGCGCGCGACGGTCTGCAACCAATCTGGGCTGGTCCCCCCAAAAGCAAGACTGCGCAACGCATACACTAAGCGCCGCTCTTCAATGTAGGCTTCGAATGAGGGTGAGAAGCCGAGTGCGTCTAGGATGACGCCGCGAGGGCGTTCGAGACGGCGCATCACATCCTTTACGGTCACATCACCTGAGAAAATCTGCTCGTCAACAAATGCACGTATTTCCATGGCATTCGTTTGCTTCGATTGTGGCGACGCATGGGCTTCAAGCAGGTCGATGAGCAGGGATTTATGGGTCTGTCCGTAGGCTGGTGCCTCGCGGCGAGTCATCGTAGGCGCAGCGGCGGTAATGGTTTGCAGATCGTCGTACAATAGCTGCGCCAGCGGCGCGGAGAGGTCGACATGCACACGGGACGGATGAAGGGATGGATCGTATCCAATCGTTGAATGCGGAATTATGACGCTTAACACATCAGAGTCCGTCAGGATCGCTTTGGATTGCCGCGACTGATCGATCAAGCAATATTCACCCGGTCCGACATCGAGCATCTCACCATCGTGCAGGATGTTCATCCGGCCACGCTGAAGCACCCAGGATACAAGGTATTTCTCGCCATGCAGGACAGTGTCCTTTTCCTCGTCAAACTCCATCGTTTGCAGGCCAAAGACCCCCTGTCCAAAAATTAGACCATCAATGATGTAACTGTTCACATAGGACGAGAATGAACGGCCGCGGACATCGAGCGGTTTCGCAAAATGTAGAAACCGGAACAATTGCGACCATGCGGATGCCCCTGTCCCCGCTTCAAAGTCAGCCGGATCGAACAGAATCTTTGGAACACCCTTCATACTTTCGAACCATAAGCATGTTTCCGTCAAAATACTCGATTAATTTTAGCCAGCCTCCGCAAACACTATCCTATGCTTTGTATTCGCATGCGAAATAGTGGGCGCTTATAGGATTGTGGTTCCCGGCACAGCTTCCGAGGCATGAGCTTATTTGACGGCGCGGGACAATCTCATATTCTGGTTTGAATGATCGAGGGACGCACGAAGCGTCCCGAACAAGTTTGCACGGGGGCCAAGCGTGACAACAGAAGACGTATATCGCTTGAAAACTATGTACGCGCTCGATCCGCCGGAGAAGGCGTGGAAACACTTCTCAGCCTTATTCGATCTCACACCACTAAGAATGTCCAAAAATAGCGGCAGCATCGAAAACTATACATGGATTGCCGGCACCAGCGTGTTTGCGCAGGTCTCGCTGGATGGGAACCTGCATTACCATACGGACGACCATTTGAGCCGAAGTGGCGACCTTTTATTCGTGCATCGGTACCTGACGGGAGGCGCCGACGGTCGAAGCGGCGATGTTCCTTACATGATGCGCCCAGGCTCTATCATATTTCATGATTATGGTCGGCCCTTCGAAGGCGTGCAAATGCCGAGTACAATCCAGTCCGTCTTTCTTCGCCACGACCTTGTCGGCTACGATCCAAACCGCATGCCACCGCAATTGGTCTTCGACCAAAGTTCGTCTGTTGGCGCTGCGCTGTTTTCAACGTTTGATACATTGATGGACGCGTTCCTGGGCGGTGCTACGACGCTCGAGATCGCACGAGAACGCCATCTCGCCAGTCTCGTGAATGCTGCGCTTCCCGAACCGGACGCACGCCCTTCATCGCAAATACATCGG
>JBCBON010000112.1:0-3003 GCA_039821195.1 Pseudomonadota bacterium
GCGGCGCCGTTCTTGTCCTCAAAGGTGCTGATACCGTTATTGCCAGCCCAGATTGTTCGCAGGATAGGTATTACCCTCGAGCCTTTGTAAACACGAATGCACCACCGTGGTTGGCGACGGCTGGGTCTGGAGATGTTCTAGCCGGGCTGATCTGCGGGCTCATCGCACAGGGCGAACATGCGGCCAACGCTGCACAGTCGGCTGTCTGGATACACGGTGAATGCGCCAATAAATTCGGTCCAGGGCTGATTGCAGAAGACCTACCCGAAGTGATCCCCGCCGTGTATCGCGATTTGCTCAAATCTGAAGAAAGAAGCGATCTGTCGGTCACAGTTCGATGAGAATCTTGGAATAGCGTCAACCACGCTTGCGACACGCGCTTCAGCGCTAGTGTGAAGATCTCGCAAAATCGAGGGAACGACTTCTGGCAGGTCTTCTGCGATCAGTCCCGGCCCCAGCCGCGTTGCACACTCACCGTGCAACCAAACACCTGAACACGCAGCCTCGAAAGGTTTCATACCTTGCGCAAGGTAACCAACAATGAACCCCGCCAGCACATCGCCCGTCCCAGCAGTCGCAAGCCATGGCGGTGCATTGTCGTTAATGGCCGAAATCGACGCATTATCAATTACAGTGTCTGGTCCTTTGAACACGATAATTGCGCCGCTTCTAGCCGCCCTCCGCGCGAGTTCAAGTTTAGTAGCATTGGGGTCTTCTCCTCTCGCCAGCATCGGATAAAGGTCGAACGTTGGAAACAACCGATCAAACTCGCCTTGATGAGGCGTCAGCACGACCGGAACTCCGTCGTTCCTGCGTTTACTGATGAGTCGCAGAAAATAGTCACGGTTTTGGCTCATGGTCGTAAGTGCATCAGCATCCAGAACCACCTGTGCATCGGATAACAACGCGACTTCAATAAGTTCGGCGGTCGAGTCGCCGACCCCACAACCCGGACCAATCAATACGGCATTTTTCCTTCTATCGCTAAGTATGTCGAGCAAGCCATCAGAACCGCAATACGGCTCTACCATGATAGATGTCAGCTGCGCCGAATTTGAGGCAACTGCCTCCAACTCACTTGCAACCGAAACCAAGCCCGACCCAACACGAAGCGCTCCGCGTGCCGCTAGTCTAGCGGCGCCCGTTCGATGCGCGGGACCAGACACTACGACGGTATGACCTTTTTCGTATTTGTGTAACTCACGCCCTTGCTTGTAGATCAACTCCTGGATCGACGTGCTCCCGGTTGCACGACAGTACCAATTACAGTCTTGCCATAGCCATGCGTCCTCATTGTGAAAACGGTTTGGAATTCCAATATCCGCCAGCGCGATTTCACCACACAAACCTCGTCCTGGGAAAAGCAGGTGCCCTGGCTTTCGGCGATGAAACGTCACCGTCTTATTGGCTTTCACAACGGTCTCACCGATCGGTTGTCCTGTGTTGCCGTTGAGCCCACTCGGAACATCAACCGCCAATACTTTTCTTCCGACGGAGTGGAAGTGCCTCAATAACCCAACAATCTCCGCAACTGTACCTTCAATGGGCCGCGTCAAACCCGCACCAAACAGCGCGTCGATAGTAAGCTTTGCATCCCGCAACCCAGCCCGCGCCTCGCCGATTTCTCCATTGGTACCTCCAACCTCCAGCCACTGCCGCGCCATTTCCGCCGCATCGCCCTTTAGCTTATCGACATCGCCGTACAAGTAGACATGGACGTTGTAGCCGCGCTCCTTTAGATGGCGCGCCGCCACGAAGCCATCGCCACCATTGTTGCCAGGGCCGCACAACACGATAATCCGAGCATCGGGCGCGATCATCTTTTCAGCTTCATCGGCAACAGCCCGGCCGGCGTTCTCCATCAACGTCAGGCTGGGCACCCCCCTTTCAACCGCAAGACGGTCCGCTTGGGCCATCTCTTTATTGGTCAGCAGTTCATGCATGCGTGGGGTCAGGGCCCTTCTATTGGCTGAGTTGTCGGCGAAACATCAATCCAGAGGATGGTGCACCGTAATTTTGCACGCGAAACAGGGAGTTTGCGATAGCGGCCCGACAAAAACTTGCTTATGACGTAGGCAGTTAAACCAGGATACATACAGTTTAGGCAGCGTTGTGCGATCTAAGGCGCACGATTTTTGACCAATCTGCCTTGTTCCCAGGCAACAAAAAGCTCCCTTTGGAGCTCACAGATTCGGCATTCCATCTTCAAGCCATTGGTTTAAGAGGCATTTTCTTTCTGTTTACCAATTGGCATGACGCATGCTTAATTTCAGTGCGATTTCGGCGCCTCGCGTGCCGGAAAGCTGACCCGGAGGTTACAAGAACACATGAAAAAAATTGAGGCCGTCATCAAGCCGTTTAAGCTCGATGAGGTGAAGGAAGCGCTACAGGAAATTGGCCTACAAGGCATCACCGTGATTGAGGCCAAAGGATTTGGTCGCCAGAAGGGTCATACGGAGCTCTACCGTGGCGCCGAGTATGTTGTTGATTTCCTTCCGAAAGTAAAAGTGGAAGTCGTCTTGGGTGATGAACTGCTCGACAAAGCCGTCGAGGCCATTCAAAAAGCAGCTAAGACGGGCCGCATTGGTGATGGAAAAATCTTCATAACCGAAGTCGAGGAAGCCATCCGAATTCGCACAGGCGAAACCGGGGCTGAGGCCATATAAGCCCGTCCCAAGCACCGACCGGTCCTGAGCATCTTGCTCGGGATGTTTCGATTAAGACCCCTCATTTGATCGGTTGCATCCGCGCCGGTCGAACAAAATCATCATCGAAAACACGACTGAGAAAACTCAATTGAGAAGAGTGCTCGGAATAGGGAGCTGTTGTTCATGAAGACTGCTAGCGATGTCATTCAGATGATCAAGGACAAGGACGTCAAATTCGTTGACTTCCGGTTCTCCGATACCCGCGGGAAAATGCAGCACGTCACTGCCGATGTATCCTGCGTCGACGAAGATCTGCTGGCCGAAGGTTATGCCTTTGACGGCTCGTCAATTGCCG
>JBCBON010000113.1:0-3000 GCA_039821195.1 Pseudomonadota bacterium
CCTTGCGGCTCATGGGGGTGCCGTATCCCAATCCTAACGCTAGCTCAATTCAACTTGCATTCTGGCAAATGCAAAAAGGCGACCCTTGGGCCGCCTTTTGTTAGCCCATTTTCGTAGTTTACGTTGTGACCGTGTCGCACGCACCAGTGTCGGAATTGTAAACGGTTCCAACTGGGCAAGCGGATGCAGGGTCCAACCCGTCATGGCTGCAACCCATGGCATAAGCGCCAACAACACCCGCGACGGAAAAGATGAAAGAAAGAACAACTGTTTTCATGACGATGAGTATGACGCGCAAAGTTGAAAAATCAACGTCCAGACTGCTCTACTTGGATATCTCGACCTGATGTGGATACGGGATCGAAATGCCACCTTTGTCGAAAGCCTCTTTCACCGCTTGCAGCAGGGCAAAGCGCAGATCCCAAAAGTCATCGGCCTTGGTCCAGACCCTGATCGAGAGATCAACAGAACTGTCACCCAAATTGGTGACCCGCACCCACGGTTCGGGCTCTTCGAAACAGCGTTCGTCAGCGGCGAGCACCTCTAAAATGATCTGCTTTGCCACATTAATATCGTCGCCGTAATCAATGCCAAACGTCAGATCGACGCGTCGGGTATCGAAAGACGAGTAGTTTGTTATGGTGTCGCCCCAGACGGTACCGTTTGGGATGATAATTTTCACATTATCAGGTTTGACCAACACCGTCGTAAACAAAGACAGCTCAGTCACTGTGCCTGACACACCTGCAACCTCGACCCAATCGCCAAGTTTATAGGGCCGAAACAGGATAAGCATGAATCCCGCAGCCACATTGGACAGCGTCCCCTGAAGGGCCAAGCCAACTGCAAGTGTGGCCGCACCCAGCATGGCGACCAAAGATGTGGCCTCCACTCCAAAGAGGTTAAGAACCGCAATCAGGACAATCGCGAGGATCAGCCAGCGAACCATCGAAGAGATGAACGTGCCCAAAGTGTTGTCGATCCGCTCATGCAAAAGGACCTGCTTCTTCACCAAATCAGAGACAAAACTCGCGATATAAAACCCAACGATGATGACCAGCAAGGCCTGAGCGGCGCTGATGATCAGCGGCGTGTACTGCCCTGCAAAATCGAAAACAGTGTCCATGGAAAGCTCCGGAAATCTTGATCTTCAGGTGCCCCCTATCAGTCTGTCATCTGAAAGAAAGGTCTGTTTGGTCAAACACCTAATACAGGAAAAAGGCCGCCCCGAAGGATGGCCCTTAAACTACCTGTCACGGAAGTAGTGATGCCTCTCAGCACCATCATACTTGCCAGATTTCATACAACAGTTTTTAAATTTTCGATCTGATCCACAGGGACATGGATCATTGCGTCCCAACTTCTCTTGAAGCTCCACATCGCCCATGCACCATGCGTTGCCCTGTCTTCACGCGAGCTTCGGATGGGAACGATTTGCGTCGTTTAGATTTCACTTCGAAAGGAAGGGGCATCTTCGTAATTTTTGAACTTAGTCATTTTAGCCTCCATTGATTTGAAGACTTGCGTCTAACGTGAACTGGATAGCGCACAAGAAAAAAGGCCGCCACGAAGGACGGCCTTTCTAAGTTCAATCAAAGGCGTGGCTCGCATTGGCCTCCGGCCAATGCTGTCGCCACGTGGATCGTAATTTCGGCGAAGCCGAAATTACATCATTCCACCCATGCCGCCCATATCAGGCATTCCGCCACCAGCGGCTGCGCCCGCTTTTTCTGGCTTATCAGCAACCATAGCTTCGGTTGTGATCAACAGACCTGCGATGGAGGCCGCATCTTCCAACGCCGTCCGAACAACCTTGGCTGGGTCGATCACGCCAAAGCCGAACATGTCGCCATACTCTTCAGTTTGCGCATTGAAGCCATATGTCGCGTCGTCAGACTCGCGGATCTTGCCCGCAACGACCGCACCATCTACGCCAGCGTTTTCTGCAATCTGACGCAGCGGTGATTCGAGCGCACGGCGAACAATTGCGATACCCGCGTTTTGGTCGGAGTTCGCACCTGTCATACCTTCAAGCGCTTTGCCGGCTTGCACCAGCGCAACACCGCCGCCAACAACGACGCCTTCTTGAACAGCAGCGCGTGTCGCGTTCAGGGCGTCATCCACACGGTCCTTCCGCTCTTTCACTTCTGTTTCTGTTGCACCACCAACGCGGATCACAGCAACACCACCGGCCAGTTTCGCCAGACGCTCTTGCAGCTTCTCACGATCGTAGTCGGAAGATGTTTCTTCGATCTGCTGTTTGATCTGGGCGACACGTGCTTCGATTTCAGCTTTCTCGCCTGCACCGTCGACGATTGTTGTTTCGTCTTTGGTGATGGAAACGTTCTTCGCTGTACCCAGCATGTCGATTGTCACAGATTCCAGCTTCATGCCGAGGTCTTCTGAGATGACCTGTCCACCTGTCAGAACCGCAATATCCTGAAGCATCGCCTTGCGACGATCGCCAAAACCAGGTGCCTTCACCGCCGCGATTTTCAAACCACCGCGCAGTTTGTTCACAACCAATGTCGCTAGCGCTTCGCCTTCAACATCTTCTGCGATGATCAACAACGGCTTGCCAGACTGGATCACTGTTTCCAACAGCGGAACCATTGGCTGCAGAGAAGACAGTTTCTTCTCGTGCAACAAGATCATGCAGTCTTCCATTTCTGCAGTCATCTTCTCTGGGTTTGTCACGAAATATGGTGACAGATAACCACGGTCGAACTGCATACCCTCTACAACGTCTGTTTCTGTTTCCAGACCTTTGTTTTCTTCAACAGTGATCACGCCTTCATTGCCGACCTTCTGCATTGCGTCTGCGATTTGGTCACCAATGGCCGCTTCACCATTGGCAGAGATTGTACCAACCTGTGCAACTTCGGCAGAGTCTTTTACTTCGCGCGCCATGCCCTTGATGGACTCAACAACGGCTTGCCAGACTGGATCACTGTTTCCAACAGCGGAACCATTGGCTGCAGAGAAGACAGTTTCTTCTCG
>JBCBON010000114.1:0-2990 GCA_039821195.1 Pseudomonadota bacterium
GTTGCTGCGCCAGATTTCACTTCGAGACTTGTCAGGCATAACGAACGCAAGCATTGCAAAGTTCCACACAGCAAACTCGCACCTCTTCTCAATCGGTTCTGAGAAGCTCAACCCCTAATCTCCAAACCGAAAAATAACTGGGCGTTCGCAGCGATGGGCGTAAGGGTTGCTTGAGAAGTCGAAGCATCAAATTCTCGGAGATGATCTATGCCGGATGGTAGTGGTGTGATCGAACAGGCCGTAACATGCGATCAGGCCGTAACATGCGATGCTTGCCCACTCCGCAAGAGCGCGAGGTACCGAGAGTTCTCGCAAGATGAACTTGAGTTCATTAAGAGCTTTAAGGTTGGCGAACTTGCAACTGAAGCCGGCTCAACGATCTTGGTCGATGGCCACGATAGCGCGCACTTGTACACGGTGCTCGACGGGTGGGCGATGCGGGCCAAATATTGACCGGAGGGTGAACGGCAAATTCTTAATGTGTCACTACCTGGCGATTTAATCGGGCTGCAATCTTCTTTGGTTGGCGCAATGCAACAACCGTTGACGCGTTGACTGATGTCAGGCTTTGCGTTTGTGCGTTTGGCACATTTGTTTGCCCATCTGTTCGATCGGGCGAAGCGCACCGGGTTGACAAAACGCACACGCCTAAGTTTTCTGCTTACGCAAGAGCATTTGGCGGCCATGTTCGGCCTATCCACTGTCCATACAAACAAGACGCTCCGCAAAATCAGCGCAACAAAAAAGCGTCACACTTTCGCGTGGCGAGCTGACGGTCAATGACTGTGAAATGCTTTATGAATTAGGGGATTTCGAACCCACCGAGCACGAACCGCGTCCGTTTATCTGACCCGTGCAACTCTCGTGTTCCGCGAGGCCAGTACTGCTCTTCGCGACAAGTAGTCTGCGTACGCTAAGCCTCCGTCTTGGCCGGTGGAACTTTCGCACCAATTGACACCCACCCACAGCGATAAGCGTGATTGCATCACACGGGATGGAACCCATCCATCAGACAAGCATTCCAAAATAGCGTGTTTTACGAAATACGCCTGAATGGTTGGTACCGGATAAATTCGCCGATTACAGGAAGTAAACCCACGAGTCGGGTCGTTTTCCGTCGTTCGACGCTGTTCACGCGCGTGGCCGCGCTTGTCGCCCACCTGGAACGGCCTTGTCACCAACGAGACAGTCGTGGTGACGAAGCGGCTCGGGACCTGTGCCAGCCCGTGATCGGCACGTTGATCGAAATCCATCTGATCCAATCCAAGGGTCGGACAACTTGAAGGAAGTGAGACATAAAATGAAACGGACTTCCGCATTCTCCATGACACTGGGCGTTGCTTGTATCTTGGCGGCTCCCCACATCGCTCAATCTACGACTGCAAATGTTGGGACACTGACGTGCACACTTACCGCGCCAGAGAGTGAGGTTGGCAATGTCGGCGTTTCGATTCAGGCAGCTTGCAGCTTTAAAGCTTTAGACGGGCGGAACGCGCGGTTTGTCGGCTCTATTTCCAGGGTTGGGTCTGTCGTTCAGCCGACGGCTAAGGCGGTCGTGGCGTGGTCCGTAAACGGACCGGAATCAGTATTACCGCTGAGCGCTTTGGAAGGTAGGTATATTGGCGCCCTACCAACCGAGCGAACCAATGCAGACCAGCCTGTATTGAGAGGCGGCCAGAACACCGAGATAGCGCTGGTTCCATTGGTCGGTACGACCACCGCAGCCGTGCCTCCTGCTGCCTTGTCGGTTCTTGAACTCGAGCTTTCGAGCATGAGGTCATAAAGAAATTCGATAAAAGACATGGAACTCAATCGTGGATCAAGCATTTACAAAACAGTTATCGAACACAGCAAAGGAGAAAAAAATGATTGGTTGGGCCATCTCGTTTCTTGTCGTTGCACTCATTGCAGCAGTGCTTGGTTTTGGTGGAGTTGCCGCTGTATCTGTTGAAATTGCTCAGGTTATCTTCTGGGTCTTTCTTGTCTTGTTTCTTGCGTCTTTGATATATGGTGTCGTAACAGGACGGCGTCCTCCCGTAGCATAAAACACGCTCTACCCATTAAAACAAAAGGCCGTGTCAAATCCGACACGGCCTTTTTTGGTTCAATATCAATCAACAAACGACGCAATCGCCATTACGGTTGCTACCAAAAAAGCCCGACCATCAGGCCGGGCTTGAACGACAGAAGCCGTAATTTTTATTAGGCGACAATTGCGCGTAGCATCCAGATCGCCTTTTCGTGGAATTCCATACGGCCCACGAGCAAATCATGAGTAACGTAATCGCCATGTTCTTCGGCATTTCCAGCAATTGTGCGGAATGATCTAACGATCGACTCATGATCTTTCACCAGCTGTTCGACCATATCCTCAGCTGTTGAAGCTGTCTTTTCCTCTGCAATATCCGCTTTCTTGGCCATGGCAGCAAAACTCAACGGAGTTACAAACCCCAGTGCACGGATACGTTCAGCTATTTCGTCTGACGCTTTGAATAAGTCGTTGTATTGTGCTTCCGTCAATTCGTGCAGGGACAGGAACAGTGGGCCGACGACGTTCCAGTGGTAAACATGTGTTTTCACGAGCAACATGTAGGTTTCACCAAGGACCTGCCCGAGATCGGAAGCAATTTTTTCGCGTGCGTCTTTGGGAAGTCCAGTGTCGACGTCGACGCGATCGGGTTTAATTCGAAGTACGGCTGCGGTAGAGGTCATGTGACAACTCCTCCTCAGTTGGGTCGCTGTAGATGCGACAGTGGTTAGAACGAATATGCGATTGCAAGCGCGATGGCGGCGAGCCCCGCCAAAGCCATAGACCAGATGAGGATTTGGGACGTCATCAGGGATGGACCGCCTTGGCGCACTTCAATGTCGGATTTGGTGACGTTGGGTGCGTTGTTCATGGCGTCGTTTTGAGATTTTGTCTGTTTCATCGCGGCGGTCGTTGAATTTGTCACGAAGTCACCTCCTGGGCAGTGTTTGAGCTCATCACG
>JBCBON010000115.1:0-2864 GCA_039821195.1 Pseudomonadota bacterium
CCCCGTCATGGCCATACCACCCTTGGGCTAACCCATTGTAGCGGAGGTGTTTCTAAACTCTCCCTGCCGTTCGCGGTACCTAAGCCAACATTGGTACCAGCCGAGATGAGGTCAGCTCGGAGCCCAACTTGAACATACAAGGCGGCAGGATGAATGTCTGGTTGCGTGGTTTGAGACTTTCGAACTTCAACGCCAGGAAACCCCAACGCTACTCGCTCAGAAGTGCCTGCCATCGCTGGCGACCATGAACGACTCGAATGATCGCCAGGTGATCGTCCTCGATCCGGTAGATGATCAAGTGGGAGCGATAGGGATGGACCCGCACCGGCGGATTGATCTCGATGCGCTCCCGAGCGATCTCTGGATGCCGACATAGATCACCGAGCTTGTCGCTAAGGCCACGTAGGTACACGTCGGCTTGATCAGGCGACCACATCTCTGCCGTGTAGTCCCAGATTTTACTCAGATCGTTCTGCGAGGCGGGTGAGAGGCGAAACTCGTCAACCAACCGTCTTGTCATGTTCCTGCCGCTTGCGTGCCAGCAAAGCTTCCATGTCGAACGGCTGCGCTGGACCGCTTGCAAGCCCCTGATCCACAAGCTTCTGCAACTCAGAGACTGCTGTTTGACGATCCTGGTCCCGCCGGATTAAGTCGCGCACGTAGTCGCTTGCATTGCTGTAGCGTCCACTCTTTGTTTGACCTTCCACCCAATCCTTCATTGGGTCGGGCAGCGAAACGTTCATTGTCGCCATGCGCTCCTCCAATCAAATTGGTTCTGGCACATATTGACAAATTTTGCCATAGCCAATCCCGCCCATCGTATGAGGAAAGTGCGCTCGGCAAACCGTTGATCCGGCTCAGATCGTCTAGACCAACCGCAGCGCGTCCAGTGGCTGTGCGGTGCATATTTCATAATTTACGCACCAAAGCCTCAGCCCTAAGAAAACTGGGGTGTGGAGATGGTGCATAATTCAGGTGCGAGTTTCGAGCTGTTCTGATAACATCCTTTCATGCAAATCGGCTATGCCAGAGTATCGACCCAGACGCAGAGTTTAGATCGGCAGATCGGCGCGCTGAACGCTGCCGGGGCAGATCGTATCTTCCGAGAGAAGGCCACGGCCAAGACCGTGAAGGGCCGTCCGCAGCTTGAGAAAGCTATCGATGCGCTCGGGACCGGCGATGTTTTCGTGATCGCCGAATGGGACCGGGTCACCCGCTCCATGATGGATGGCATCACGATCATTCAGCGCGTGGCCGACCGTGGGGCATCGGTGAAGGTTCTCGACAAACCATGGCTCGATCTGACATCCCCCATGGGCAAGGGTATCCTCGCCTTCCTTTCGGCATTGGCGGAGGACGAGCGCGAGCGGATTACGCGCCGTGCGAATGAGGGTAGGGCAGCGGCTAAGGCACGCGGCGTAAAATTTGGGCCGAAGCCAAAACTCACTGATCATCAGAGAAGCCTTGTCGAGCAACGTCTGCTAGAAGGTGATAGTTGTCGAGCTATTGCTAAGGATATGGGCGTTGCTCACACGACGATTTCCAGACTAAGAGAGTGAGTTTTGAGATGGACGAAAAAGTAAAGTTTCCGTCGTTGAATGCTGCTGTGTTGTCTTATGGGGAAATTCAGGAGCTTGCGGTTGCACGTGACAATGAGCTTTTTCAGATTGAAAACTCCACTCTCTCCAAGAGGCAGAATGTTCTCATTTCTGGTTCACGGGGCATGGGGAAAACGTTCTTGATATATTACTCCTACCATCAGTTAATTGCTCATGCTGATGACACTTATCTTTCAATACTAAACATTGCAGGTCTGGCCCAGTACTCACCCCTTGATTCAGCATCCGCATTCACTCGCGCCGTTCTGCTACAGCTTTGCAGAGAAGTTTGGACCAAGGTCAAAAAGAGGCCTTACTCGGAACTTAGGGAAACGCTGAAAGATGGGCCTCACGACATAGTCTTGCGTGATGGGCCTTCGAAGGTAGTCGCACGTATCTACAGATACCTTATGCAGATCGAACGCTCTCAACAGATTGAGCGGGCCAGTTCACTTGGATTCTCTGCGGGAGCAAAAGGCGATAAGAAAGCGCGCAGTCTAACTACTGCGAAGCAGTCGGACATCTTACCATTTGAGTTCTTCGAGTTCCTGAACGAAATTAAGGCTGAAGTCTTGGAGCCAATGGGAAAGAAGAAGTTTGTCTTCTTGGTTGATGAAGGGAACTATCTGCCCGCATACGATCAAAGCGAGATACTACACCGATATTTGGATGTATTCACGGCCAACAATGTCCAGTTTGTTTTCTCAATATCTGAAGATGTTGAACCCGATGCCAGTGAATTTGTCCTTGGGTTCGACAACAAGATTAGGCTCGCAGGATTGCAAGTCGAACACACCAAAGAGCTTCTGGAAAAATACAAGATTCATTCAAGCATGATCTTGCCAGATGAACTACCGGAACTCCTATATGCTGAGTTCTCTGGTCATCCTCGCGCAACAATTGCAGCATCGTCCCGAGCTCAGGAGGCGTCACATAGCGAAGGGTCGTTCAATGTCAGTATGACACACGCTTTGAACGCCATACGCGAAGTTAGACTGATGCTTGATGATGAACGGCAGATGCTGGCCAGATCACGCAGCAATGCATTACAATCGAAAAGGTAACATAATGAACCCTATGGCAGTTTGGCGTCGAAGCAGCCATTGATCGAAATCTGTCGAAAGTCTCCTCAGTCCCGCTTCTAGGCAGTTCATCAGCGCGAGGGTGAACGGCCGCTTGATCCTACGTGCGCGCGATGTTGAGCCTGCTTTCGGAGGATTGCCAAAGTCTTCAGTTGAGACAGAAGTCATCGCCCACTCCACACCG
>JBCBON010000116.1:0-2437 GCA_039821195.1 Pseudomonadota bacterium
CAAACGCGGGCGCCGTCATCATGGTGGCCTTTGGTATTGTACTGCTCGTCCCCGCATTTGCCTCACGGTTTGAACTTGCAACTGCCGGGTTCGCGGCATCCGCCGACACCACGCTTGATCGGTCTGACCTTTCGGGTTTCAAAGGACAGTTTTTTGGCGGCATGTTGCTGGGCGCTGTCTGGTCGCCCTGCATCGGCCCCACATTGGGATCCGCAATTGGACTGGCCAGCCAAGGGGAGAACCTTTTTTGGGCTTTCCTGATTATGTGTTTCTTCGCCGCAGGTGTTGCGACGCTCATCCTTGGCATCGGCTTTGGTGGACAAAAACTTGTCCGCGAACGGGCAACGGCCCTGCGTGGCTTGGCCGAAAAATCAAAACCGATCTTGGGCGGCGTTTTTCTCGCCGTGGGCCTGATGATCCTGTTCAAAGTTCACCACTATATCGAGGCGGTGGCCCTCGATGTCCTTCCCTATTGGCTACAAGACCTCTCAGTAGCCCTTTAACCCTAACGGAGATTTCGACATGAACCGCCGTACATTTATCGCAACAACAAGCGCTCTGGCACTCACAGGGTTTGCTGCCTCCGCTGCAACCACCCTTGACTACACACCCGGTGCGGTCGACGCCGCCTTGGCCGAAGGCAAGACTGTCTTCGTTGGCTTTTCCGCCGATTGGTGCTCGACCTGTAAACGGCAAGAGCGCGTCATCGGCCAGCTGCGTGGCGAAAATCCGGACTACAATGAAATGGTCTTTATCCGCGTCGACTGGGATCAGTACCGCACCGCAGATATCACACGTCGCCTTGACGTCCCGCGCCGCTCGACTTTGGTGGTTCTCAAAGGCGACCAAGAGATCGGCCGCGTCATCGCCGGCACATCGAAAAAGTCTATCCAAGACCTTATGGATCAAGGCATCGCAGCCGCATCGGCATAAGGTCCAACACAGGAGGCATCATGAAACTGACCCGTCGTAACGTGATCTCCGCCACGCTGGCGACGCCTGTTCTGGCGCTGCCGGCTTGGGCCTCCGGTCCCATCGTTTATCACTTTTCGCCGGGCGTCATCGAAGACGCCCTGGCGGATGGCAAAACGGTTGTTGCCGCCTATCATGCCTTTTGGTGCGGGGTTTGCCGCCGCCAAGAGCGCGTTCTCGATCGGCTGCGCACGGAAAATGACGCCTATAACCAATTGTACTTTGTCCGCGTCGATTGGGACGAATATCGCGATCTGCCGGTGTCCTTGGACCGCGATGTGTTCGAGCGGTCCACGATTTTGGTCCTTAAAGGCGACGAAGAGGTTGAACGCGCATTTTCGGCTACATCGGTTCGCCGCCTAACAGAAATCCTCGACACCGCCCTCGCAGCAGATCGCAGAAGCTAGCTTCTGCCATTGGCGGGATGCGTCCTGCACCGTATAGAGCGGCGCATGTCCAAAAAACCCAAAGACGTCTTTACCCTGCTTGTTGAGGTTGGTCGCGCACCCGGCGATGGCCTGCCCGATGGCTCAACCGGGGCCGCGCTGATCTGTTATTCGTCTGGCGTGGACGAAGCAGAAGCCGTCAGAGAGGCGGTCGCGGTCCTCAAGGTGGCCGAGCTCGCCACATTGGAAGTGTCAAGCTATGGCACTAAAACCGAGCGGCTTGCCGAAGGGCATGACCTTTCCGATGAAGATATCGCATTGATGGATCAAGCAGCGGAAGAAAACGCCGTGATAGTGGTTGAAGTCACACCGTTTTTTGACGATCCCTGACACAGACATCTGCCCGGACCCTCCCAATGCAAGAGCCCGCCTTTTTCTTCGACCTCGATGGCACACTGATGGACAGTGCACCGGGCATCATCGCCTCGTACAAAGTGGCGCTCAAAGAATTGGATGTAGAACCGCCCACGAACGAAGAATTGCGCGCCATGGTGGGCCCGCCCATGCACTTGGTCTTCCCAATGCTTCTTGGGGACCACGCCCCAATCGAAGAGGCCATTTCCGTCTACCGCGAATACTACGAGGACGAAGGCATGTTCATCGCCGAGCCTTATGACGGTCTGGCAGAAATGTTTGACGAACTCGCGCGCTTTGATCCCAACATCTATATCGCCACGTCCAAGCCCCAAAAATTTGCTGACCAGATCGCCGAACAGTTTGGCTTGTTCCGGTATGCCCAGCGTCTCTTCGGCTCAGAGCTTGATGGAACGCGGTCCGACAAAACAGAGCTGCTGCAATTCGCGCTCGATGAAACGGGTGCGCTGCCGGAACACTCGGTCATGATTGGCGACCGCCATTACGACATCAACGGTGCGCGCAACAATGACATACCCTCGATCGGCGCTTTATGGGGCTACGGGGAACCCGATGAGCTGCGCATGGCCGAACCCGATGGCATGGCCGGTCACCCCGAAGAGGTGCCAGAGATCGCTCTGGATATCATGGGTTTGGAGTTGGAC
>JBCBON010000117.1:0-2329 GCA_039821195.1 Pseudomonadota bacterium
GTTTGGAAGTACAGCAAAATGGACCGCGTGCACGTGATCGCGATAATCGCAGCCAGGACGAGAAACACTGTGTTGCCGCCAGATGTCTCTCCCATCAGCGTGTCGAACGACAGTTTGATGATCAGCGGGTAACCGCCGGTGGCTGCAGCCAGGAGTGCGGTTAGAAGGAGCGCAATAAAGAGTTCTTTGCGCCGAGGGACCACCCAATCGAAAAAGAAGCGGCGAAGCAGTGTGCGCGATCCTTCCCCAAAGGCGGTGCCTTTAGCCCGCTTGCCGGGAGAGGCCTTTGGTCCGTTGGGTTTCGACACGGCTGCTGCTTTGGTCGAGTTGGTTGTCACGCGCTTGCTCGTCCTACTTCACCTAGTTGGGGTTTCAGCGATTGCATTCGCCCCGCAGGGCGCTTTTGAGATCAACTCTCAGATGGATCTTCCGTCGGGTCCAGCAAACGGTGCATGTGAACCACGAAGTATCGCATGTGCGCGTTATCGACTGATTTTTGCGCCGCAGCTTTCCAGGCTTTTTGAGCCTCTGCGTAGTTTGGAAAAATCCCGATGATGTCCAGGTCATTGAGATCGCGGAAATTCAGTCCATCGAGTGATGTCAACTCGCCACCGAAGACGAGATGCAAAAGTTGTTCTTGCGGAGAGGTATCGCCGGTGGACATACGGAATTGCTCCATCGAATTGTGTCGGATGATCTGTGTATTTCGGCGCTGCTGTGTCGGTACAGCGTTTTCATGCTCACGGCGTGTTTGCCTCAGTGCGCCGCGAACGGCAAGGGCCGTTTCGGCACCTGTATTTTATCGCTATTCGCCAGATGGGTGTCGCTTTGTGATGGAACTGCATCGATTTGAGACGCAGGGTCATAGCTTTCGAGCTGTTTGTTTAAGCCTTCGTGAAAGTGTTTGTGGCAAATTAATTGGAACGAAGCAGCCTTGGTTGCTTCCTCAAAATAAGAATATGCAGGCAGGCGTTAAGCGAACGGCGTGGACATGGAATTGTCCGCGTCGTTTTGCATTTTGGACGTTTGCAAGTGCGCTTACGCCTAAGTCATGAACAGTAGGTCCAGGAGCATTCCGATGAACAGGGCTGCTCCGACTTCTCTGTTGGCTTTGAAACGTTTGAGGCAGTTGTCGGCGTCTTCGGTGTCCAAAGTGGCGACCTGCCAAGTGAAATGACCGGCAATGCCGCAAATGGCAAGCAGCGTGAAGGTGGTGCCGTCGATGAAGAACGCGGCAAGCGACCAGCAAATCGTAGTGACGACATAAAGGCTCGCAATTGCCGGCATCGTCTGATCGCCAAAGCGAATGGCGGTCGATTTCAAGCCGAGCATCAGGTCGTCTTCTTTGTCCTGGTGGGCATAGATGGTGTCATAACCAACCGTCCAGGCAACGGCGCCGATGTACAACAAAACCGCCGGCCAACCTATTGCGCCCGTGATGGCCGCCCAGCCGATGAGAGCCCCCCAGTTAAATGTCAGTCCGAGGATGAGCTGAGGCCAATAGGTCAGCCGCTTCATAAATGGATAGATCAAGACGAGGGCCAGGGAAGCTATCCCGAGCCAGATGGTGAAGGTGTTGAATTGGAGGAGAATCGCGAGCCCGATCAGTCCAAGAACACCCACAAGTGCCAGTGCCTGCCATGGTTTGACCTGGCCTGAGGGGATTGGCCGAGATTTGGTTCGGGTAACTTGGGCGTCGTAATCGCGGTCGACATAGTCATTGTAAGCGCAGCCGGCGCCGCGCATGACAAAGGCGCCGAGCATGAAGAGAAGCGCAAGCCAGATATTGAATGTGGTCTCGCCGGTGGCTAGCTGAGCGAGCGTCATCGACCAAAAACAGGGAAACACCAAAAGCCAGGTGCCGATTGGTCGATCTGCGCGGGCCAGTCGCAAATATGGCCGTGCAATACTTGGCGCGTAGCTATCAACCCAGTTCCCACGCGGTGCGTCTGCAACCGCGGCATCCGGTTGTGCATCAGGCGGCTTTGGAAACGGTTGGACCGGGGGCGTTGTCATTGTTGGTTTTTGTTGACTCTGAAAGACCTGTTTACGTTAGGTGCTCTGTCTTGCTTTGTAGTTGATGTGTCCGGCCCGTTGCCCGAAATGATGCATTCCTTACATCATTGGGTCTGCCGCTGTTAGCTCAGGCTTGGCGAGGCGCATCGCTGAAGCTATGACGATCCTATGCCTATCCATGATTTCAACGCTCAGCGCTTATTTGTCGATCACGACCTTTCGGCTGGGTGCCGGATTGAGTGCCCATCTGCACAGGTGAACTACCTGATTAACGTCCTGCGCTTGAAACCCGGTGATCCCATTTTCGTCTTCA
>JBCBON010000118.1:0-2264 GCA_039821195.1 Pseudomonadota bacterium
TGAGCGCTGTCGGCACAATGGCGATGGGCTGAATGGATGGCCTTGCTGTTGCGATTGAAGGCGCAAGGCCTTTGTGGGCCACGGCAATGCATTTGCTGCCTGCTGCCGCTGAAACTGTGTTGGTCCAAAACACGATCGAGAATGCCGTGAAAAAGCAGCTGAAGATGGTGCAGGATCCTGGTCGCATGCGCGGGCGTGCCTCCTGTTGCCGTCCCCTGATGTGAAGTCCAACACGGGTTCAGGTACAGAGCAAGTGGATAACGCTTGGAGCAAGTTTACGTTAGAGGTGCTTGGAAGACGTGCTCTAAGCATTTGTTTTTGGACCATGTTCTTATCGCAAAACCGCCTACACTTTTGCGGAACATGATCTAGCGCGCCCGAGCCGGATTGAGCCGCCGATGGTGACTTGGTGATTGGATGAGACCAACCTTGTGCTGCGATCGCTGATTGCCCTTGACCCTCTATGTCCGCCATGGATGTTCCGGAAGATCACAGAGGCCGACAGGTTTGACGCCAGCGTCAGCGACCGCATGATCGTTTTCGACCGAGCTGCCGCTGACACCCATGGCGCCGATCAGGACGCCCTCTTCGTCCACGATGGGTACGCCACCGGGGAATGTAACTAAGCCGTCGTTTGAGTGTTCGATGCCGTAAAGGGGTTTGCCGGGTTGCGATAGCTCACCAATGGCGCCAGTCGGCATACCGAAGAACACCGACGTCTTCGCCTTCTTGATCGCGATGTCGATCGAGCCCACCCAGGCATCGTCCATGCGGTGAAACGCCTTCAAGTTGCCACCACTGTCGACGACGGCGATGCACATCTTGGTTTTCAGTTGCTTGGCTTTTTTGATGGCCGCCTTGATGGCTTTTTCGGCGTTGGTCAGATCGACGTGCATGGCGTGCGTCTCCCGGATTCTTTGTTTTTTGTTTGTGGTGTGGTGATGGTTTTCGTGCGGAGCGCACCGTAGCAGTTCTGGCGTATTGGGGAAGCGAGATCGCGAGCTACGGCGGATGCCGCATCAGGGAGGTAGGTGAGGTGGTGTTGGTGGTGGCGGGAGGATGGTGCGTGACCCATCGGAAAGCGCCTCCAATTTAGGTTACATACTATAGCTTGTGGGTACGGTGCCTGACGATAGGATCAGAAGGCTTTCAAGAGAACGGGCCATTGCCAGCTTAATTTCTTTTCTCATCAGTCATTCAAGTAAAATTGAAGGTAGGAATATTAATTCATCTGTTGTGCCATTTGCCTGCACGTTTTCAATTTCCAATCGTTTTAGAACGGGTACTAAATGAATAAGAGGATGGCGCGATTCATTGTGCTGAGTCTTCCTGTATGCGGCGTTCTCCTCGCATTGTTTGCGATACGCAGTTGGTGGGAGCAAAGTGCTAGTGACGCGGCTGTCGCAAACCTGCCGGTTAGTGGCCAGATGTGCATCAAACACAATCACGACAGCGTTCCGTCTTTTGCCCTGCCTATAAATCGAGATTTTATAACCAAACCGCAATACTTTTGGAGTGGGTGGGATCGAAGGGTTTTCAAATCCGTTACCAGCCTCATCCAGTCAGAGCCGGACAAATACGCAACTGCATCCCAAACCCGCTACTTGCTGCAAATTGGCCCGTGGGAGTCATCGCTTAGGTCAATTGGCCTAACGACACTTTCGGTAAGCTTGTGTGTAGACAAGGTAAACTCGGGAAAATGCAGGAGCAGAAACTATTATGCGAGGCGAGGCGCGAGCATCCCGAAAATTACTCAAGCGATAATGCTTGATGTGATCGAAGACGCGGCGCCAGCTCCGAAGTGCACGTTCAAATGGAAGCGGAGTTAATTTCTAGAATCAAGGCATGCTTGTCGCGGTTTCAAATAAGATTTGTAGTCAAAGACTTTATGAATAAAAATTCGACGCCGTCTCATCTGGCAATTGAACTCGCAACGACCGTATTGGGTCTTGGTCGTGTGAAAACGCGAGACGTGAACCGCGGTGTAGCAAACCATTCTACGGCGGACAGGCTGGCTTCCCGCACAGTGACACCATCTAACTGAGACCAATCGGGAACCGCTACGCAGAACTCGTTATATTGCCTCAATGAAGCGGGACTGGGTGTCTTCGTATCGGTGACTGGAAAAAGACCTCGCATGCTCGATCGCTAGCGTACGAGTAGAATTTCATTCAAGCGAATTTCGCTCAGTCCACGTTTCTACACAGCCAGGGTCATTAAAGATGCGGCTCATTTTTCTTATACTGATCACAATCTCCGCGGGC
>JBCBON010000119.1:0-1184 GCA_039821195.1 Pseudomonadota bacterium
GGAAGGGAGCGTGCTATGAAACACCTAATCGCAGCGGTCGCCGCTATAACTGTCATGACGGCCTGCAATGGCGCACCGCCAAATCAGAAGGTTCTCACGGACCTGTGCAGTGACTTGTTTGTTGGCGACCGCTGCGATTAGGTGTTTCATAGCACGCTCCCTTCCTCACAGGGTCGGGGATCGCGCCCTAAAAATCAAGCGGTCTCATGGATCCGCCTATTGGACAACATCCTGCCATTCCGCGTGCTTTTCGAGAGTCGCTTTGGCAAACGGGCAGAGCGGGATGATCTTAAACCCCTCCGCGCGGGCATCTTTGACCGCCGCTTCGACCAATTTCGCACCCACGCCGAGCCCCCGCATTGAGTCGGGCACGCCGGTATGATCAATAATGATCCGCGTCGCGCCCGCGCGCGAATAGGTCATTTCAGCCTCGTCGCCGTTCACGACCGTAACATAACGACCGCCTGATGGACTGTCTTCGCGGGTAATCGTAATCTCTGACATCATCGTCTCCATGCTATCGTCAAGACTTAGGGCGTCGGCGACCATCGGACCAGCGCGCGCGCCTTGATTTCACTTATCCCCGTTCGGCATGAGTGCCGCTTTCCTGACAGAAACTGTCATGACGCTATAGTATCCTCCTCAAAAATGCGCAGGAGACCGCAAATGGCCAAGAAAACCGCTCGCGAGAAACTCGCCATAGACAAGCCCATCAAGAAAGTGGTGATGGACAAGGCGTGGGCTGGCATGCAGGCCGGAGAGACAATGCTGGTCGCGACACCGCTCATGGTCGATGCCTATATTCGCAATATTCCGTTGGGTGAAACCAAGACCATTCCAGACATGCGCGACGCCTTTGCCACGGCGGAAGCCTGCGCCGGCACGTGCCCGATGTCGACCGCGATCTTCGTCCGCATGGTCGCAGAGGCGGCGCTGGAGGATCTCGCCGATGGCAAAGCGGTCTCCGAGGTCGCGCCGTTCTGGCGGATGATCACGAGCAAAGACAAAATGGCGAAAAAGCTGAATCTAGATCCGGCCTGGATTGACCAACAACGCGCGCTCGAATCCGGCGCGCCATAACTCCAGACGCGCCCGCGATCTAGATCGGCGCTGCAATCCCGGCTAAGGCGGCGCCATGAGATTGCCGCCGCGCCCGCGACTGACTTGGAAAGATGATGGCACAC
>JBCBON010000011.1:0-53798 GCA_039821195.1 Pseudomonadota bacterium
TCTTCTTTCATCTTGGAGCGTACCGTTCCGCGGTAATACTCTTTCAGGCGTGGTTGATAATCAGCCATCGATCACAGCTCCTGATTTTTTGGCAAAGCGCACTTTCTTGTCGCCATCCATTTTGAACCCGACGCGTGTTGCGCCACCCTCTTTGGGGTCGACCAAGGCAAGGTTGCTCAGATTGATCGGCATATCTGTCGGAATGCGGCCACCCTGATCCCCTTGGGACGGGCGCTGGTGGCGGATCGCCGTGTTGATCCCTGTCACAATCGCTTTGTTATCTGCGGGCATCACTTTGGCAATTTCACCTTCGCGGCCTTTATCGCGACCCGTGAGCAAGATCACCTTATCGCCTTTTTTCAACTTAGCAGCCATCAGAGCACCTCCGGCGCGAGTGAAATAATCTTCATAAAGTTTTTCGCACGCAGCTCGCGAACAACCGGGCCAAAGATACGTGTGCCAACAGGCTCTCCGGCGTTGTTCAGGATCACGGCCGCGTTGCGATCAAAGCGGATCGCGGTGCCGTCTTCGCGGCGCACTTCCTTGGCTGTGCGTACGACAACAGCCTTACGGACATCGCCTTTTTTCACACGGCCACGTGGGATCGCCTCTTTTACCGAGACGACGATAATGTCACCGACAGACGCGTATTTGCGCTTGGAGCCACCCAGTACCTTGATGCACTGTACGCGGCGAGCGCCCGAGTTGTCTGCGACATCCAGATTGGTTTGCATCTGGATCATGGTTCAGTCCTCCGACCTGCGGGGGTCGCGCCCCCATGGTTTCGTTGACTGGGTGGTCTGGTCCGACTTACGCCTCTACCAAGACCTCCCAGCGTTTCGTTTTCGAGATCGGCGCACATTCCTGAATGCGGACAGTGTCACCTACCTTGAATTGGTCTTTCGGGTCATGGGCCCGATATTTTTTCGACTTCCGGATCGTCTTTTTCAGAACCGGATGTGTGAAGCGACGCTCAACCGATACGGTCACGGTTTGCGCGTTTTTGTCAGAAGTGACGGTTCCTTGAAGAATACGCTTTGGCATCGTCTACTCCTCTTATTCCGCAGCCGCTTGAGCGACTTTTTCGTTCAACACAGTCTTTACGCGGGCTGCTTCGCGACGCACAGCTTTCACCCGTGCGGTGTTTTCAAGCTGACCTGTCGCTTGTTGGAAGCGCAGGTTGAAACTTTCTTTTTTCAGCTTTTCGAGCTCTGTCTTCAGCTCGTCCGCTGTTTTGTTACGCAAGTCTGCTGCGGTCATCGCAGTCACGTCCTTTCAACAATCACGAGTCGGCCCAAGGCTTGGCCCCGGTCACCGCGATTCCCGTGGAGATGGGTTAGAGACCGCGCATATATGGCAGCAGCTCTAGGGACGCAACATATTTGTAACGGGTTCTCGACGAAAGCCAAAGTGTCCGGTAACGGGCCCTTATGACCACAACGCGGCCCCTTTTTGTAACACCACTTTACCAGTCAGGCCTGTCCGATCAGGTGGAACCAGCCGAGTTGTTGAACTCTTGTCTGGCGATCGCCGAAGACGACGAGGCCGGGCATGACTGGTGCGAAGAGAACGGCTATCCCGGTTACACTTCTTATGCCTCGCTGAGCGACCTACCCTGGCGGTTTCCGATTTTTAAGCAGATCGTCGATGCGCTTGATGCCCATGTGGCTGCGTTTGCAAAAGAGCTGTACTTTGATCTCGATGAAAAACCCCTCAAGCTGGAGGATATCTGGATCAATATCCTGCCCGAGGGGGGCATACATACCGGCCATATCCATCCCCATTCGGTGATTTCGGGCACGACATATGTGGCACTGCCCGATGGAACGAGCCCGATCAAATTCGAAGACCCGCGATTGCAGATGATGATGGCCGCCCCGGGGCGGGCCAAAGACGCCCCTGAGGCGTTGAAGCAATTCGTTTATGTCACGCCAAAGGTGGGTGACGTCCTGCTGTGGGAAAGCTGGCTGCGCCATGAGGTGCCGATGAACATGGCCGAGGACGAGCGGATCAGCGTGAGCTTTAATTACAGCTGGGGTTAACCCTCTTCGGTTGGGCCGTCGGCCTCGACCCAATCTTTGAAACCGCCGACATTTACGACATCTGTGTAGCCCATATCGTGCAGGGTTTTGCCAGCCAATGCCGCTTGTCCACCCGCGCCACAGACCAGCGCAATCTTTTGGTCTTTCTTTAGTTTTGGATTGTGCATGGGCATGCTGTCATCTGCGGTGAATTCCATCATGCCGCGCGCGATGCGTTCCGCGCCCGCAATGGTCCCGGTTTGCGCGATCAGCCCGCTGTCACGAACATCGACAAACAGCGCCGCGCCAGATTTGTGCAGTTCAATCGCTTCTGTCGGGGCCATTTTTGGCACAACGGCGTTGGCTTCTTCGAGATAGTCTTTTGCGGTTTTCATTTGGGGTCTCCGTTAATTTGACACCTAAATATAACTTTCTTGTTGAATTAAAATGGTCGAATGGCATAGCCCATTTCCATAATGTCCGAAGCACACCATCTCTGACAGTAGTTTATGTTTCTAAGAACGGTTTGACACGCGCTCAAACCAAACAGGACATCGTTCACCTAAAATGAGGCACCCACAATGCAACGCATTGACCATTTGCAAGACTATGTTTTTGAGATTCGGAACTTCTTGTCGCCGGAAGCTTGTCGCAATCTTATCGCCAAGTCCGAAGCGCTTGGATATAGCGAGGCCCTGATAAACGGTCCGGACGGACAGCGGCGTGAAGAAGATATTCGTGACAATGATCGGGTTATAACCGACGATCCCAATCTATCTGGCACGTTTTGGCAAAAACTAGAAAGAGACGTACAACCAAAGTTTCAAAACTGTGATGTCGTGGGCTTGAATGAACGAATGAGGTTTTATCGTTATGATGTTGGGCAAAGATTTGATTGGCATCAGGACGGCTATTTTGAACGCGCGAATGGCGAACGCAGCTTTTTCACATTTATGGTGTATTTGAATGACGACTATGAAGGTGGTGGCACGTCATTTGCGGATGTCCAATTTGGCATCGCGTTCGAAGATTTTTGCGTGAAACCTCCGGCCGGGACAGCCCTGGTATTCTATCACCCGATTATGCATAGAGGGGATACGATCATCGCGGGTCGAAAATACGTTATTCGAAGTGATGTAATGTATTCACCACACTTCTAACGAAAAAGCCCCGCCAAAAGGCAGGGCTTTGATTTCTTAATCCGAACGGAGTGGCAACGCTAGTCGGCTATCCCGACCGCTGCCTGCCACCCAAAGCGAAGATTTACCAATCTTCCCTTTGTACAACCCGAGTCTTAACCGGCAGTTTCATCGCCGCGAGACGAAGCGCTTCTTGTGCGACGGCATCAGATACACCGTCGATTTCGAACATAATCCGGCCAGGTTTTACTTTGGCCGTCCAACGGTCGACAGAACCCTTACCTTTACCCATTCGAACCTCGATAGGCTTGGCCGTCACAGGCACATCGGGGAAGATGCGGATCCACACACGGCCCTGACGTTTCATATGACGCGTCATGGCACGGCGTGCGGCCTCGATCTGGCGTGCTGTCACGCGCTCAGGCGTTGTGGCCTTCAGACCATAAGACCCAAAGTTCAGATCCGATCCGCCCTTCGCTTCACCGCGGATGCGGCCCTTGAACTGTTTGCGGAATTTTGTGCGCTTTGGTGAAAGCATTTGATTTCTCCTTCAGCTTAACCGCGGGGGCGGCCTTGTGGACGTGGTCCACCGCCCTCTTGTAGTTCTTGGTTCTTGCGATCGCGGGCAGATGGATCATGTTCCATAATCTCGCCTTTGAAGATCCAAACCTTAATGCCGATGATACCGTAAGCTGTCAGACCTTCGGCACGGGCATAATCGATATCCGCACGCAATGTGTGCAACGGAACACGGCCTTCACGGTACCATTCGGTCCGTGCAATCTCTGCACCGCCCAGACGACCGGCACAGTTGATCCGGATGCCCAGCGCGCCCATGCGCATTGCGTTTTGAACCGCGCGTTTCATCGCACGACGGAACGAGACACGACGCTCCAGCTGTTGAGCGACGCTTTCGGCCACCAATTGCGCGTCCAGTTCCGGCTTGCGAACTTCAACGATGTTGAGGTGCAGTTCCGAGCTTGTCAGGTTTGCCACCTTCTTGCGCAGGTTTTCGATATCCGCGCCCTTTTTACCGATGATGACACCGGGGCGGGCAGAATGGATTGTCACACGACACTTCTTGTGAGGACGCTCGATGATGACTTTCGCCACACCTGCAGCCTGACATTCCTTTTTGATAAACTCGCGGATCTTAAGATCCTCAAGCAGAAGGTCGCCATACTCTTTCTTATCCGCGTACCAGCGGCTGTCCCATGTGCGGTTGACCTGAAGACGCAGGCCGATTGGATTGATCTTTTGACCCATTAGGCTTGCTCCTCTTTCTGGCGCACTTTCACAGTGACTTGGGAAAACGGTTTCATGATGCGGCCATACCGACCACGTGCGCGGGGGCGACCCCGTTTCATGACCAGGTTCTTGCCGACATAGGCCTCGGCGACGATCAACTCGTCCACGTCCAAACCATGGTTGTTTTCCGCGTTTGCGATCGCAGACTGCAGAGTTTTCTTCACGTCCTGGGCGATCCGCTTCTTTGAGAAGGACAGATCAGTCAGCGCTTTTTCGACCGGCTTGTTGCGGATCATTTGCGCCACCAGGTTCAGCTTTTGCGGGGATGTACGCAGCATGCGTGAGACTGCGTAAGCCTCGTTATCTGCGACGCGACGGGGATTTTTCTCTTTACTCATCGCTTATTTCCGCTTCGCTTTTTTATCCGCAGCGTGACCGTAATAGGTCCGCGTTGGGGAATATTCGCCAAACTTCTGTCCAATCATTTCCTCGGAAACGTTCACTGGGATGTGCTTTTGGCCGTTATAGACGCCAAAAGTCAGGCCCACGAATTGTGGCAAAATGGTAGACCGACGAGACCAGATTTTGATCACTTCATTGCGGCCGCTTTCGCGCGCTTTCTCTGCCTTTTTCAAGACATGCGCGTCAACGAAAGGACCTTTCCAAACTGAACGAGCCATCGGTTAGCGTCCTTTCTTCCGTGCGTGGCGGGAGCGGATGATGTATTTATCCGTCGCCTTGTTTGTGCGTGTGCGTTTGCCCTTGGTTGGAACACCCCAAGGCGTCACAGGGTGACGACCACCGGAGGTCCGACCCTCACCACCACCATGGGGGTGATCGACCGGGTTCATAACAACACCGCGAACGGAAGGACGGATGCCTTTGTGGCGGTTCCGGCCAGCTTTACCAAAGTTCTGGTTTGAGTTGTCAGGGTTGGACACGGCGCCAATGGTCGCCATGCATTCCTGACGGACCAGGCGAAGCTCGCCCGAAGACAGACGGATCTGCGCATAGCCGCCGTCGCGACCCACGAACTGAGCGTAGGTGCCAGCGGCACGAGCGATCTGACCGCCTTTGCCGGGTTTCAATTCAACATTGTGGACGATGGTCCCGATGGGCATGCCTTGGAAGGGCATCGCATTTCCGGGTTTGATGTCCACTTTTTTGCCCGCAATCACCTTGTCACCGAGCGCCAAACGCTGGGGCGCAAGGATATAACTTTGCGTTCCATCTTCATAGCGGATCAACGCGATGAATGCGGTCCGGTTCGGGTCATATTCGATGCGTTCGACATTGGCGGACATATCCAATTTGTTCCGCTTGAAATCGACGATCCGGTAGAGGCGTTTTGCCCCCCCACCTTTGCGACGCATTGTGATCCGTCCGGTGTTGTTCCGTCCGCCATTCTTCGTCAAACCCTCTGTCAGGGACTTGACCGGGCGGCCTTTCCAAAGCTCGGAACGGTCAATCAGAACCAACCCACGTTGGCCTGGCGTCGTCGGTTTATACGACTTAAGTGCCATCTTTCTGTCTTCCGTGTGCTAACGACGGAACCAATGCCCGCCTATGGATGAACGGCCCATCCTTCACCGTGAAGGGGAGGTCCGCAAAAGTATCAAAGGCCCCGGACGCGAATCCGAAGCCTGCGATGGACGGCGTATAGCTATGTTGGGTGGGGGTGTCTAGCGGGGAGAGTTGCTATTGGAAACAATAATAGCAAAAGCTAGCCTTAAGACAATTGGGCCTAACAGCTATATCGTATCGGAAATTTAGCACGAAAAAGGAGATTACTATATGGCCACATGCCAAACTTGTAAAAAATCGCATTTTGGAATGTTGGAGATAAAAAACGGCGAGTGTCCAAGTTGTCGCAAGCTGTCTCCTTCAGAACGACAGGAAAGGGTCGAAAGGTCGAACCCCATATCTCCTGAAGCTCAAAGAGTTATGCTCACCACAGAAACTACTGGTATCGAGATCAGCGAGCGTCTTGGTATCATTGTTGGCGAAGGAATCGAAGCGCTTGGCGTTCTCAAAGAAGCTTAAGTAGACATCCGCGGAACCCTGGGAGGTTCTCGGTCTCCAGTTTTGGCACAAGCATTGCAGTCCGCTCAAGCCGATGCGCTTAGGAGATTGAGAGAAGAGGCGGTACGTATGGGCGCAGATGCTGTAATCGCAGTAGATTTAGATTATCAAAACTTGGGAACTAGTGGTAGATTTTTGGTCGTCGTTGCAAATGGCACTGCAGTAAAACTGAACTAATCGAATTCCCCTGAAGGATTTGATCGGAGCGTCGCAGACGCGACACGTGGATGCCCCGCCCCCAACGGGCCCTTCTCAGCATTGCTTTGCAATGCTTGCAACGGGACGCATGGCTTCCGCCCTCGGGGCAGCCACTTACAATTCGGACAAAAATTAGGGTGGGCGCTTTGCATGCGTCAGTTCCGGAAGTAATCCTAATGGCATGGTGTCGCTCGTCCCTGCGGGACCGCTTTCCACCACGGCCTCGCAGGCCGTGCCTGCTTGCGACACCACAGCGCAAACTTCGTTTGCTGATTAACCGCCCGAACAGATTGCACCAACACCCATCCTTTGATCTGGGTCATTGTGATCATCGCCCCAATCGCTACACTCGGATCCAACACCTTGTGGAGGGGCCCATGTACAAAAATATTTTGATACCCGTTTTGTTCGATGAAGGACATGATGAAGGCCCGGCTTTTGAGGCCGCGCGCGCACTGGCCGATGAGGGGGCGACATTTACCGTGTTTCACGCGTTGGAGCCCATTCCGAACTATGCTGGGATCACCATCACCAAACAGATGCTGGACGCGTCGCGTGCCGAAGCCAAAAAACTACTTGTTGAAAAGGCCAAGGCCCTGCCCGGCGCCAAAGCGGCCTTGATCGACGGATATGCGGGCCGGGCCATCGTGGATTATGCCAATGACCATGACGTCGATTGCATCGTTGTCGCCTCCCACAGCGAGGGGCTGTCGGGTGTGTTGCTGGGGTCGGTTTCGGCCAAGGTGGTGCGCCATGCGAAATGCACGGTGCATGTGATCCGCTAGGGCGGGCCGCGCGGAGCGTTTGACGCAAGGTCTGTCTGACAGGCAGATTATCTGTGTTACGATCTGCGGAACGTTTCTTGGGAGGGGAACATGCGTCGCGTTTTGAAATGGACCGGGTTGGCCTTGTTGGCTTTGGTAGGTGTGATTGCCGTGAACACGCTCCGGTACACCCCACCCGAATTGGCGATTGAGGATGTCACCCTGCCGCCAGTCGACGGCATGGAGGTGGCGCAAAAGCTCAGCCGGGCCATCCAATTCAAAACGATCTCACATCCGCTCGGGGAACCGGGACGGCCCGCGGATTATCAGGAATTCCTCGATTGGCTGGACGTCGCCTTCCCCAATTTCATCGGGGCGACCAGCGTCGATTATGTCAGCGGGTTTACACCCATTTTCAAATGGGAGGGCTCTGATCCGAACACCACACCGATCCTGATCAGCGGGCATTATGATGTCGTCCCGATCGAGAGTGAGTGGAGCGTGGACCCTTGGGCAGGTGTTATTCAGGACGGGTTCGTCTGGGGACGCGGGGCGCTTGATATGAAGGGGGTTGCCGTCTCTTTCTTCGAAGCGCTGGATCGGTTGGCGGCAGAGGGGTTTGAACCACAACGTGATATCTATGTGACGCTGACCCAAGACGAAGAGATTGGCGGGCTGGGCGGGGCGCAGGCGGTGGTGGAGTATTTCCGATCCAATGACATTCCGCTGGATTGGAGCCTCGACGAAGGCTCTTTCGTTTTACGCAATATCGTCTCTGCTGTGCCAAAGGATATCGCGGCCATCAATGTCGCCGAAAAGGGCTATATGACGGTCGAGATCACGGCGACCTCTGAAGGGGGGCATAGCTCGTTGCCGCAGCGCGAGACGGCCGTGTTCAGCCTGGCCGAGGCGTTGCACGCATTGCATGGCGCGCCCATCGACGGCGGCCTGAGCGGTGTTTCGAAATCGTTCTTCGATGATCTCGGGCGCCATATGGGGCTGGGCGAACGGGTTTTGTTTGCCAATGCGTGGCTGTTCAAACCGGTGATTGAGATGGTTCTGTCCGGCGCAAACACCACGGATGCGATGCTGCGCATAACGACCGCACCCACCATGCTGGATGGTTCCAACACCGAAAATGTTTTGCCGCAAGCGGCAACTGCGACCGTGAATTTCCGCCTTCATCCGCGCGACACAGAACAGACAGTGCTGGATCACCTGAACGACACGATTGATGTGGAGGGGATTGAATACACTGTGCTGACCTCTTCCCCTGCCAGCCCGGTCAGTGCCCATGACAATGAAGCTTTTGATATCTTGTCCCGTGCCACAGCAGCCGTGTTCGGGGATGTCGCGATTGTGCCGGGCCTGATGGTCGCGGGATCGGACAGTCGGTATTACAGCCAATACACGAATGACAGCTATCGCTTTGCGCCATTCGTGTTCTTGGACACCGACCTGCCACGCGTGCATGGAAAAGACGAGCGGGTCTCGATCGAGAACCTGCAGAAGGCCGTGCAATACTACATGCTGGTCTTTGGGGAACTGTAGGAGAACCCATGACCGTGATCAGTCATATCACCTTCGGAACGAATGATATGGAAAAGGCATCGGCGTTCTACGATGCCGTTTTGGGTGTACTTGGCTTTGAGCGCTTGCCCAAACCGCCCGGAAAGCCTCCGGCCTATCAAAAGGGGGATTGGCCCACGATTTTTATCTATACGCCCGAGGATGGAAACCCCGCCACCTTTGGGAACGGGACGCATGTCGCCTTTGTGGCGGAGAGCCAAGAGCAGGTGCACGCGTTTCATGAAACCGCGCTTCGTTTAGGTGGCGTTGACGCCGGCGCCCCCGGCCCCCGCCCGCATTACGGCGATAATTACTACGCAACCTATGTTCGCGATCCCGATGGGAATAAGCTGCAAGCGGTGTTCGATCGGGGGTGAGATGCAATGTCCGGTTAGAGCCCAAACTTTCCGTGCTCCATAGAAACAACTTACTGAAAACACTAGCTTCACCAAGCAAAACAAATGTACGATAGCTGTCATGCAGAGCCATGGGGTTCCCGAAAAAATTTTTCAAGCTCTGAGGCGATTTGGAGTATCCGAACGGTTACTAGAAAATCTAAGTCCAGAGATGCAAATTGTAACTGACCTTGGGATTTGGGGCGATGATTTCGACGAGTTTTACGAAATACTTAGCGAGACATATGGCACTGAGTTTCTTGTTCCTGCGAAATGTGTCCCCACCGAATTTGCATGGGCTGGAACCATAAAGGGATGGCTTACATTCACCAACATGAAAAGGGCTGTCCCTGTGGCCTCGCTGACTGTTACGGAACTTGATAAAATCATGCTTGGTCATGGCTACGAAACATAGCTCTAAACCTAGATATTAACGGCGGCAACGTACCCCACAACTGACTTAAAAAAGCCCCACCAATTGGCGGGGCTTTTAATTCGGTTGGTGCGCCATGAATGCGCAACCTATGGGCCTTTTACAGACCAGTCGTCACGTCGATTGTGTTGCCGTCTTCGAGCGTCACGTAGGCCTTTTTCACATCCGCACGCTTACCAAGGCGACCGCGGAACCGCTTGACCTTGCCTTTTGTCACAGACATGTTCACCGCTTTCACCTTCACACCAAAGAGCTCTTCAACCGCTTCTTTGATCTGAGGCTTGTTCGCGTCCATCGCCACTTCGAAGACCACTGCGCCATTCTCAGATGCCATGGTTGCCTTCTCGGTGATGATCGGCTTGCGGATCACATCATAAAGTTCATGCTTCTCGGTCATTTCAACCTCGCTTCCAGCGCTTCTGCGCCTGCTTTCGTGATGACCAGCGTGTGCGCCTTGAGGATGTCATAGACATTGGCGCCTTGGCTTGGCAGCACGTTCAGATCATCGATGTTTTGTGCCGCCCGCGCGAAACCTTCGTTCAGCTCGGGACCATCAATGACCAGCGTCTTTTTCCAACCAAGTTCCTTTGCCGCTTTGGCCAGATCTTTCGTTTTACCGGATTTCAGCTCCGCGATGTCCAGAACCACCAGCTCACCCGCATTTGCTTTGGCAGACAGCGCGTGACGCAGGCCGAGCTTACGAAATTTCTTCGTCAGCTCATGGGCGTGGGATCGAGGCGTTGGGCCCTTATAAACACCACCACCACGGAAAATCGGCGCATTCCGGTCACCGTGACGCGCGCCGCCGGAACCCTTCTGACGAACGATCTTTTTGGTGGAGTAAGACGTCTCGCGACGTGTCTTCACTTTATGCGTACCCGCTTGGCGTTTTGCCAACTGGTAGCGAACCACACGGTGAAGAATGTCCTTGCGCGGCTCGAGGCCAAAGATCTCATCGGAGAGATCAATGGATCCGGCTTTTTTCGCGTCGAGTTTTACGACATCAGCCTTCATGACTCTTCTCCTGTCGATGCGGGCGCCTCTACAGGTGCCTCTGTTGCTCCGGCTTCCGTTGCCTCTGCAACTGCGTCTTCGGTTTGATCCTCGGCAGGTGCCTCTTCGACAACCGGTGCAAGCTGGCTGCGCAAAGCGGCAGGCATAGGCAGATCATCAGGCGCTTTCTTTTTGACAGCGTCCTTGATTGTAACCCAACCGCCTTTGGAACCAGGCACGGCGCCTTTGATCATGATCAAGCCACGATCCACATCGGTGCGCACAACCTCCAGGTTTTGGGTTGTCACGCGCACAGCACCCATATGGCCCGCCATCTTCTTACCTTTGAAGACTTTGCCCGGATCCTGACACTGACCCGTGGACCCGTGCGACCGGTGAGAGATCGACACACCGTGAGAGGCCCGCAGACCGCCAAAATTATGACGCTTCATCGCACCGGCAAAACCTTTACCGATGGATGTTCCGGCCACATCAACCTTTTGACCTTCGACAAAATGAGATGCGACGATCTCTTCGCCAACGCCGATCAGGTTATCCTCGGATACGCGGAACTCTGCGATTTTGCGCTTGGGCTCCACCTTCGCTGTTGCGAAGTGACCCCGCATCGCTTGGGACGTACGCTTGGCTTTCGCCACGCCCGCACCGAGCTGAACCGCTGTGTAGCCATCTTTATCATTTGTTCGCTGCGCAACAACTTGCAGGTTTTCCATCTGCAGAACTGTCACGGGCACTTGGCGACCATCTTCCATGAAGAGGCGCGTCATACCGATTTTCTTTGCAATAACTCCAGAACGCATGATCGCCCCCTTAGAGTTTGATCTCGACATCCACACCAGCCGCGAGGTCGAGCTTCATCAGCGCGTCCACGGTTTGTGGTGTTGGATCGACGATATCAAGCAGACGCTTATGCGTCCGGATTTCGAATTGCTCACGAGATTTCTTGTTTACGTGCGGACCACGCAAAACAGTGTACTTCTCGATCTTGTTCGGCAGCGGAATAGGCCCGCGAACCGTGGCACCGGTGCGTTTTGCCGTGTTCACGATCTCCTGTGTGGAGGCATCAAGAACGCGGTAGTCAAACGCTTTCAACCGAATGCGAATATTTTGACCGTTCATGTTTTCATTCCCAAAACGGGTGAAGGTCCAAGAGGTGGAGAAGGGCTCATCCCAGCCCCACGTAAGACCCGTTTGTTAGACCCGGCGGTTTTCCCGCCGGGTAGAATTCATAACCGCGATTACTCGTGGATTTTTGAGACCACGCCTGATCCGACGGTGCGGCCACCTTCGCGGATCGCGAAGCGCAGTTTCTCTTCCATCGCGATCGGTGCAATCAGCTCCACATCGAACTTCAGGTTGTCGCCTGGCATCACCATTTCCGTGCCAGATGGCAGCTCAACCGTGCCCGTCACATCCGTTGTCCGGAAATAGAACTGAGGACGGTAGTTCGCAAAGAATGGCGTGTGGCGGCCACCTTCGTCTTTGGTCAGAATGTAAACCTCTGCCTCGAACTTGGTGTGCGGCTTTACAGAACCCGGCTTACACAGAACCTGACCACGCTCAACGCCATCACGGTCCACACCACGCAAGAGCGCACCGATGTTGTCGCCCGCTTCACCGCGATCCAGCAGTTTGCGGAACATTTCAACACCCGTACAGGTCGTCTTGGATGTGTCGCGGATGCCCACGATTTCGATCTCGTCACCCACATTGATCGCGCCACGCTCAACACGGCCCGTCACAACGGTACCCCGACCGGAGATCGAGAATACGTCTTCGATTGGCATCAGGAACGGCTGGTCGATCGCTCGCTCTGGCGTTGGGATATACTCGTCCACAGCCGCCATCAGCTCCGCGATTTTCTCTTCACCGATATTCGCGTCACGGCCCTCAAGCGCTGCCAAAGCAGAGCCTGCGACGATCGGAATATCATCGCCCGGGTAATCGTATTCGTTCAGAAGCTCGCGGACTTCCATTTCAACGAGTTCCAGCAGTTCCTCATCATCGACCTGATCGACCTTGTTCAGGAAGACCACCATGGAGGGGATACCAACCTGACGACCCAAAAGGATGTGCTCGCGCGTCTGGGGCATCGGGCCGTCGGCTGCGTTCACAACCAAGATCGCGCCGTCCATTTGCGCCGCACCGGTGATCATGTTTTTGACATAGTCGGCGTGACCTGGGCAGTCCACGTGCGCGTAGTGACGGCCTTCCGTCTCGTACTCCACATGCGCGGTCGAGATGGTGATGCCACGGGCTTTTTCTTCTGGCGCGCCGTCAATCTCATCATAGGCTTTGAAGTCGCCAAACTGCTTCGTGATCGCAGCCGTCAACGTCGTCTTGCCGTGGTCAACGTGACCGATCGTGCCGATGTTCACATGCGGCTTGTTACGTTCAAACTTTTCCTTTGCCATGATATAGCTCCTCTAAACTGTTAGGCGTATTTCGCCTGAATTTCTTCTGAGATGTTGGACGGTACAGGTTCGTAATGTGAGAACTGCATAGTGAAGTTCGCACGACCCGAAGACATGGACCGCAAATTGTTGATGTAACCGAACATGTTCGCCAAAGGCACATTCGCGTCGATGGCAATCGCGTTGCCGCGAGGCTCTTGGCCCTGAACTTGACCCCGACGGGATGTCAGATCGCCGATGATACCACCTGTGTATTCCTCAGGCGTGATCACTTCGACTTTCATAATTGGCTCAAGCAGTTTTGCGCCAGCATCTTTCATGCCCTGACGCATGCCCATACGACCTGCGATCTCAAACGCCATAACGCTTGAGTCAACGTCGTGGTAGGCACCATCGATCAGCTCTACCGCGAGGTCAATCACGGGGAAGCCAGCCAATGGGCCGCTGTCCAGAACGCTCTCGATCCCTTTTTCAACGCCAGGGATGTATTCCTTGGGAATGGATCCGCCCACAATCTTGGACTCGAATGCATAGCCTTCGCCGGGCTCTTGCGGCTTGAGGATCATCTTCACGCGACCAAACTGACCGGAACCACCGGACTGTTTCTTGTGCGTGTAGTCCACTTCCGCTTCACGAGAGATGGTCTCACGATACGCCACCTGAGGCGCACCAATGTTCGCTTCGACTTTGAATTCGCGCTTCAGTCGGTCGACCAGAATGTCGAGGTGAAGTTCGCCCATGCCCTTCATGATTGTCTGACCGGACTCGAGGTCGGTTTCGACACGGAAGGACGGATCTTCTGCCGCCAAACGACCCAGACCCTGTGACATCTTCTCTTGGTCGGCCTTTGTTTTCGGCTCCACCGCGATCTCGATCACTGGATCAGGGAATGTCATCGTTTCCAGAACAACCGGGTCGTTCTTGGCCGACAGCGTGTCACCCGTTGTCGTGTCTTTAAGACCCGCCAACGCGATAATGTCGCCTGCAAAAGCCTCTTCGATTTCCTCACGGTTGTTGGAGTGCATCATCATCATACGACCGACACGCTCTTGCTTGCCTTTCGTGGTGTTCATAAGGCTGTCGCCCTTTTTCATCGTACCCGAATAGATGCGAGTAAAGGTCAAAGAACCCACAAACGGGTCGTTCATGATTTTGAACGCGAGGCCCGCAAACGGCATACTGTCATCGGCACGGCGTGCGATGTCACGTGTTTCCGTCTCATCGCCTGGCTTAAAGCCCATATAATCCACAACATCCAATGGGGATGGCAGATAATCGATGACCGCATTCAACAATGGCTGAACACCTTTGTTCTTAAACGCAGAGCCGCCCAGCACGGGAACGAAGTCCATGGCCAATGTCGCCTTACGGATCAACGCGCGTAGTGTTTCTGCGGATGGCTCTTCGCCTTCCAGATAGGCTTCCATCGCGTCTTCGTCTTGCTCGACAGCTGCCTCGATCAGCTTCTCGCGCCATTCGGCCGCTTGATCGGCCAGCTCTGGACGGATGTCGCGCTTGTCCCAAGTCGCACCGAGATCGTCGCCTTCGTACACCCATTCTTGCATGGTCACGAGGTCGATCAGACCTTCAAGCTCTGTCTCTGCACCGATTGGCAAGGCAACAGGGATCGCACGTGCGCCTGTGCGATCTTCAATCATGTTCACACAGTTGAAGAAGTCCGCGCCGATTTTATCCATTTTGTTTACGAAAACGATCCGTGGAACCTTGTACCGGTCCGCCTGACGCCAAACTGTTTCTGTCTGAGGCTCAACACCCGCGTTCGCGTCCAAAACACAAATAGCCCCATCAAGAACCGCCAAAGACCGCTCGACCTCAATTGTAAAGTCAACGTGACCTGGCGTGTCGATGATGTTCATGCGGTGCTTTTCAGTATCCGCTGTTTTACCGTCTTCTGTACGCTCCCAGAACGTGGTGGTCGCCGCAGAGGTGATTGTTATGCCACGCTCTTGCTCTTGCTCCATCCAGTCCATTGTCGCCGCACCATCGTGCACTTCACCAATGTTGTGGGACTTCCCTGTATAGTACAGGATACGTTCAGAGCATGTAGTTTTGCCCGCATCAATATGGGCCATGATGCCGAAGTTACGGTAGCGCTCGAGAGGATATTCGCGTGCCATGGGACGTGCCTTTGTGTTGGGTTACCAGCGGTAGTGAGAGAAGGCCTTGTTCGCTTCGGCCATCTTATGAGTGTCTTCACGCTTCTTCACGGCGTTGCCGCGAGAATTCAGAGCATCCATGAGTTCGCCTGCGAGGCGCTCTTCCATGGTGTTTTCGTTGCGGCCACGGGACGCGGTGATCAACCAACGGATGGCCAGCGCTTCGCGACGCTCGGGGCGCACTTCGACAGGAACCTGATAGGTCGCACCACCCACACGGCGGGAACGGACCTCGACGGCCGGTTTGATGTTATCCAGTGCTTCTTCAAACACCTCGACTGGTGTGCGCTTTAACTTGTCTTCCACACGATCCAAAGCGGAATATACAATGCGTTCAGCGACAGACTTTTTGCCGTCGATCATCAGGTTATTCATAAATTTAGACAGAACGATGTTGCCAAATTTTGGGTCTGGCAGAACTTCGCGTTTTTCGGCGCTATGGCGACGTGACATGTTTTACGATCCTCAGTTATCAGATGCACAGAAGGCGTTAGAGATTTCGCAACCCGACGATCCAGCGGATTGACATGCCTCTAACGACGCTTCGCGTGCTTTGTCGTTACTTCTGCTCTCAGCGAGGTAAAGTTTTTTACCAGACCGTGAAACAGCGATGCACTTGCGTGTGACAAGGCGCACTTCGCACCCGTCAGCTCCATTCGAAAATTCACGGCAGGTGACAAGTGCTTTGGAAGACGCAACGTTTTTGGATTGCCCAAGGCGTGCCCCCCAGCCACCGGCCGCATCGTTAATAGCCACAGCCATCCAAGTTGCCTGCGCCGGGGCGGGCAACACAAACAGCGCACAACAGACGCTGGATATGGCGAGTGGCAAACGCATCATTACTTCGGCTTCTTCGCGCCGTATTTGGAGCGACGCTGCTTACGATCTTTGACGCCCTGTGTGTCCAGAACGCCGCGCAGGATGTGATAGCGCACACCGGGAAGGTCTTTCACACGACCACCACGGATCAGCACCACAGAGTGCTCTTGCAGGTTGTGGGATTCACCAGGAATGTAGCTGATCACTTCAAAGCCGTTTGTCAGGCGCACCTTCGCCACTTTCCGCATCGCCGAGTTAGGCTTCTTCGGAGTGGTTGTGTACACGCGGGTACACACGCCGCGCTTTTGCGGACAAGATTGCAAGTGCTGCGACTTGCTTCGTTGAACTTTGGGCTGCCGCGGTTTGCGGATCAGCTGTTGGATCGTTGGCATTCGGTTTCCCTTTACCTTGTTTCAGTTCGTTTAGGCGCAAAGGTTTCCCCAAACGCCAAAACCGCCTCGGGCACGCAATCCGGCCCGGCAGCGGTGAAATTCCAGAGGATCAGGGCAAAACACTGTTGGATCGGCCTAGATCATGTCCACCAAATTGTGGTTTACCGTCAGCGATGAAGTAACCGCCAAGGTGTGCGGCGTATAGAAAGAGTCTCTGTGGCTGTCAACAGGTCTGACGCAACATCCAAGACGCAGGAGCGCCCGTCGTCAATCTGGTTTTGCCGCTGGACTACGCGGTGGTGGCCCTTACCGAAACCGACCTCTGACCGCGTAGCCTTGTTTGCGGTCGCCAAAGATGAAGGTCCCTGGCTGTTGACATGGGTTGCCCATCACAAAGCGCTTGGCTTTGGTCCGATTGCGATCGCCACAAATGACTGTTCTGACGGAACGGACAGGCTTGCTGCACGCCTTGCAGAGCTTGGAGAGATTGTTCACATAAACAACTCAGCACCCTATTCGGTTTTAAATGATGATGATCGCGCGTCCATTCAACTGACGGGATATGATCGCCTGTCACATGTTGTGGATCTGACGGCGGTGGATTGGCTGGGCATTCTCGACCTCGACGAGTTTCTGGTCCTCAATGCGCCATTTCTGGCAGTCCAAAATCTAGTCGCCCAGCATCCCGATGTAGATGCCATATCGCTGCGATGGCGGGTGTTTGGTGATAATCAGATCACCGGCTATGTCGGTGCGGATATGATCGAGCGGCAAGTGATGGCCTCTGACCACGCCCATGACGCAACGGCCGACTACAAGTCCATCGTTCGGGCCCCTGCCCGGTTTGAGCATAACCTTCACCTGAGCTATCGGCCCAACGGGTTCTCCCATCTTCAGAAGTGGCGGCGGTGGCTGATCTCTCGCGCGCTCAAGTTCACACGCCGCCGAATTTCGCTTGATGGCGATGTGCTGCTGTTTCCGGGTGATCGGTTGTTTCGGCGGGTCCGTGCCCGGTTTCGCCGGAACCTCCGGCCATATCGGTTGGGGCAAGTGAACCATTACGCGGTGAAAACACGCGCGCTCTTTGAGCTGAAGAAGCATCGCGGCCGCGGAAATGACGTTTCGAAAAAGCGACATGGAAATTGGTATTTTGACGTGTTGAACCGCAATGAAATCGAGGATCGGTCGATCGAACGGCATTTGCCAAAAACGCGAACAGAGCTCACACGATTATTGGAAGACGCGGAGTTGCGAGAGCTTCAGGAATTTGCCGAGACCTATACTCGCGAGCGGGTTGAGGCGGTTCTGGATACGCGATCCAAGTCTAGAAAAAGAACGCGAGAGCCGTCATAGAGACCGCGAAGAATTGGGAACAAGATGAGCAAAACCGAGACGCCCCCGAACCCAGAGGACCTGCGCGTTGGAGCGCTTGCGATTGCAAAGAACGAGGGTCCTTGGCTGATCGAGTGGTTGGCCCATTGTAAGGCCGTTGGGTTCGACGAGGTGGCCTTGGGGACCAATGACTGCGATGATGGTACCGATGAAATTGCCGAAGAGTTGCAATCCATGGGGTTGCTCACGCATTTTGACAATCGCCCTCCATACTACCGGCGCAATTACTTGCAGGTCCCATCGCTGCAGCTGACGGCCTATGATCGGATGCAGAGCATGCCGCAAGTGCAGTCCTGCGACTGGGTGATGCCGCTAGATATTGACGAGTTTCTGGTTTGCCATGTCGGCAATGGTTCTGTTCAAGAGCTTTGCGCAAAGCACCACAAAGCCCATGGCATTATGATCCGGTGGCGCATGTTTGGTGACAGCGGCCTGTCGGGTATGTTGACACCCCCAATCACCGATCAATTGACCAAATGCGCCGAAAAGACCGACATCAACAATGACAACGTCAAAATGTTGGTGCGGGATCATCAAGATGTAGAACTTGAGATGCATGTATCGGTGCGGCGGAAAATTGATCCATCAGCCGGGATTTGGAAGCGTGCCATGCGGAACGCCCGAGGCATGCAAGAGCGAGCCTATATCAATTTCGACGGGCAGCTCTATGCATTTCAAAGGGCCCATGGGGCGAAGAAATTCCTAGAATTCTTTAAGGACAAAGCGCGGGATTACGTGGATGCGCAGGTGAACCATTACGCGATCAGAACGGTGGAAATCTGTCGGCTGAAGGCGATCCGTGGGGATGCGTATTATGCGGGCACCAACCGCTTTCAGCAGGATTACTTTGATCGGTTCAACCGCAACCACGTCGAGGATACCTCGATCTTTAAGTATCGCGAGAAGCGGGACGCCTTGATGGCCGAGTGGCTTCGGAATGAACGATTGCGGGCGCTGCATGACGAGGCAATGCGGATCATGGAAGGCAAACTCCAGAAACTTGCCGAGGCGGGATACGACCTGCCGGAGACGACGGAAAAGAACATCAAGCTGTCATGGTCCGAGAAGCGGAAGATGAAGCGAGAGAACAGACCGGATTGATGGCAAAAGCCCGGCGCACTGGCCGGGCTTTTGATTGATTATATGAGGCTAATCCACCGGCATAACCAGGTCATTGTGGTTACCAAAGAGAAGCTGCCGAAGATAGGTGCCGCAGGTTTTTTAATGCCAGAGGCGACCACAAAAACCGCGCGCTTGTCTTGGTGGGGGCGCCGCAAACTGAAGCGAACGCATCGGGTTTAAGCCGCGACTTGCCCAATGTGATTTGCGAGTGATCGACATGTGATCTGCGTAGGACGGCGTGTGCGGCTGGAGTTGGTCAAAGATTTGAGTAATTCGTGTTTGGTGAAGACAGAACTACTGGTGAAAAGGCTTTAGAAGTTCAGAGCCAAGATAGAATTTGACAATTCTTGTCGCGATATAGTTCGCTGTTTTTCAATTCGTTTATCATGCACGCGCCACTGAACTACCCCTCCTACTCCCATTCCCTCTCCGGTAATTAAGTAGTCATTTGGGGGCGGTTGGCCATAGTCTGCCAAGCTGGACAAACACTCTTTGTCACCAAGTGTCAAAGGAGGGTTGTCTATAGAAACAGCCGGTTGGCCTTTGGCAATAACTGTCCTCACTAAAGCCAATTCATTTTTGAGATGTCCAATTGAACAGAACAGGCAAGACGGTAACCCACAACCTTTTTGAACAGTGTCGATCAAACAATGAGCTACTTCTGAATTGTTTTGACGAAAGTGTTGATGCAATGAGCGCACCGACTCATATGCTCCAATCACCCAAAGACGCGACAAGTGAATATGAAACTGCAATCCAGCTGTATCTTCACTGAAACTAAGCCCGTTTTCTATACGCTTTTGGAAAACATCTTCGAACGAATACAGAAGAATATCTAAGTTAACATTCTGGTCCGCAAGAGGATCTCTAAAGCCTCGTAGCAAGTCTATTTTCTCAAACAGCTCACGCCACCTTTTGAATCGACGCGAGTGCTGATCCCTTGCAAAGTACATCGCTCCGGAAGCCAAATCTAAGGGCGATAGATCGCCGGAGGTAATTAAAGCGGCCAAATCGTCGAATGCATCCATTTTTAATTTACCATACTTGCTGCTTGACAAAAGCCCGGCGCGATGGCCGGGCTTTTGGTTTTTCATCCGAGGGGAGTGGCACCGCTATTCCCTTCAGGACCGCTGTCTGCCACTACCGAAAAGCGCTGCTTTTCGGTTACTCCACGATCGTGTCTTCACCCATCACATCAGAGCCGCTGTCGAAAATAGCATCCACATCGCTGGCATCAGGTGCCGCCAAGGCCGCCGCTTGTTCTGCCGCTGCGCGCTTATCCTCGAGGATAACCGCATCGCGGTCCGCCGCGATCTTGTTGATTTGATGCGTAGCCCCGCCGGTACCCGCCGGGATCAAGCGACCCACGATCACGTTCTCTTTCAGACCGATCAGCTTGTCGCGTTTACCGCGCGTCGCTGCCTCTGTCAGAACACGTGTCGTTTCCTGGAAGCTGGCCGCCGAGATGAACGAGCGAGTTTGCAAGGATGCTTTTGTGATCCCCAGAAGGATCGGACCGCCTTGGGCAGGTTCGCGACCTTCGGCAAGCGCTTTGGCGTTCATTTCGTCAAACTCGGACTTATCGACCTGCTCCCCTTTCAGAAGGGTTGTGCCACCGGATTCGGTGATTTCCCATTTCTGCAGCATCTGACGGACGATCACTTCGATATGCTTATCGTTGATCTTCACGCCTTGCAGACGATAGACGTCCTGAACCTCGTCGATCATATAATCGGCCAAGGCCTCAACACCCAGAATATTCAAAATGTCATGGGGTGCCGGGTTACCATCCATGATGTACTCACCCTTCTGGATGAAGTCACCTTCTTGGACCGGGATGTGTTTCCCTTTGGGCACCATGTATTCGACTTTGTTTTCTGGATCATCGACCGCTTCGATGGAGATGCGACGCTTGTTTTTGTAGTCGCGCCCGAAGCGGACATAACCGTCCATCTCAGCGATGATGGCGTGATCCTTTGGACGACGCGCTTCAAAGAGTTCGGCCACACGCGGCAGACCACCGGTGATGTCTTTTGTCTTGGCGCCTTCGCGCGGAATACGCGCAAGAACATCACCCGCTTTGATCTCTTGTCCGTCTTCGATGGACAGGATCGCATCAACCGACATTGCATGCGTCTCTGGGTTGCCGTTGTCCAAACGAACAGGCTCTCCGGTGGTAGGGTCCATGATGATGATTTCCGGCTTCAGGTCGTTGCCTTTCGGGGCAGAGCGCCAATCGGAGACGATCCTTTGCGTAATGCCTGTCGCATCATCGGTTTCTTCTCGAACGGCGATACCGGAGACAAGGTCAACGAATTTCGCTGTACCATCCTTCTCGGCGATGATCGGCAATGTGTAAGGATCCCATTCAAAGAGCTTATCACCACGCGCAACGGTCTTACCCTCTTCGACATGCAGTGTCGTACCATAGCCCATTTTATGGGACACACGCTCCACACCGTTTTCGTCGTAGATCACCAGCTCGGTGTTCCGGCCCATCACAATCTGCGCACCGTCACGGTTTGTCAGAATGTTCTTGTTCCGGATTTGAACCGTGCCTTCTTGAGAGCTTTCTTGGAAGGACTGCTGACCACCTTGGGCAACACCGCCGATGTGGAAGGTCCGCATCGTCAGCTGCGTGCCGGGTTCGCCGATGGACTGCGCCGCGATGATACCCACTGCTTCGCCTGGGTTCACCATCGTACCCCGCGCCAAGTCGCGACCATAGCACATTGCACAAATGCCGTCCTCTGCCTCACAGGTCAGAGGTGACCGGATTTGAACACTTGCTACACCCGCATCTTCTACCATATCGGCCAAACGTTCGTCGATCAGCTCCCCTTGTTTGACAAGGATCGTGTCATCTGCCGGGTTCTTGATGTCCTCCGCTGCGACACGGCCCAAAAGGCGCTCGGACAGAGAGGCGACAACTTCACCATCGTTGATCGCGGCAGCGGCCGTAATCGAGCGATCGGTTCCACAGTCATTCATGCGCACGATACAGTCTTGGGCAACATCGACCAGACGACGCGTCAGGTAACCAGAGTTCGCCGTTTTCAAAGCGGTATCTGACAGACCTTTCCGAGCACCGTGCGTGGAGTTGAAGTACTCAAGAACGGTTAGACCCTCTTTAAAGTTCGAGATGATCGGCGTCTCGATGATGTCGCCATTTGGCTTGGCCATCAGGCCGCGCATCCCGCCTAGCTGTTTCATCTGGGTCACCGAACCACGAGCACCGGAGTGGGCCATCATGTAAACGGAGTTGGGTTCCATTTCGGCACCATTTTCGTCCTTTTTCAAGGCAGAGATGGTATCCATCATCGCTTCGGTGACCTTGTCGTTACACTTCGACCACGCATCGACAACTTTGTTATATTTCTCACCCTGAGTGATCAGGCCGTCCATATACTGTTGTTCGAAGTCCTTTACCTGGTCGCGGGTTTCGTTGACCTGTGTCCACTTCGCGTCCGGGATCACCATGTCGTCTTTACCGAAGGAAATACCGGCCTTGAACGCCTCGCGGAATCCAAGCGTCATGATCTGATCACAGAAAATGACAGACTCTTTCTGACCGCAATACCGGTAGACAGTGTCGATGACGTTTCCGACATCCTTCTTCCGCAGAAGACGGTTCACGAGGTCAAAGGGTGCTTTGTGGTTGAGCGGCAGAAGCGAGCCCAGACGCACGCGACCCGGCGTCGTTTCAAAACGCTGCCAAACCTCGTTTCCATCCTCGTCGATTTGCTTCATCCGGCAGGTGATCTTGGCGTGCAGATGCACAAGACCTGCGCCAAGCGCATGCTCCACCTCTTGAGGATTAGAGAAGACCATGCCCTCGCCAACCATGCCTTCACGCTCCATGGTGATATAGTAAAGGCCCAAAATCATGTCCTGCGATGGAACGATGATCGGCTTACCATTAGATGGCGACAGAACGTTGTTCGTGGACATCATCAAGACGCGCGCTTCGAGCTGCGCTTCCAGCGAAAGCGGCACATGGACCGCCATCTGGTCGCCGTCGAAATCCGCGTTGAAAGCGGAACAGACCAGCGGATGCAGCTGAATTGCTTTGCCCTCAATCAGAACGGGTTCAAAGGCTTGGATGCCCAAACGGTGCAGTGTTGGAGCACGGTTCAACAGAACCGGATGTTCGCGGATCACCTCGTCCAAGATATCCCAAACTTCGGGGCGTTCCTTTTCAACGATCTTGCGGGCTTGCTTCACTGTGGAAGACAGGCCTTTCGCTTCCAGCCGCGAATAGATGAACGGCTTGAACAGCTCGAGCGCCATCTTCTTGGGCAGACCACATTGATGCAGCTTCAATTCCGGACCCGTCACGATGACAGACCGACCGGAGAAGTCGACGCGTTTCCCAAGCAAGTTCTGACGGAAACGACCCTGCTTCCCCTTCAGCATGTCTGAGAGGGATTTCAAAGGACGCTTGTTTGCACCTGTGATGACGCGACCACGACGACCGTTATCGAACAGCGCATCCACAGACTCCTGCAACATCCGCTTCTCATTACGCACAATGATATCAGGCGCGCGCAATTCGATCAGGCGTTTCAACCGGTTGTTCCGGTTGATCACACGACGATAGAGGTCGTTGAGGTCAGATGTCGCGAAGCGGCCACCATCGAGTGGCACCAAAGGACGCAGCTCTGGCGGGATCACGGGCAGAACCGTCATGATCATCCATTCCGGACGGTTGCCGGACTCGATAAAGTTTTCGACGACCTTCAGACGCTTGATGATCTTTTTCGGCTTCAACTCACCGGTGGCTTCGGCAAGCTCTTCGCGCAGTTGTTCGGCCTCTGCCTCCAGATCAATGTTGGACAGCATTTCGCGGATAGCCTCGGCACCGATGCCGGCGTTGAAAGCATCTTCGCCGTAAGTGTCCTGCGCGTCGAGGTATTCATCCTCGGTCAGCATTTGACCGTGGTTCAGGTCCGTCAGACCCGGCTCGATCACGACATACTGTTCAAAGTAGAGGATACGCTCCAGATCGCGTAATGTCATGTCCAGCATCAAACCAACGCGGGACGGCAGCGATTTTAGGAACCAGATATGCGCAACTGGGGATGCCAGGTCGATATGGCCCATCCGCTCGCGGCGGACCTTTTGAAGCGTGACTTCCACACCACATTTTTCGCAGACAACGCCGCGATATTTCATGCGCTTATATTTACCGCAGAGACATTCGTAGTCTTTGATCGGACCAAAGATACGTGCACAGAAGAGACCATCGCGTTCCGGTTTGAACGTCCGGTAGTTGATCGTCTCTGGCTTTTTAATCTCTCCATAAGACCAGCTCAGAATCCGCTCTGGCGAGGCCAGAGAGATGCGGATCTCGTCAAACACTTTTGGCGGAGCGACTGGGTTAAACGGGTTATTCGTGATTTCTTGGTTCATTTTATGATCCTAATCTCGCGTTCCAGTTGGAATAAGCCGAGGGCCGGCTTATTCGCTCTCCTGATCAAGCAACTGCACATTAAGGCCGAGTGACCGGATTTCCTTCACAAGAACGTTGAAGGATTCCGGTACGCCTGCCTCAAAGTTGTCTTCGCCCTTAACGATGCTTTCATAGACTTTCGTCCGGCCAGCCACGTCATCCGATTTCACGGTCAGCATCTCTTGCAGCGTATAGGCCGCGCCATATGCCTCAAGGGCCCAAACCTCCATCTCACCGAAGCGCTGACCACCGAACTGGGCTTTACCACCAAGCGGTTGTTGCGTGACGAGAGAGTATGGACCCGTGGAACGGGCATGGATTTTGTCGTCCACCAGGTGATGCAGCTTCAAGAGGTACTTGATGCCCACAGTCACAGGACGGCTGAACTGTTCGCCTGTGCGGCCATCAAACAAGATCGACTGACCACTTTCAGCAAAGCCCGCACGCGCAAGCGCATCGTTCACATCCGCTTCTTTCGCTCCGTCGAAAACCGGTGTTGCAATCGGCACACCATGGGACACGTTTCCGGCTGCCTCCAAGAACTTGTCTTGCTCCATGCCTTTGAGTGCCTCTTCATAAACCTCGTCGCCATAAGCGATGCGCATCGCCTCTTGCACAGGGGTCATATCTCCCGAGCGGCGATACTCTTGCAGAGCTTCATTCACCGATTGACCCAGACCGCGCGCGGCCCAACCCATATGCGTCTCAAGGATCTGACCGACGTTCATCCGGGACGGAACACCCAGCGGGTTCAAACAGAAATCCACGGGCGTACCATCGGACAAGAACGGCATGTCCTCTTGCGGAACAACGCGGGAGATCACACCCTTGTTGCCGTGACGACCGGCCATTTTGTCACCCGGCTGCAGCTTCCGCTTCACCGCGATGAAGACTTTGACCATCTTCATCACACCCGGAGGCAGATCATCGCCGCGGCGTACCTTCTCTACTTTGTCCTCAAAGCGGGCTGTCAACGCCTGCTTCTGGATTTCGTATTGCTGGTTGAGCGCCTCAACCTCGGCGGCAGCAGCATCATCCTCAAGGGCGAGTTGCCACCACTGACCCGTGGTCAGGCTGTCGAGCAGGTCGTCATCAACGGCCACGCCAGCTTTGACGCCTTTTGGACCTTTGACGATCTTGTTGCCCAAAAGCATGGTTTTGAGACGGGCAAATGTGTTGCGATCCAAGATCGCCTGCTCGTCGTCACGGTCGCGAGACAGTTGTTCAACCTCTTCGCGTTCGATCTGTAGCGCACGCTCGTCTTTTTCTATGCCGTGACGGTTAAAGACCCGCACCTCGACAACGGTACCATAGTCGCCGGGTGGCAGACGCAAGGATGTGTCGCGCACATCGGAGGCCTTCTCACCAAAGATGGCACGCAGAAGTTTTTCTTCCGGTGTCATCGGGCTTTCGCCCTTTGGTGTGATCTTGCCCACTAGGATGTCGCCCGGTCCCACTTCCGCACCGATATAGACGATGCCAGCCTCGTCGAGATTGCGCAGCGCCTCTTCACCGACGTTTGGAATATCGCGGGTGATTTCCTCTGGGCCCAATTTCGTGTCACGTGCCGCGATTTCGAACTCTTCGATATGGACGGACGTAAAGACGTCATCCTTCACGATGCGCTCGGAAATTAGGATCGAGTCCTCGTAGTTGTAGCCATTCCAAGGCATGAACGCGACGAGGGCGTTTTTACCCAAAGCAAGCTCTCCAAGGTCGGTAGATGGACCATCGGCGATCACCTCGCCTTTGAAGACCTTGTCGCCCACATTCACCAGCGGGCGCTGGTTGATCGCGGTGTTTTGGTTAGAGCGTTGGAATTTGCGCAAACGATAGATGTCGACGCCCGGATCGCCCGGTGCCAGATCTTCGGTCGCGCGGACAACGATCCGCATCGCGTCAACCTGGTCAATCACACCGGCACGTTTCGCGGTGATCGCAGCACCGGAATCCCGCGCCACAACCTCTTCGATGCCTGTGCCAACAAATGGCGCTTCGGCCTTGACCAAAGGCACCGCCTGACGTTGCATGTTTGAGCCCATCAAAGCCCGGTTCGCGTCGTCATTTTCCAAGAACGGGATTAGGCTTGCCGCCACAGACACCAATTGTTTTGGCGAGACGTCGATCAGATCGACATTCTCGTTGGGTGCCAACATGTATTCGCCGTTTTGACGTGTGGACACTAAGTCGTTCACGAATTTGCCATCCGCGTCCAGGTTCGCATTTGCCTGCGCAACGGTGTAGCGCATCTCTTCGGTGGCAGACATATACTGCACGTCATCCGTCACCTTACCATCCACAACTTTCCGGTAAGGCGTTTCAATGAAGCCGTATTTGTTGACCCGTGCAAAAGACGCAAGAGAGTTGATCAGACCAATATTCGGACCTTCCGGCGTCTCAATCGGGCACATCCGACCATAATGCGTTGGATGCACGTCGCGCACCTCAAAGCCTGCGCGCTCGCGGGTTAGACCACCTGGCCCAAGAGCAGACAGACGACGTTTATGCGTGACCTCTGACAGCGGGTTCGTTTGGTCCATGAACTGCGAAAGCTGCGAAGAACCGAAGAATTCGCGCACGGCAGCCGCAGCCGGTTTTGCGTTGATCAAGTCTTGAGGCATGATCGTGTCGATCTCGACCGAAGACATACGCTCTTTTATGGCGCGCTCCATGCGAAGGAGGCCAACACGGTACTGGTTCTCCATCAACTCACCGACCGAACGGACACGGCGGTTGCCGAGGTGGTCGATGTCGTCCACCTCGCCCTTACCGTCACGCAGTTCAACCAGCGCTTTGACGACACCCATGATGTCCTCTTTGCGAAGCGTGCGCACGGTATCTTCCGCATCGAGTTGAAGGCGCATGTTCATTTTCACACGGCCCACTGCGGACAGATCATACCGCTCGGCATCGAAGAAAAGGCTGTCGAACAGGGCCGAAGCAGCTTCTACGGTGGGCGGTTCACCCGGACGCATCACGCGGTAGATATCCATCAGCGCGGTATCGCGGCTCCAGTTTTTGTCAGTCGCCATCGTTGTGCGGATATAGGGGCCCACATTCACGTTATCGATGTCGAGCGTTGGGATGTCGGTGTGACCGGCATCCATCAACTCTTTGATCGTGCCGCCAGAGATGTTGTCCTCTTTGTCGTACTCGATCGTAAGCTCATCACCGGCCTCTACGAAAATCGCACCGGTTTCTTCATCGATAATGTCTTGGGCTGCGAAACGGCCAATCAGCGCCTCAAACGGCACAAGAATTTCTGTCACCGTACCTTCGTCGATCAGTTTCTTGACCGTGCGCGGCGTGACCTTTTTGCCCGCTTCCGCGATCACTTCGCCTGTTGCCGCATCAATGATGTCGCGCTGAGGTTTTGTGCCGCGAATACGCTCGGGGAAGAATTTCGTCACCCAAGCGTTTTTCTTCGCGTCATAGCGGTAGTTTACTTTGTCATAAAACGCGTCGGCGATGCCGTTTTGATCAAGCCCCAATGAATAAAGAAGCGTCGTTACCGGCAGTTTGCGGCGACGGTCGATGCGCGCATAAACGATGTCTTTGGCATCGAATTCAAAATCAAGCCATGAGCCACGGTAGGGGATGATCCGAGACGCGAACAACAACTTGCCCGAGGAATGGGTTTTCCCGCGATCGTGGTCGAAGAACACACCCGGAGACCGATGCATCTGAGAGACGATTACACGTTCGGTTCCGTTCACAACGAACGTCCCGTTTGGTGTCATCAAAGGCATATCGCCCATAAAGACGTCTTGTTCTTTGATGTCTTTGACAGACCGCGCACCGGTGTCTTCGTCCACATCGAACACGATCAACCGTAGCGTCACCTTTAGAGGTGCCGCATATGTCATGTCGCGTTGTTGACACTCTTCGACGTCATATTTCGGCTTCTCAAGGTCGTAGCTTACGAACTCCAGCACAGCCGTTTCGTTGAAGTCTTTGATCGGAAAAACCGACTGGAAGACACCCTTTATGCCTTCGCCATCGGTTGGCGTCTCTTTGTCGCCTGAAGCGAGGAACAAGTCGTAAGAGCTTTTCTGAACCTCAATGAGGTTCGGCATATCCTGAACCTCGCGAATTTTACCATAGTGTTTACGAATACGTTTCTGACCGGAAAACGTTTGAGCCATGTGTCTGCTTCACCTTAAATACTGCTAACCATGTTTCTGCCGTTGGGCGGCAGCAGATACATGGCCGTATCGACCAAGCCACATTCCATTCCTGCAAAGATCCCCACCTTTGCGCTCGAATCTAGGCCTGTCTTTCAAGAAACCCTTGAGAGGAACCCGTCATATAGGGGCTTCTTGAGAGACAGGAAAGACCGGACGTGAAAAAACACGCCCGGCCGTAATGATACGGGGTTGCCCCCAATCTGGATTACTTGAGCTCGACTTCCGCGCCCGCTTCTTCCAATTTCTTCTTCATTTCCTCGGCTTCTGCTTTGGACACGCCCTCTTTAACGGCCTTGCCACCTGCTTCGACGAGCTCTTTCGCTTCTTTCAGGCCAAGACCTGTGATGCCGCGAACTTCTTTGATGACGTTGATTTTCTTGTCGCCTGCAGATTTCAGGATGACGTCGAATTCGTCCTTTTCTTCTGCCGCTTCACCGCCGGCGTCGCCGCCTGCAGGTCCTGCCATCATTACCGCGCCACCTGCAGCAGGCTCAATGCCGTACTCTTCTTTCAGGTGATCTTTCAGTTGTTGTGCTTCGAGAAGTGTCAGACCAACAATCTCTTCCGCCAGTTTTTTGATATCAGCCATTTGATATTTCCGTTTCCGTTTGTCTGTTTCCGATGCGCCGTTTCGGCCACACCCACATGATTGTTTCGGTTATGCCGCCTTCTCTTCGATCGTTGAGAGGATCGAAGCGATGTTGGAAGCAGGTGCGCCGATTGCCCCGGCGATGTTCGCAGCTGGTGCGCCGATACAGCCCACGATAGAGGCGATAAGCTCTTCGCGAGATGGCATCTTGGACACAGTGGTCACGCCAGCCCGGTCCAGAACGGTTTCCCCCATGGCGCCGCCAAGAATTTCCAATTTGGAATTGTCTTTGGCGAAGTCCTCTACGACTTTCGCCGCAGCAACAGGGTCTTCTGAATAGGCTAGGACCGTCATTCCGGTCATAAGGTCCGCAATACCTTCGCACTGCGTGCCTTCTAGGGCGATTTTGGCGAGCCTGTTCTTGGCGACACGTACAGAACCGCCAGCCGCACGCATGCGCCCACGCAGATCCTGCATGTCCGAAACCGTCATGCCGGCATAGTGCGAGACTACGACAACACCAGAGTCCTTGAAGATTTGGCCGAGTTCGTCGACTACGGCTTCTTTCTGGGCTCTATCCACAGTTTTCTCCAGTTTATGGGACCGCACCATATGGCTTGGGCCCGGCTCAATTTTGTTGGGTTGCCCCAACGGTTAGGGTCCAATGAAGGGTCCATAATATCGCCCGAGGCCAATGACCTTAGGATATTTGGGGTTCCCATCTCAGGCAGGAATTACTGGTTTAACCAACCCACCGTCTCGGACAGTACGTCAGAAGCCGCGAATCACGACAGGTGACGATGGGCGGGCATTAGGCCCTATTGATCCAAAGTTCAATCGGCAGGCAGCAATCCAGATCAGTCAATCACCCATAGCCGCGCTTCCCGCAGCATTTTTTCCTTGTTCTCCAAGCCCGATATCCAGTTTGCGTGAAACAGGAATGGCGGGAACCTGGGCGTTATCACTGCAGGTTCCGGATGGGGCAAAACAAGGTTTTGAAGATGTCCCACCGGAAATTTGGACTCGGGCAGAATGTGAATTCTGCGCCGCAACGCGGGCTTCTTTTTGAGAAAGTCGTTGAAAAACTGTTGATCGTTTTTGTCCACACGATGGGGTCCACTTGCGTAATCCAACCAAGCCAAAACACTGCGGGCGAAAAGAGATCGTCGAAAATACATAAATCCCGTACAAATTTGGGTGCTGTACGTGGCCTCGGCCTCGGACTGCATTCCAATCGGTGAACGTTTGGACAATGCAGAAAGGAAAGACGTGTAATCGGCCAGAAATCCGATGTCGCAATCTGAATACACAACAAGCTGATACCCCCGCTTGAACGAGCGCTGAATAATCTGCCATTTTAAATGTGTGACAGTGTTGAACCTCGAAGACCCGAAGTTTGAGTAAGCGTCTGTACCAGTTCCATCCTTCAGCTCCAGTAGAACGTAGTCGGCATTAAATCTGCTCAGGGCCGTCTTTAACGTCGCGCTTGGTTCGACATTGGTGAAAACACATATATCCTCGTCGTATCCGGCAGCCCGCAACGTGGTCAGCGAATTCACAAGAATGCGGCCAAGATCATGGCCCACATGCAAAAAGATCATACAAACTTTCATGTCGCGAAACCCAAGTGTTTCAGCAAGATCTGTGCCATTACAACTCAGCCATTAAATTCGGGTCTAGTTCAAGAACGACGTCCGCCTCCAACATCCGCGCGTAAACCTCGGGTGTGACTTGATGCAGTCTTGCGTGGATTTCCCGAAGCTCGGCTGCGGGGTCGGGCCCATCCATGGCATTTCGGATTTTCATCTTAAGCGGAGTTGTAAACCCGCGAGAGGCGAGCCGCCATTCGAGTTTCTGCAGCCACGCCTCGTAATCCAACCCTATAAAGTGAAGAAGATACGCGCCGGAACTGCCATCGAAGTCTCTCGACTTTTGCTCAGTCCCATCAGTGCGATCGGCCCAATGCTGGCGCAGGGTCAAGTTTGGATATCCGGTTTTAATGAAGGACTTGCCAATCGGGTGCCCGATGAGGCCCTGCCGGCGAGGGCCAAAAAGCTCTAGGTCAGTGCCATAGACAAACGCAGCCTTGTCCCGTGGCATTGGACGTCGAAAAACCAATTTATCGTGGTCAAAAGTCGGCGCGACGACCTCGGCAGTTTGAATGCGGATGGCGTCCCATTCCGCGCAGTTCTGGTGAAGAAAGCCGTGTATGCTCCGGTCTTCGACATAGACAAATTCATCGCAATCGACATTCAAAAGCCAGTCCTCTTGGGTTCTATGATAGACCCAAGTCAGACCGATATTCTGACGCCGCGTGAATTGAACGGATTGATTGGTTCCCAAACTTTCCCAGAACTTCTCCGTACAGGAAATGCACTCAATTTTTGGATTGTGGGAGAGCGCGGCTATCGCGGGATCATTGGGATCGTCGAAAAGAAGTGTGATCCCGTCGGCACCTTGCGAGAGGTACCATGATACAAATCGAAACGTGTCGGCGAGACTCTCATTCAGTATCGCGCCGACACGCCAAGTTGGTTTCATAAAACCGCTTTATTCGCCTACTGCGCCTGCGACGTCGATAGTCACACCCGGGCCCATGGTCGAAGACAAAGCAATCTTCTTCATATAGGAGCCTTTGGCGCCTTCTGGTTTCGCTTTTTGAACCGCGGCGATGAAGGCTTTGACATTCTCGACCAGTTTACCCTCATCGAAAGATGCTTTGCCAACGCCTGCGTGTACAACCCCGCCTTTTTCGGCGCGGAACTGCACTTGGCCGCCTTTGGCCGCCTCGACCGCTTCTTTGACGTCCATGGTCACTGTTCCGACCTTCGGGTTTGGCATCAGGTTCCGGGGTCCCAGAACTTTACCCAGACGACCCACGATTGGCATCATGTCAGGTGTTGCAATACAACGGTCAAAATCGATTGTGCCGCCTTGGATCGTCTCCATCAGGTCCTCGGCACCGACGATATCTGCACCCGCATCTTTGGCTTCGTCGGCTTTGGGGCCGCGTGCAAAGACCGCAACACGGGTCGTTTTACCGGTTCCGTTCGGCAGTGTGATCGTGCCGCGTACCATTTGGTCAGCATGACGTGTGTCGACACCCAAATTCATCGCGATGTCAATCGTCTCATCGAATTTGGCTTTCGCGTTCGCCTTCACCAATGCCACGGCTTCTTCGACGGTCATATCTTGCTTTGCTGCAAACGCTTCACGGGCAGCAACGGTTCTTTTTCCAAGCTTTGCCATATGCTTACCCTTTCACTTCGATACCCATGGACCGCGCAGAGCCCAGGATAATTTGCATTGCAGCGTCCACATCATTCGCAGACAGGTCTTTCATTTTCGCTTCCGCGATTTCACGCACTTGCGCCACAGTAACGGTCCCGGCCACTTCGCGGCTTGGGTTTGTCGCACCTGATTTCAGCTTGGCAGCTTTCTTCAGGTAATAGGACGCAGGTGGCGTCTTGATGTCCATCGTAAAGGACTTGTCCACATAATATGTGATCACGGTGGGGCACGGTGCGCCCGGCTCCATTTCCTGCGTTTTGGCATTAAACGCCTTACAGAATTCCATGATGTTTATGCCGCGCTGACCAAGCGCCGGACCCACAGGTGGGGACGGATTTGCCTGACCTGCGGGAATTTGCAACTTCATCGTGCCCGCAACTTTTTTCGCCATAACTGGCCTCCTTACATGTTCGCGGGTCTCAGCCCGCCCTATCGAACCATCGACGCGTCAATGGCCCAGTTTGTAGTGTGGTCCGGCTTGGTCCGCGCGTGGACCGCCCCTCCCACAAAACACGAAGATCAGCTTTGCTTGGCGACCTGCGTGTATTCCAATTCCACGGGCGTTTCCCGCCCGAAGATAGAAACCGTGACTTTCAAACGCTGATTTTCCTCGTCAACGCCTTCCACCATACCAGTGAACCCTTCAAACGGCCCGTCGGTTACATTGATCACTTCGCCAATGTCGAAGTTGATCATCGCCCGTGGACGTTCCTCGTTTTCGACAACGCGGTTGAGGATCGCGTCTACTTCGCGATCGCGCATCGGGCTTGGTTTGCCCGGCTGACCCAAAAATCCTGTCACCTTATTGATGTTCGATATCAAGTGATATCCTTTTTCGGACATGTCCATACGCACGAGAACATAACCCGGCATGAAACGCTTTTCGACATTCACTTTTTTGCCGCGGCGGATTTCAATGACTTCTTCGGTCGGGACCAACACCTCTTCGATGTCGTCCTGCATGCCTGCTTGCTCTACGGCTTCTTTGATCTGCTCGGCGATCTTCTTCTCAAAATTTGAGAGGACCGAAACCGAATACCACCGCTTTGCCATCTTTAGTCTGTTCCCGGGTCAATGTGTGCGGGCCAGCCCGCTGAGATGAAAACGCGCGCGGTGTGATTCCGCGCGCCGTTATGAGGATTGGTCCGTAGTCTGTTCGTTGCGCAGTTGCAAGCGCTTCAGATCAGAAAACCCAAGGCGAATTGGATGATTTGATCGATGAAAAAGAAAAACAACGCGAACAAGGTGGCCATAACAAACACCATGATCGTGGTGATCGTCGTCTCTCGCCGGTTGGGCCAAACGACTTTAGCCACTTCGGACCGGACTTGTTCGATAAACTGAATAGGGTTCATGGGAGGCAGGTAGTGGAAAGGGCCTCTGTGTGCAAGAGGCCCTAAATCGGTATGACGTTAGATTTTTGCGGCCGCGTTAAGGCGCTCAGATGACTTAATCGTCATCATCATCATCATCGTCATCATCATCATCGTCATCATCGTCATCATCGTCATCATCGTCATCGTCATCGTCATCATCGTCATCATCATCGACGTCGTTCTCTGCGAATTCTTCGTCTTCGATGCCCTCTTCGCTCAGTTCCTCGGCATCATTATATTCGCCGTCATCACCGCCGTCTTCGTTTTCGTAAGCTTCTGCATAGTCACACGTAAACGGGGGAGCATTGTCACCATTGACCTTGTATTCAGCCGTAAAGCGAGGAATAAAAAGCGCATCCTGAGATAATGTCACTTGCCCAATCGGCGACATTTCGAAAAGTGGCTGGTGCTTCATGGAGGTTTCCAGAAGAATAACCTCTGATCCCGCCGGCAAATCCGGAAAGCGCGCTTCAAGAAGCGGGAAATCCACAGGCAAGCAGCTTTCCATGTTTTCGGAATTTACAGACCATTGAATTTGAGGGTCGCCTTCAACACTCCGCACCAAAGACAGGCGCATCGTTGAAATACTGCCTTCAGAACCCGTGATGCCATTATATACTTCCATCACTTGATCAAAACTGTCGGCATCAAGCTCGGCATAACGAGAGAGGAGGTTGGCAACTACGGCTGTCGCTTTGTACGCTCGGGTCGACTGGGTATAAGCCTCGATAAACGAAAACACGGCCACGACGAGGAACGCGTAGAACGAAATTATAACAACAAACTCTGCCGAGATGGCACCACGTTCGTTTCGGCTTAAGAGGTGTTTCGATCTTTTTAGCATGGCTCGTTCAAGAAAGCTGAAAGTGAATGAAGTTCGTAGAAGCCGTTTTCATCCGCGCGCTGACGGACGTATCCGCTAATCGGCGGTAGGATAGTTTCCACTGTGAGACATGCTTGAACCTCAACAAGCACCAGCGAGTCGGAACATGACCCCGAGTTAATCTCGTATTCTGGTTCGTATGTCAGCGATTCAACCGGGTCGAGTTCGACCATTACATCACGGCACACGCCGGGTGTTGTACCGAAATCCTGATATCCGCCGAGGGTTCTCATTTGCAGCTTGAGGTAGTCATCACATTTACCGATGGCCGATACCGAGCATACAATATCCTTCAAAAAATCATGTGCCTCGGCGGGCTCCATCGTTTTAACTGTGTCACCAACCATAACCTCGCGGACCGCGTATTCCAATCCACGGTCCAATTGCACCGCTTGGAGGTTAAGAAACCCAACCTCCATGAGCCAGAACATAGTGGCTGCGACGAAAGGGAACACGATAACAAACTCAACTGTTGGTGCCCCGCTCTCGTTGGAGCGCATCGACTTTATTTGCTTGAGAAGCTTCATCTGCTCTATTTATTGCGTCAGCTGAAGTTTTCTGAGCGAGTTCGCGATGCCCGCAAAGACCGTATTGATGCTTTCGGCGCTTGCGGTCGAAAAGTTCTGCGCATCGTCAACGTCATCGTTTGATTGAACGGTTTCGTCAGCACACCGAGCAAGCACGCGACCTGCATTTGCGTTGGCCTCATAGGCAACCGTAAAGACAATCATCCCAGCATCCCGAGCGGCGTCGCAATTGGCATGCAGCCGATCATTCTTTTGCCCACTGTTCTGGCGCTGAACCGTAATTTCTTGCCAAACTCTATTTCTCTCAGGGTCATACCCGTGAACTGAAGCCAGACCTTCAAACCTAGCCACCTCTGTCATGGTCTTCACTGCGAACAAGTCATCCCATGTCATCCGAAAATAGTCGGACGGATCTTCATCTTCCTCAAGGATAGGCTCGCTGCTTGTACCGTACTCAAGGTCACGTGTTTCGGGGTCATACCAAAGGTAGTCGTCTTCATTCGGACCATCTTTGGCCCAGCCCTGCGTGACGCTGTCGTCTGTGGTGTCGCCGATCCACCCGCCTAAGTAACCCTCAAACATGTTCGGGTCAGGTGTTTTGATGGGCACATTCGACCCATCCGACATCATGACCACGACTTTCATACTTTGCCCAAATGGAAGGGGTCTGTCCGCAAAGGCCGGGTCAACTGCCTGTGTGGACGACACAACGCGTGTTTCGACTGTGATAGGCAGGCCGTCTTCGCCCAAAATGGGGTTTCCGTCGCCGTCAAGAACCGGTTCTTCCACATACGTCTCGCGGTGACTCGGGAAATTTGGAACATCCGCAAAACTATCATCAGTCAGCATTGCGATTCCGGGCTGCGCAGATGGATCCAGCAACAGAGTGCCCCAGAGCATACCATCATCAATGGCCGTTCCCCATGTCAAACCTATCTCGTCCAAACGCTGGTGTAGAGCCGCTTCGTCGTTACTGAAAGGCAGGATCTCGGTCGACACCTCGTTACCACAATAAGGCCAGTGCAAATCATAGCCGGTGTTCGACATACGGGCACCATTTGACCGAGAATGAGTAGTTGGCAAAGAAGCGCTAAACTCTTCGGGTGCCCACAGTGCGGTGCTGTTGAAGGCCGTGTCTTCGAAGATTCCACACAGCGCCGCAATCGGCACGTGTATTTCGCTGTCGCCCGCATCCGTTCCAACCGTGCCAGGCGCGGAATCATCGCCGTCCAGCAACCCTTCCCACAAAGCTTGGTTCAGACGCTTTTCTGGCTCGAAGTAGTAATTGTTCATGACAGCGGCCAAATCACGGCCGGCATTCACATAGCCGCCATAAATAATTAGCGATATTGTTGCCAAGTGTGGGTTGTCGCCATCGTTCATCGCCAGAACGGTGGTAACAAACCCCTTGGCGGCTTCGATCATTGAATCCATTTTTTCAGCGGAATTCATCGACGCAGACATATCCAGAACAAGCGACACTTCGACAGGATCCTCTGGCAACTCCATCGCTTGACCAATCGCGCCGACAGTCAAGGTATCAACGCCTACCAAATCCATGAACAGGGCGCCCATCGTCGTCGTACTTTCCACAGAAATAATACGACCACCCTCGACCCCATCGGCCATCGTACCTGACGCGTCAGTGCTGGTCGTGTATGTGAAGTCCTTTGGGACGTCCGCTTTGGCAAGATAGAGATCTACAATTTCTTGCGTCGTCAGTGGCACGCCTGTATCGTCGTGTTTGACTAGTCGTAGAGATGCTGCTGCGAGAACTGCATTATCAACTGCTAGTTGCATTCTGGTGCGCTGCATCTCCGCGCGCGCCAAGTCAATTGCCATACCAGCCAGCGCAATCGCTGTGGTGTACGTAATCAACGCGAAAATCGTGAGCGTACCTTGCTCGTTCTTGGGTGACCATACCCGCATCGAAAACCCCCAAATGTTTCGATTAAAAATTATGAGGTCTTTTACGTTTTTCGGCTAAAGCTTAATACCCATACTTAAGTATATGGCGATAGTGCCACAATTGTCCGTTTCAACTTACAGTTGTGGTCATAATAATTATAAAATTGTATAAAAACAGTTGGTTATAGATTTGTAACAGAATGAATACAGGTATAGGTCGTCAAATCACGTTTTGAGCGAATTTAGCGCTAAAGTTAACAAAACCTATACAAATCCAGCGAAATCGCCTGATTTTCTTAGGTTCCTTCGCTGGAGCCAGAATCACCTGCCGAAAGCTCTTCATTCGGTGTCTCCGCATCGCTTTCGAGGGTCGATCCTGGATCTGGTGTTGTTTCCGTCAGTTCTGGGAAGTTACAGTCTTCTTCCAATTCAAAGCCGGGAAACACCATTTGGCCGGTAAAACGGGGCACAAAAACACTCCGCTGGTTTAGCGTCATCGCACCAAAAGCAGTATTCCCAAACGCTGGAACGTACTCGCGGGACGTCTCTAGCAGCAACACCGCATCGCCGGAGGCCACATTTGGAATGTAGAAATCAATCTCCGGGTCGTCATCGCTGAGGCAATCTGTGATACCTGCAGTGGACACGGACCAGCGCACCTCAAAGCTGCCGCCGTTGTTCCAAACTTCGGTCAAACGCAACCAAGAGTCGTCACTATTTGAATTAGCAGTGTTGTTATAGACCGTCACCAACTCATCAAATCTGGTAGCATCCATCTGGTTAAGCCGCGACGCTACGTTTGAAACGATCGCGTTCGCTTTTTGACCTTTATTGGCCGCCAGGTACACGTCCATCATCGTAAACAGTGTCGTCACGGTGAATGCGTAAAATGCCGCGATGATTACAAACTCAACCGAAGCCGAGCCTGACATGTCTTTATGGAGTTTTTTGAGAGACCGTTTCATTAGCAAGGCTCGTTTACGAAAGCTGACGTCGAACGAATTTCAATTGCACCGTCATTCTTACGCTCGCCCTCATACATAGTTAGGCCCGGTGGCAACAAAGGATCATAGAGAAGGCATGCCCGGAAAATAACGATCTCTGCTTCGGTTGTGCACCCGCCAGCGTCGATCGTGCTGTATTGGTAGACGGGCTCGATCTCATCGGTCCGATCGACACATTCAAGGCTTGTATCGAAAGCCGTGGTGTAATCGTCAAACTGTTGAATGTCTAAAACGAGGTTATCCTCACAATTGGCGATAAAGCCTGTGTCACAGACTTTAGCTTTCAAAAACGCATGGGCCTCTTCGTCAGTCATGTCCTGAGTGATATCTGAAATCATCAGCTCTCTCGTGGTAAACTCAACGCCCCGGTCCAACTGTACCACTTGAAAGCCCAACCAACCGGTATCGAACACCCAGTAGAAGGCCACCATGAGAGGTATGAACAATACGACGAATTCCACCGTCGGACCGCCATCCTCTCGACGCAACCATCTGTTTCGCGGGGCTTTTTCCATGATTTGATCCAAGCCCGCGACTTACTGCGTCAGCTGCAGTTTTCGCGCAGATTGCGCAATGTTGCCAAACACAGACGAGATGGTCGTTGATGTCGCCACATAAGCCGCACCGGTTGACGCGCATGTATCCATCAACCCGGCGGCATATTCAGATGCTTCGTAGGTAATCGTATAAATGACGACGCCTTCTTCTTTCGCCTCACGGCAAACATCATGAAGACGAGCATTCTTTTGTTCATGATTGCGGTATGAGAACATGTAATCATCAGTACTGCGGTCCCAGCGATAGCTTGCAACTTCCCACACTGTCCGGATCGCAAACAATTCCTGCCAATTCAGCGGAATATAACCGTTGTCTTCACCCCAGTCTTCGCCGTCTTCGTCGAATGCGGCCAAGCGATTGTCAGATGGCCTCCACCAGATTTCGGTATCATTGAAATGCTTGGCCGCGCCAGCCTCTGCATCATTCCAACGCTTGTTGAAATCACTCTCCAGCCGGTATTGGTCTGTATTATAACCATCCGTCATAACCACCATGATCTTGTTTGATGCGCCGTAGTCGAGAGGACGCCCGATAAAGCCAGAATCAACATCCTGAGTACTGGACGTTACTCTCTTGGTTTCGGTACCTTGCAGCACTGGAATGCCGCCCACTTCGATATAAACCTCTTCTTCAACATACGAAACGCGCTCCTCCGGGAAGCCGGATAGATCAGCATAACCGCCTGTCGCCATTTCCTCGATCTCGTCACGAGACGTCGGATCAAGCAGGACAGTTCCCCACAACACCGCATCATCAATCGACGTATTGGTTGTCGGTTTGAATTGATCGAGACGACTGTGAAGCTCCGTTTCGTCATTGCTCAAGGGCAAAACCTCTGCCCAGGCAAAGTCAGGACACCATGGTGTTCTGACGTGGTTGCTAGTTTGGCCGTAGCTGCTGGAGTAGTTGTAATAACCCCAAGTCATCATCGGGATCATTTCGTTCGATCCCCACTGCTGTGCTGACTGGAACGCGTTGTCCTCAAAGTATGAACACAAACCAGTGTTGTTCATCGCGGCGGCCACTTCAGGGGCGACCTTCTGACCATAATCTTTGAACTCGTTTTCAAACAAACCCGTAAGGTCTTTACCGCCATTCACATACGCGCTGTACGGAATAAGCGAGATCGAAACGACATGTGGGTTCTCTTCGGAATTGCTCGCCAACATCGCGGTCACGAATTCCTTCGCTCCGGTTACGAGGCTTCCAAGTTTTTGCTCTCCAAGCATCGAACCCGAAATGTCCAAGATAAGGGAAACCTCTGTATCGACCATCTCGGCTTCCAAAGCAGAAGACTGGACGGTGTAGGTGAATTCATCGACACCCATCATTTTCATGAACATCGTAGACACAGACTCGGTTCCTGTAATCGACACCGAGCGCGACGTGTCAAACAAAGTCGTCTCGTCCTGTTCGACGGAGTAGCTATCTTTGAACCCCGATGGGATATCGGCCTTCGCCATATACAGCGCAACAACTTCCGCAGGTGTCTTCGCTAGACCCGTTTCCGGATTGACGGTCTGGTTCAACGAGGCCGCGGCCAAGGCGGCGTTGTCCACGGCCACTTGGATCTTCGTTCGATCCAGTTCGACCCGCGCGGTATCAATCGCGAAGCCCGCCAATGTGATCATTACGATATAAGTAGAAATGGCAAATGCCGTGATCGTGCCGCGTTCGTCGTTCTGTACTGTTTTCCAGGTTTTCATAATGATTCGTCTAGTTAGGTCTAGTTAACTTATACTTAGGTATATAGACCCTATCCAAGCAAATAAATGTTACTTGATGCCGCAATCTCACACGTTAAGCGCGAAAAATGCCTCACAATTTTCATAATTGTCGAGAAATGGTGCCCGGGGGCGGATTTGAACCACCGACACGCGGATTTTCAATCCGCTGCTCTACCCCTGAGCTACCCGGGCATTCTGGGGTGAGGGCGGGCTAAACGAAGCCCACCCGATCCGCAAGCGCGAATCTTTAAGGTTCCTGACGAACCGCTCCTGCAGAGGCGTTGGATACAAGCGACGCATAAGCTCGCAGCGCGCGGCTGATCTTGCGCTTGCGCTTTTCCGTGGGAAACCAAGGCGTTGGACCTTTGGCAGCACGACGTTCCGCAAGTTCCTCGTCGCTGAGTTTTACGTTGATCGTCCGGTTCGGAATATCGATCTCGATGATATCCCCTTCTTGGATCAGGCCGATATTGCCGCCCTCGCCCGCCTCTGGCGAGATATGACCGATAGACAGGCCTGATGTTCCGCCCGAGAAGCGACCATCGGTGATGAGTGCGCATTCCTTACCCAACCGCATCGATTTGAGGTAGCTGGTCGGATAAAGCATTTCCTGCATGCCAGGCCCACCTTTTGGACCTTCATACTGGATGACCACGACGTCACCAGCAGCGACCTCTTTACCCAAGATACGGTTCACGGCCGTTTCCATGCTTTCACAAACAATGGCCGGGCCAGAAAACTTCCAGATGCTTTCATCGACACCGGCCGTTTTCACAACACAGCCTTCTTCGGCGATATTGCCGAATAGAACTGCAAGGCCGCCATCTGCGCTGAAGGCGTGATCGACGTCCCGAATCACACCATTCTTGCGGTCCGTATCAAGCTCTTTATAGCGGCGGTTTTGGCTGAAGGCCTGCGTGGTGCGCACGCCGCCCGGGGCCGCTTTATAGAGTTGATGGATTTCCGGATCATCGGTTTCGGTGATGTCGTATTTTGCAATCGCCTCGGCCATCGTTTCGGAGTGGACGGTCATGGCGGAGCCATCCAGCATGCCGCCGCGATGGAGTGACCCCAGCAAAGACATGATACCCCCGGCGCGATGGACGTCTTCCATATGGACGTCTTGGACGGCAGGTGCGACCTTAGACAAACACGGCGTGGACCGGGACAGTCGGTCGATATCATCTAGAGTGAAGTCAACTTCGCCTTCGCGCGCCATGGCTAAGATATGCAGGATCGTATTGGTTGAGCCGCCCATGGCGATATCAAGGCGCATCGCGTTCTCGAAAGCCGATTTGGTCGCGATGCCCCGAGCGGAGTATCGTGTGTCGCCCTCGACGTAATATTTCTTGGTAATTTCCACGATACGACGGCCAGCGCGTTTGAACAGCGCCTCACGGTCAGCATGCGTTGCAAGAATGGAACCGTTCCCCGGCAAAGCAAGACCCAGCGCCTCGTTCAAGCAGTTCATGGAGTTCGCCGTAAACATACCAGAGCACGAACCACAGGTCGGGCATGCCTCGGCCTCGAAAGCGGCGACTTCAGCATCTGTCCGTTCGGGGTTTGCGGCCTCGACCATGGCGTCAACAAGGTCAATCGCCAGCTCTTTGCCATCAACTTCGACCTTACCAGCCTCCATCGGGCCGCCGGAGACGAAGATGCACGGAATGTCGAGACGCATCGCCGCCATCAACATACCCGGAGTAATCTTGTCACAGTTGGAAATGCACACCATCGCATCGGCGCAATGCGCGTTGACCATGTATTCTACGCTGTCAGCGATAATCTCACGCGATGGCAGGGAATAGAGCATCCCATCATGGCCCATCGCAATACCGTCATCCACCGCGATTGTGTTGAACTCCTTCGCTACACCACCTGCGGCTTCGATTTCGCGCGCGACCAACTGGCCAAGGTTTTGAAGGTGAACGTGGCCCGGAACGAACTGTGTAAAGGAATTGGAAATCGCGATAATCGGCTTTCCAAAATCCTCATCCTTCATGCCGGTGGCGCGCCAGAGGCCGCGCGCGCCCGCCATGTTGCGGCCATGGGTCGTTGTGCGGGAACGGTAAGGTATGCTCATCGATCTCTTCTTTCTAAGTTGACGGATATCTTGCCAAACTGTGGAAATTTTGGCGAGTCAAATCGGCCTATTTGCGATCCCGGCGGAACACGGATTTAACGCGTTCCCCAAATGGCACGTTTGGACGGGTCGCATCCTCCCACGCCTCATCAAGGACATCGACGGCAGGATCAATCCAGCGATCGTAAAAGCGTTGATATAGCCGGTAGCCTGCCAACATGAGCAGCGCGAAAAGGGTCAAGAAGACGATGTTGAACCACGGAATGATCTGGACATCGGGGCTTTCGACCTCGCGGACCCCCACCGCGTTCGGGAAGATCGTAAACCATGTGCTGCGCCATCCGTAATGGGTCAACACCACCCAGCGCGGATCGGCAGAGGTCGATCGCAGATCGGCAGCAAGCGTCTGAAGATCGGAACTGTCGGTTTTGAAATACGGCGGCCATCCGAAGATGCCCGTATCTTCGTTGCGATACACGCGGGTGCGACCGTCAACATCTACTGTATTGATGAAGCGGACGTCCCGTGTCCCGAGGCCAGATGTTTCATTAAACGTATCGCCGCGCCCCCAAAAAACCGGGCGCGCGCCAACCTCCATCCGTTTGATATCGGAATCAACAACCCGGACGATGTCCTTTTGAGGGAGGGTGTAATGAAGAAGTGCCGCCAAAAAGAGCACCAAAAGGACAGTAAACGTCCATTTTATGTATCGCATCGCCACCTCCTAGGGTCTGTAAGTTACATAGGACTGTGCAGGTGCAAAATAAACCGTCTGAGACGGCCCAATGGCTTGTAGCCCGCAGCGGAGCTGTGCGACAGTCTGGTCAAACATCTTTGATGAGGCCGCCCATGCTGGACAAAACCAATATTAAGAACCTGCTGAATGATCCGACCCTGCTTGCGAGCCAGGCCTATGTGAACGGCAAATGGATTGATGCACCCGACGGGAAGACCTTTGATGTGACCAATCCCGCGCGTGGGGATGTCATTACATCGGTACCGGATCTGGACGAAAACGCAACGCGCGAGGCGATTGAAGCGGCTGAGAAAGCCTTTCCGACCTGGGCGGCAAAACCTGCAAAGGAAAAGCATCGGATTTTGCGATCCTTCTTCAGAATGATGATGGATAATCAAGAGGATCTGGCGATCATTCTGACGGCAGAGATGGGCAAGCCGCTGGCGGAATCTCGGGGCGAGATTGCGTATGCGGCCAGTTTCGTGGAGTGGTTTGGCGAAGAGGCCAAGCGCGTCTATGGCGAAACCATCCCAGGCCATATGGCCGACAAGCGGATCACCGTGATCAAACAGCCCATCGGAGTTTGCGCTGCGATCACGCCATGGAATTTCCCATCCGCCATGATCACGCGGAAAATGGCGCCAGCACTTGCTGCTGGTTGTACCTTTTTGGTGAAGCCCGCGGCCGAGACGCCCCTGTCTGCGACAGCGCTTGCCGTTATCGCAGAACGCGCCGGTGTTCCAAAAGGTGTATTCAACGTCATCACATCCAAACAATCGCGCGCCGTTGGCGGCGAGATGTGCAGCAACGAAACTGTGCGGAAGCTGACCTTCACAGGCTCGACCGAAGTTGGACGAATTTTGATGGCGCAATGCGCTCCGACGATCAAAAAGATGGCGCTGGAACTTGGCGGGAACGCACCCTTTATCGTGTTTGATGATGCGGATCTGGATAAGGCGGCGGATGGTGCAGTTGTGTGTAAATTCAGAAACAACGGACAGACCTGCGTCTGTGCAAACCGGATTTATGTGCAGGCAGGTGTCTATGACGCGTTTGCCGAAAAACTGGCTGAGCGTGTGGCCAAAATGCACGTTGGCGATGGCCTTGATGGACGCACGACACATGGTCCCCTGATCGACAAAGGCGGCTTGGACAAAGTGGTCGAGCATATTGAAGACGCCACCTCCAAGGGCGCGAAAATCATGGCAGGTGGTAAGCAGCCAGAGCTTGGCAAAACATTCTTTGAGCCGACCATCCTGACCGACGTCACCGGTGACATGATGTTAACTCAGGAAGAGACTTTTGGCCCGGTTGCACCGCTGTTCAAGTTTGAAACCGAGGAAGAAGCGATCAAATTGGCCAATGATACGATCTTTGGTCTGGCCTCTTACTTTTTTTCGAACGATCTGAACCGCGTGATCCGCGTTCAAGAAGCTCTGGAATACGGGATTGTCGGGGTGAACACCGGCATTATCTCGACCGAAGTAGCGCCGTTTGGTGGGGTGAAACAATCGGGACTGGGTCGTGAAGGCTCCAGCCATGGGATCGAAGAGTTCCTCGAAATGAAGTATATCTGCACAAGTGTAGATTAACGTCTCATTCAAAGATTGGGCATTTGGGGCGGATTTTCCGCCCCTTTTTCATGCGCTTTTCCACAATGATTGTCGAAGTTTGCCCCGTTTGGACCATCGATTGGCCACCAACATAGATCAAAAGGCATAATCGCTCTGAAGCAGAAACGCCGCCGGGGAGGGGAATCCCGGCGGCGTATCCCTGAATTATGGCCAGCCGCTTTAATTAGGGGGAAACGGCCTTAGAGAACACACTAATTCAGGTACTGCCCGGGTGGCGAACCACCCTAAAGAAGGGTCAGCTTACGCTTGCGCCCCCTCCTTATTCTGTACCTCCACCTCAATGGTGGAAGGTCCCGCGATTTCGATCCGGCGCGGCTTCATGGACTCGGGCACTTCGCGCACGAGGTCGATATGAAGCAGTCCGTCCGCCGTTTCGGCGCCAACGGCACGCACGTGATCGGCCAGCTGGAAGCGTTTTTCAAACGCCCGCGTCGCAATACCACGGTGCAGGTAAGTCGGCTTTTCGCCGTCTTCTGCGTCCGCTTTCTTTGCAGTGACGATCAGCTGATGATCGCGCGTTTCGATGCTCAGTTCACTGTCGGCAAAACCTGCCACGGCGATCGCGATGCGGTAAGCATCATCGCCACGCTTTTCGATGTTGTAGGGCGGGTATCCACCTGTCCCTACATCAGACGACAGCGCGCGATCCAGCACGGTGGCCAGACGGTCAAAGCCTACGGTTGAACGATAGAGCGGTTCAAAGTCAAATCTGCGCATAAGCACATCCTCCTTAAGAAGCGATATGAATAGGGTGCCCTCCTGTTCGGACGGGCGGTTAGAGCCTGCCCCCAATCACTGGGCGACAGATGAAGAGCATGTGGAGTAAGTGCTTTTTACTTTCAAGTCACTCATATCAAAAATGAGTGAAAAAAGTCACATCTGTTAGTTGCGACCTAACTGCTCGGCGATGGAGCCCGCGCCCGGTATTTTGCGCTGGAAAACACTATTATCAAACTGCAACTGTCTTTGTAATTCTATAAGCGGCGCACCTAAAGCGACCCCGATGGAGAATTTACCATGTGATTCGGTTTGGGCCATTGCGGACATCACGGACGCAATCTTCGGAACGCCACGGTTTACCACAAAAATCGGGGATCCAGAGGCCCCAAAATCCACATCACAGTTTGCAGTGATCACGCGGTTGGTGCGATCCAAGACTTCACAACCGCTTTCGATGCTCGGCGCTTCGGAGCGGTTGCGCGCATAAGATACGACGGTCAGTTCGCGGCCCACCGATGGTTGTTGTTCCAGCTCAAACGGCATTGCGGTTGTGCTGTCGATTGGGTGCGACAGTTCAACGAGAGCCAAATCGACGGAAACAGCGTCCCGAAGCGGCAGTTCAGGTCTGTAATCCTTGTGAATGACGATCCGGCTGGCCACACGTTCGGCTGCGGCCCGCCCGTTGCGCCAACCTGCGAGAAATACCACCTCGGATGGTTTGATCGGTTCAAGGCTGGTTTCATCAAAGAAGCAGTGCGCTGCCGTCAAAACCTGATTAGGCGCAATCAAAGCGCCTGTGCACATCCCATGAGGACCAAGGTTCAAGCGCCCAACACCCTGCCATGCCTGCGCTTTATCTGCAGAAACGATGGGCTGGAGACCTTGGGCATGCGCGGGTGCGGCAATCCAAAGACATAAAAAGGCTGCAAGAAGCTTCTTCACTTTGGTAGACCCAATCCCTTTAACTCCCGACGTATCGCCTAGTACGCCCTAAAAAAAGAGGTTTCATTAAGAATGTGTCCGCTTCAAGACAAAGTTTACACTTTTTAGGCGATTTCCTCGGGCTTCTTTGGGGCACGCATCCGCCCCTCCCGCAACCACGCCAACACGGCAAAGCCAGAAGCAATGATCAACCAGGCCCAAGGTGGCAGAAATTCCGACTGACGGATGTCAGTCACAAGTGCGGCATCCCGGCGGTATAGACCGAACCAGTCGCGACCCACGGTGGTCCGGCCCTCTCGCACGAACCTGATTTCTGGTGTAGATACTGCCTCTACGCGCAAAACACCCCCTGAGGTCGCGTTGACAACCCCTGCTATTGTGTCAACGCCTGCGATTGTTCGTTCGTATTCCTTGGGCGCAGGGGGGCCAAGCGCGATCACCGCGTCTTCCTCACCATCGGTCAGACGGTAGAGACCGTTTTGAGTTTCATTCACGTCAGCGCGCCAGAGGCCATCATCGCCCTTCTCAAGCGTTACGGAAAACGAAGTGTCGTCAGGGCGCACAACCTCAACGGGTGCGGCCTCTTCGGACATCGTTCGACGGAAAAGGGTGAATCCATTGGCATTTGGTTCGGCGGTCAAACGCTCTTCTTCCAGCTCAGGTTCCCGCATCAACCAATGCCCCATGCGCCGGAGTAAATCGAGTTGGGGGCCCCCGCCCTCGAACCCGCGGGTCCACAGCCAGGCATGATCGGACGCCATAAGGGCGACGCGCCCTTCGCCAACGCGATCCAAAATCACCAAGGGTTGCTCGTTCACGCCGGACATGACGGCCTGCCCCGATGTCTGTGTCATTTCAATCTGACGCAACCAAGGCCCCCAGCTTGGCAGCCCGTTTTCATCGGGGCCAGTGCCAAACTCTTCCAGTCCTGCTGTGACAGGGTGGCGGGATCCAAGATCGGTGATCTCTGGAATGTAGCTTTCTTCATAGACGCGCGCCGTTGGAAGGGCCGGAAGGATCTCTCCGATTGGGGTGCGCGCCAGGCTTTCGACACCCGCAAAGGGCGTGCCAGGTGCGATTAAAACGGCACCACCCTCGCGGACGTAATTCACGATGTTGTTGAGGTACTGATTGGTCAAGATGCCGCGCCGCCTGTAGCGATCAAAAATAATCAGATCAAACTCTTCGATCTTCTCCAAAAAGAGTTGCCGGGTCGGAAAGGCAATGAGCGACAGTTCCCTCACGGGCACGCCGTCCAGTTTGTCCGGAGAGCGCAGAATTGTGAAATGCACCAGATCGACGGACGAATCTGATTTCAAAAGATTGCGCCAAGTCCTCTCTCCGGGATGGGGCTCACCCGAGACCAGCAACACGCGCAGCCGGTCGCGGACGCCGTTGATGGACAGGACAGCGGCATTGTTTCGTTCGGTAATTTCCCCTTCGGTGGGCACGACAATAATTTGCAAAACGTTGGGTCCGGCATGTTCCAGAACCAACGGCAGCGTGAGATCGCGATTTGTTTCGACGGTGTATTGCGCAGGTTCCCCACCATCGATGGCAATCTGCACAAGCGCGCTCCCGCTGACTTCGCTGGGAACAGCGCCTGCATCATCAATGCGCAAGTTGACATTCACCTGTTCACCCAAAATGGCAAAGGCAGGTGCGTTTTGAATGTTCAGTCTTCGATCCCAATCGGTGGAGCGACCCGTCTGGTAGATATGCAGCGGGGCTGGGAACGGGCCAAGGGCAGTCGCATCATGAATGCGACCATCGGAAATAATGACAGCGCCTGCGATCCTATCGACCGGCACTTTTGCCGCCGCCTCAGCTAAGGCCGCCATCACATACGAGCCTGGATCATCCGAAGTTTGGTCGGTTACCACCTCCAGCGTCACGACCTCTAGGTTTTCCGCGTCATTGAAGGCCTCAAGCAAAGCCGCCTCTGCCGCATCGGTCTGCGCTGCACGATCTGACACCTCTTGGCTGTCCGAGCGATCGGTCACCAGAAATGCGATCTCGGGCAAAGGTGTGCTGTCCTCTTCGCGCAAGCTCGGCCCAAGTAAAACGGCTGCAATGGAAAGAAGGGCAAAGAACCGGATCCACCAGCCCTTTGATCCAAGCCACGCAGAATACAGCAGAGCCATGACGCCCAGGGCCATGCCGATCAGAACGATATTGACCGGTATCAGCGGGATGAATGTGAGGGCGTCCATCAGTTCCCCAATCTTTGAAGCAGGGCCGGAACATGAACTTGGTCCGACTTATAGTTGCCCGTCATCACATACATGATCAGGTTCACGCCAAAACGATATGCAAACTCGCGTTGCTGTTCCCCGGCGGACCCTCGACCGACAGGCCGAAGCGGATCGCCATTTTGATCTATGGCCCAAGCCGCCGCCCAGTCATTTCCACCCAGAATAATCGGGCTGACCCCATCGTTGAGGTTGCGGAAGGGCATGCCCTCGCCCCGGATCGCGTCGGCCGGTGCCGCCTCGACCCAGACAGGCGCGCCGAAATAGCGCCCCGGATACTCTTGGATGAGGTAAAAGGTTCGGGTCAGAACGTGATCCTCGGGGACGGGTTCGATAGGCGGGATCGAAAGCCCCGCTGCGATCTGTTGCAAAATGCGACCGTTGACCGTATTCGATGACGAGTTCCGGCCCAAATTGGCGTCCCTAGTGTCGAACATGATCATTCCGCCTGTGCGCAAGAAATCATTCACTTTCGCGACGGTTTCCGCATCCAACGGGCGCTGGCCCTCGGTAATTGGCCAATAAATGAAGGGGAACAACTCCAGAGGGTCGCGGATCAGATCAACACCGACCGGGTCCGTCGGCTCTATAGATGTGCGCCGCGTCAGCTGCGCGCTTAACCCGCGCAGGCCAGCCTCCGACAGATTGTCCTGCCGACGATCACCTGTGATGACATAGGCCAGCACGGTGTTATTCGCGACATAGAGCGGATCCACCTCTTGCGCCTCGACATCAGGTGCACTGATCCAAAAGGCCAAAAAGAGGGCTGCCGTTCGCGCCAGTTTCCGGGGCAGCAACGAGCCCTGTACCCAAAGAGACGCAAAAATATCCATCAGCAGAATAGCAAAAGCCAGCGAGATGAATAGGGATGTGAAGTTTTGTACAACAGCCCCGGCAAAATTTCTGAGATCCGTGCCCAGCGGCCAGGTTGCGGGCGAAAGGACATCCTCAGTGCCCAGCGCATTGAAGGCGATGATCTGTTCCCCTTCCGAATAAAGACCGGGGCGGAGGTCCGGTCCAGGGACCTCTGAGACGAGACGTCCGCCATCGACGGCGGCAAACAGTCCTCCGTCCCCTTCGATGCCAAACCCATCCAATACCTGTTCCGGTGTCCAAAGCCGTCCCTCCAGCGTTTCGGCGTCCGCGAGGCTGGCCGCAGATAGAATGGACAGCCGCTCCAGCATTTGAACAAACAGAACCGATATTGGCAGATTGGACCAATTCGCGTTCGCGGTGACATGGAACAAGATCACCTGACCAGCGCCAAGGGGACTGCCCGTCACAAGAGGGGTGCCATCCAACAGGCTGGCATAGGTTTTTTCCGCCAGTTCCGGATCGGGTTGAGCAAGCACCTGACTGGACACTTGGACATCAGCCGGAATTTCCAGTCCGAAGAACGGGCTGCCTTCGGGGAAGTCCTGCAAGGTTTTGGGATCACCCCAACTCATTGTGCCACCAATCTCGCGACCGCCAGCGCGCAAAAGAACCGGCAACAGCGGGTCAGCATCTGTGATTTGGCTGCCAGCGGATGCCAGTCTTGGACCGGCAAAGCGGACAAGAATACCGCCATCAGAGACCCATTGAACCAGTCGCTCTTCTTCTACCGCGGACAGCGTGGCGACATCGGCCATGATGATGACATCCGGACCGACATCCAGCATCGTTGGCAGGTCGCTTTCAAACGGATCCGCAGTCTCAACGAGAGCGTTCTCGAGATAGTGGAGTGGCGATTGAAGCGTGGTCGCCTCGGCCTCCGCGACCGGGGTGTAGAGCCCCACGCGCTTGCGCTTGAGAGAGCTATCAGAGAGCACAACCGCGCCGGCAGAGGCCAGCCCGGCAATCTGAAGGCGGGTCACCCGGTTTCGTAACTCGGTTGGAAGCTGAATCGCGACATCCATTTCGGTTGTAACGGGCTCAAAAGTTGCGACTTGTTCCGCCAGCACGCGGGTGATGCCCGAGGGATCAAGACCGACCGCCTCAATCGTAATGTCTTGGCGTCCGTCCCCTTCGCTGCGCAGCGCTTTCACCAAAAGCGCACCAGCATCGAGCTTCGCGGATGAGAGCCCAAGAACGAAGCGTTCTGCCTCGAAAACCGTGAGTGTACCTTTGTCATTCAAAACGCTTGTCAGCGCCGAGCGTTCGGGGTGATCGAGCCCATCAGAAAGCCAAACTGTGTCAAAGGCGTCAAAACCGGACATAACCTCTGCCCAACCGGCGTAATCAGGTCGCCATGATTGAGGTCTTACACTGTCCGAGGCCGCGATGGCCTGTTCGGGCAACTCAAACTCGGTCTGTGCGGCGTTCGGAGTTTCAGATAAGTCGATTAACGCAACTTGTTTGCCTGTTCGGCGTGCCTCGGCCAGTTGATCTGATAACAACGTGCTTTGCCCAGACCAGCTTTGCGCTGTTGCCCAAGAGGCATCCACAACAATCGTTAAACGGTCTGATGTGCCAACCTGAGCTTGGGGGTCAATGCGCGGGCCAGCCAGCCCCACAATCAGCGCCGCCAAAGCGAGCATGCGCAGGAGCAGTAACCACCAAGGCGTTTTGGCTGGTGTGGTGTCGTCATCTTCCAGCCCCAGCAAAAGCGTGATCGCCGGGAAGCGTTCAACCACGGGCGCAGGTGGCACCGAACGCAGCAGGAACCACAAAACGGGCAGCGCGATCAGCGCCCACAAAAGCCACGGCGTGGTGAAGGTCAGCGCAGCCAAAGCACTCATCTTGGGTTCTCCAGTCCAAAGAAGATCCAGCGCAACGCCTCTAACGCGCTTTGGTCGGTTCTGTGGAACAGCACCTGCCACCCCGTGTTGCGAGCGAGATCCCGGAGGGCATCTTGACGGGCGCGCAACTTGGCGAGGAAGCGATCCCGGAGAGAGCCTGCCTGCTTAGTCTCAAAGCTCAGGCCGCCCCCTACACTTTCGAACAGAACGCGGCGCGAAAAAGGGAACTCTTCCTCGATCGGGTCGAGCACCTGTACGATCAGGCCATGCACACGTTGACCCGCAGCGTTTGCAAGCCCTTCTACAATCGCATCCCAGTCGCCCAAAAAATCGGAAATAAATACGGCATGGGACCCGGGCAAAAGATCGCTCCGCTTGGGTGCGATGTAGTCTTTTTCGCGTTCAGCCAGCGCAAGCTTTAGCGCCATCTTTTCAACTTGAGGCAGGCCGAATTTAGGTGGTTCTCCATCTCCGATTATGCCTATGCGCTCTCCAGATTTTGCCATCATAAGGGCTGCGGCAAGTCCAAGCACTTCGGCGCGATGGGCTTTTGTATCGCGGGACGGGTCGGACGTGAATTCCATAGATGCGCCCTGATCGACCCATAACGAAAGAGCCTGTGCAAGTTGCAATTCCATTTGACGGACGAAGCGTTCGTCGGACCGCGCAGACCGTCGCCAATCAATATCACGCAGGCCATCCGTGCTTTCGGCCATGCGATATTGCCAGAACTCGGCCCCATGCCCGGGTCTGCGCCGCCCATGCGGACCCAGCACAGCCAATGACGCCAGCTCTTCGGCTGCTGCCATAAGACCGGGAAAACCGGCCGACAGAGCATCCGCATCCGCGCGGAGGTCTAACCCTCGGGCAACGACATCGTTCATGCAGCAGCAGCGTCCGGTGTCAGAGTGCGGCGGGATAAGTCCGCAATAAGATCGTTCAGAACAACGCCCTCGGCCTTCGCCGTAAAGCTGAGCGCCATACGGTGCGTCAGAACAGGTACGGCAAGCGAGAGAACATCATTAATGGACGGGGATAGTCGGCCCTGAAGCAAAGCACGCGCGCGCGTGGCCAGCATCATGGCCTGAGCGGCTCGTGGGCCAGGCCCCCATGTCACATTCTGCGTAATCGTTGAGTCTGCGTCCTCGGTTCCGGGACGCGCCGCGCGGATTAACGTCAGGATCGCGTCAATAACGGCATCACCAACCGGCATTGCGCGAACGATCTGTTGCAACGCGATCAGTTCATCGGGTGAAAACACCGAAGTCGCAGCAGCATCCATCGTCCCTGTTGTCGCCAAGAGGATCTCTTTTTCTGTATCGCGGTCCGGAAAATCCACATCAATCCGCAACAAAAAGCGGTCGAGCTGCGCCTCGGGGAGTGGATAAGTCCCCTCTTGTTCGATGGGGTTTTGCGTTGCCAGCACATGGAAAGGTTGCGGGAGGTCGTAAGTTTTGCCAGCGATGGTGACCTGATATTCCTGCATCGCTTGAAGCAGCGCCGACTGCGTTCGTGGGCTTGCACGGTTGATCTCGTCAGCCATCAGAAGTTGCGCGAAGATCGGACCTTGCAAGAATTTAAAACTGCGCGCGCCATCCGGCGATTGATCCAAAACCTCGGACCCAAGAATATCGGCAGGCATCAAATCGGGCGTGAACTGTACTCGGTTCGTATTGAGACCCATGACCGTACCAATGGCATTGACCAATCGGGTCTTTGCCAGTCCAGGCACACCCACCAACAGCCCATGACCCGCAGACAAAAGGGTGACCATCACCTGCTCGACCACATCATGCTGACCCATGATGCGCTTGCCGATCTCGCGACGCGCGTCTTTCAGCCGCGCCGCTGCATCATCGATACTGTTTGCAAGATCTTGTCCTAAGTCTGACATTGCATGACCCTTTCACTTCGCGCAACTTATGTGCTGCACCATCTAGAAACATTCAGACCCAGACAAATGACAAGTTCGCCAGATCAGCCAAAACCCACCGCAGACAGTATCGCTCAATCCGTGACCGCCGCAAAAAAAG
>JBCBON010000120.1:0-692 GCA_039821195.1 Pseudomonadota bacterium
AGCACTGGGTCGCCTACTGGGACATGTACCGTTACCCAGATGAGCTGCCGCCACTTGCGCTGGGGACGCTGGACTTCTGGTGGTACGATGCCGATGCGGCCGAGGCGCTGCGTGCCGCCGGCGCGTTGAACTGACCCCGCCATGGGCGCCTATATCCTCAGACGCCTGTTGTTGGTGATCCCCACACTTTTGGGGATCATGATTATCAACTTCACGCTGACCCAGTTCGTGCCCGGCGGGCCGATCGAACAGATCATCGCCCAGATCGAAGGCGATGGTGATGTGTTCGCCGGCATCTCTGGCGGGGGCAGCGAGACGCTGGATACCGGCAGGCCGCGACCGCCGACATAGCCATCGTCCCCGCCGGTATCCAGCGTCTCGCTGCCCCCGCCAGAGATGCCGGCGAACACATCACCATCGCCTTCGATCTGGGCGATGATCTGTTCGATCGGCCCGCCGGGCACGAACTGGGTCAGCGTGAAGTTGATAATCATGATCCCCAAAAGTGTGGGGATCACCAACAACAGGCGTCTGAGGATATAGGCGCCCATGGCGGGGTCAGTTCAACGCGCCGGCGGCACGCAGCGCCTCGGCCGCATCGGCATCGTACCACCAGAAGTCCAGCGTCCCCAGCGCAAGTGGCGGCAGCTCATCTGGGTAACGGTACATGTCCCAGTAGGCGACCCAGTGCT
>JBCBON010000121.1:0-637 GCA_039821195.1 Pseudomonadota bacterium
CCAGATCTAAGGCCAGAGCCAGAACCAGATCCAAGGCCAGAGCTAGAGACAGAGCCACAGAGACTTCAAAAAACGATTCCAATAAAATCATGCGTTGACTATGTCCTACTCGTCTCCTGACGGCCACCGCACTTCCTCATCGTTTTTTGAAGTCTCTGTGGCTCTGTCTCTGGCTCTGGCCTTGGATCTGGTTCTGGCTCTGGCCTTAGATCTGGTTCTGGCTCTGGCTCTGGTCTTGGATCTGGTTCTGGCTCTGGCTCTGGATCTGGTTCTGGCTCTGGCTCTGGCTCTGGCGCTGGCTCTGGCGCTGGCTCTGGCGCTGGCTCTGGCGCTGGCTCTGGCGCTGGATGTGGCTCTGGCGCTGGATGTGGCTCTGGCGCTGGGTGTGGCTCTGGCACTAGGTGTGGCTCTGGCACTGGGTGTGGCTCTGGCGCTGGCTGTGGCTCTGGCGCTGGCTGTGGCTGTGGCTGTGGCTGTGGCTGTGGCTGTGGCTCTAGCTTCTGCTCTGGCTCTAGCTTCGGCTCTGGCTCTGGCGCTGGCTCTGGCTCTGGCTGTGGCTGTGGCTCTAGTTTTGGCTCTGGTGCTGGCTATGGCTCGAACTATGGCTATGACTCTGGCTCTGGCCATGGCTATGGCT
>JBCBON010000122.1:0-625 GCA_039821195.1 Pseudomonadota bacterium
AGCCGATCGGTGCCATCCGACGCACAACGTTATGATAGGTCAGTTTCCGACCGGCGTTTTCGCCGCGACGCACGTCGACCACTTCTTTCGGCGAATAGGTGGCCAGCATCACGACAACGTTCGGCACGTTGCCGGTGGCCGTCGCACGGATCGACACCGTCTCGCCGTTTCGTTGTAGCGCTACGCGCACGGGCATTTTGCGGCTTGCGTGCTTCTGTACGGCTTTCGCGACCTTCATGCCACGCGAGCCAACCACGTGTTCGGAGCCTCCGATCACCATCTGAGGCGTGTAAATTGTCCGTTCGCCCATCGTGCGGGCATAGGCGCGCTGGCGCTGCGTATGTTCCGCGCTGCCGAACTCGTCCTTCCAGCCAAGGTAATCCCAGTAATCGACATGCAGCGCGAGCGCGATGATGTTCTCGTCTTCGGCCAGTTCGCCGAGAATACGATCAGCCGGGGGACAGGACGAACAGCCCTGCGAAGTGAAAAGCTCCACCACCACGGTTTCCTGCGCCTGTGCCATTGTGCTGGTGGCAAGGAAGGCGGCGAGTAGGAATTGCCAGATACGAGTCATGCGTGCGTCCGTTACGTTGTCCCCTGGCTTGCGTACCGAATGCTGGGCGCA
>JBCBON010000123.1:0-600 GCA_039821195.1 Pseudomonadota bacterium
GCTGAACTCGCTGATCCCGACGTCGACCGGCTCGGCCACGGCGATTACGCTCATTTATCCCGAACTGAAAGGCCGGCTAAACGGTCTCGCGGTCCGCGTGCCGTTGCTGAACGCGTCCCTCACCGATTGCGTCTTCGAGATGGAGCGCGAAACAACGGTCGAGGAAGTGAATGCTGCGTTCAAATCATGGAGCGCGGGGGCTTTGAAGGGCATCCTCGGCTATGAGGAGCGTCCTCTCGTCTCGGCTGATTATCTAAACGACCCGCGTTCCGGTATCGTGGACGCGCCCTCCACGATGGTCGTGAATGGTACGCAGGTGAAAGTCTATGCATGGTACGACAATGAATGGGGCTACACGTGCCGGATGGCCGACATCGCGCAGATGGTCGGACGCGATCTCTGACCTAACGCGGAGCGGTTCTGATATGCGAGAGCAAATGGCAAAACTGGCAAAGCTGACACCGCGTGCCGTGCGGACGGCTGCTTGCCGCATCTCACTGCTGGACCGTGTGACAGGTGCATCGGCATGAGCGACACAAGCGGCTTCAAAGCCTATATCACAGTCACTGCCGCCTACTGGGCGTTCATGCTCAGCGACGG
>JBCBON010000124.1:0-588 GCA_039821195.1 Pseudomonadota bacterium
CTGCCCGGTGTCACCGGGCAGGAAATAGTTTTCCAAGAGGATGCGGTTTTTGAGCGTCTGGTGCCAGCGCTCGATCTTGCCCTGGGTCTGTGGATGGTAAGGCGCTCCACGCGTGTGGGTGAAGCCTTCTTCGGCAAGCCAGTCGGCAAATTGTTCAGATACGTAAGACGGCCCATTGTCCGAGAGGATACGAGGCCGGTGTCTGACTTTGACCTGGTCGAGCCCAGAGGCTTGCAAGGCGAGGTCCAGGGTTTCCTGCGCATCGATGGAGGCCATGTTGGTGCAAAGCTTCCAGCTGACGATATAGCGCGAGAAATCATCCAGCACCGTGGAGAGGTAATACCAGCCCCAGCCAATCACCTTCAGATAAGTGAAGTCGGTCTGCCACATCTCATTTGGGCGCGTGGTCTTATCCTTGAACTCATCGGCCGCCTTGATGACGATGAAGGCCGGGCTCGGGATCAGGTCCCTGGCTTTCAGGATGCGATAGACACTGGCTTCTGAGATGAAGTAGCGCTGCTCATCGGTGAAGGTCACAGCCAGTTCTCGTGGACTGAGGTCGGTGCAGTCCAAGGCCATTTTGACGAC
>JBCBON010000125.1:0-543 GCA_039821195.1 Pseudomonadota bacterium
CAATCGCGACTGGCCGGTTGCGTCCGCCGTGGCGATCATCCTGCTTCTGATCCTGATCGTGCCCATTGTGTTGTTCCAGCGCCATGAGGCGAAGCAAAGGGAGCGCGGCGCGTGAATCGTCTTTCGGCGTTCAATATCGTGTCGCTGACGCTGGGCTTTGCGTTCCTGTATATCCCGATGATCATTCTTGTGGTGTACAGCTTCAACGAGTCGAAGTTGGTGACGGTCTGGGCCGGTTTTTCCACCAAATGGTATGCTGAGGTCATTCGTAACGAGGCGTTTCTGGACGCCGCGTGGGTGACGGTGCGGGTGGCGTTTTTCTCAGCCACCATTGCGACCGTATTGGGCACGATGGCGGCCTACGCAATGATGCGACGGGGCGCGTTCGTGGGGCGCACGCTGTTCAGCGGCATGATCTATGCGCCGTTGGTGATGCCGGAGGTCATTACGGGTCTGTCGCTTTTGCTGCTGTTCATCGCCATCGGTCTGGACCGGGGCGTGCTGACCATCGTGCTGGCGCATACGACCTTCGCGATGTGCTAT
>JBCBON010000126.1:0-536 GCA_039821195.1 Pseudomonadota bacterium
GGCATTTACCCCGACTACCCGGCACCTGTCATCTACAGGGCGGATAGCGCCCTCACGATGTCTATGTTCAGATGGGGTCTCCCTAGCCCCGCCTTTGCACTGAAGGGCAAGAAAACTGACCGTGGTGTTACTAATGTCCGCAACACTCGTTCACCTCATTGGCGAAGATGGCTGGGGGTCGGACATCGGTGCGTGGTACCGTTCACTTCGTTTGCTGAGCCGCATAAGCCGACAGGCGGATCGTTTCAGAACGTTTGGTTTGAACTGCCGGATCAGGAGATCGCATTCTTCGCTGGACTATGGACTCAGTGGACATCGGTAAGGAAGCTTAAAGAAGGTGACCTGAGACCCGACTTCCCTCCAGCGTTTGGGAGAATCCGTCGGTTGATTTCTGGCCTCATGCGGCCTTGGTTTCCAGTCTCGACCTTAATGCAAATTCCTGCGGCGTGAGATTGCCCAGGGATGAGTGTGGTCTGTGTAGGTTGTAGTCCTCCTTCCATGCCGTGATCTTTTCGCTCAGCGAGGCCCGCGAAAAG
>JBCBON010000127.1:0-516 GCA_039821195.1 Pseudomonadota bacterium
ATCGAGCTTCCAATCGCCCGAATGGACGACGAGGCCGTGTGGGGTGCGAATGGCAAGTGCTGAGGGTTCGGGGATCGAGTGCGCCATGTCGACCAGTTCAATATCAAATGGTCCGACATCGAAGCGGCTCCCGAGTTCGACCTTGTTCAATGGCAAAGGATCGTCCCCGCCATAATCGCCGAGCTTAGCCTTCAACATGCCAAGCGTGAACGGTGAGGCATAGATTGGCGCACGAAGTTCGTGCCAATTGTCGATTACCGCGCCGATATGATCTTCATGGGCGTGGGTGATCACGATGCCTGCAAGATTGCCGCGTTCGGCCGAGATGAAGCGCAAGTCCGGAAAGACGACATCAACACCGAACTCGCCGTCGCCCGGGAATGTCAAACCGAGATCAACCATTAGCCACTGGCGGGCGCTTGGCGGACCCAAGCCATAGAGATAGCAATTCATGCCGATCTCGCCCAAGCCGCCCATTGCCACGAACACCAATTCGCTTTTGTCTTTTTTTATAGG
>JBCBON010000128.1:0-510 GCA_039821195.1 Pseudomonadota bacterium
GAGCCCAGAGTTACCGATGCTGCACAGCGCAGGAATGACCGCTCTTCGGGCTGCGGCCAAAAACGTGACAAAAGCTTACTGAGTTTTGCCAAGGGTTTGTGGCACAAGATTTTTCAATGCTTCCGGCTGCTCCGCAGCAAGTGACAAAAACGACATGGTGTGATCGCGGCGGCCGCTCTCCCCGGGCGCCAGAGGTCCAGATAGTCTGGCCTCATCTGTAAATGCCGCGAGGAGAACGACCATGGGCCAATATGCCGGGCTCGATGTATCCCTGAAAGAGATTTCGATCTGCGTTGTAGATGGCGAGGGCGGTGTAGTGCACCGCTCGACCGTCGTGACAGATCCAGAGGCCATCGCACAGCATTTTGCTGAGAAGGGATTGTGCCCGGATCGGATCGTGCACGAGAGCGGGCAGCTCTCGATCTGATTGCACCGTCGGCTGGAGAAGCTCGGGCTGCCGATCATCTGCATCGATGCCCGCCTTGCGCAAAAAGCGCTGTCGGCGAAACT
>JBCBON010000129.1:0-506 GCA_039821195.1 Pseudomonadota bacterium
TTAGCTCTAAAATCTATAGCTATCGTTCAAATTTAATAAAATTTCAACGATAGCTATAGATTTTAGAGCTAAAAAAAACAAGTTGAATGATGACCTTGACCTTGACCTTGATCTTTTCAAACTAATTTATAGATCAAAAGTTAGGCCTTATCCAATGCTACAAAATGAGCTATATTTTAACGCTCTAGGACAAGCGGTACTGAAAATATCAAACACAATTTTCACCCATATCTTCAGTACCGCTTGTCCTAGAGCGTTAAAACATAGCTCATTTGTAGCATTTAATAAGGCCTAATTTTTCATCTATAAGTAATATTGAAAAGATCAAGGTCAAGGTCAAGGTTATCATTTTATTTTTCTAGTGTCCATGACATTTCTCTTAAACTTCGAATCACCAAAATTGGAGGCCCTATAAGTAATATTGAAAAGATCAAGGTCAAGGTCAAGGTTATCATTTTATTTATTTTTTTTTTGGTGTTAGCTCTAAAATCTAAAGTTATTGTCCA
>JBCBON010000012.1:0-53356 GCA_039821195.1 Pseudomonadota bacterium
CGGGGCGCTGCGGCACGGCTCAAACGATCATTAATAGCAACCCCCAGCCCAGTATTTGGAATAGGGGCAACTGCGATTGATTGATGCGTTTCAAGCGCATCCAACTCGTGAAGGAGGCGAAACAGGTTCGCCGCAGCCTCTTTTAAGTTGCCAGTGGGGGACAGGTTGAATTGACCAGATTGAATATCGCCAAATCCCAGAAACACTTCTCCGGCCTCAGGCGAAGCGGCGTTGAGGCGAACCGCCTTTGCCGGGGCATAGTGCGATGCGAGCTGACCGGGAGCAGAGGGCTTAGGGTCTGTGGACTTGCCAAGCGGCTTTACGGACTGACCTGTTACGATTTCTATTTGATCTTGGGTAATGCCGCCCGGCCGCAAAATCGTGACCACGCCATCTACCAGCCCAACAATTGTCGACTCGACGCCCACTGTTGTCGTCCCCCCATCCAGAACGGCTGCAATCTTGGACCCCAGCCCGCTTACGACATGCTGAGCTTCTGTTGGGCTGATCTGTCCCGAAGGATTGGCAGAGGGTGCCGCGATTGGGCACCCTGTTTCAGCTAATAGCTTTAACGCAAGCGGATGGTTTGGAACCCGCACCGCAACTGTCGAAAGACCTGCAGTCACAAGTTTTGAAACCGACCCCAAACTTGGGGCCACAATCGTCAGTGGCCCAGGCCAAAACGCCTCCGCAAAATCCCGAAGCGGACCCTTCAGAATAGCAACCTCTTCTGCTGCGGCCATTGAGGCGACATGGACGATCAAGGGATTGAAACTGGGCCGACCCTTAGCCTCAAATATGCCGGCCACCGCAAGGTCATTATCAGCGCGTGCGCCAAGTCCGTATACCGTCTCGGTTGGGAAGGCGACAAGGCGTGCCGAAAGCAAATATTCGGCAGCTTTGTCCACATCATCTGGCAACAAAATTTCCATCCGCGACCGCTAGGCAATAGCTTGGGTTTTCGCAAGGTTAGCGGTTGCGTCGCGTACCGCTTTGCGATTTCAGGCGTGCATGGGAAAGATCACCACGCCGTTTGAGACACTGCCTGAAGAAGGCTCTGCGATAGAGGTTGCAGACGGTATTTTGTGGATGCGGCTTCCGCTGCCGATGGCTTTGGATCATGTGAATGTCTACGCGGTGGATGACGGCGATGGCTGGTGCATCATTGATGCGGGCTTCCATTCGAAGCGCGGCATCGGGATCTGGGAAACTCTGCTGAACGGGCCACTTGCCGGTAAACCTGTGACAAAAATTTTGCTGACACATTACCATCCCGACCATTTGGGGATGGTGGGGTGGTTTCAGGCCCAGGGTGCGAAACTTCTAACTAGTCGGACGACGTTTCTGCTCGGTCGCATGCTTATTCTTGATGTGCAGGAGAAGTGGCCAACACAGACCTATGCGTTTTACAAAGCTGCTGGAATGCCCCCCGACCTGCTGGAACAGCGCCTGCAAGAACGGCCGTATAACTTTTCAGACGTCGCCCATCCCATTTCGATCGGGTATGAACGGCTGCAAGAAGGTCAGACGATAAAACTCGGTCAGCGCAATTGGACGATTGTCGTTGGTGAAGGACATGCGCCGGAACACGTCACGTTATGGTCGGAAGACGGATCATTGGTGATTGTAGGTGATCAGGTGATCCACGGGATTTCGTCCAATATTGCAGTCCATGCAACGGAACCTGATGCCAATCCGCTTGAAGAATGGTTGGCGAGTTGCGCCCGATTCCACGCGTTGGGCGATGACACTGCACTCGTGCTGTCGGGTCACAAACTTCCGTTTTATGGATTGAAGACCCGCGCGAAGCAGTTGATCGAGCATCATGAAGCATCGCTTGCGCGTTTGACCGAGTTTATCGAAACGCCCCGAGCTGCGGCAGAGGCGTTTGACCTTCTGTATGGGCGGTCCTTGAAGCCGACCGAGTACGGTTTCGCCCTCACCGAAGCAGTAGCTCATATGAACTGCCTCTGGGCGGCAGGGGTTGCGTCACGGGAAAAAGGGTCAGATGGTGTGATGCGCTATCAACGGATACCGGGGAAAAGTTATGGCCGAAAACACAGCTGATGCGATGGAGAATGCCGTCTTGCCAGAGGCGTATGCAATCCATGTCCCACGGGAAAAAAGTGGGAAACCGGTGGAAGAGGGCAAAGCGGAGCGCCATGCTGATCTTGCGCAGAAAAGCCCGGCGGAGTGGGCCTATGATCGCGTGGCCATGTACATCCAGAACTTCGAAAAAACACTTAACCCTGATGAAGAGGTGGGCATGGGTTTTGCTGGATCTGACGCGGGCACCCTTCGGATCGAAGGGATGGGCTACTTCGCGCCAGACATGATCACCTTTTACGGGCGTGATATCATGGGCAAGCATCGGCAGCTCATCCAGCATGTCAGTCAGTTGAACGTGCTGTTGGTGGCGGAACCAAAACCCGAAGAAGCAGAGGCGCCAAACCGGATAGGATTTCAGCTTCGAGGGGATGTCACAGACGTGACCTAAGTCCTTTTCAACACAGAAACTCTATGCCAAATATCAAACGCGAAGGAGAGAGCGCGATGGCTAAACACAAACACGGTTCTATGGATACGGATGAACAGGAAGAAACCTATGCGGGTTTTCTGAAGCTGGTGACGTGGCTTGTTCTCATCTGTTTGGGCATCCTGATCTTTCTAGCGTTGTTTGCGGTCTAGCAATGGTGCGCGCTGCTATATTACTGTCACTTGCGCTGATGCTCGGTGGCTGCATTTACGGCACACCCAACTATCGCGCTTCTGAGTTGGACATTCGGTCTGCGGCTTACGTTCATGACGGACCGACAGCCATTACGCTTTTTACATCTGTGAACAATCGTTCCGGTGCGGGGGCGCATTCTGGCCTTATGATCAACGCGTCCGAGCGCATTCTCTATGACCCGGCTGGACGTTTTACTGACGACCGCGCACCAGAGAATGCAGATGTTCACTATGGATTTTCTGAGTGGGTGATGGTCCGGTACTTTGCGCACCACACGGCGGAAACCCATCACTTACGCGTTCAGAAATTGATCGTCTCACCTGAAACAGCTGCGAAGATTTACGCCCTTGCCCGGCAAGAGGGTCGGTCGGTCGATGCCGCCTGTGCGACCCATGTCAGCAATATTTTGGCGCAAATACCGGAACTTGGAATTTCTAGAACCATTTGGCCACGAAATTTATCGGATCAGTTTGCTGAAATTCCTGGGGTTCAAACGGCCGAAGTGCGCCTCGGCGATCCACTGGTGCCGCAATTCTAAATGAAAACCCCCGGGCGCGGGCCCAGGGGTTTAAAATCTTCAAAAGCAGAATTTGCTTATAGCCCTTCGCGCTGGGCCTTTTTGCGCGCCAATTTACGGGCGCGGCGGATCGCTTCGGCCTTTTCACGGGCCTTTTTGATCGACGGCTTTTCGTAATGCTGACGAAGTTTCATTTCCCGAAACACGCCTTCGCGCTGAAGCTTCTTCTTCAGTGCACGCATTGCCTGTTCGACGTTATTGTCGCGAACCTGTACCTGCATGTGGTGTCACCACCTTCCTAAGTTAGAGTTGCATGAAAGCAGGAAGTGGCCGTGTAGCGGGAATGACCCTATATGTCCAGTAAGGAGGCACGCAAATGTCAGACACACCGGAAATGAGCCCGCTTCAAAAAGCCAAAGAGGATATCCTTGCCGCTGCAATGCCGCATGTCGTCTTTGATGGATGGACTGATGCTGTTTTGCGCGCCGCAGCGAGAGAGTCAGATATCGATGAAAGTATCGCACGGGAGGCGTTCCCTCGAGGTGCGGTGGACTTGGCCCTATTCTACCATGGCAAACTGGATTGTGCGCTGATGGATGCCATCGCCAATGCGGACCTCAGCGGTATGAAATATTCGGACAAGGTCGCCTATGCGGTGAAAACGCGACTGAAGATTGCCGATAAAGAAGCGGTTCGCAGAGGTGTCACGCTCTTTTCTCTACCGCAGAACCTGGGTGATGGCGTAAAGGCGTTATGGTCAACGGTTGATGTTATTTGGCGCACGCTGGGTGACACATCGCAGGATGTGAACTGGTACACAAAGCGGGCGACGCTCAGTGGCGTGTACTCAAGCACAGTTTTGTTCTGGATCGGTGATGATAGCGAGGCCGATCAGGCAACTTGGGAATTCCTTGATCGCCGCATTGCGGATGTGATGCAGATCGAGAAAGTCAAAGGGCGGGTCAAAGACACCCCCGTTGGAAAAGCAATGAACGCAATGACCAGCTGGATCAAAGCGCCGGACCCCGATCACAAATCCCAGTATCCCGGCTATGGCGGCTAGTTAGATCCCAACGGATAAAACTCTGCCGAGGATAAGCTGCAATCACGGATCACATCTGCACCGCAGGTGCGGGGCTTTAGATCTTTCGATACACAAATGCGGGCCTCTTGGATCGTGTTATCCTTACATGTGATGGTGATATCGTCCGCAGACAAATTCGGATTGGCTTCCAGAAATGCAGCCTCGACCACCAATGGATCAATCCGCATCAATTCGTCGATCCGGCGAAAAATGTCAGGTCTGGACACGGCTAAGTAGGCCTCGCGCGCGGTTTGATAATACTCATCTGCGGACAGGCCAGAACATGTACCATGTTTACGCCATTGATGCCAAGCAAGTCCTGAAGTCCCGTAAATATCGGCCTCGACAGCGGTAATGGCCCGGCTTGGAGCGCGCATCGCAGTTTTGCAAAAACTTGGCCAACCAGTTTCGTATTGTGGCCACAAGCCGTGAAGTGTCCATCCAAGCCCCCGCTCTTCGGCACATTGGGGATGATTGGGATCTGCCTCTCTGACACAAAAATTGGGTGTCCAGCTCAGGGCGAGGACATAGTAGTCAAATTTGCCCGGTGTTTCGCCTTCGGCCCAAGCCAGTTGCGGAAGCAAAAGCAGTGCTAGCCACAATTTGCGCATCTGGTCTTTTCCTTTCCTGTCAGAGAGGTTATTTCCCCCCCTAAACCCCCTTGAAATGGTGTTTCGCCCGACGGGCAACCGGTTTCTCGGAACAAGACAACTGTATGTAAAGGATAAGACAGCATGGCACTTCCCATCATGGCGAAAGCAACCGCAGTTTGGTTGGTGGACAACACAACGCTGACTTTCAAACAGATCGCAGATTTCTGCGGTCTCCACGAATTGGAGATCAGTGGCATTGCCGACGGCGAAGTGGCGATCGGCGTAAAGGGTTTCGACCCGATCGCAAACAATCAGCTGACAGCGGAAGAGATCAAGTCCGGCGAAGATGATCCGGCCTATAAGCTGCAATTGAAACACAACCCAGCCGCCGATGGCGAGAATGAGCGTCGGGGACCGCGTTATACCCCATTGTCAAAACGTCAGGACCGTCCCGCTGCGATTTTGTGGCTCGTGAAGTTTCATCCAGAACTTGCCGATTCTCAGATTGCAAAACTCGTAGGGACCACCAAGCCAACCATTCAGGCCATCCGTGATCGGACGCATTGGAATATCGCCAATATTCAACCAGTTGATCCCGTGGCACTGGGCTTGTGTAAACAAGGGGAGTTGGACGCCGCCGTCCAGAAAGCCGCGAAGAAGGCTGAAAAAGAAGGCAAGGCGATCAGTGACGACGATCGCTCCAAGCTTGTTTCTACTGAACAGTCACTTTCCATGGACGCCGAACAAAAGCTTCCGTCGGCTATTTCCGGTTTGGAGAACTTTTCGTTGGCTGATGACGACCGTGATGATGAAGAAGAGGGAACATCTGAAGATGCTTTGGCAGATGCCGAAGCGCTCTTTAAGCCGAACTCCTAAGCTAGTGAAACGCAAGGGCGGCCGGATCGATCAAGGTCCGTCCACCATCGACGGTTACGATCTGGCCTGTCACAAAACTCGACGCCTCTGAGGCCAAAAACTGCGCAGCTTCGGCGACGGCATCGGCCTCTGCTATGTACCCCATAGGGGTTACCCCTTCGATTTTCTCGCGTAAATCGCCATCTTCGCTGAGCACGCCTTGGAGAGACGCTGACATTACTGACCCTATGGAGATTGCGTTCACTCGAATTTTTTGAGGCGCGAGACTGACTGCCATGGATCGGGTCAGTTGGTTCAAGGCGGCACAACTGACGGAATAGGCGAGCAAATCTGAATGCGCCCGCTCTGAGGCGATGGAGGTCAGGTTAATTATACTGCCCACGTCTTTGCTTTCGCTCTCTGCTTCGGTCGCTTGATGGATGAACCGCTTGGCGACAAGTTGCGATAGTCGAAAACTGGACAATACGTTCTGTTTCCAAAGCGCATCGAAATTGTCGGATTTTGGGTTCAGCGGGTCACTTTTTGCAACCTGCCGCGAAGCGTTCACCAGAATATCCACGCGATCGAACGCATCAATCGTGGCCGACAACAAGTTGGCTAGCGTCAACTTCTCGCGCACATCACCTGCGAAACTGCGTGCCTCGCTGCCTGCGTCGTGCAAGCTCTCTTCTTCGCTCTTGAGCTTGTCCTCGTCCATGTCGGCCAACATCACGTTGGCACCTATATCGGCGAATTTACGGGCAATGGCCAAACCGATGCCATTCGCAGCACCTGTGACAATGGCCGTTTTTCCATCGATTGAGAAACTCATGTCAGTGACCTTTACCCTCTGGGCTTCGATTTCGGGCACTGAGCGTGAAAAACTTTGAACCGATTGTTCTTCGCAACTTCCTGCCACTCAACTAAGTGTTCATCCAAAACCTTCTCATATGGCAAGTGGCGATTGGCGACCATGTAAATTGTGCCGTTTCGTTTCAGCGCCCCCGCGGCCGCACGGATAAAAGACTGACCAAGTTTTTCATCGGCTGCGCGCTCTGTGTGAAAGGGTGGGTTCATCAAAATGAAATCGAACTCACCAAGTTCATCGCGCGTCACATCGGACCAAACAAAGGTCGCGCGAGGATCAGAAACGTTGTGCTTTGAGCAGGTCAAGGCAAGCTGCTCGGCTTCAAAAAGGTGAAGGGACTGAATGCTGGTAGCCTTTTTCAAAATTTCAGCAGAAATGTAGCCCCAGCCGGCGCCGAGGTCCGCACCCTCACCCGAAAGCGATGGGGGTAGGTGCTCCACAAGAAATGCAGACCCTTCATCAATAGAATCTTCGGAAAACACACCGGCCTGCGTGATGTAGCCGTTCGGTAATTTTCTGGGTGCCACCGCATCGGCCCAAACGTTTATTTCTTCTGGGCGCACGGCGCCGGGCTGAAACCAAATCACACGCCCATGGGCTTTTGAATAGCTTTCGACGTTGGGAAACGTGGCGCGCAAAGTCTTTAAAATACTGTCTATCCCGTCACCCTTTGCGCCATCCACAAGACACCAGCCAGCGCTATCGAGGTGCTTTACCGCCAAAGCGATCAGCCCGAGTGTTTCTCTCTTCGATCTTGTGATTTCGACAGCGATGAGTGGCAGATTGTTTTCCGGAGTTTCAATCAGGCGAATGCCCATCTGCTCCAGCGCAACTGCATGTGGTTTGTATGTCTGAACTGCAGAGACGCCAGTACGCTTGGTCAGCGCTGCGCTTGGTTTGGCTCGAAGAATGGACAGAGGCGTCCCGACCGCTAAGGGGATCAGCCCCGCGTCAAGCGGATGAAGCAACCGTTCCGAAATCGACATTCAAAAAGCTTATTCTTTTTCCATCGTGCATTGCAGAGGATGTTGATGCTTGCGTGCGTAATCCATGACTTGCATGACTTTCGTTTCCGCAACTTCATGGGAAAACACACCAACAACGGCGACACCTTTGCGATGGACTGTCATCATGAGATCATAGGCCTGTTGTGGTGAAATACCGAAGAACCGCTCTAGCACGTGAACCACAAATTCCATCGGTGTGTAGTCGTCGTTTAACAGCAGGACCTTATACATCGGCGGTTTCGCCGTCTTAGGTTTTGCCTTTGTGATAACACCGACTTCGTCATCAATATCCGCATCATCTGACATCATTGTCCAAACTTGTTGCATCATTGATCCTAGTCACCGCTCCTTCAGCCGAAACTGATATATATCTCAGGCATGCTTCAAAAAAAGGGCGAATTACCAAATCCACAGCTTAGAGGTGGCCCTATATCTTGTGGTTTTATGATCCGGAAAGACTCGATTTTGAGATGCGGAAAATCAATCAAAAAAAGAGCAAAAAAAACTTCCTAAAATCAGAGCGATAGACTAATTCATACAACATGAGCGCAAACATGCGCATCTGAGGCAGAAAAAAGAGACGTCGGAGAAACCGATGCGGTACTGGGCAGCACAGGCGCTTTGCGCCGTTTTAATCGTTATTTGTTCCACGCTAGGGGCGTTCGCAGCTCCTTACGCGGCGATGGTCGTAGACGCGCGCTCTGGCGAGGTTTTGCATTCACGCAATGCTGACACGCGATTGCATCCTGCGTCGCTCACGAAAATGATGACGCTTTACATGGTTTTCGAAGCGGTGGAGGCTGGGCGACTGGACCTCGATCAACAGGTTAAGGTTTCCAAATTTGCGGCATCCGAACCGCCATCAAAATTGGGCCTTCGTGCCGGTCAAACGATCAAACTTCGCTATCTGATCCGGGCCACCGCGGTGAAATCGGCCAATGACGCTGCGACGGCACTTGCCGAACTGTTGGGTGGCAGCGAAGCTGAATTCGCCAAGATGATGACCGCACGCGCCAAGGACCTTGGCATGACCAAGACGACCTTCAAAAACGCCCATGGCCTCACCCAAGCAGGGCATCTTTCCACTGCGCGGGACATGACGACACTTGGTCGTCGTCTTTTCTACGACTTTCCTGATTATTACAACTTGTTCTCTCGGACGAGTACGAATGCGGGCGTGAAATCAGTCTTGAACACAAACCGGCGACTACTGGCGAGCTACCAAGGCGCAGATGGGATCAAAACCGGATATACCCGCGCGGCGGGTTTCAACCTTGTTGCGTCAGCCGAGCGTGGGCAAAAGCGTATCATCGCAACCATGTTTGGTGGTTCCAGCTCTGCGTCGCGAAACGCACGGGTTGCCGAACTTTTGGACATGGGCTTCTCCCGCGCTCCAACACGCGTGGCCGTGAAAATTGATCCTGTGCCGCCGGCCTCGCAGCTGACGCAATCCGCCAGCCTGATCATCAGAGCACCCCGCGCGATGGTCGAAAGCTCCATCCCCAAACGGCGTCCAGCGGCAATCGTTGTGATGGCAAATGTGCGTCGCGACCAACGCCAGAAAATTGAGAGCCAAATTCTAGCCGCCAACAAGGCCGCTTTGATAGAGGCAGCACCCGTGCCTGCATTGGCGGCAAAAGCGGAGCCGACGACGCGCCTGTCTATGGCATCCGTAGAGACGCTTATCCTAGAGGAACAAGTGCCTGAGGAAGCCATCCTTCAGGTTGTAGCTCGTGCCGAGGCCGGAGAAGGCCTGTGGGGAGTTGAGTTGGGAACGTTCACATCGCGTCATCAGGCAGAGAAACACCTTCTGCGGACAGCGCTTGCCGACATGTCCGCCTTGGATGGTGCCACCCGCAAAGTGGAACAAACCACCCAAGAAGGCCGAATTCTGTATCAGGCAAAGTTTGTCGAAATGACAGAGATCAACGCAACCCGCGCCTGTGAGCGCTTGCGCGCGCGTAACACCGAATGTCAGCCAGTTGCACCTTCTGGTGACGGGGCCTAGACAGACGCCGTTGACTTACCAATAAGGTCGATCGACGCGTAGGTTTCCTGCTGGTATCTGCCACCTGATTGGTTTCCCACCTAGTTCAACGGGAAAGCGCAAACGATGGGCCTTGCCCCAATCCGTAAGCTCGGCGACAGGCTCTACGTCGCCACGCGTTTCTATTACGTCCTCACCAATGAATTCTCGCGGTCCTACGTCCGTCAAAAGGGAGGCTGTGCGCGCCAGTGAAAGCCGCGCGGCCATTATCCGTCCGTTGGCATTGCACTGTCGCACCGCACGCAATGCAGCCGCAGCCATAAGATATCCGGTTGCGTGGTCCAGCGCTTGAACCGGAAGCGGAACAGGGCCGTCGCGGCCTGCACGGCGCATCCCTTCGGCGGCGATCCCGCAGCTCATCTGGACCAGACTGTCAAAGCCCCTGCGGTCGGCCCAAGGTCCCGTCCAACCATAGGCACACAGGCTGACCTCAATCATATGCGGGGCCAAGCGATAGAGGGCCTCTGGTCCGAAACCAAGGTCCTCAAGCGCGCCGGGGCGGTAGCCATGAACCAGGACATCCGCCTCGCGCAGAAGATCTTCAAACCGAGCGCGGTCCTCGGCTTGGGTCAAATCAAGTCCGGCACGCCGTTTGCCGACCGTTACCTCAGGCTCGACACCCGGCTCGTTCCACCATGGCGGATCAATGCGCAACACATCTGCGCCAAAGCCTGCGAGGAATCGGGAGGCTACGGGACCTGCCAAAACGCGGGTGAGGTCGAGGACTTTCAATCCTTGCAAAGTAGCGGGCGGCGCATCGCGGTCTTTTTCCCGCCAATGGATCAGCGGTTCTTGCAAGATCGCTTTCCCTTGGGGATGTGCAGCCCAGTCTTTCATGCTGTGCATCGCTGCTGCGGCACCACCCGCAAGCACGATTGCGGTTTCCAATTCGGTCTTGCCCCATTGCGCAACAGCTTCGGCAACAGCGGGTTTGTCGGCCGCGCATCCAAGGACATGCAACGCCGCATCCCGGTGATGCGGCGCGTTGGTATGGAGGCGGATCCAACCATCATTGGCCTCATAGACGCCCGCAATCGCATCCCAGGCCGAAGGCAACTCCCAGGTTGTGGGGCGCAAGGTCATATCAAACCAAAGCGAGGCAAGCCGGGCGTCGACCGCGACGGTGTCAGCATGGGCCAAAGCCACCAATTCCTGCGCGGCGGCGCTGATCGTGGCGCTCGCCAGGTCTGACACTGCGAAACAGGACGGCAATTCCGCATTGCCCGTCACGGTCACTGCGGCTGTCGGTTGAAGTTCAGGACCAAGAGCCTTGGAAATCTGTTGGGAGAAGGCGTCAAACATGCCGAGAACCTTCGGGGAACTGGGGCGCCCGTGCAAATAAAAAAGCCGAGCACTGGGCTCGGCTTTTCGATCTGATCGGATCGGCCTTTAGAAGCCCAAACCTTCGTATTTCTTTTTGAACTTGGAGACGCGACCGCCTTGGTCCATCAGCTTTTGGCTGCCGCCGGTCCATGCGGGATGCACAGTTGGGTCAATGTCCAATGTCAGAGTGTCGCCCTCGGACCCATAGGTGGAGCGCGTTTGATACGTCGTGCCATCTGTCATTTTGACTGTGATCATGTGGTACTCTGGGTGCAGGTCTTTTTTCATTACTCTGCTCCTTTTGTGGCATCAGCCTTTGGTTTGTAGTTTGTGACCTCTGCGATACGCGCGGACTTACCACGACGTGAGCGCAGGTAGTAAAGCTTAGCGCGACGGACTTTACCGCGGCGGACAACTTCGATGCTATCGATGTTTGTGGAGTGGAGTGGGAACACACGCTCGACACCTTCGCCGAATGAAATTTTCCGCACTGTGAAGGATGCGCCGATACCTTCGCCGCCTTTGCGGGAGATGCACACACCTTCGAAATTCTGAACACGAGAGCGGGAGCCCTCGATAATTTTATAGCCTACGCGAATTGTGTCACCGGCTTTGAAGTCCGGGATCGTCTTGCCAAGGCTCGCGACCTGTTCGGCCTCGATCTGTTCCAAGAGGTTCATTTCAACAGTCCTTTTGCTCACCGTTTGCCGGCGAAGTTTGATGGTCCCTCAGAGCTCTTGGTCTTCTTCCGGGTCCGCATGATGCGCCCGCCAGAGGTCAGGTCTACGTTTCTTTGTCAGCTCTTCGGACTGGGCCTGTCGCCATTCAGCGATTTTACCATGATGACCAGAGAGAAGAACCTCTGGTATCTGATAGCCCTGCCAGTCATTTGGCTTTGTATATTGGGGATGCTCCAGCAGGCCGTTCGAATGAGATTCGTCCAAAACCGACTCAGAATTTCCCAGAACCCCGCCTCTAAGACGGATTGTCGCGTCAATCAAGACCTGAGCGGCGATCTCGCCGCCCGTAAGTACATAATCTCCAATGGAAATTTCTTGAATGTCGTAGTGGTCAATAACCCGCTGATCGACGCCTTCAAAGCGCCCACATAACAGCGTCATGCCATCGGCCTGAGCAAAACGCTGCGCCATGGCTTGCGTCAGGGGTGTTCCGCGCGGCGACAGGTAAATCACGGGCCAGCGGTTGGGAACCATCGGTGTTCCGCGTCGCGCCTCTTCCAGGGCGGGGCCCACGACGTCGGCGCGCAAGACCATGCCCGCGCCGCCGCCCGCGGGCGTGTCATCCACGTTTTTGTGTTTCGTCAGCCCAAAGCGGCGCAGGTCAATCGTTTGATAGGACCAAAGCCGATCCTTCAGCGCTTGCCCCGTCAGCGACAATCCCAATGCGCCTGGGAATGCTTCTGGAAAAAGCGTGATAATTTTGGCCATCCAAACACCGACAAGCTCGGGTGTTTCAGTCATGAGTTCTCTGGGCTTTAGCGCTGGCCGGATGGCGATTTTGCCGTGGGATTTGGGTTTGTCAGTCATCCCCAAACACCCCAATCGGTGGATCGGCTATGATGCGCCCAGACGTCAAATCCACTGTCGGAACCGCGCTTTTGGTGAAAGGCAGCAAAGCAGGTTGTTTCAAGCCGGGTCCGGTCACTTCCAAGATGTCACCCGCACCGTGATCCAAGATCGCTCTGATCTTCCCCAGCTTCGCACCGCCTGTGTCGTAAACCTCCAGCCCGATCAGATCAGAATGATAGAATTCGTCATCTGGAAGATTGGGAAGAGTCTCGCGCGAAACGTGCAATGACACACCGCGCAAAGCATCTGCTTGATCCTTGAAGCGTACGCCTTTCACTTTGGCGGCAAAGCCGTTCTTAACAGGTCGTGTGATAATGATTTCATATTCCTTGGCCCCGTCCTCGGAATACAATGTTCCATAGGACCCGATATCCTCCGGCACGGCGCAAAAGGATTTGAGACGTACTTCGCCCCGTGTGCCGAAGGCGCCAGCGATGGCGCCTACGATGATCAGGTTCTCTGCGTTCATGTCAGAGCCTTATCCGATTAAAAGGCTTATTCGGATTTTTCGTCTTCAGCTGCCGCCTCTTCTGCAGGCGCTTCCTCTGCAGGTGCTTCTTCGGCTGGGGCCTCTTCTTCAGCAGGTGCTGCGGCTGCTTCAGCCGCCGCTTCGGCCGCTTCGCGGGCCTTCTCGGCTTTTTCTTCAGCGCGCTCTTGCGCCTTTTTGCCTGGTTCCGCTTTCTTCGGATTCGCACGCTCTTTCTTTTCCAAAACGCCCGCCGCTTCGAGCATGCGCGAAATACGGTCTGTTGGCTGCGCGCCTTCGCCCAACCAATACTTCACGCGGTCCATATCCATTTTTACGCGCTCTTCGCTGTCTTTTGGCAGCAACGGATTATACATGCCGAGTTTTTCAATATAGCGCCCATCGCGCGGCATGCGGCTGTCAGCGGCCACAATGCGATAGAAGGGGCGTTTTTTGGACCCGCCACGGGCGAGCCGGATTTTCATAGCCATGGGTTTCGTCTCCTAGATATTAGCTATTTTGATGCTTTTTATGATGTTGAATGACTTCGCTGATGATGAAGTTCAGGAACTTCCTTGCGAATTCGGGATCGAGATCGGCGTCGAGCGCCATCTTGTGCAGCCGCTCCACCTGACGGGACTCTCTGTCCGGGTCAGAGGGCGGAAGATCGTGAGTGGCCTTGAGTTTCCCAACGGCCTGCGTGTGTTTGAATCGTTCTGCCAAAGTATAGACAAGCACGGCATCCAAGCGGTCGATGCTGTCGCGGTGCTCCTTTAGAAGCTCAGCTGCGCGTACGGAATCTGTGGTCATTGCAGTCCCTCAGGTTTTGGATGGCGGTAGACAAGGTCTTCGGGATCGACGCGCTCGGCGTTCGGATCCAGCGTGGCCCCTAACCGTTCGGCCAAGCGGTAAGACCGCACATTTTCGGGATCGATATAGGAGACCATTTCAGTCCAGCCGAGGTCCCGCCATGCGTGAGTAATCGTCGCGTGAGCGGCCTCAAACGCAAAGCCTTTGCCTTCGCCACCTTCGAACATCAGCCAACCGATTTCGGTTTCGGGCCAATCTTCGGGATACCACGGGCCGACCATACCCAAAGCGGTATCGTCACCTTTTAACGTGACGGTGAACATGCCCCATCCGCGAATTTCCCAATGACCGAACTCGGTTGCGAACATGCGCCAAGCTTTCCCTAGGTCTGGCATCTCATCCCGAATATACTGTGAGCGTTCGGACATGGTGAACGCACGAAACAGCTCCCAATCCTCAGGGATCGGTTTGCGTAATATCAAGCGCTCTGTGTCCATCCGTTCGACCGCCATTAGGATATCTCCTCTGGGGAGGGATGACGGTAAACATGCAAATCACCAAATTGCGGATGTGTGTTTCCGTAATCTGGATGGTCAAACAAACCGTCCGGCTTGGCTCCCATGCGCTCAGCCAGTTTGATCGAACGATGATTTTTTGAGGTAATCAGGCTAATCGCAGTATCCCAGCCGAGCACTTCATATGCATAGCCGCGAGAGGCCATGGCGGCTTCATAGGCAATGCCTTTGCCTTCGGCATTTTCGAAAACAGACCACGCGATTTCGGGTTCGGGCCAACCTTCGGGAAAGAAAGGACCCGCGATCCCCAAGGGTACGTCGGTGAATTTATCGGCAATCATCCAGCGGCCATAACCCCGCAAGACCCAATGACCCAAGATCGCTGAAAGCTGATCAAAGGCTTGCTCGCGCGAATAGGGCCCACCCAGTATTGCCGCCCGGTCGGAGCCCCGAAACGCGGCATAGGCGTCGAAGTCCGACGCACTGGGCGCGCGTAAGGTCAGGCGTTCTGTCGTGATAGTTGGGATGTCGATCATTTCTTCTTCCCAAAACCAGAAAGGCCACGGGGCAGTTGAAGTCCCCCTCCACCAAGGCCTGGCAGGCCACCGCCGCCCGCGCCCAATTGTTTTGCCGCCTCTTGCATTTGTTTGGCGTCAACCTCTGGCATGCCTGCGGGCATCTGTGGCGCGCCACCGCCTTTGCCCATCATCGCGCCCATGGCTTGCTTCAGCATGCCGCCTTTGCCCAGCTTCTTCATCATGTCGCCCATTTGTCGCTGTTGCTTCAAAAGCTGGTTGAGCTGTGACACCTCAAGGCCCGCGCCCGCCGCCACACGCTTTTTGCGGCTTGCTTGCATAATCGCTGGGTTCGCGCGTTCCTGTTTCGTCATGGAATTGATCAGTGCGATCTGACGGCGCAGCATCGTGTCATCCATGCCAGCGCCTTCCATCTGTTTGGCCATTTTTCCCATGCCCGGCATCATGCCCATAATCGCCTGCATGCCGCCCATCTTCATCATCTGTTCCAGCTGCGCCTTCAGGTCGTTCATATTAAATTGACCTTTCTTAAGGCGCCGCATCATGCGCTCGGCTTGCTCGGCTTCGAAAACCTCTTGGGCTTTTTCAACAAGAGCAACAATGTCGCCCATGCCTAGGATGCGGCCTGCGATGCGGGACGGATCAAACTCTTCCAGAGCGTCCATCTTTTCGCCGACACCAACAAATTTGATCGGCGTGCCGGTGACCGCTTTCATAGAAAGCGCCGCACCGCCGCGCCCGTCACCGTCCATTCGGGTCATCACAACGCCGGAGATGCCAACGCGGTTGTCGAACTCTTCAGCGACTTCCACTGCAACCTGACCTGTCAGACCGTCGACCACCAAAAGGGTTTCGCGCGGCTTCACGGCCGCTCGCACCTCTTCGACCTCGGTCATAAGCGTATTGTCGATCTGCAACCGACCTGCCGTATCGAGAAGGACGACGTCGTATCCACCTAGGGCCGCTTGCTGCTGTGCGCGTTTCGCAATCTGTAGCGGCTTTTGATCCTTCACAATTGGCAAGGTATCGACGCCAACTTGTTGTCCCAGAACCGCCAACTGATCCATCGCAGCCGGACGATAGACGTCCAATGAGGCCATCAGGACCTTCTTGCCGTTCTTTTCTTTGAGCCGCTTTGCCAGCTTACCTGTTGTCGTAGTTTTACCAGACCCTTGTAGACCGACCATCAGGATCGGGGCGGGCGGGTTGTCGATTTTCAGCGAACCATCTTTGCCGTCTTCTCCGGCCAAGAAGTGCTGCAACTCGTCGTGGACGATTTTGATGACTTGCTGACCGGGGGTCACAGACTTCGTAACGGCAGCTCCGGTCGCTTTCTTTTGAACCGCGCGGATAAAATTGCGCGCCACCGGCAAAGAGACATCTGCCTCTAATAGGGCAGTGCGCACCTCACGTAGGGCCGCAACAACGTCGTCTTCCGTAAGCGAGCCTCGCTTCGTCAGACCATCAAAGACACCGGAGAGGCGTTCGGACAGATTTTCAAACATGTGAACGGCTCCTTTCCGACCGCTGAAACAGATGTAGGTTCCGCAAGCCCAAAGCACAAAGGCCCCCGTGGGCGCGACGCGCTGACGGGGGGCGATCCGGGTAAAAACCTGCGGACCGGAAGCATAACTACTTCCGAGATTTCGGCGGCTACTAGTCCGTGTGGAAAATTGAGTCAAGCGGCCCAGATTTGATCAAACCCGGGCCGAGGTCTTTGGTCAGGCGCTATTAGGCGGCAAGTTTTTCGATCGCCTCGCCAGCGTTGCTCATTGCTTCGTCTTGATCGGCCATCAAAGCATCAGCGCCGACGAAGGTCACATTTTGGATACCGATAAAGCCCAGAACATGCTTCAGGTACGGTGTCATATAATCCGCTTCAGATCCGATTTTCACGCCACCTGAGGCAACGGCCACGATGGCGCGTTTGTTTTCAAGTAACCCAACTGGCCCGGCCTCGGTATATTTGAACGTGACGCCTGCTCGGCAGATCAGATCGATCCAGAGTTTCAAAACACCAGGGACGCTGAAGTTATAGATCGGCGCACCAATCACCAACGTGTCCGCTGCTTTGACCTCAGAGATCAGCGTGTCTGACAGCTCTAGCGTTTGCTTTTGCTCGTCTGAGCGCTCTTCTACAGGCGTAAAGTTCGCGCCGACCCAGCTTTCGGTAAGCGGTGACAGCTCTGTGTCGAGTTCGCGTTGGTTTAAGGATTTGATTTCACCGTCCGCTTTCAGCTTTTCAACGATACGGTTTACCAAATCACGTGTGACAGACCCCCCTTTGCGAGCGGAACTGTTCAAGACAAGTACAGATTGAGACATCATAGCCCCTCTTTTAGTTCGAGATGACTAACGATATGCAGCTCTCAAGCTCCGGTTTAAGATGGAGTTTGGGCAACGGATCGTTGCTGATTCAGCGACATCGGGCCCGCCGATAGACTTTCGGCCTGTCATCTTGCCCTTACACCTATACGTTGTTAGGGGCCCGCCATGCTGCGCCTGCTCACATATCTGCTGATTTGCGGTTTTGCGTTTTCGGCCGCCGCCCAAAGCTCGTTGACGAAAGGCGTTGGGGCAGACGAACTTTCGTCCGGTTTTGACGCCCCGCCAGAGGCGTTGCGCTATCGCATCACTTCGCGGTCGCTACCTGCTCCGATGCAGGTTTTGTTCACCATTGCACCCCGGTCCAACGGGTTCAGTTTGTCGGGACAGGGTGTTTTGGAAGCAAGTGAAGAAGAGAGTGCAGCGTTGTTTCCCATTCTTCAACGGCAGCTGGGTGACCGCGTGCGTTTGGTAGACGGGCGGATTATCTTTTCGCTCTCCAGTCGTTTGGACGAAGAACGACGTGCGCGCGAGGTCGCCATTTTTGGTGTTTCTAAATGGTTTCAGCCCAATGACTGTTTCACCGTTTTGGGTGAGTGCGATAGCTTCCAAGAGGGTGGCGTTGGGCTTGGGCGTACTTTGAACGTGCGCACAACAGAAACGAACGGCATCTGGCGAGCCCGAGCAACGATCAATGGTACTGGTGATCTTGCCTATTCGTCCTCCTACACGGTCGATGCAGCGGGTTTTCTGATCGATGAAAACCGCACCGAAATCGTCGACGGCACCCGTGTTCGCACGACAGTGCGCCGCATGAGTACCGCTATTCAGTAACTGGCCCCCACGTGCCGTGTCCGGTATAGGTCAAACGAGGAGAGAACGCATGACCGATCTGATAACCGAATTACGGGGTATCGTGGGCCGCCGCCATGTCCTTGTGGGTGATCGCGCGACCGAGCGTTTTCGAAAAGGTTACCGTTCGGGTGAAGGAGACGCACTGTGCGTCGTACAGCCTGCAAAACTTTTGGAGCTGTGGCGGGTGCTTCAGGTCTGCGTAGCAGCGGACAAAGTCGTCATTTTACAAGCGGCCAATACCGGGCTGACCGAAGGCTCTACCCCGAAAGGCAGCTATGACCGCGATGTTGTTCTGATCAACACGCGTCGCATGGACCGCATCCTGCCGATCAATAACGGTGCACAGGTTTTATCTTTCCCGGGCGCGACCTTGTTTGCATTGGAAAAACTCTTAGCCCCGTTGGCGCGCGAGCCCCATTCTGTCATTGGTTCTAGTTGTATCGGCGCGTCGATCATCGGCGGCGTCTGCAACAGCTCTGGTGGGTCTCTGGTGGAACGCGGCCCGTCTTACACTGAGCTGTCATTATATGCCCGTTTAGGGGAAGATGGCGTTCTGGAACTTGTCAATCATCTGGGTATCCCCCTCGGCAATACGCCTGATGAGATCCTGACGAGGTTGGAAAATGGGGATTTTGAGAAGTCCCCCGGACCATCGAACCGAAAGGCGTCTTCCACCGATTACGCCCAAATTGTGCGTGACGTTGAAGCATCTACGCCAGCGCGATTTAACGCCGATAAAGCCAAACTGTTCGAAAGCTCCGGATGCGCCGGTAAGCTTGCGGTGTTCGCAGTCCGTCTCGACACTTATGCAAAACCGGACGCTCAAAAGACCTTTTACATCGGTACAAATGAAACTGGCATCCTGAGCGAGCTTCGGCGGCATATCCTTTCCCAGTTTGAAAACTTACCCGTCTCTGCCGAATATATGGAGCGCGAGGTTTTTGACCTTACCGAAGTTTACGGCAAGGATACGGTCATGCTGATCGATTGGTTGGGTACAGATCGTTTGCCGAGTTTCTTTGCTCTCAAAGGGGCCGTGGATGCCCGGCTGAACAAAATTCCCTTGCTCGGAGGATTTACGGACAAGTTCATGCAGCTTCTCTCCAAGGTAACTCCGGCAGTGCTGCCCAAACGCCTCCGAACCTTCCGAGATCAATATCGCCACCACTTGATCCTGAAAATGAAGGACAGTGGTATCGATGAAGCGCGTGCCTATTTGACAGAGCTGTTTTCCGCAAAGGATGGTGCGTTCTTTGAATGTACGGACCGCGAAGGAAAGCTTGCCGGATTGCATAGGTTTGCGGCGGCCGGGGCGGCAGTGCGATATATGGCTCTGCATAAAAACAAGGTTGAAGACATCATTCCGCTTGATATCGCATTGCGTCGGAATGATCGCGACTGGTCAGAAGTGCTCCCACCAGAGATTGATGATCAGATTGTGCACAAACTCTACTACGGTCATTTCATGTGCCACGTACTTCATCAGGATTACATCGTGAAAAAAGACGCTAACCCTGCGGCCCTCAAAGCGGCGATGCTGGACCTGCTTGATAAGCGCGGCGCTGAATATCCTGCCGAACATAATGTCGGGCACTTGTATGCAGCTAAACCCGATTTAGAGGCGCATTACCGCTCGTGTGATCCCACTAACAGTTTCAACCCAGGCATAGGTAAGACCTCTCGCAAGAAATCATGGGCCTAGAGTTGTAACAAAACTCTTGATCTTGTTTGCACAGCTTTCCGGCTGAGACTGCAACAAAAAGTGGGGGCCTTCGACGGGAACAATCTTGGTTCCATGATTGGCGAAGGGACGGGCAGAGCGTTTTGGCACAAGCCAATCACGTGTTGCTTGCAGATAAATCGACGGAACACTCACGCGCGTAAGCGTTTCGCTTTCATCGCATCGGATCACCTCTTCTAACCGATCTGCCAAAGTGCCAGCAGGGATCCGGCGGATTGCTGAAAAGAACTTTTCTGTAAATTCGGTCCTGGCCCAACGCCCCATCAAGAGCGGTTGAGCGGCTTGCGACAGTATCTTTGACTGCACCGGCAAGGCTCTCATCGCATGTGCGCTGATGGGCGGAGCGATACTTGGGCTTTTCGTGAAAGTCGCAACGAACACGACCCCGCGCAGGCCCGGTGGCTGGCTTGCAGCCAAGCGAATGGCAAGTGGCCCGGAAAAGGACTCTGCTACCAAAACATAGTCACTCTTGGGCAGCCGGGGTTGAATCCAGTCTTCCAGGTCATCGTATTTCGTAAGTTTCAGAGGATAAGAGATCGTCACCGCATGACACATAGGTGCAAGCTCTGTCGCCAGCCTATGAAACAGGGCGCCAGTGCCTCCAAGGCCGGGCATGAGCAAAACATCCATGCTGTTGATTTAGCAGCTTCTGGAGAAAGCAAACCTCACGGGCAGTCACTAGAAAAAAATATTTGACTTGCTTTTAGCAATCTATATTACTTGCATTATGAAAGTGAAAAATACTTCAGAGTCGAGACGTTCAAAATGCCCAATCAACGCCGTTGTTGAAATCTTGGGCGATCAATGGAGCTTGCTGATCCTACGGGACATTCTTCTTAAGGGAAGTGCCCGGTACTCTGATTTTCATAGCTCTGATGAGGGGGTGGCGACGAATATTCTTTCCACCCGTCTCAACCATCTGATGGGCTATGGGCTTATTGAAAAACACCCCGATCCCAAAGACGGTCGCGCTGCCCTTTATGTGGCGACGGATCGGGCCATCGATCTAATCCCAATGCTTATCGCGGCCATCGCATGGAGCGACAAACACGCCCCCGGCACGCGCAGTTACGATCAACTTTTGGACGCCTATGCGGCGGATCCTAATGCAACCACGGCCCAAGTGGCAGAGCGGGCTCGCAACTTTAGAAAGGCTCATCTCTCATGAGCTTCATTCCAATAATCATCTTTGGCATCGCGATCACCATAGCTTTGGTTTTTGTTGTCTATTTTTGGCAACGATCACGCCCTGTTTCGATCTTCATCGCTCTATGGTTTTCGGCGGCGCTCATTTTGAACCATATCGGCTTTTCCCATGGCGAGGGAGTTTGGGAAGAGGGTGATCTACTTCGTATGCCTCTCTTTAGTCTTGCGATGGCAGCGCCGGTTGGGGTGTACTTTTGGGCGCGCCTCTGGGTGCGCGGATTTTCAGAGGTCATCTCAGATGTTCCAACGCCCTTTCTCATTGGTAGCCAAGTGTATCGTATAGCCGGGGCAATATTTTTTGTTGCGTTTCTGGTTGGGTTATCGCCTGCGCAGGTCGCCTTACCCGCTGCAGTTTTTGATACCTTTATCGCACTGACCGCACTACCACTTGCCTTTCTACTTGTTCTGAGACCCGCGCGTCGTCTCGGCATCGCTTGGAATGTGATTGGTTTGACCGACTTTGCTTGGGCCTTTAGCGCAACCGCTGCATCCCTATTTGGGCTATGGGCTATGACACCTGCTCCGTCTGGGATCGGTGCCTCTCCGTCCGCTTTGATTGCACTCTTTCAGGTGCCACTGGCGATCATCATTCACATTGAGCTTTTGCGACGGTTCACAGTCGCCGAGCAAAGCGCTCAACCCGTTGAAGCCTAAGGAGGAGAACAGGATGATTGATCGTATTTTCTTATGGATCAATGCCGCTGTTATCGGTGGGATTGGCCTGACCTATCTTTATGATCCAAACCTTTTGCTGGGCAGTTACGGGCTGAATGTCGGGAATGTCGGCATCGATAATATGATGCGGGCAACATATGGTGGATTGTTTCTTGGTTTGGCGTTTCTCCTCGCGCGTGGCGCTTTGAAAGTGGCGCAGCATCGTGAAGCACTCTTGCTTGCCACGCTGATCATGGCTGGATTGGCCATTGGTCGGCTTGCGAGCCTACTGGGTGCTGGCGTCCCCCCTTCGGGGCTTTACGGATTATTGTTCTATGAAGCTGTAGTCGCCCTGATCGGTGGGCTGCTCCTTTTTCGAAAAAGGCCAGGGACCATCTTGACTGACTAGTCACTCTAACTATCTTCCGACCATGGCAGATCGAAAGAACCAGATCGTAGATGCTGCGACGGCCCTCTTCATAGATGAGGGCCTCACCGTTTCTACGGCAAAAATTGCCAAAGCTGCGGGTGTTTCGAATGGGACGCTCTTCAATGTCTTTGCCTCCAAGCAAGTCCTGATTGATACAATCTATGCAGATGCGAAGCAGGCGATGTATGCTGCCATCCCGAATTCGGGGGATGTTTGTGTCTCGCGAGAAACAGTGCGGGAAAACTGGGACAGCTACCTTGCATGGGCGCGGAAGTTCCCAAAGGACCGCGAGATTATCCATCTTTTGCTGGAAGCCGGTCTGGTGAGCGATCGCGCACGGGCAGAGGTGGAAGCGGCTGGCGCAGACCTTGGCAGTTGGTTGGAAAAGGGATTGAACCAAGGGGTCCTCCGCGGGCCAAACGTGTCTTACGTGGCGCAGCTTATCTTTTTTCAGATCAATCTGGTCATCACCGAAGACCTCGAAGGTAGAGATGTTGATCTTGCCTTTGACATGCTGTGCAACTCTATAGGATTAACCAAATGACCAAGGTATTTGTAACCGGCGCGTCCGGGTTCATCGCGAAACACATCCTGCGTGAACTGTTTGAGCACGGGTATGAGGTGCGTGCCTCGATCCGGTCAGACCGCCGCAAAGCCGAGATCGAGGCACTGTTCCCCGGGAAAACCATCGAATTTGCCTATCTCGACCTCGAGAAAGACGCGGGCTGGGACGAGGCTATGCAAGGCTGTGATGTCCTGATCCACACGGCCTCTCCGTTTCCGATGGCTGACCCAAAAGACCCCCAAGACCTGATCCGTCCCGCCGTCGAAGGCACGCTGCGCGCCATGAAAGCGGCCAAAGCGGCAGGGATCAAACGGGTGATCCTGACCTCGTCCAACGCAGCGATTTACAAGGAAAAGGGTAAGCCGATCGATGCCCCCTCTGACGAGACGAATTGGACCGACCCAGAGGGGCCAGCCACCAGCGCATATGAGGCGTCCAAGACGCTTGCCGAACAGGCGGCATGGGATTTTGTGCGTGAAAACAAAGACATGTCCCTGACGACGATTAATCCAGGGGCTGTGTTTGGGCCTGCGATGGACGCAAAATATGGCACCTCTCTGGCGCTTGTGGAACGCGCGATGAAGGGTCAGGACCCGATGGCACCCCCAATGGAGTTGCCGATGGTGGATGTGCGCGATGTGGCCATGCTGCATGTGGCCGCGATCAATCTGGATGCGGCCAAGGGGGAACGGTTTCCGGCGACTTCAGAGACGCTGACCTTCCAAGTGATGAACCAGCTGTTGCGGGAGATTGATCCGACACTCAAAGCGCCAACCAAAATTGCACCAGTTTGGCTGCTGCGGGTTTTCAGCCTGTTCATGCCGGAGGTGAAAGGCGTGCTGCAAAATATCGGCCGCAGCCTGACCGTATCGGGGGCCAAAGCCGAGAGCGTTTTTGGGTTCACATGGATCCCGGTTAAAGACTCGCTTGCTGCATCGGTGGAGTCGATCCGCAGCTTCACGACCTGAATTTGGCAGCTTAAGATATGGGTTTCGCGCTGGGCGGACGGTGCCGTAACCCGGCGCGGGGCGCCGATTTGGACCCTGCCAGCCTGTGTACAGAAAGCGTACAGCACCTGTACAGCATGCGTCGGGACGGGTTGCGGGTGAGTCGATTGGTTAACTTTCGAGGGCGTCAGCGCTCTTTCGTGTGACTGTGTCCCACTTTGGTGGTGGGAAGTTGGTCCGAAGGACCTGCGGAACAACACCCGTCGGATTGAGCATGGTGGGTTTCACCCACCCTACATTTGCTGATTGAGGACGGTGGGTTGGCACCCACCCTACATTTGCTTAAGGCGCAACCCGGATGGAACACGAAATAACTCACCGGCGACAGCATATTTTGATGGAGATGGTGATTACGTCGTTCGAGAAAACGAGACCGGTGATATAGTCCAGGTGTCGGACAAAACCGGCCCATGGGAGGATCCCGATTGGGATAAAATCGATGAGTGATGAAAGATTAAAATTTCATGAGTTAATTGATCGTCTTAATCAGTTAGAGGCGAGCGAAGTACTTGTTATCGGAATAGATCGGCTAATTATTGATCCAAAAACCGGAAGTGTCGCGCCGGATATAAATGAAATACTAGATTTGTCTGCGCTGAATGACCATGAAGTGGAGGCATCAATAGCAAGCGCAAGAAAGTTCGTTTCGCGGTTTGGGCAGGATCCGAACGAGCGATTTGACTTAGTTTTGTGAAGTGTTTTTGGACTTGGGCAAGCATAGGGTGGGTGCGGACCCACCATTCGCGGGGTTCACTGACCAACCCTTTGGCATCCCACCTCATGTCTTTCATCCGATCCAAACCGCTCAAGCGTAGCAAGCGTAGGGTGGGTGGGTTACACCTTGAGAGCGAGCATCGCTCGAGATATCACACCTTTATAATTGAGGGCGGTGGGTTGGCACCCACCCTACGTTTACTACGCTTGCTTCGAAGCCTACGATAAACCGGGAGGGAAGGTCGTTGAAAATACTTCTGTGGAAATAACGCCGGATCCAGAGGTGGGGAAATGAAACAATTCTATAAATTAGAACTAGGTGCCGAACATCGTGAAGTCGGCAGAACCTTACACTCGAACGGGGCGACTGTCTTACCAAGAGCGAAAACACTCGCGGTTGCTGGCTTTGAAGAGAGTGGCGAGTACTACTTATTGCACTTCGATGAAACAGGCAAAGAGCTTACGGATACTTTCCATGAAAGCATCGAGGAGGCTTTCCAGCAGGCGGAATTTGAATTTGATATAAAACCTCACGAATGGACAAAGTTATGAGGACGCTTGAAGTATGAGAGCAAGCGTAGGGTGGGTGCGAACCCACCTTTTGCGGGACTCTCTGACCACCCCTTTGGGCAGTCTTACCTCATGTCTTTCATCCGGTCCAAACCGCTCGAGCGCGCAGTGGGAGACCAATCAAATCCAAGCTGTACACAACTGATATTGCCTAATCCCAACTGCGTGGCATCGCTCGTCGCTTCGCGACCGCTTATGCTTTGGTTCGTTCGCAATCCGAAGGTTGTGGTGTCGCTAGTTCCTACGGAACCGCTACTCACCACCACTTCGCGAGCCATGCTCGCTCGTTACTACATCGCGCGTGGGGCGCGTTCGTGACTACGCTTTCGCCAAACCTTCGGCTTGGAGGAAAGCCTCAAACGCATCCAGATCAATTCCCTCGATCTCTCCAAAGCTCTCGATCCAAGTGACGGCCTCGCGCATCGCCTCGGGCCGCAGTTTGCACCATTTCACGCGACCGCGTTTTTCTTGGCTTATCAATCCGGCTTTCGTCAGGATCACCAGATGTTTGGAGACCGCGGCGAGCGACATCTCAAAGGGTTCGGCCACATCCGTCACCGCCATATCATCCTCCAGCAGCATGGCGAGGATGCTGCGCCGCGTCTCATCGGCCAGGGCCGCAAAGATTGCATCAAGATCGGACATAGCCCCCCCTGCCGAGGCGTCTGCGAAAGGTCAACCATTTGGTTGACTATTCGTTTTACCCAGTAAACGCGCCCATCCCCAAGCAAGGTCGCCAAAGAAAAACAAGAAACTACCGAAAAACAACGACTTAAGATAGGTTAGTTTCGTTGACTCAAAGAGCGGGTTTGATACATCGCCAAAGATCCTAGCACACCGGATCGTGAGGGCATAGACGTGGCAGAGGATCGTGATCCTGATCGTTTAAAACAGCTCTCGGAGCGGCTGGCCGCCGCGCGGGGGGATGAAAAACCCGCCGATGAGACGAAAAGCGGCCTGTCCGGCTCGGAGATCGGGTGGCGCATGGTGACCGAGCTGGTGGTAGGCCTCTTGCTTGGTGCGGCGATCGGATACGGGCTGGATGTCCTTTTTGGAACACTCCCCTGGCTTTTGATCGTATTTTGTATGCTGGGTTTCGCGGCGGGCATCAAAACGATGCTTCGAACCGCCGAAGAGATCCAAAAGAAGAACAATGCTGGCGACGGCGAAGGGACGTAAGACGTGACAGACGAAAAAGCATCTGGTGGTTTTAACATTAAGCCAATGGAGCAGTTTGAGGTGAAGCCTTTGTTCGGTGGCACCGAGATCTATTGGTACACGCCGACAAACGCGACGCTTTGGCTAGCTATCACCGTGGCGGCTGTGTTTTTCTTGCTGGTTTTCAGCACTCGCGGTCGGGCAACGGTGCCAACGCGCGGTCAGTCGATTGCCGAAGTGCTTTATGGTTTCGTACACCAGATGGTAGAGGACGTGGCGGGGAAAGATGCGTTAAAGTACTTCCCGTACATCTTCACGCTGTTCATCTTTATTCTACTCGCAAACTTCTTGGCGCTGATCCCCACCTCGTTTTCGACAACATCTCATATTGCGGTTACGGCTGTTCTCGCGTTGGCGGTGTTCATCACAGTGACAATCATTGGCTTTGTGAAAAACGGTGTTGGGTTCCTGAGCCTCTTCTGGGTCAGCTCAGCGCCTTTGCCGCTGCGGCCTGTTCTGGCTGTGATTGAGGTCATTTCTTATTTCGTGCGCCCGGTCAGCCATTCTATTCGTTTGGCGGGTAACATCATGGCGGGCCACGCGGTTCTGAAAGTGTTCGCGGGTTTTGCAGGCGGTCTGGGCATCGCCTTTGCCGTTCCGATTTTGGCCATCACGGCCATCTATGGCTTGGAGGTCCTGGTGGCCGCGATCCAGGCCTATGTCTTCACCATTCTGACCTGTGTGTATCTGAAAGATGCACTGCATCCTCACCACTAGGGTCTGAGCAAAGTTTAACGTCTATTCCAAAAGGAGAAACATTATGGAAGGCGATATCGCAGAAATGGGTAAATTCATCGGTGCAGGTCTGGCTTGTATCGGTATGGGCGGCGCCGGCATGGGTGTGGGTGCTGTTGCAGGGAACTACCTGTCCGGCGCTCTGCGCAACCCATCAGCGGCAGCGTCCCAAACAGCGACACTCTTCATCGGTATCGCGTTTGCGGAAGCTTTGGGGATCTTCTCGTTCCTCGTTGCACTGCTGTTGATGTTCGCCGTTTAAGCGAGACGACCTTTTGGAACCGGGCGGGCCTTTTGCCCGCCCATCATGGCCCAAGGGCTCTAGGTCTAAAGCTGAACGGAGGGTGCTATGGCATCTGGAACAGAAGGCGCTGAAAGCGCTGGCATGCCACAACTGGATTTTACCACGTTCCCCAATCAAATCTTCTGGTTGGTTGTGGCTCTGGTTGCGATTTACTTCATCCTGAACCGCGTAGCGCTGCCGCGCATAGCGAGTGTTTTGGCGGAACGTCGAGGCACAATACAACGCGACTTGGATCAGGCCGAAGAGATGAAGCAAAAGGCCGTTGAGGCCGAAGAAGCCTATGCCAAGGCGCTTGCGGATGCACGCTCGGTGGCATCAGAGATCGTCGCGGAAACCAAAGCCGAGATTGCCAAAGAGATCGAGGCTGCGACGGCCAAAGCGGATGCTGAAATAGCGGCCAAGGCAGCGGAAGCCGAAAAGGCGATTGCGGAAATTCGCGACAATGCTGCAGGATCGGTTGAGACTGTTGCGAAAGACACTGCTGCGGATCTGGTTGCAGCCATTATTGGTACAAAACCAGAGAAGAAGACGATCACCGCTGCGGTCGATGGCGTGTTGAAAGGATAGTGGGATGACGCGATTTATAGCTTTCACAACACTGTTCTCGGTGTCGGCCACTGGCGCATTCGCGGCAAGCGGACCGTTCTTTTCGTTTAACAACACCGATTTTGTGGTGCTTTTGGGCTTCTTGTTGTTCATTGGCGTTTTGATCTACTTCGGGGCGTTTAAAACAATCCGTGGATTGTTGGATGACCGCGCGGATGGCATTCGAAAAGAGCTGGATGAGGCCCGCGGGCTGAGAGAAGACGCGCAGAAAATTCTGGCGAGCTATTCCCGCAAACAAGCTGAAGTGAAAACCGAGGCGGATGCGATTGTGGCCCGTGCCAAAGAAGACGCAACACTAGCGGCAGAAGCGGCAAAGGCGGATTTGCAAAAGTCACTCGAGCGTCGGATGGCAGCTGCCGAGGATCAGATCAAAGCGGCAGAAGCATCTGCCGTCTCTGAGGTACGTAATCGTGCGGTAGAGGTTGCGGTTGCTGCAGCAAAAGATGTGATTTCCAAATCTCTTGGTGCCAAGGATGCCGGTGCGTTGATCGACACCGCAATCAAGGATGTGGATGCGCGGCTGAACTAGACGACATTTTTTAGAATGAAAAAAGCCCGCCGATTTGGCGGGCTTTTGTGATTCTTCGGATCGCTTTTAGGCGACCGGCGTGATGATGATCTCCACGCGGCGGTTTGCCTGACGCCCCTCTGGGGTTGCATTGCTTGCAATCGGCGCGGTCTCTCCACGGCCGAAGGACCGGATGCGATTTGACGGGACGCCATGACCGATCAGCTGGCTTGCTACGGCGTCGGCGCGACGCTTGGACAGGTTCTGGTTATAGGAATTTGTGCCTGTCGAGTCAGTGTGTCCCACGACATCCACGATTGTGTTTGGATAGTCGTTGATGCTGCGCGATAGGTCCGCCAAAGCACTTTGGATCGATGGGCGCACAAACGTGCTGTCTACGTCGAAGGTAATCGCCTCTGGCAGTGTCACGATCAATTCGGACCCGGTATTGACGATACGAGCGCCCGTGCCGTTCAATTGCTCGCGGAGTTCCGCCTCTTGGCGGTCCAGCTGGTTGCCGAGTGCGCCGCCAACAACACCGCCAACGACCGCGCCGCGCACAACGCCGCCTGCATCTTCGCCGCGCAAGATTTGCACCCCGGCACCCACGGCGGCCCCTACGGCGGCACCCGTTGCAGTGTTTTCACCGGGTTCCACGCAGCCTGAAAGCAACAGGCCTGTCGAAGCGATCCCGGCGATGAAAAGTTTGGACGACGTCATTACGAGTTTCCCATTTTGTTTTCGGACTTCCTCAGACACTTAAAAGCGTGCCGCGGGGAGATATCAGCAAAAAAACACGTTTTTTTGGCGGGCAAGCGCCGATGGTGGGTCACGCCTGCGCGTCAAACCGCGCAGCCTCGCGGGCCAGCATCGCGCGTTTGACCATCAGACCCCAGTGATAGCCACCAAGTTCACCGGATTTGCGCAGGGCCCGGTGGCAGGGAACAAGCCAACTGATGGGGTTGCGGCCAACAGCCGTTCCGACGGCGCGCACCGCTTTGGGATTGCCGATCTTAGCGGCGATGTCGCCATAGGTTGTGACCGATCCAGTGGGAATGGCCAGAAGCGCCTCCCACACTTTGATCTGAAACGGTGCGCCGATCAGGTGCAGTTTGGTCGGACCGCTCACAAGATCGCCTGCAATATCGGTGACCGCGACAGGGTCCTCGATATAAGTCGCGTTCGGCCAACGGGACGTCATATCCTCTAGTGAAACATCGCGGCCCATTTCAGCCGAAAAGGCCATCCCGCAAATGCCGCGGTCAGTGACCATGACAAGCATCTCTCCATAGGGGCTGTCCTGCCAAGCATATCTGATCGTCAGGCCTCCGCCCTTTCGTGCATATTCGCCCGGTGTCATTGCCTCCCACGTGAGGAACAGATCATGGAGCCGCGAACTGGAGGACAAACCAACCTCTTCGGTCGTGGCGAAAACCGTGGCATGATTGGCCAGCATGTCTTTGGCGTGATTGAGCGTCAAATATTGCTGATAGCGTTTCGGGCTGACGCCTGCCCATTGGCTGAAAACGCGCTGAAAATGCGACGGCGAGAGGCCAACCTGATCTGCGATCTCTTCCAGCGTTGGGTGGGATTTGCGCGTGTCACCAATCACCTCAATGGCGCGGGCAATCACGTCATAATGATACGGGTTCTGTTCCATGGGATGAGAGGTGCCTTAATTTATCGGATTGGGCCACCCGGAACCTGCGCTATTTTTTGTAAGGTGTCATGCCGAGACGCGCGAGTTCGTCTGCGCGTTCGTTTTCTGCGTGGCCGGCATGTCCTTTGATCCATGCCCAGGTGATGTCATGGCGCTGTGCGGCGGCGTCCAAGGCCTTCCACAGATCAACATTCTTGACCGGTTGCTTTGAGGCTGTTTTCCAATCCTTTGCCTTCCATCCATCGATCCATTGCGTGATGCCGTTTTTGACATATGCGCTGTCAGTGGTCAGGGTGAGTTTGGTTGGGCGCTCGAGCGTAGAGAGGGCCTCTATGGCGGCGCGTAGCTCCATCCGGTTGTTCGTGGTTTCGGCCTCGCCGCCGGACAATTCGCGTTCTTTGACAAGCTCACCATTTTCAAAGGCCTGCAAGAGCACGCCCCATCCGCCGGGCCCGGGATTGCCGCTGCACGCGCCGTCTGTGAATATCCTGATCTCAGCCATCTGCGAGAATGATCACGAACGGGTCGATGCCGCCTGCCAAGGCAGGTGTCTCGCCCATGCGAGAGAAACGGGTGGTAAACCCAGCCTCTGTCAGGAGGCCGCGTAGTTCCTCTTCTGTGTAGTAGCAGTAGAAGCGTCCGAGGCTGTCGCGGTGTTCACCAGTGCCAAGTTTCATACCAAGATGGAGTGTTCCGCCCGCGCGCAAGGCGAGGCGTACACGCGCAAGATGTGCTGGCATCGCCGATCTTGGTTCATGCAAGAGCGAAAAATTGGCCCAGATACCATCGAAAGCATCCGTTTCCTTTAACGCGTCGAAGGCTTCGTGCCGCGCGGCGATGTTAAATTCCGTCTCAGCATAGCGAACCATTTCCGCGGAAGCGTCGGTTGCGGTCACTTTGAAACCGGCATCGCGCATCATCGCCGATGAATTGCCAATGCCGCATCCCCAATCCAGAACGGTGCCGCCTTGGGGCAGGGCGTCCAAAAACCGCTGCATGTCGGCGTCGGGCATGCCTTTGGCGACCATCGCAGCATAGTCAGCAACTTTTTTGTCATAGACGTCCAAGGTTTCTCGATCAGACATCGCCGGGCGTTCCTATAAAACAAGCCAGCACAAGCAGTGTGACTGGAATGCGCAAACTCAGCCACCAGTCTGGTGCAATCCGTTGGGCCTGAAAGTACCAATCAACCACAAGAATGAGGGCAAACCCAACAGCCATAAGATAGAAACTTGCCCTCAGGGTCGCGGGCTCGAGGTAAATCGCAAACAGTACCGTGCCGAAGGCCCATAGCGCAGGCAGAACCGAAAGCGTGAGCAGCCGCCAGTCCTCGCCCCGGCCTTTTCCTGCTGCGAATCCCCAGAGTGCACCACCCATAAACGACAAGATGACCGCCCCGTAAAAATAGACAATCCAACGGCCTTCGAAAGGGGCAATCGGTAGACCAAAGGCAAAGCCGTTGGCAGATAGCGTGCCATAAACAAATGGGATGACGCCAAGCGCGGCCAGAACGAAAGCGGCGGTTGGAATTCTTTTCACGCAGGCTCTCTCAGAACCCGGGGCACTTTGAATTCCACGGTCTCTTTGGCCGTTTCGACAACTTCAAGGGTAACGTCATATCGATCGCGGAAGGCATCAATCACCTCTTCGATCAGGACGTCAGGCGCCGAGGCACCAGCCGTAATGCCGAGCGACGTGATCCCATCAAGGGAGCGCCAATCGATATCCGTCGCGCGTTGAACAAGCTGCGAATAAGAACAGCCCGCGCGCGCGCCCACCTCCACCAATCGCTTGGAGTTCGATGAGTTTGGTGCACCAACCACGAGCAGAGCATCCACCTTTGGTGCAACTTCTTTGACTGCCTCTTGGCGGTTTGTCGTGGCATAGCAGATGTCTTCTTTATGCGGGCCGACGATGTTTGGGAAGCGGGTCTGAAGCGCCGCGACGATGTCAGCGGTGTCATCCACGCTCAGCGTGGTTTGCGTGACGAAGGCCAACTGATCCGGGTCGCGAGGAGCGAGTGTTGCGACGTCCTCCACCGTTTCAACCAAAAGCACCTCTCCGTCAGGCAACTGTCCCATAGTGCCCACCGTTTCTGGGTGCCCCGCATGGCCGATCATCACCATTTGCAGACCGTTGCTGTGGTGGCGTTCAGCCTCGATATGGACTTTACTGACCAGTGGGCAGGTTGCATCAACAAAAAGCATCTCGCGGGCCTGCGCAGCGGCAGGCACAGACTTTGGCACACCATGTGCGGAAAAGATCACCGGGCGGTCGTCGGGGCATTCGTCCAGTTCTTCGACGAAAACCGCCCCGCGCTCCCGCAGACTGTCGACCACGAATTTGTTATGGACGATCTCGTGGCGGACATAGACGGGGGCGCCCCATTTTTCGAGCGCCATTTCCACGATCTTTATGGCCCTATCCACGCCCGCGCAAAATCCGCGCGGGGCAGCAAGATAGATGTTTAAAGGTGTGCTCATGCGTTTGTTCTAATCACCCGAGTTGGGAAATCAACGCGTGATCAATCAACCTCTGGTTGGCTGCCAGCCTCTTCGCCCTCTTTAGGAGGTCGACCGATCACGTCGCGCAGATCATCCAGCTCTATGAAATTGTCCGCTTGGCGGCGAAGCTCATCAGAGATCATGGGTGGTTGCGACCGGATCGTTGATACGACTGATACCCGCACACCCTGGCGTTGCAGGCTTTCGACCAATGGGCGGTAGTCGCCATCCCCGGAAAATAGCACAATGTGATCGACATGCGGTGCCAGCTCCATGGCGTCGACAGCGAGTTCGATATCCATATTGCCTTTGACTTTGCGCCGCCCAGCCGAGTCTGTGTATTCCTTGGCAGGCTTCGTTACCATCGTGAAACCATTGTAATTGAGCCAATCGACCAGAGGGCGGATCGGTGAGTACTCATCATTTTCTAAAAGTGCGGTGTAGTAAAACGCCCGCAAAAGCTTGCCGCGGCGCATAAATTCACTCCGCAAAAGCTTGTAGTCGAGATCAAAATTAAGCGCCTTAGCCGCCGCATAGAGATTCGAACCGTCAATAAACAGCGCAAGGCGCTCGTCACGGTAAAACATATATGTCCCCTTGTATCCCTTCGGAAAGTGCGTGTGGTTCGAAGGATAACACGTTTGTTTAAGATTTTTTGCTGTGATTGCAAGGTTATTACCAGCGATGTGATGGCCTTGCTTTTCCTGTATGGCGGGGCTATGTCCGCGTTTCATTCCGCTGATTGAGGTACACAATGGCTCGCGTTACTGTCGAAGACTGCGTTGATAAGGTTCCTAACCGCTTTGAACTTGTTATGCTTGCTGCGCATCGTGCGCGCGAAATTTCCACCGGTTCAGAGATCACGGTGCCACGCGACAACGACAAAAACCCTGTGGTGGCCCTTCGCGAAATTGCGGAAGAGACGCTGACGGCCGATCAACTGCGTGAAGCTGCGATTGAAAGCAACCAAACACAGATCGAAGTCGACGAGCCAGAAGATGACGACATGGCGCTTTTGATGGGCGGCGGTGCTGATGAGCCCGAAGACGACATGAGCGAAGAAAACTTGCTGCGGGCGCTTATGGAAGCGCAGGAGATGAAGTGAATAAGCAACCGCGCCTGGATGAAACCTCGGCGCACACTCTCGACCCTGGTCATCAGCGCTCTTTGGAAGAGAAGGGCCTTATTCCAGTTGAGGCGCTTATTGACCATGTCAGGGCATACAACCCGAATTGTGATGAGGCCCGCATAGCGGATGCTTACGCGTTTGCCGCTCAAAAGCATGACGGACAGACACGCAGGTCCGGTGAACCCTATTTTAGCCACCCGATAGAAGTTGCGCTGATCCTAGCGGCGCAACGGCTTGATGATGCCACGATCATCACGGCGCTATTGCATGATACGCTGGAGGATACCCGCGCGACATTCGACGAAATTGAAGCGCGCTTTGGCCACGATGTTGCCGAGCTGGTGGATGGTGTAACGAAACTGACGAACCTAGAGTTATCTTCGTCTGAACTTAAGCAGGCCGAAAACATCCGAAAGCTGGTCTTGGCGATGTCAAAAGACCTGCGGGTGGTTTTGGTCAAACTTGGTGATCGGCTGCATAACATGCGCACGATTCAGCATATGCCTTTGGATCGACAGTTGGTGAAAGCCCGCGAAACCATGGATATTTTTGCGCCGCTTGCGGGTCGCATGGGGATGCAGTGGTTGCGTGAAGAATTGGAGGATCACGCGTTTCAGGTGATCAATCCAGAGGCGCGGACATCGATCATGCGCCGTTTCATCACGCTGCGAAAGCAGACCGATGATGTCATCCCGAAGATCAAACAGGATATCCAGGAACTGCTATATGACGCGCGGGTCAGCGCGCGGGTCTTTGGTCGTGAAAAGAAGCCGTTTTCCATATGGCGTAAAATGAGCGAAAAGAACGAGAGTTTTTCTCGGCTTTCGGACATTTACGGATTTCGGATCATCACGGAAAATGTGGAAGACTGCTATAAGGTGCTAGGGCTGGTTCATCGCAAATGGACGGCCGTGCCAGGTCGGTTCAAAGATTACATCAGTCAGCCTAAAAGCAATGGCTATCGCTCGATCCATACAACGATTTCCGGACGCGATGCACGCCGGGTCGAAATTCAAATTCGCACTGCGGAAATGAACGAAGTGGCCGAGGCCGGTGTTGCCTCTCATTGGTCGTATCGTGACGGGGAGCGGGCGGAAAACCCGCTGAGTTTTGATGCACAAGCGTGGCTGTCGACGCTGGCCGAGCAATTCGCCAATGCAGAAGACACAGAAAACATCATAGAGCATATGCGGTTGGAGATGTTTTCCGATCAGGTGTTCTGTTTCACACCAAAAGGTAAGGTCGTGAAATTGCCCCGGGGTGCGACGCCGATTGATTTTGGGTATGCGATTCACTCGGAGCTTGGATCATCCTGTGCCGGCGCGAAGGTCGACGGTAAACGTGTGCCGCTCTGGACGCGGTTGCGCAACGGTCAGTCCGTCGAGATCATTCGTGCCGAAGGGCAGCGACCCCAAAAGATTTGGTTGGAAACGGTGGTCACCGGTCGCGCCAAAGCGTCCATTCGCAAGGCGCTGCGGGAGGATCACCGCGAAAGCTATGTGCGGTTGGGGCGTGAACTGGCGCGGCTTGCTTTTCACAGTGTCGGCAAAAAAGCGACGGATAAAGCGCTGCTGACTGCGGCGAAGTCCTTTGGCCTGAGCGACTCAACCGAATTGCTCGCGCGACTTGGGTCTGCGGAGCTCACGGGCAGCGAGGTCGTCAGCACGCTTTATCCCGAGTTGCTTTCGAAAACAAACAGCAAAAAGGGCGATGGCGGCGGTAAGATTGTCGGCCTAACTGCGGAACAAGTTTCGCGAAATGCACCGTGTTGTCAGCCCCTTCCCGGGGAGCGGATTTTAGGTATCGCCACCCAAGGCAAAGGCGTGATTGTTCACGTGATCAACTGCGCCACGTTGGAGAAGCTGGAAGATCAAACGGATCGTTGGATTGACCTGACTTGGTCAGAGGGCGAGTCCGAGCGGCGCCACACAGTGACTGTTGAACTGACGATTTTGAACTCTGCAGGTGTGCTGGGTCATGTTTGCACATTGATTGGGGAGAGCGGGGCCAATATTTCAGATATGGAGTTTGAGGACCGTCGGCAAGATTTCTTCAGGATAACAATGGATTTGGAAGTTAGGGATATTACTCACTTACATAATGTGCTTACAGCGCTTGAAGCCGAGGGGGATGTGGCGCAGGTCCAACGCGTGGGGCGGGGCCGGGTGTCGAAACAGGACTGAGCGTCCTAAGGTAGTGCTGGGTGTTTAAACGTCGTAATCCAAAAACATTTTGGCGTAGCCTGTCTGACGCTGTCTATCCAAGTATTGGGTGGAAGCGCTGGCTGGAATTGTTGCGAAAGCGGATCAAACGCATTCCGGATACGCCGCATCGTATTGCGCTGGGGATGGCCGTGGGAGTGGCAGTCACCTTTACGCCGCTTTATGGGTTTCACTTCCTTACGGCAGCGATTGTTGCATTGCTTTTGCGGGCGAACATTATTGCGGCGATCATTGCGACATTTGTTGGGAACCCGCTGACATTTCCGATCATCGCTGTTTTTTGCTATCGTTTGGGCGCGCTTATTCTTGGTTATGATTTGGAAGGGCCGGTCTGGCCCAGCATAACGGCGGGCTTCCGTGAAGCCTGGCAGGCTTTGACCGCGAATTTCTGGAGTTTGTTCGGCTATCCTTATGTTGGATGGGAAGGTTTCGGCGTTTTCATGCGGGATGTTTTCCTGCCTTACACCGTTGGTGGAATTTTGCCCGGCGGGTTGGCCGGACTGGGCGTTTACTTTGGCGCGCGGCCTTTGATCCAAGCCTATCAGCAGCGACGTAAAGGCCGTATGGCCGAAAAACTTCAGGAATGGCGCACCCGGATAATTGAGGCGAGCGCGGCCCGTGATGAGGAAGACAACGATGACGGACAAAATGGACAAAACGACTGACCTTCGGTTGGGCGTGAATATCGACCACGTCGCCACGATCCGGAATGCCCGTGGTGGGATGTATCCCGATCCGGTGCGCGCAGCACTTTTGGCCGAAGAGTCTGGCGCGGATGGGATAACCGCGCATCTGCGCGAAGACCGTCGTCACATCACCGATAGCGACATTGAGCGGCTGATGGCGGACCTAACGCTGCCGCTGAATTTTGAAATGGCGGCTACCGATGAAATGCAGAAGATCGCACTGCGGCATAAACCACATGCCGTTTGTATTGTGCCCGAAAAGCGCGAGGAAAAGACGACAGAAGGTGGGCTGGAGCTTGCGAGGGAAGAAAACCGCATTGCAGATTTTATCGCACCGCTGAGAGAGGCCGGATGTCGAGTGTCCATCTTTATTGCTGCCGACAAGCGACAGATTGAGTCTGCCGCGCGCATCGGTGCCCCGGTGATCGAATTGCACACAGGCGCTTATTGCGATTTCCATGCGGAAAGCGATTTCGAAGCGCGTGACAACGAATTGGGCCGGTTGCAGGATATGGCGAATTACGGGCATAGTCTTGGGCTGGAAATCCATGCAGGTCATGGGCTGACATATGATACGGTCGGACCAGTTGCTGCGATTCCACAGTGCAAAGAACTGAATATCGGGCACTTCCTGATGGGAGAGGCGATGTTTGTTGGGTTGCCGCATGCTATTGGACACATGCGGCATCTCATGTCACAAGTGCGGGCATGATCTCTCCGGCTTTTATCGCAATATGGTTTGGATGGGTGCTTGCCGGTGGATCGCCGGGGCCAGCTACGCTTGGCATTATCGGCACGTCAGTGGAGCGGGGGCGGAAGGCCGGACTTGTCTTCGCGCTTGGTATTTTGGCAGGATCAGCAGCTTGGGGCCTCGCAGCAGCACTCGGGCTGTCGGCGATTATGCTGGCCAATGCTTGGGTCTTTGAAATTATCAGATATCTAGGTGCGGCCTATCTAGGTTGGCTCGCGATCAAAGCGCTTTACGCCGCTTGGAAGGGTGGATCATCGGATATTAGGCATCCCATGCGGGGATCAGGGTGGGCGCTTTTCCTGAAAGGGGCAGCCATTCACATCACCAACCCAAAGGCGATACTGTCTTGGGGTGCGATCTATGCGATTGTGGCCCCTGCCGACGCCAGTCTTTGGACGTTGCTCGCGTATTTTGGCATGCTTTATCTGGGTTCAATCCTTGTGTTTATCGGCTACGCTTTTTTGTTTTCAACAGGCCGGGCAGTTCGCATCTACGCCAATTCTAAGCGATGGTTCAATCTTGCCTTCGCGGCCTTTTTCGGTTTCGCGAGCTTTAAAATCCTGACCGCAAAACTTGCCTGAAGTCACATAGAGGGGCTGCTGCGATATGCTTAAGAAAATGGATAAGAACTTGCGCTTTGCCATGGTGTTTTTGCTGGCGGCGATGGTTGGTACGGTCATTGTATTGTTGATGTTTCTCTTGTTTCGAATTGATGCCGGAGTAGGCGGCGTTGCTTTCGCGGTGCCGTTGATTGCGGGCATGTTCTCGGGGCAATGGCACTTCCAAGAGCATGGTCAGCCGACCAATTATGACATGTGGATGGAGTCCCTGCGCTTTGGGGGTATCGGTCTGGTCGTTGGTGCTTTGATGGGTGCGCTGGTTTTGGCCTCCCCCCAAAACGCGGATCTCATTGCGAGTATCCCGATCTGGGGATGGCTCGCGGCTGTTGTTGGTTTTTACGGGCTGATGGTTTTTGGCGTTCGACTGGGCTTTGGCATCGGTGTTCGCAGTGCTGCGAATAAGGGTGCCTGATGATCCTTGGGATTGGCACCGATCTTGCAAATATAGAGCGTATTCAGGGCACTTTGGATCGCTTCGGGGATCGCTTCCGAAATCGCGTCTTCACTGATATTGAGCAGGCCAAGGCGGAACGTCGTCGTGATGTGGCCGGAACCTATGCCAAGCGCTGGGCGGCGAAAGAGGCCTGCTCTAAGGCTTTGGGCACGGGGCTGCGCATGGGGATCGCGTGGAAAGACATGGCTGTCTTCAATTTGCGCTCGGGTCAGCCGAGCATGACACTGACCGGTTGGGCGGCAGAACGGCTGGCGGAGATGACCCCTGACAACCATGAGGCGATTATTCATGTGTCGCTGACCGATGATCATCCGTGGGCCCAAGCAATGGTGATCATCGAGGCGCGCCCTCGGAGTTGACCAGCTATACAAAAGCACCCTATTGGCGCGCAGAACAAAAGGAATTTCCATGTCAGAAGAGACAAAAGACGGGTTCTGGGAAACCGTTAAGACGGTATTTTGGGCGCTGTTGATTGCGGGATTTATCCGCACCCTGTTTTTCCAGCCGTTTTGGATCCCGTCATCGTCCATGAAGCCGACCCTATTGATCGGTGATTTCTTGTTTGTGAACAAGATGGCATATGGCTACACCGAGCACTCCTGCCCATTTTCGATGTGCCCTTTTATTGATGGTCGTTGGTTGCCGCGCGATCCGGAGCGCGGAGATGTGGCCGTTTTCAAAAACCCTCTGACGCAAGTGGATTTCATCAAGCGGGTTGTCGGCCTGCCCGGTGATACCATCCAAATGGTCGATGGTCAGGTGCTGTTAAATGGGGTGACGTTGGAGCAAACGGTCGTTGACCCGTTTGTCGAGATCAAAGAACGACAAGGCCCCTTAGGTGGTATACCGCGGTGTCAGAACAGCGCGGGCATGGGGGCAGAATGCGTGAAGGAACGCAGCATAGAGGTTTTGCCAGAGGGCAAAAGCTATGAGGTTCTGAACATTGTCGATAATTATGTGACCGACAACACGGGCGTTTTCACAATCCCCGAAGATACGTTTTTCTTCATCGGAGATAACCGAGACAATTCAGGTGACAGTCGCACGCCGCAGTTGGGATTGGTGCCAGGTGAGATGCTGATCGGTCGCGCGGATCGCGTGATCTTTTCGGCCGCTGGTCAGCGGATCTTGTTCTTCTGGACCTGGCGCAGCGACCGCTTTTTCGTGGGTTTGAATTGACGCTGAGCAAAGAGCTGGCTGCGTTGTGTGACCGGTTAGGACATCGGTTTGAGCATCCTGAGCTTTTGATCGAGGCGATCACGCACCCGTCCTTTGGTGGGGCTGGTCGGAACAATCAAAGGTTGGAGTTTCTTGGAGACCGGGTGTTGGGGCTAGTGATGGCCAATGCGTTGTTTGAACGCTTGGGCAATGCAGACGAGGGCACTTTGGCCCCACAGTTCAACGGGCTTGTCCGCAAAGAAGCCTGCGCCGAGGTTGCAGAAACGCTAGAGTTGGGCGCGTGCCTCAAGATGGGTCGGTCTGAGATGCAATCGGGTGGACGGCGCAAGCAAGCGATCTTGGCCGACGCGATGGAGGCGGTGATTGCTGCGGTCTATCTTGATGGTGGGTTTGATCCGGCGCGGGATATGATTTTGCGGCTCTGGGCCAAGCTTTTGGATCGGGCCGAACATGTTGATGCGCGCGACGCGAAAACGCTGTTGCAGGAATGGGCGCAGGCGCGATCTATGCCGCCGCCTGATTACCGCGAAGTGTCGCGGTCGGGGCCGGACCATGCACCCGTCTTTGAAATCGAAGCGATCCTTGAAAACGGGGAGCGGGCGATTGCGCGCGCAGCGTCCAAGCGGCAGGCCCAGCAACTCGCGGCACAGGACCTTTTGGAGCGTTTGACATGACACGATGTGGATTTGTGGCCCTGATCGGGGAGCCGAATGCAGGCAAGTCGACGCTGATGAACCGCATGGTTGGGGCAAAAGTGTCCATTGTGACCCACAAAGTGCAAACGACGCGCGCGCGCATTCGGGGCATCGCATTGGAAGGCGAGAGTCAGATTGTTTTCGTGGATACTCCCGGCCTTTTTAAAACACGCCGGGCTTTGGACCGGGCCATGGTTGCTGCCGCCTGGAGCGGGGCGAGTGACGCCGATATCGTGGTTTTGCTGATCGAGGCCCATCGCGGGATCACCGATGGTGTGCGAATGATCCTTGATGGTCTGGCCGAGAGGCAGGGTCATCAGCGCCTAGCCCTTGCCATCAACAAAATTGATCGCGTGCCTTCAGAAAAGCTGCTTGCACTGACAAGCAAGATGAACAGCCTGGCCGCCTTTGAAGAGACATTTATGATCTCTGCCGAGAAGGGGCATGGCGTCCACGACCTCGCGGCATGGTTGGCAAAGGAACTGCCCGAAGGCCCTTGGCTTTATGATGAAGATCAGATCGCCGATATCCCGATGCGGATGTTGGCTGCGGAAATCACGCGCGAGAAACTGATGCTGCGCTTGCATCAGGAACTGCCCTATCAGCTGACTGTTGAAACCGAGAGTTGGCAAGAGCGTAAAGACGGCTCGGTTCGGATCGACCAAGTGATTTACGTGGCCCGTGATGGTCACAAGGGCATTGTTTTGGGCCCAAAAGGTGAGACCATCAAAGCAATTTCCATGCAAGCGCGCGGGGAAATCACCGAATCTGTCGGTAAAAAAACGCACCTCTTTCTGGAGGTTAAAGTCCGGCCAAACTGGTTGACCGAGGCAGAACGGTATTCGGAAATGGGTCTCGATTTTTCTGACACGAAGTCATGACTGCGCGGCTGACAAGCGATCTTTGGGTGTCGGCTTACCGCAAGCGTTTGGAGCTTTTGAACATTCCGTGTTTTGTTGTGGCCAAAGGGGATGCAACGGCAGGTGCCGTGCTCGTGAAAGTCAACCGTCTGACCGGAGATGCGGGGCTGTTTCAGCGCACTTTCGATAGCGATGGCGAGCGGGTTTGGATGACGCTGGTGGACGGAGCAGAGGCGGATGTGGACGCAACGATTGCGCGTCAGCGTGGGTTTGATCCCGACCTCTGGGTTTTGGAGGTGGAGGACCGCGAGGGTCGGCACCTATTGGATGATCCCGGGTTTGCCTGATGGACTGGCGCGACGAGGGCATTATGGTCGCCGCGCGTCCCCATGGTGAAACCTCGATGATTATCGAGGTGTTTACTGCGGAACACGGTCGCCATGCCGGCGTTGTACGCGGTGGAACCTCGCGAAAAATGACGCCCATCCTGCAACCGGGAAACCAGATCAGTGTCGAGTGGCGCGCCCGGTTGGAAGATCATTTGGGCAGTTACACAGTTGATTTGATACAGAGCCGATCATCGCTACTGGCGGATCGCGGGCGTTTGGCAGCTTTGGGAAGTGTGTCCGCCATGATCTCGTATGCTTTGCCGGAGCGTCAGCATTTGCCGCGTCTTTACGGGGCGACGCATGACCTGTTGCACCATCTAGAAACGTCGGAGTTTTGGGCTGGATATTACGCGCTTTGGGAATTGGCCTTGTTGGAAGAGCTTGGCTTCGGGCTTGATCTGAGCAGTTGTGCCGCCACCGGCCGGATGGATGATCTTATTTATGTGTCGCCCAAGTCGGGTCAGGCCGTGAGTGGGGATGCAGGTGCGCCTTATGCCGATCGTATGCTGGCACTGCCGCCGTTTTTTACCGGAACGGGGGAGCCTACGGCAGCTGATGTGGCGGCAGGTTTGCGTACAACCGGGTTCTTTCTGTCGAAGTATCTCGGCGGTCAGGTGGTCGGTCGACCCGTTCCGCCAGCGCGGGATCGTTTGCTGGCTATTCTGTCGCGGACGTGAAGGTCAGCACCGTATTGGGTGCAGAGATGAGCAGAGTGTCTCCTGCAATCTCGACGCTTTCGGCCATGCCAAGTGCGGCAAAGAAACGGCTCTCCAATTCTGCGTTTGGGCAAAGGGCCTTGGTCGATGCGATCATGCCAAATTCGATCCAAGGCAGAGGCGCTGATTGCGTCGTGGTGTAGCGGTTGCAAGCTGCCTGACCAAAAACCGCCCCGTCCTCATCAAATTGGATCGTGAAATCAGCCGTGATCGCCTCTTCATTGATATTGACGAGGCGCCAGACGGTTTCGGGCGTTGTCAGACCCGCAACTGTTTCATCTTTTTGGCATGCTGCCAAACTAAGCAGCATGCACAGAAGAATTGGTGCGAACCGCATTATGCGCCGATCCGCTCTTCCATGATTTCCGCGCCGACATTCGCCTCGTACTGGGCGAAGTTATCTTTGAACATGTTCACCAGTTTCTGCGCCTGTGCGTCATAGGCAGCCGGGTCGGCCCATGTGCCTTTGGGGTCCAAAAGGCCAGCATCTACGCCCTCGCAGCTAAGGGGCACATCAAAACCGAAATTCGGGTCCTTGCGGAACTCCGCCTCATTCAGAGATCCGTTCAAAGCCGCGGTGAGCAAGGCCCGTGTAGCCTTGATCGGCATTCGGGAGCCCGTGCCATAAGCGCCACCCGTCCAGCCCGTGTTCACCAGCCAGCATGTTGCACCGGATGCGGCAATTTTTGATTTCAGCAGGTTGCCATATTCTTCGGGGCGGCGCGGCATAAAGGGCGCACCGAAACAGGTTGAAAATGTCGGTTGCGGTTCGGTGACGCCGCGCTCGGTTCCGGCGACCTTGGACGTGAACCCGGACAAGAAGTGATACATGGCCTGTGCAGGTGTCAGGCGCGCAATCGGAGGCAAAACGCCGAAAGCATCACAGGTCAACATGATGACATTGCGTGGCGCACCGGCCAGGCCGATTTCCGATGCGTTTGAAATCTGCTCAATCGGGTAGGCGCAACGCATATTCGCGGTCAGGCTGTCATCTTCGAAATCGAGCGCTTTGGTGTGCGCGTCGTAGACCATGTTCTCGATGACGGTCCCAAAACTGTGGGTTGTCGCGAAAATCTCCGGCTCGGCTTCGGCAGAGAGGCTGATGGTCTTGGCGTAACAGCCACCTTCGAAGTTGAAGGTTCCATTGTCGGACCAGCCGTGTTCGTCGTCGCCGATCAAGATACGGTTCGGATCGGCAGACAGGGTTGTCTTCCCCGTGCCCGAGAGACCGAAGAAAATGGCGGCATCGCTTGGATCGTCGATGGCATGGTTCGCTGAGCAGTGCATCGGCATCACATTTTGATCTGGCAGCAGATAGTTCAGGATCGAGAATACGGACTTCTTGTTCTCACCTGCATATTCCGTCCCGGCGATCAGAACCATTTTGCGTTCAAACGAAATAGCGATGACGACATCGGAACGACAGCCATGGCGCGCCGGATCAGAGTTAAAGCTAGGGCAGTTGATGACCGTAAAGTCGGACGTAAACCCCTCCAGCTCAGAGAGTTCGGGACGCCGCAATAGATGGCGAATAAAGAGGTTATGCCATGCAAGTTCCGACACAACGCGTACGTTCAATTTGTAAGCGGGGTCTGCACCAGCATAGAGGTCTTGAACGTAATACGTCTTCCCTTTCATATGCGCGGTCATGTCTTGGTAAAGACGCTCAAACGCGTCGGGGTTCATGGGCGGATTGTTATCCCACCAAATGCTGTCTTTCACAGATGCTTCATCGACGACGAATTTGTCCTCGGGTGAGCGCCCAGTGTATTTTCCGGTGGAAACCAACATCGTCCCACCCTGGCCGATTTCCCCTTCGCCATTGCGAACGGCATGGGTCATTAGGTCTGGAGCCTGAAGATTGTAATAAACCTCGCCCAGCCCGGACAATCCCATATCATCTAGTTTAAACGACGGGTTCACACGGCCATTGATCATTGGCGCCTCCTTGGTGCGACTGGGTAAGGAAAACTAACGAGTCCCTTCGGGTGGCGTGCATATACCAGCTTCCGTCAGAGGGGAAAGGCGCACTTCACCCAGTACAATATATTTTAACGTTAACAGTTGCCTATCTTTTGCCATGTTTGCGCTAGGTGTAAATGAGCTTCGGCATTGATTCCCCCGCTGGGTTCCACCAGTAATGCGTTGGAAAGGTTACTACTATATGGCGAAGATTGCACTTGTTGACGACGATCGGAACATACTGACGTCGGTGTCCATGGCGCTAGAAGCAGAAGGCTATGAGGTGGCGCAGTATTCAGATGGTCTTCAGGCTTGGACTGCGTTCTCAACCGATATGCCAGATCTCGCAGTGCTGGATATTAAAATGCCGCGTATGGATGGCATGGATCTTTTGGAAAAGGTTCGGAATGTCTCGAAAATCCCAATCATCTTTCTGACATCGAAGGATGACGAGTTGGATCAGGTGCTTGGTCTGCGGATGGGTGCGGACGATTACGTGACCAAACCTTTTTCCCAGCGTTTGTTGACTGAACGTATCAAAGCGCTTTTGCGCAGGCAGGATGCCTTGACCAATGATGCCGCTGGCGAAAGCTCTGAAGGTGATCTTGGGCCAATGGTGCGAGGTGAATTGACCATGGACCCGCTGCGACATTCGGTTGTGTGGAAGGGCGCGCCCGTCTCTTTGACAGTGACAGAGTTCTTGTTGCTTCAGGCGTTAGCGACCCGTCCGGGGTTTGTCAAAAGCCGCGATCAATTGATGGACGTTGCCTATGACGACCAAGTTTATGTGGATGACCGCACGATCGACAGCCACATCAAGCGTCTGCGTAAGAAGATGCGGGATACCGATCCAGACTTTGCTTCAATCGAGACTTTATACGGCGTTGGCTATCGGTTCGTCGAAGTCTGATGGCATCTCCGGAAAAGGCAGACTTCCAAAATCAAAGGGATGCCCGCGTCAGTTGGGACGCCACAGAGAAGGAAGTCAAAAAGAAGTCTTTTCCAAAGCTTGAGCGATTTAGAGGGAGCCGGATCGCGCGGCGCATTATCCTCTATAATATCATTTCGTTAGGCTTTTTGCTGGGCGCGGTGATTGTTTTTACGCAAGAACGCACCCGCACCATCACCGAACGACAGGATAAACTGGAACTGGCGGCCGCTTTTGCTGCGGCGTGGGTATCGACGGTTTCTAATCCTATGTTCAATATGGGCTACGAAATACGTGCCTTTCGCGAAGACGAAGAAATCGTTTTTGAACGGACCGACATTGTCGAATATGACCAGCGCGGTTTGTTGACCCGTTTTCAAGGCGAGTCGGAGCTGACTGCACCGCTGTCGCAAGAAGAGCAGATGGAAAGGTTTGACCAGCTGCTCAGATCCGTGGCCGAGCTTGAAGGAACTTACCCGCAAACGTTTTTTGTCGATCTCCGCACGTCGCAAGCCACAGTTCTTGTGCACCGGATTGTAACGAACACCTCAGATGGACGAATGACTGTCGTTGTATCAACGCCGCTGGGCGCAATTGATGCGGAACTGACTGCGCAACGAAGTGCCATCCTTCAAGCGTTTTTGTCAGCGGTCGCGGTCGCGATTGGATTGTCCATTATTCTTGCATATTCCATTGCGACGCCCATCCATGAATTGGCCGATGCCGCCGAAACCGTCCGGGATTCTGGCGCAAATCCGACGACCGCCAAACAGATTAAAATTCCAAATCTCGATGGTCGCCCCGATGAAATCGGGCGCCTCAGTCTTGCTATGCGGGATATGACGAAAACGCTTTATGAGCAGATCGATCACAACCAACGCTTTGCTGCCGATGTGACCCATGAGATTAAGAATCCATTGGCGTCTATCAGTTCTGCCGTGCAGAGTTTGGCCCGGATCGACGATCCTGTGCGTCGGCGAGACCTTGAGAAGGTATTGATTGATGATGTGAACCGGATGGATCGTTTGATTACCGACATCTCACAGGCATCCAAACTGGATGCAGATTTGGTCCGAGCCGAGCGCCTGAGCTTTAACCTTGGCGAGTTGTTAGAACGGATCATCGGTTTTTATGCACCTGAAGCCTTTGACAAGAACATCGATCTGGTTCTGAAAAAATCGGATCCGGAGCTTTACTATGTTGGATTGGAGCAGCGTCTGACGCAGGTGTTTTCAAACCTGATTTCAAATGCCGTTTCTATCTGTGACAGTGGGGACGTCGTGACGGTTTGGAACTTTGTGACCCGTGATCACGTGTTCATCATCGTCGAAGATACCGGCCCCGGTATCCCGGAAGAAAACCTTAAGACCATTTTCAATCGGTTCTATTCAAGTCGCCCCAATTCGTTTGGTAAGAACTCTGGCCTTGGTCTTGCGATTTCAAAGCAGATTATCGAGGGTCACCAAGGCCAACTTTGGGCCGAAAACATTTATCAAGAAGATGATCACAACGGCCCGCGCCTTGGTGCGCGCTTTGTTGTGAGCCTGCCCCGTGTCTAGCCTGTCGGCTGGTCCTATCCATGGTTCGGCAGTTGCAGTGGATGGCAAAGCGGCTTTGATTTTGGGCGTTTCGGGTTCGGGCAAATCCTCTCTTGTGGCTGAGATCATGTCACGTGGCGGCACGCTTATCGGGGATGATCAAGTTGTTTTATCGGGTGTTGCGCACCCGATTGTGAAACCTGCTCCCCAGCTTGCAGGACTACTTGAACTTCGTGGCATTGGATTAGTGCGTGTTCCTTTTCAAGAGCGCGCGCCGCTTTACCTCTGTGTAAACCTGGACGTGGCCCCGGATGGTCGGATGCCGGACAGATGCACTATTACTGTACTTGGAAAACAATTGCCGTTGATTAATGCGCAAGGCCTGCAAAACGTGGCAGCAAGTGTAATCCTGACCTTGCGCGGAACTTTGGTGGAGACGTGAACTTACCCCAGGAAAAGCACCGTTTGGTTTTAGTGACCGGGCCTTCGGGCGCAGGTCGGACGACGGCGTTGCGAACGTTGGAAGACCTAGGGTTTGAAGTGATCGACAATCTGCCATTGGCGTTGGTGCCGCGCTTGCTCGATGGGCCAAGCCTTAATCGCGCATTGGCCTTGGGCGTGGATGTACGAAACCGCGATTTCAGTGTCGGTGCGGTTTTGGACACTTTTGAGGCGGTGAAAATCTCAGAAGAGTTTGAACCGATGATGGTGTTTCTGGATGCCTCAACGGAGGTTCTGTCCCGGCGGTATTCCGAGACCCGTCGCCGTCATCCCCTTTCGCCCGAAAGTGCAGCAGATGAGGGTATCGCCGCAGAGACGCAGCTGTTGGATCGTCTAAGGGATCGGGCCGATATCCTTATTGATACGTCGGAACTCACGCCACATAACCTTAGCGCTGAGATCGCAAACTGGTTCTCGGAGGCGCGCGGTCGTTTTCTGGCACTCACTGTCATGAGTTTTTCGTACAAGCGCGGAATTCCCCGCGGTGCAGATATGGTTCTGGATTGTCGGTTCCTGCGGAACCCGCATTGGGAAGAAAGCCTTCGACCGCTCACCGGTCAGTCCGAGGCGGTTGGGAGCTACATCGAAAAGGACGCCAAGTATAAACCATTTCTCAATCACGTGAGCGGGCTTTTAACTTTTCTATTGCCCGCCTATGTGGATGAGGGCAAAGCGCATTTCACGTTGGCGTTGGGATGCACGGGCGGGAAACACCGGTCCGTTTTTTTAACCGAAACTTTGTCGAAAGACTTGCAGAGCGATGGATGGACCGTCAAGGTTCGACATAGGGAGCTTTGATTGGGACAAATGAAGACTGATATTGGTGCGGGCAAGATCGGCATCGTGATTGTCGCCCACGGGGGGCTGGCAAAGGAATATCTCGCAGCGGTCGAACATGTCGTTGGCAAACAGGACGGAATTGTCGCTGTTGGTGCAAGCTCGGAATGCAATCGCGCAGACAAAGAGCAAGAGATTTGCGCCGCAGCGGATCGCGTTGACGCCGGACAGGGCGTTGTGGTCGTCGCCGATCTTTTTGGAAGCTCCCCTTCGAACCTTTCTCAAAAGGCCTGCAGTGCCACGCGACGGAAATTTGTCTATGGTGCCAATTTGCCGATGCTGATTAAGCTGGCGAAATGTCGTGGTATGGACATCGATTTGGCCGTGGATATGGCTCTTAAGGCAGGTCGAAAATACATCGACGTGTACCGAGACGCCGCTTCGGCTTAAGCCTGTCGCTTTGAATTTTTCAATCGAGATACAGAATGAAAAGGGGCTCCATGCGCGGGCTTCTGCCAAATTTGTAGAAGTTGTGGAATCTCATGATGCAGAGGCGACCGTCTCTAAGGATGGGCTGGATGTTCCTGGCAGCTCGATCATGGGTTTAATGATGCTCGCCGCGTCGCGCGGAAGCACCATTGTGATCGAGACGTCTGGACCCGAGGCGGAAAAGCTGGCATCTGCTCTCAAATATTTGATCGACGATAAGTTCGGCGAGGGCCAGTGAGTGAACAGAATGACTGATGTCCAGGATTCAGGAAAATCCGATGATTATTTTGCCCTTTATGACAAATCGGAACTGACTTACGCGAATTCTTTTCCGCAATGGTACAAGCGGTGGTTCATCAAAGGGGTGGAGTGGGTGACAGCGCGCCCTTTTTTGTATCGGCGGATGCGGCGTTTCCAAGGAAACCGATCAGTTGGCCACCAATTTTGGAAAGATGTTCTGGATGAAATGGGGATCGAGCTGCTGACGCCCGATGGCGATTATGAGCACATTCCTAAGACCGGCCCTGTGATCATCGTCTCCAACCATCCGCACGGCTTAATTGATGGTTTGGTTATGGGATGTCTTTTGTCGAAGGTCCGCGATGACTTTCAAATCCTGACACGCGCACTGTTGGTTGGTGTGGAACGGGTGGAGCCGAACCTGATCCCGGTTGCGTTCCCGCATGAAGAGGACTCGATCCGGCAAAATGTCGAGGCGCGGGCCCGTGCCATGAGGTCTGTCAAAGAGGGGGGCTGCGTCGCGTTGTTTCCCGCGGGAACCGTATCCACATCTGAGACATGGTTTGGCGAGCCCAAGGAACGGAACTGGGCGACATTCACGGCGAAGATGATTTTGCAATCGAACGCGACCGTTGTGCCGATCTATTTTACGGGTTCGAACACGCGCATGTTTCATATTGCAAATCGAATTTCAGATATGCTGCGCCAATCGCTTCTGTTGTTCGAGATTAAAGCCGCCTTTAACAAAAAGCAGCGCCCGGTCATTGGCCAGCCCGTGGATCCTGCTGTCATTCAATCCTTTAGTAAGGACCGCGAAGGGCTGATGGCGTATCTTCGTGAAGAGACACTGAAGCTGAAGCCAAAGGCGTAACGGCTGGCGCATTGACCGATATGCGCCCAGCTATCACGAGCATCACATCGGCCAAAGAGTTGCGGCGCTGGTATTGGTATCGCACCGAGTTGGAGCAGGAGTGCAAACGGCTTGGGCTGAAGCGCACGGGCGGGAAATTTACGCTGTTGGATCGGATTGCGCATTACTTGGATACCGGTGAGCGAAAATGGCCAGGGGACGTGACGACGAAACCTCTGTCTAAGTTTGATTGGCATAGTGCTGAGCTCACGCCCGAAACGGTGATCACCGACAGCTATCGAAACTCACAAAACGTGCGGCGGTTTTTTAAGTCGCAGCTGGGCGATGGCTTTAAGTTCAACATCCCGTTTATGGCGTGGATGAAAGAGAATGTGGGTGCAACGCTGGCCGAGGCTTGCGTGGCATATGAAGAGATGAAGGCGCTCGGCTTTCCTGCGGAAATCCCAGACCATAACCAATTCAATCTTTATCAACGCGAGTTCTTGGCGGATAATCCGGGTATGGGGTTGGACGACGTGCGAAAGTATTGGTTCCTTAAAATCCAATTGCCGTCGGAAACAGGACGGCATGAATATGATCGGTCTGATTTGGAGCTTGGTTAACGAATAAAGCCGCTTTGCGGACGAAGCAGCCATTTCCGTCCTCGGTTCGATCGACCGCTTTCGAGGTTGACCCAAGTACTTCTGTCTTAGAAGCTTCCAAAAAATGAGCAGCACAAGGACTTCTCCATGGATAAACGCAGCATCAATTCACCGGATGCCCCCGGAGCTTCGGGAGGTTACGCGCAAGCTGTCGAAACAATTGGCGCAGAGCGCATCGTTTATGTCAGTGGACAGATACCGGTTTCGACAGACGGGAAAGTGCCGGAGTCATTTCGAGAACAGGCTGAATTGGCTTGGCGCAACGTCGAAGCGCAACTCCGCGCGGCGGATATGGGACTAGAGAACATTATAAAGCACACGACCTTTCTAAGCGACCGGCGATATCGCCAAATCAATTCTGAAGTTCGACGAGAGGTTCTAGGTGACCTTGAAGCGGCTTTGACCGTGATCATCACAGGCATCTACGATGAGGCATGGCTGCTTGAAATCGAGGTCGTCGCCTCAGCGTAAATGGGCCGAAGCAGACATTCATTCTGGTCGCAGCATCGGCGATTCTGGGCTCAAAGCCACCGTTCGCTGCGCTGTGCATGAAGGTCGGGTGTGGGCCGTTTGGTGAGGTACCATCTTGGCCGCGCACCTTCCGGGACCAGGCTCTAGCCTCGCGCTGGTAAGCGCTCAACCCAAGCCGCCCCCTGCTCTTTCATAGAGCTCCTGCGTCACATCCTGATCCTGCATTCGCCGGGCCGGTGCCGTCTCGGCCATCCGGTGACGATCCTTCGCGGGTTTAGGTTTTCATTCTCTGTCGTAGAGTGTTGAGACTGTCCTGTGTAAATCGCTTCCTGTCTATCCAAGGAACAGGTCAATGGACGCGGCAGTCTTTTGTCGAATGTTCGAGGTCGTTATGGGACCGCGGTAGATCTCGTCGGTCATGACAATCGCAGTGCCGGCGGTTAGGGCTACGAGATGGAGGAAGAGAACCGCTGGATCTTCATCCTTCCTCCAGCCCTGCCTTTGCGCGGCTTCGATCTCTTGCTTTTGGCGGTCGGCAAAAGCGACCAGTAACTGACTTAGATCGTCCGAGGCGTGGCGCATGACATCCGGATTTCGCAACACGCCATGCAAGGCTGAATTCGCCATCGCCCAATCGACATAGGCAAGCGCCATCGCGCGCAGGCGCGGCGATCCTGACGGACAGGTCTGCGAGGCATCGGTCGCGGCGATAAGGCTGTGAACACCTCCAATGGCGATGGCGTTCAACAGATCGGCTTTGGTCGGAAAGTGGCGCAGCGGCGCTGCATGACTGACACCGAGATCCCGTGCCAGAGCCCGAAGGCTCAGATGCTCGACGCCCTTTTCGCTCAGCGTTTCGATCGCGCGCGTGAGCAAAGCTTCGCGCAGGTTTCCGTGGTGATATGGGGAATTCATCTTTCTTCCCGTTTAAATGTTGACGATGCCTACATCGTAGCCTATGTAGGCATCGTCAACATGGCTGTCCGCACTCCCGGTGTCAATGCCACTAACCGCGGCGCCAACATGAAGAAAGGACCACCGATGACAGACCTCATTCCTTCTCTACTGGCCGGGCTCCTCGGCCTCGGCACGGGTGTATTCGTGGTCTTGTCGCTGATCGAAAAACCCGTCTGGCGCTTGATGTGGGCGCCGCACTCGACGCGCGTCAGCGACCAGGAGGCGCGCACCGTTCACGCCATTCTGAAGCGCGTCATCCACCTGCTTCCACCTACCATGATGACCACGATGGGCACGGCGTCGGCGCTTATGATCGTTTTGTTGGTGCAGGCCGGTCTATCCACCGTAGCCATCACTGTGGCGAGCCTCTTCTTCGTCCAGCTCGCCCTGATTGTCGCGCGACTGTTCAAGGACATCCGCGGCGTGGATGAGGTCCCTTCGGATGGCGAAGCTGCTGCCGTGCGGGCTGGGCTCGGCGCGCTGACGCTTCTTCACCACCGGGGTCTTCTTATGACCCTCAGCACATTTATCGCCGTCCTCGCCATGCAGGCCCTGACGTAACGCAGAAGTAAAAAGGAGAACGACCATGATCGCAACCAGCTACAGCTATCGCCGCTTCACCCCGGAAGAGTACGATTTCACCGTCGATGAAGGGCTGCAGGCCGGTGACATCTACAAGGACGCGCCCCTGCAAACACTCGACGGCGAAATCGTCAACCTGTCGGACTATTTGCAGGACAAGCCGCTGGTGCTGGAAACCGGCAGCATGACCTGTCCGATGTATGCCCAAAGCGTGCCACCCATGATGAAGCTGATCGAGAAATACCCCGAACTTGACCATATTCTGATGTATGTGCGCGAGGCGCATCCGGGCGAATTGCAACCGCAACACCGCAGCGAGGCGGACAAGATAAAGGCGGCAAAGAAGACCAAGCGCCGTTATCGTGATGACCGCACTATCCTCGTCGATGACGTCAATGGCTCGGCCCATCGGTTCTACGGCACTATGCCGAATTCGATCTTCGTGATCGCGCCGGACGGCAAAATCCTGTTCCGGAGCATCTGGAACAATGCCGACGAAATGGACGCCATTCTTGGCGCCATTGCAAACGGCGAACCTGTCCAGTCGCGAGAACTGAAGGCTGTCCCTCCGTTCTCGCTCCGGGCCGTCGCCACACTCTTAATGGGTGGGATTATTGCAATCTGGGACTTTGTCCGTGGCCTGCGCCGTCTCGTTGGTAATCACAAGAAGGTCGGCAATATGTGAATGTCCTCCGCCGCAGCCGCTGCAAAGCAGCCCTTCGTCGCCGCTGCGGCATCCGTCAAATTGGGCTCCAAGCGGACACTCCCGAGCACAGAAGAAAGAGATTACCGTTTTGACCCAAAACAAAAAAGCCCGCCAAGTTGGCGGGCTTTTAGGCATCTATGATACTGATACTTACAGCGCGTCAGTCAGCTCTGGCACGGCGTCGAAGAGGTCGGCAACCAAGCCGTAATCAGCAACTTGGAAAATCGGCGCTTCTTCGTCTTTGTTGATCGCAACGATAACTTTAGAATCTTTCATACCGGCCAAGTGCTGGATCGCACCGGAGATACCAACGGCGACATACAGATCAGGCGCTACAACTTTACCCGTCTGACCAACTTGCCAGTCATTCGGCGCGTAGCCTGAATCGACCGCAGCACGAGACGCGCCAACGGCTGCGTTCAGCTTGTCTGCCAGTTTCTCGATGATTG
>JBCBON010000013.1:0-53334 GCA_039821195.1 Pseudomonadota bacterium
GCCGAATGACATGCCAGTGACGTTCCAGTGAAAATTCTGCGAGAGCATTGTCGTTACAACCGTCTCTGCCACGCATTGGTTCAGAGCCTCGCAAATCGCTGTTTGTGCGTTGGTTGAAAGGTTTTCTGCTGTCTGGCCCATTAAATACTCCTTTCGCATCCGTAAGACATGATGCGCATCTGCTTTGTTTACAGATTTAGAATGATTCTAAATTGATCAACCCCGATTTAGGCTGCTGTCGCCATTCTTTCGGCTGCTCGGTCCACTAAATCGAAGATGACACGTCGATTTTGCTTTGGAATGCGTGAATTAATTAAAAAACGCACGCTGGCGAGATCGCCGTCTGTGTGCGCGCGCAAAAGCGTCGTCAACCATCGCTCGTCAAAGGTTGTCATGCTTTCGCCGGGGCGCAGGAAAACGGGGCGATAGCCAAGGGCCTGATCCAAGATTTGCAAAAGGATCCTCATATAAGCCTCCTCCGACAATTCGGCGCTATTAGAAATCGCACTATAGACACGTTCGATATCTTGCCGCGCCGCCGCCCTACACTTAGCAGCATAGAACCGCACGCGATTGAGCAAACCGGTCTCGTGCCACTCAGCGCTAGGCATTGCTGTAATCAAACTTTTTGTCGGCGTATTCACGGTTTCGTCTGTAACATCTCTTAAGTTGACTAAATCACTAGGTAATAGAGGGCTGCGGAAAATGGAAGGGCAAAAGAAAGCAATTGCAGGTGTTTTCTGCCACAGCTAGCTCCTGCCAATGGTGAACGCACAAGAAAATCATGTTCATGTGTCATGGATGACGCGCGGCGCGTCCATGTTCGAGGCTTTGATCAGTGTTACGTGTTTGAGGGAACGTGCGCTAGACGCCTCAAAGATCACGGTTTTCATTCAGGATGTGGGTGAGGGCTCGATTGAGGCTTATGAAGGGATCCTTGATTGGCTGAAATCCCGAGACGTCGCGGTATCAGACAGCGGCGCAGAAGGGTTCGGAGATGATCTGTGGCAAGCGCTTCCTTATCTCGGGCTGAGACAGTTTTCCGACGTGCCCTTTGCGGTTTTTGATCCCGGTACGCTGTTTTGGGGGGATGACCTTTTCGACGATGTGACCGGTTACGCGTCACGTTCTGATCGCTCCGAATGGCCGGTGGAGCACCTTTACGGTCCGACGCGGGAACAGATCTGGCAGGCTGTAAGCGAGGTTTCATCCGTTGAGATGAGCAAACTGGTGGATGCCGGACACCACCCTGCCGCGTGGCGGCACTGGCCGCATTTGGACGGGCGGATTTACATTGGGGCAAACGCAGGGGCTTTCGGGGAGGTGTTCGCGAAACAAGCCAAGCGTATCTTGCATAACACACCAGAGGTTTTGGCCGCGCAGGAGGTTCGGCGCGATCTACGAAAAATTGTGCTCCCGTTGGTACATGCGGAGTGTGGCGAAACGCTTACGCAAAACAAACCGGCGATGCCTGGCGTTTTCCCGGCCAATCGTCTTGCGTTTTTGTACGCAGCCGCACCTGAGGCCGCGATTGATCACTTGGAAAGTGCAGTGGCGCAGAACCACGTCAAAAAACTTCTCCGGCTGTATGAACCTGCCCGGAAACTGATTTATCAAAGGAAAGGACGAGAGCTGCGGAAACGTTTTTACAATCCCGAAGGTCAGGACCCACAACGGCTTATTCGACGGTTGCAGACCCACACAAACTGGTGGGTGCGGTAGACTACTTTTTGCGAGAGGCTTTTTCGACAATGCCTGAGCGACCCTCACGTCGTTCAAGCTCTTCGAGGACGTCTTCGAATTTGACCCCGCGGGCAGACAGCATCAGGAGCAAGTGGAACAGAACGTCCGCAGCCTCTTCGGTCAGGTTTTTCTTGTCGTTTTTTGCAGCCGCAATGATCGCTTCGACGGCTTCTTCGCCAAACTTCTCGGCGCATTTTGAGGGGCCACGCGCAAAGAGTTTTGCCGCGTATGATTTTTTTTCGTCTTCGCCTTTGCGGGCTTCGATTGTGCGGGCGAGGCGGATCAAAACATTTGGCATGGTCACAACCTAATTGGAACGCCCGCCTCATGCATAAATTGCTTGGCTTCTGCAATCGTGTGTTCACCGAAATGGAAAATCGAGGCCGCCAGCACGGCTGACGCTTTGCCCTCGGTCACGCCGTCTACAAGGTGTTGCAACGTTCCCACGCCACCCGACGCGATGACGGGAATACCCACGGCCTCTGACACTGCCCGGGTGAGGGGAAGGTTGAACCCTTCGCGCGTTCCGTCGCGGTCCATAGAGGTCAGGAGGATTTCACCTGCGCCCTTGCTCTCGACCAGCTTGGCAAATTCGACGGCGTCAATCCCTGTTGGTTTTCGTCCGCCATGGGTGAAAATTTCCCATCTGTCTGTTGAAACCGATTTGGCATCAATCGCGACGACGACGCACTGACTGCCAAACCGTTCCGCCGCTTGGGCCACTACATCCGGATCGGCAACCGCAGCAGAATTGAAACTGACCTTGTCGGCTCCTGCCAAAAGAAGTTGTCGCACATCGTCTGAGGTGCGCACCCCGCCACCCACGGTCAGCGGCATAAAACACTGTTCGGCCGTATGGCGTACCACATCGTACATGGTCCCGCGGTTTTCATGCGTCGCAGCGATATCCAAAAAGCATAACTCATCTGCTCCGGCTGCGTCATAAGCCTTGGCAGCTTCCACAGGATCGCCCGCATCAATCAGATCGACAAAGTTCACGCCTTTCACGACGCGACCGTCTTTGACGTCAAGACAGGGAATAATGCGGGTTTTCAGCATAAGTCAGACAATCAGTGTGCAGGTAAGGGTCAAATTCCCAAAGCGTCCGACAAAACGCGCGTCTCATAGGCTCGAAGCACTTTGCGGGACGTAGGGCCATAGCTCTCGGGCATGGATCTGAGGTTTGGAAATATGGCAAAAAGTTCTTCTGCGCATTCTACCGACAAGGCATCGCGTGCAAGATCGCCTGGATACAAGCTCTCGCAAGGGAGGCCGTTTGCATAGACGACTTGGTGTTGGTCGAACATGAGATGGAAATATTCGACCGAGGGAAGCCCCGTGACTTTGCCCGATGATCGCAAATGTTTCACCGGTACCAAAAGCTCGGACTGGTCGAACAGAAGTTCCGCGTGTGGGGCATCAATGGCGATGCGATGTTGCGGCGACAAAAACAGGTCGCGATCAGGGAGGTCAGGTCCAAATGTGCTTCTTGGCAATCGATAGGGCCTATGGTCGGTTTGCGCGCCGTTTTGATTACGCAGATCGCAGGTTTTCCGCCCAATCCAACGCAGCGGCTGCAATCCATGGTCTTTGGTTCGGATCATGTCGCCGATTGCGAGATCTTGAACGGGTCGTGGCCCAGTAACTGTCTCGATCAGCGTATCGCGGGTAAAGCACAGGATCACACCTTCTTCGAACGCCACAATCCCAACGGTTTCATCCGTTGTGTTGCCATTATCTTCGGATTCTTCCTCTTCGAACTCCAAATCGACAACGGTCTGTCCCGACCCATTATCTTGCGTGACCCCATCGACCAGAACGGTACCCGCATCGGGGTTTGTGTCACCGTTTTCGTCATTAGTTCCATTGGGATCGTCGGTGATTTGCGACTGCGTTTCAGCAAGAACAACTGGGTTCGAAAAGAAGTCGTCGAGGACGTATGTGTTCTGATCTCCGCCACTGTCTTGATCAAGACCGTCTTCAATTTGTGCGGATGCCGCGTCAGCGTCTGGCGTGCCATTTGCGTTGCCGACTTCGATCGCGATGTAATTCACAGTTTTGTCGTCGCTCAGCACGCGTCCGTTTTGCGCCTGATCTTCGGACTGCAAAAGGTCCACCTGAAACCCATCTGATGTCACAGAGTAAGGGTTTGAGTCTACCACTTCCCCACCCTCGGGCCCATAGTCCCCAACGGCGTTGTCCCCACTCATGGTGGTCAGGACGACAATATCGTCATTCGTGAACGTGTCTGGAAACGGGTCGCCATCGAAGGTGACACTTGTGTCGCCGGGCGAAAGAGTGGTCTCTCCGGCATGTATAATGCGGCCATCTGGCAGCGTATGTGTGCCTTCTTCTATGGCGAGCCATTGCACATCTTCCGCCGCAGGGTGTGCCCCGTCGTGGTATTCATATTCGTCAAAGGTAAAGGTGAATGCTGTGGTGTTCCCGTCGCTGTCCAACTCTTCCCCAGTGACGCGAAGCGAAATTTTGTTTCCGCCATCATTGGTCGAGTTCAGCACGATAATTGGATTATCGAGTGGCTCTGTCAGCTCGACCCGAATTTCGAACGTACCGGGAGGTGTATTTACGCCAGTTGCAACGCCTGCTTCACCGATTGCCATTTTGTTCCCACTTCAGGTTGTCTGACAGCGCTGTCGCCCCTACGTTCGATCCCACTTTTTAACAACTCCGTTACATCATAAAGGTGCTTTTTGCTAGAGCACAGCTTTTGCTTGAGGTATCGTAAACGCGTTGTCGTAAAGCGCCCGTCCGGAAATAGCGCCATTCAGCTTGGGCGCTGCGGCCTTGAGCGCTGCCAAATCGTCAAGGCTGGATACGCCCCCCGATGCGATGACGGGAATGCTGACCGCGTCTGACAGCGCTGCTGTGGCCTCGATATTGGGGCCTTGCATTGCGCCATCCCGGTCGATGTCAGTGTAAATCAGTGCTGCAACACCGGCATCTTCGAACTTTTTCGCGAGTTCCGGTGCCGCGATGTCCGACGCTTCGGCCCATCCTTCGGTGGCAACAAACCCATTTTTGGCGTCAATTCCAATGGCGATTTTACCGGGGAAGGCTTTGGCGGCCTCATGCACCAGTGCCGGGTTTTTCACCGCAACAGTTCCTAAAATAACGCGAGAGAGGCCTTTTGAGAGCCACATTTCAATTGTCGGAAGGTCCCTTATGCCGCCACCGAGCTGCACAGGAATGCTGATCCGTGCCAAAATCGCCTCCACTGCATCGGCGTTCACGGGTTTTCCGGCGAATGCGCCGTTTAGGTCCACAAGATGCATCCATTCTGCGCCGTCGGCTTGGAACAGTTCCGCCTGTGCCGCAGGGTCATCTGAAAAAACCGTCGCCTGATCCATCTCACCTTTGTAAAGTCGCACGCATTGGCCATCTTTGAGGTCGATCGCCGGGTAAAGGATCATGGGGTCACTCCTGTTTTTCGCGCCCTAATCCGATCACGTTGCCAGTGTAAAGGCACGGATGCGGGCAACCGGTGACAGAAAATGGGAGAGGACTATGAAGAAACTACTCTTGGCATCCGCCATCGCGTTGGCACCTGCTGCGGCCTTTGCTGATGATGTGTTCGGGCTTTGGGCGTCAGAGCCAAACGATGAAGGCGGATTTATCGTCGTGGACATCAAGGCATGTGGGTCCGCGATCTGTGGCACTATTGTTGATGCAAGAAACGGTGCGGACAACTCAATCGTTGGAGAGCCGATCATCTGGGACATGGAAGCGCGCGGCGGTGGAAGCTACCGGGGTGGCACAATCTGGGCGCCGGACACTGATAAAGAATACCGGTCTAAAATGAGCTTGAGTGGTAACAATCTGTCTGTCTCTGGTTGCGTTGGTCCAATTTGCCGAAGCCAGAACTGGACCCGCACAAACTAGGTCAAGGACGCCATTTTAAGAAATTGCCAATCAGCCGCAGACCGGTTGATTGGCTTTTTTCTGGGTGAAACTGCGTGCCTACGATGTTGTCGCGTCCAACCATGGCCGTGACGGCCTGACCATACTCAACCGTGGCAAGGCAGGTCGCGCTGCTTTCGGCGTGCAAATGGTACGAATGCACGAAATAGGCGTGATCGCCCGTTTCAATCCCGGCGAGAACGGGGTGGTCACAATGAAGCGTCAGGGCATTCCAGCCCATATGAGGGATCTTGAGGGTCTGATCTGATGGGGTGAGGCGAACCACCTCACCGGCGATCCAGTCAAAGCCTTTGTGGTCGCCGTGTTCGCGACCCCAACTGGCCATCATCTGCATCCCGACGCAGATGCCCATAAAGGGTGTTCCGGATTTTACCTTTTCTTCGATCGCACCGAACAACCCATCGATAGAGCCCAATTCGCGGCGGCAATCCGCAAAAGCCCCGACACCCGGCAGGACCACACGATCCGCGCGCCGGACTGTGTCAGGGTCGCCTGATACGATGATTTCACCACCATCTACCTCGGTTGCCATACGCTCAAAACTTTTTTCAGCGGAACGTAAATTGCCGGAATTGTAGTCAACAATGACTGTTGTCATTCCGACAATGTGCCTTTGGTCGATGGCACCGCATCTGCACGCCGAGGGTCGGTTTCTAAGGCGACGCGCAGCGCCCGTGCCACCGCTTTGAAGGCGGCTTCGACGATGTGGTGACTGTTGATCCCAGCCTCTTTTGTGAGATGCAAGGTCAGCCCAGATTGCATCGCAAAAGCGGTGAAAAACTCGCGCACTAATTCGGTGTCAAATGTCCCGATCTTTGGCATTGGAATGTCCAATTCCCAAACAAGAAAGGGCCGTCCCGAGAGGTCAAGCGCGGCTTGCACGCGCGCTTCGTCCATGACCAAAGTGCAATCGCCATAGCGCCGGATGCCGGTTTTGTCGCCGACCGCCTGTGCCAGAGCCTGGCCCAAAGCGATGCCAACATCCTCGACCGTGTGGTGGTCGTCGATATGCAGGTCACCTGTTGCACGAACAGTCATATCCATAAGCGAATGGCGCGCCAGTTGGTCGAGCATATGATCAAAAAAACCGACCCCGGTTTGATTGTCATAAGTCCCGGTCCCATCGAGTGTGATGGTCACCGAAATATCCGTCTCCGCAGTTTTGCGGCTGACAGTTGCTGTGCGCATGACCTGCTCCTTTTTTAACAGAGTCTATAGGGTGCTGTTTGGGCACCGCCAAGCCTTGTCATTTCTGTTACTTTCGGAAAAGCTGAAACTAACTAGAAAAACGGGTGATGAATGGTCGATAGTCCGGGAAAAATGACGCTTTGGGCGATCGAGATTTTTGTGGCCGCTGTGGAAGAGGGCACAATTTCTCTGGCGGCCAAGCGACTATCGGCGAGCCCGTCGTCGGTGTCACAGCAATTGACCAACCTCGAAGCGGCGCTGGGTGTGCAGCTTTTGGATCGTTCTACCCGACCCATGGAGCTGACCTCGGCCGGGGCATTGTTTCTGCGCCGGGCGCAGGCCATTTTATCCGAGGCCACGCAGGCCAAGGCGGAGCTGGCCGTTTTCAACTACTCCAAGATGATCCGCCTTCGTCTTGGGATGGTTGATGACTTTGACGCCGATGTCACACCGGCCCTCATGGCCGAGCTGGCACGAACCATGTCCGGCTGTCAGTTTTTGCTAGAAAGCGGTGCAAGTTATGGTTTGGCGAATGCGCTGGAGAGCCGCTCGATGGATGTTGTCGTGGCCGCTGACCTTGATCTGACCGCGGATTGGATGGAGGTCCACCCGGTCCTGACAGAGCCGTTTTTGATCGCCGCGCCTAAAGGCTTTGTCGATAAGGACCGCGATATTCTTGAGCAACTCTTGAAGCTGCCGTTTATCCGGTATTCATCGCGCCAAATGATGGGCCGTCAGATCGAGGCGCATCTCAGTCGGCAACGGATCACGCTGCCGAACCGGTTTGAGTTCGACAGCTATCACGCGATACTGTGTATGGTGAGCCAGGGCACGGGTTGGACCATCACCACACCACTTGGATACATGCGGGCCAAACGTTTCCAATCCGAAGTCGACGTGATGCCTTTGCCGTTCAAGGGCCTGTCGCGCAGCATCTCTTTGATTGCGCGCAATGGTGTCTTGGGGTCCATCCCCAGCGATGTATCAGCGTTCTTGCGACCTTTGGCTCAACGCATGCTGGTGGAACCCTGTGTCGAGGAATTGCCGTGGCTTGATGGAAAGTTTCGGGTGCTAAACGACGACTCGATCGTTCCAGCTGCAGCACCGGAGGCACCGCCCCCACGAGAGGGGCGGCCCGTAGATTAGCCGCTTAGGCGGCTTTGCGCGCGACGATGCCCTCTGCCGCGCTCAACAAACCGTCGACGATGAAATCAAGCTCATCTTTGGTCAGCCGTGCTGGAAGGCGAAGGTCAACCGCACGCATCAGCATTGCACGGGTCTGTGGAAGCTCTGGCACATCGCCCAAGAACTGCCAGTTCCAGAATGCGCGTGCATTGTTTTTCTGACGGCCAAAGATTGAAACTTTTACGCCAGCCTCTCCGGCAGCCTCTACAAAGGCATCGGCTTGGTCATCTGTCAGACCAACGAGGTTGAACTGCAGGCTGTCCGGGGCGCGATGTTCTGGCCCAAGAGGTGCAGGTACGTCGATAATCGGAGACGCGTTGATCTTTTCGGCGACATAATCGTGGTTTTTCAAACCATCACCTGCACGGCGCGCGATTTCTTTGATTTGCGGACGCACGACGGCAGCCGCAAGATTTGACAGGCGCGTGTTGTACAACGGCAGTAGGTTCTGAACCTCTTCAAAGAGCTCTGGTGCCAGCTTATGCTTGGCCCAGTTCGTCTCATAAGCGCCGGACATGATCACAGCGCGGGCAATAACCTCGTCATCATCTGTGACCAGAATCCCGCCTTCGCCAGCGTTCAGAAGTTTGTAAGACTGGAACGAGAAACAGCCGACCTTACCAATCGTGCCGATGTTTTGACCGTTCCATTTTGTGCCGAGTGAGTGCGCGGCATCTTCTATCAGCGGCACGCCTTTTTCGTCGCACAGCTTTTTGATCGCATCCATATCGGATGTGTGGCCCCGCATGTGGGAAATCAGAACCGCTTCGATGTCATCGGTGAACTTCGCTTCGAAGTCTTTGATATCAATGCGATAGTTTTCTGCCACATCGACCAGTACCGGCACGCAGTTTGCATGCACGACGGATGAAGGGACAGCGGCGAAAGTGAACGCGGGGATCAGAACCTTTGCATTATGCGACAGGTTGAGCGCGCGCAGGGACAAAAACAGCGCCGCGGAGCATGACGCGACCGCAAGCGCATATTTTGAGCCAAGATAGTCTGCAAACTCCTGCTCCAGCAGTGTAACCGGTGCATCTTCGGCCCGGTGGTAGCGAAACAAGTCCCCAGATTCGAGCAGCGCATCGATGTCGGCGCGCGCCTCTGATGGGATTGGTTCAGCTGTGTGTAGGGATTTCATACCTTCGCCCCTCTTTTTGATTTTCCGAAACTCATGTTCGGCTAAATGCTATTTTCGGATTTTGCAAAAGAAAAATTCACAAAAACGATGCTATTCTGACGCGTGGCGAAAAGGCCACAACGTGTCTTTCAGGACGATTTAGAATTCACGCATCAGGAACGAGTTTAAATCCCCAGCCGGTCGCGTAGGGCAAACCAGCTCATAGCGGCGACCTGGATGGGATGCCGCATCAGACTAAGACCGGGCAGATTGGGCGGCGAAAGCGTTTTTTGCAGATCGAAGCGCTCAGTTTGACCTTGAATCGCAGCAGCAAGCATCACGCCGGCTTCGGTTGCTAGGGCGACGCCATGTCCCGAATATCCGCAAGCCGTGAACACATCGGGTTCCAGCTGGGCAAAGAACGGCTCCCGCGTTGACGTAATCGCCAAGGTACCGCCCCATGCATGGGTAATTTTGGCGTCTTCAAGCTGCGGATAGACCTGCAGCATCGCGCGGCGGACGAAACGTTCGATGTCTTTGGGGAATTTATAGCCATAATTCTCGCCGCCGCCGAACAAGAGCCGCCCATCAGACGTCTCTCGAAAGTAGTTCACAACAAAACGCGTGTCTGCCACCGCCATGCGGTCCCGGATCAGCGGTGTTTCAAGCGGAGCGGTGGTTACGATGAAATTGTTGATCGGCATGACGCGTGCTGCGATTTGGCCATTCAGACGGCCGATGTACCCATTGGCAGCAATCACAAGTGTTTTTGCTGAAACTTTTGCATGTTCAAGCTGCACGTCGGTCCCTTTGTGCGAGATCACACGCGCGTTTTCAAAAATCCGAACGCCGGCTGTATCTGCGGCTGTGGCAAGGCCAAGCGCATAGTTCAGCGGATGCAGGTGTCCCGCCGTCCGGTCGATGCTGGCATTATGATAAACGTCCGTTGAAAGCGCCTCTGCCGTGTCGGTTTTATCCAGAAGTTCCGTCTGCGCCCCATATGAGCTGTTCAGATGCGCTGTCTCTTCGATCAGTTCCTCTGCATCGGCTTGCGTATAAGACGCATGGATGATGCCATCGCGCCAATCGCAGTCGATTTGGTGGGTATGTATCAGGCGTTTCACAGTCGCTTTGGCGTCCTCGGCAATTTGCCAAACGGACTTTGCCACATCCATGCCATAGCGGGCTTCGATCCAGGCTTGATCGTTCCGCTGACCAGAGCCGACTTGACCGCCATTGCGCCCCGATGCGCCCCAACCAACCCGGTGCGCATCCAACAGGATCACATCATACCCGGCCTCGGCCAGATGAAGAGCGGTTGAAAGACCGGTAAAGCCCGCGCCGATAATGGCGACATCGCAGGACATACTGCCTTTGGCGCGCGGAAACTCTGGGAGAGTGTGTGCCGTCGCATGATACCAAGAGGGCGGGTAAGTCCCCTGACGATCATTGGCGTACAGCAAGTCCATAGTCAAACATTCATCAAAAGATGCTCGCGCTCCCATGGGGAGATCACGGCCACGAACTCTTCATTCTCCATCTTTTTGATGGATGCGTATACATTGACGAAATTCGCTCCCATTGCGTCGCGGAGCGCGGTGTCCTCTTCCAATAAAGCGAGAGCCTCGTGGATGGTGGCAGGGATTTCCCGTTCCCCATGATAGGCTTCGCGTTTGGTCGCTTTGCGAGGCTCAATAGCGTTCTTCATGCCCAGATAGCCGCAAGCCAGCGAAGCCGCGATCCCGATATAAGGGTTACAATCCATGCCTGCGACGCGGTTCTCTACGCGGCGTGCCGTCGGCGTTGAAATGGGAACCCTTATGCCTGTGGTGCGGTTGTCATCGCCCCATTCAAGGTTAATCGGCGCGGCATAGCCCGCCACATACCGTCGATAAGAATTCACGTAAGGCGCATAGAACGGGGCCGCGGCTGGCAGGTGCCGTTGCAAGCCGCCGATGAAATGCTGATGCATTTCGGTTGCGTCCCCGCGACTGTCCGAAAACAGGTTTTCGCCTGTCTCAACATCCACGACTGAATGATGGATATGCATCGCTGATCCCGGCTGATCCTCCATCGGTTTGGCCATGAACGTAGCAAAACAATTATGCCGAAGTGCCGCCTCTTTGATGAGGCGTTTGAAATAGAAAACCTCATCCGCCAAGCGCACCGGGTCGCCGTGAATGAGGTTGATCTCAATCTGGCCCGCGCCGCCCTCTTGAATGATGGTATCGATCTCAAACCCTTGGGCTTCGGCGAAATCATAAATGTCGTCGATCACCGGTCCATATTCGTCCACGGCGGCCATGGAATAGGCCTGACGCGAGGCGGCAGCGCGCCCGGTGCGGCCAATGGGCGGCGTGATTGGCACATTGGGATCTGTATTGGGGGCCACAAGATAGAACTCCATCTCAGGGGCAACGACGGGCTCCCAGCCTTCTTTGCGATAGAGCTCAATCACATGGCGCAGCACATTGCGCGGTGCGAAACTGATCGGGCGCCCCCGATGATCGAAGGCGTCATGGATGATTTGCAGCGTCACATCCCCCGTCCAAGGGGCAGCGGTCGCCGAAGAGAGGTCAGGTTTGAGGACCATATCGCCCTCGGTCCACTGGTTTTTTGCGCCTTCAACATCCGCGTATTCACCGGTGATGGTTTGAAAGAAGATGCTGTCGGGCAGATACATCTGGTCCATTTTGGAGAACTTGAGTGCTGGCATCGCCTTGCCCCGGGAGATGCCCGGAATATCGGCGATGATGCATTCCACTTCTTCCAGTTTGATGCCATCAATATAGGCCCGCGCAGCGTCAGGAAGCTGCATCATCCAATCGTTTGGTTGGGACATCAGGCGACCTTTTGTTTTGCGTTCTGCTTGAAAAACTCCGCAAAGCGCGCCGCCGTTTTGTCCACATCAACGGGTAGAACCCGGTTTTGGTCAGCTTCGGCAAGGCGTTCTGGCAGCACCTTGTCTTGATGGCTTTCGATCAAATGCTCGATGGCCCGCGCGCCAAACTCGGGATGGGGTTGCATGGTGTAAACAGTATCCCCGTAACTGAGTATGGCATTTTTGCAAAAATCGTCGCCTGCGATCACTTTGGCATCCGGGCCAAGTTCCACCACCTGATCTTGATGCCACGCAAGCAGACTGATCTCTTCGCCATCCGGGCCAGTGTAAGTTTTACGCCCGACGCTCCACCCGTCATGATATTTTTCGACACGGCCCCCCAACGCTTGCGCAATGATCTGGTGGCCGAAACAGACCCCAATCATCGGCAGTTGTGCTGTGTAGATGTCGCGGATCAATTGCTCCAGCGGTGGGATCCAGTCATGTGCCTCATATGCACCATGGCGTGAGCCCGTGATCAGCCAGCCATCCGCGGCGTGGGCATCCGCTGGAAACTCGTTTTCCAAAACCTTGAAGGTTTCGAATTCGAAGCCAAAGCCGTCCAGAAGACGAGCGAACATGTCTGGAAAGTCACCTTCGGTCACCTTCATGGCGTCCGAGGCATAGCCGGTTTGTAAAATACCGATTTTCATAAGTCACCTCTGAGTTCCCAAAGGTCTATGCGGGGGGCGATGCCGCATCAAGAGGGTTTGACGAATGATGTACCGAGGCGCAGTAAGGGACAAAGGAGAACGCAATGGCACTTGATCTGAAGGCAAAAGAGCTGCCGGATTTGGCAGGGTTTCAGTGGGATGATCCGTTTCTTTTGGATCAGCAACTTAGCGATCAGGATCGGATGATCCGGGATGCCGCACGTGCATATGCCACTGAAAAACTCGTTCCTCGGATCGAGGACGCGTATCAGAAGGAAACGGTTGCGCCGGAAATCTTCCCGGAGATGGGTGAAATGGGCCTGCTGGGGACAACGATCCCAGAAGAGTATGGCGGGCTTGGCGGGACCTATACGGCGTACGGCCTTGTTGCCCGCGAAATTGAGCGTGTGGATAGCGGGTATCGCTCGATGATGTCGGTGCAATCAAGCCTCGTGATGTATCCGATCTATGCCTATGGCACCGAAGAGCAGCGGCAGAAGTATCTACCTGGGCTTGCGGCAGGGAGCTTGATTGGCTGTTTTGGTTTGACAGAGCCCGAGGCGGGCTCCGATCCGGCGGGGATGAAGACAACCGCGACCAAGACGGATGGCGGCTATGTCCTGAACGGGTCCAAGATGTGGATTTCCAACGCTCCGATTGCGGATGTCTTTGTGGTTTGGGCGAAGTCCGATCATCATGAGGGCAAGATCAAAGGCTTTATTCTTGAAAAGGGCATGGCGGGTCTGTCCGCGCCGAAGATCGAAGGGAAACTGAGCCTGCGCGCGTCCGTCACCGGCGAGATCGTGATGCAGAATGTAGAAGTGGGCGAAGAAGCGCTCTTGCCGGATGTTTCGGGCCTAAAGGGGCCGTTTGGATGTTTGAACCGGGCGCGCTATGGGATCGCTTGGGGCGTTATGGGTGCCGCGGAATTTTGCTGGCAGGCGGCGCGGCAATATGGGCTGGATCGGAAGCAATTTGGCAAACCGCTTGCGGGCACACAGCTCTTCCAGAAGAAACTTGCTGATATGCAGACAGAGATTGCGCTGGGCCTTCAAGGGGCGTTGCGCCTTGGCGACATGCTCGATCATGCAAATGCGGGGCCGGAGCTGATTTCGCTGATGAAGCGGAACAATTGCGGCAAAGCACTGGAGATCGCGCGGATGGCGCGTGACATGCATGGTGGGAACGGGATTTCGGGTGGGTTTCATGTGATGCGGCACGCCGCGAACCTAGAAACCGTGAACACCTATGAAGGGACGCATGATATCCATGCGCTGATTTTGGGGCGTGCGCAGACGGGGCTTCAGGCGTTTTTCTAAGGCTTGGGCACGGCGAAATACGCATCGCGCGGGATTTGGATAAGGTCGTAAAGGCAGAGCGCGTCGCGATCCGACGGCGCCAAATAAGCTATCGCATTTGAAACTGCAGCAGCGATTGAGTGCGGATCGTTGGTTAAATTGGTCACGTAAGGAAGGGCCGGGGTCGGCTCTGTCCGGTCCCAAACAACAAGGCCAAATCCCTGCCCAAGCCGGAGGCCGATTTCCCAGGTGACGGCGTCAATTGCGGCCCAATCGGCCTGACCTTTGGCAACTATGTCGATGCTGCTGAGGTGCGATCCCGACCAAATCGGCTCATCCAACGGTGCGGGGGCCCGCATCCTTGGTGCATAATTCCCGGATTGAGAACCCGCTTCATTCGCGGTCCAGGGCAGGCGGATTGCCTCTGCCCACGTGATTGAATCCCGCGCGATGAGCACGCTTTGGTAATATCCCGGAGGGCAGGCGGGCAAACGCGCATTCGGCGTCCCAACCAATTGAACATGGTTTGCCAAATGATCGCGATAAGGTGCGCCACAGGTTTGCGATAAGAACAGGTCGGGGCGGCGCCAAGCCTCAATGCCAATAATGGTTTGGTCGAAGGTCACGTGCTGCACAAAAGCGTGATCATGGATGGCATCCCAATAGCGCTTAATCGGCCCGGCAAGTTCGGGCCGGGCATACATCGGTAGGCTTGCGATCAAAGCTTGGTCCGGTTCTCTCGGGACCAGATGGGGTGCGGAACGGGCTCTTTCGCACGGAAAAAGTGGTTCTGAAACACCGTCCAGTAGGAATGGTATCTGTAGCCGCCATTGGCGGTCAGAAATTTGTCACGCTGACGCTTGAACAGCTTTGGCAGTGCGTACCAAGGCACCTGGGGATGGGCGTGATGGGCATGGTGCAAGTTGTTGTTCAAAAACAGAAAGCCAAAGATACCGCCCTTTTCAATAATTACGGAGCGATGGTTTGAATCGTCATGGGCTTGATGCTCGAGGAAGGTGCGTATTTTAAGAAGAGACAGACCGAAATAGGCTGCCGCAAGATATTCCCAGAACGTCATTGTGCCAAAAAAGAGCAGCCAAGCCATCACGATGGCCACTGCGGGGACGTGCCAAAGCCAAGCCTTCAAGATTGTCGTGTCACCCGCGCGATAGCCCTTTAAGTCCTTGCAAACAAAAAAGAACTGTCCAACCAGAGGACCAACGATCAGACGACCCAAAAGGGTGTTGTTGAATTCCAGAATGCTTTTGGTCGTCCAGCTGTGTTTATCCCATTCAGAGGGTTCAAGGTAAAACGTCTCTGGATCATCATAAGGGTCGGTCAGGCTTTCGTTGTCGTGGTGCGCGAGGTGAAGATCGCGAAACCGCATGTAAGGCACGAACAGCCCCACAGCCGGAAACACGGCTGCCCGGGCGAGAAGCGGCCAACGCGGCTCTAGGATATGGACCGTTTCATGTTGAAGCGAGGAGTGCAGCGTGATCAGCGGGATCAAAAGCAGGATGGACCATCCGATCCCGATCGTGTCCGCATAGGCGGTGAGCAAAGCCCAACAAAGTGTCACTGCGGCGATCAGGCCCCAAGTCGGCCATTCGCACCACATCTGTCCGCGGTTCAGCACGGGGTGGTCTCCATCATAATTTTCGAAACAAATGTCTGCTCAGCGGCAAATCACGCAGAGGTTACATGTGCCCTAAAAATGGCGCAAGCACAAATTTTATGCAGTCTTTTCAGCAGATTGTCGCGCGAGCGCGCTGTCTTTGTCGGTGACGCCCAGCAATTGTGCCAGCATGCGCAACAGCGAGTTTTCCTCTGCGTCCCGCTCCCCATCGGCGAGCACAACAGACCAGAGTGTGGTCAAGAGCGCGGTACGCTCTTCATAGGGGACATGTTCTTTGAGGACACGGGTGAAGCGGACGGTATCGGGCGCTTTGCCTTCGAGCGTCTCTGCCTCTGCTACAAGCTCCTCTAGGTCTGTCCCGGTTAGCCCATAGCGTTCCGTCATTGCAGTCAGGATGACCGCCCTTTCGGACGCCGCGAAGTCACCATCTGACCGCGCAATCCGGATCATCAATGCAGCGAGTGCAAGGCGCACATCATCAGTGGAGAGGGTTTCATCGCGGGTCTCTGTAGCGAACAGATTGAGGATATCTTGCAACATTCGGCTTAGATGGGGCCTGCGTAAAGGAACGTCAATCCGGGCGTTTGATCACGCTTTTTTGCGTGCCCGCATGTGGTGGACATCTGGCGGGCATTTGGCGGACATGCGTATGGCGCTTTTACACTAGGTCGGATAGGCGCAGCCCATGTTTGAGATGTTTCCAACGGCCTTTGCCACGCTGTTTGTGATGGTCGATCCTATCGGTCTGACGCCAATGTTTGCCGCGCTCACGGCAGGGATGGCCGCTCGGCAGCGACTGTTCATTGCGATCCGCGCCGTGGCCGTGGCGGCGTTCCTGATGGTGCTGTTCGGGCTGGTCGGCGATTGGCTGTTGGCCACTTTGGGGATCAGCTTGCCGGCCTTCCGGATTGCGGGTGGCCTGATGCTGTTTCTGGTTGCGGTCGAGATGCTGTTCCAAAAGCGGACCGAACGGAGGGAGGCCGAGGCGGGCAAGGCCGCCGCCGAGGATGATCCATCGGTCTTTCCGTTGGCCACACCCTTGATTGCCGGGCCCGGTGCGCTGGCGGCGATGTTACTGCTGACGGCCGAGGCGAGCGACATGGTCGGCCAAGTGGGTGTGTTCGCAGCCGTAGCAACCGTGCTGGCCATGTGCCTTGCGGCATTTGTCCTGACCGCCCCGATTGAGCGGCTTTTGGGTGACACGGGGATCCGCGTGCTGACGCGGGTGTTCGGCATGCTGCTGGGCGCGCTGGCCGTGCAATTTATCTTGGATGGATTGATCGCGTTTTGGGGCGCCCTTTAGCTGCTTTGCAAATCCGCCCGTAGCCATTCCGCAAAAAGCGCCAGGCGCGGGTCCGGGTAATCTGTCTTTGGCCAAACAACCCACATAGCGTTTTGGCAGACTAAAGAGTGGGGATGGACTTGTATTAAGTTGCCCAAGGCCAAATCATCTCGGACAAGATCTATGTCGGCCAGTGCCACACCGTGGCCCGAGAAGGCCAGGTCGATTGCGCGTGCACGGTTTTCGTACGTTAAAAATGTCAGTGGCGTTTGGGGATCATAGCCAAGAGAGGCAAACCAATCGATCCAGTCCTTGTCGCGATTCTTAACCTTGGCCAGGGGCAAGCTTGCGATACGCTCAACGGCAAGCGGGACCTGTTCCCCTTCGATAAGGGCTGGAACGCAGACCGGAACATTTCGATCATTGTTCAGTTTAACTGCGTCCAAATCCGGCCATCCTCCTGGGCCGTATCTGATTGCCGCGTCCAAATCTGACTTGCGGAAATCTGTCATCGAGGACTCCATCTGGGCACAAATTGTAATGTTTGGATGGCAGCGATGAAACCGTTCCAGCCGCGGCAACAAAATGCGGTTGCCGAAAAATGGCGCGACGGACAAGTTCAGGCTGCCAGACATCTCGGCCTCGTTTAAGCCCGAGAGTGCATCGGCCAAATCGTTGAAAATCCGGTTCAGTTTGCCGAACAGAATGGTGCCGGTTTGGGTCAATTCCACCCGTCTAGGCTTGCGTAGAAAAAGCGGTTTTCCGAGATCCGCTTCGAGCGCCTTAACCTGATGACTGACCGCCGCATGGGTCACGTTCAGCTCGTCCGCGGCGTCTTTAAAACTGAGCCGTCTGGCAGCGACTTCGAAAGTCCGCAGTTGGTTGAGGTTTGCCAATCTCTTCATCTATTCGAGTTACTTTTACTTACCTATGACGTGAATAACCATCGTTTGTAATAAAGTTATTCTCACGTCAAATCTTTTTCAGACGCAACGAACAAGGAGTTCAAAAATGATTTATCCAAACACAGGCTTAAGCGAAGTCGACATTCAATTGTTGCAAGCTGGGATGTCGAAGCCTCGAATGGAGATGGACGCAATTCGGTTGCCAACCAAGTCAGATATCACTGATGACGGGGCGAAGGTGACGCGCCCAGGTTTTTCCTGGGTTAACTTTTTGTCGAACCTGACCCGTAGACTACGTGCCGCGAGTTAAGGTATAATGCCGAAAAACCAAGCACTTGGTGAGTGTTCTGGCTTATCTAGGTTGGAACGCGCCATCAGCTATCAGGGTTGATCCAATCAACAGGCGCGCAAGTTTTTTACACCAATCGGCTCTGCTCCACCGCAGCCCGCACAAAATCCCGAAACAGGGGATGCGGCTCAAACGGTTTTGATTTCAGCTCGGGGTGGAATTGCACGCCGATATACCAGGGGTGGTCGGGGATCTCGACAATCTCGGGCAGGCGGCCATCGGGGCTCATCCCCGAAAAGCGCAGGCCCTTTTCCTCCAGCTTTTCGCGGTATTTGATGTCCACCTCATAGCGGTGGCGGTGGCGTTCGGAGATCGCAAGACTGTCGTAAATGCCAGCGACTTGGCTGCCCTCGGCCAGCGTCGCATTATAGGCGCCAAGGCGCATCGTCCCGCCCTTGTCGTCCTCCACCTCGCGTTTGATCGTGCGGTTCCCTTCGACCCATTCCTTGAGGTGATAGACGATGGGTTCAAAGCGTTTATCGCCCGCCTCGTGGTCGAACTCTTCTGACCCGGCTGAGTTGATTTTGGCCAGGTTGCGCGCCGCCTCGATCACGGCCAACTGCATGCCAAGGCAGATGCCCATGTAAGGGACCTTGCGCGTGCGCGCGAATTCGGCCGCTTTGATCATGCCTTCGGTGCCGCGCTCGCCAAAACCGCCGGGCACGAGAATGGCGTGGAACCCTTCCAGATAGGGGGCGGGGTCCTCGCGTTCGAAAATCTCGGAATCGAGCCATTCGGCCCGCACCTTGACGCGGTTGTGCATGCCCCCATGGGTCAGCGCCTCGGCAATCGATTTATAGGCGTCTTCGAGCTGTGTGTATTTGCCGACGATGGCGACTTTCACGGTGCCATCGGGGTTGTGGATGCGGTCGGAGACGTCCCTCCACGTGTCCAGTTTTGGCGCAGGCGCCGGCGCAATATGGAATGCGTCGAGCACCGCTTGGTCCAGCCCTTCGGCATGATAGGCCATAGGCGCGTCATAGATGCTGGGCAGGTCTTGGGCGGCGATCACGCTGTCGGGGCGGACGTTACAGAAGAGCGCCAGTTTTTCGCGCTCTTTGAGGGGGATTTCGCCCTCGGACCGGCAAACAAGCACATCGGGCGCAATGCCGATGGAGCGGAGTTCCTTGACGCTGTGCTGCGTGGGTTTGGTTTTCAGCTCTCCGCTGGCTTTGATAAACGGCAGCAGCGTGAGGTGCATGAAAATGCATTGACCGCGGGGTTTGTCCTGGCTGAATTGGCGGATGGCCTCGAAAAATGGGAGGCCCTCGATGTCGCCTACGGTGCCGCCGATTTCACAGAGCATGAAGTCGACTTCCTTTTCGCCGATGGCGATGAAGTCTTTGATCTCATTGGTTACATGGGGGATCACTTGGATGGTCTTGCCCAAGTAATCGCCGCGCCGCTCTTTCTCGAGGACGGTGGAATAGATGCGCCCCGACGAGACCGAGTCCGTCTTGCGCGCAGCGACGCCGGTGAAGCGTTCGTAATGACCAAGGTCGAGGTCGGTTTCCGCGCCATCATCGGTGACGAAAACCTCGCCATGCTCGAAGGGCGACATGGTGCCGGGATCGACATTCAAATAGGGGTCCAGTTTGCGCAGGCGTACTGTATAGCCGCGGGCTTGCAACAGCGCGCCCAGTGCGGCGGACGCCAAACCCTTGCCCAATGACGAAACAACGCCGCCTGTGATGAACACAAATCTTGCCATGGAACCCCCGAAGCCGTCTCAAGACCAGCGGTTTTTCATCCGCCTTGGTGACATACGCCACGGGATTTCCGAGTATCGGATTCGGATCAATTGCGCAAGGACGCTCTCGACTTTTCGCTATATTTAGTGGCGAAAGGGTAGGTGCAGGCTAAATATATTATTCCGTCGGAGGTGGAGCCAGGGGCGCGTCCTCTGCCGATGGCGGGAGAAGTGCGTCACCCGTCAGATCGCCCGGCAAGACCACATCGGGGACCGCTTCGCCAGCCCCTTCGACACCTTCAAGAACACCCAGCGAGCGGGCCTCTTCGCCCGACAATATCGTCAAAAAGATCGATGAGCCGATAAAGGCTGCGGCCAGCACCCATGTTGCCGTCGATAGCGGATTGGCCTTGGAACGGCCGCCCAGCGGGTTGCCGCCACCGCCACCAATGCCCAATCCGCCCCCTTCGGATTTTTGAACCAGCACAATGCCGATCAAAGTGAGAATAATCAGAAGGTGAATTGTCAGGACGACAGTGTACATGGAAGGCCTGTGCGGTTCGTTACGATAGCGCGCGACTTAAGCGCTGCGTTCGGGGATGTCGAGAGGTCGCAAGGGCTTTCCCTGACGGATCACATTGCGTAAACGCGCGGCTGGCGGAGCAGTAAGGGCATTTCAATGGCAAATGTGGTTGTGGTCGGCGCCCAGTGGGGTGACGAGGGTAAAGGCAAGATTGTCGATTGGCTGAGTGAACGCGCCGATGTGATCGCGCGGTTTCAAGGGGGCCATAATGCGGGCCACACTTTGGTGATCGACGGAGCAGTTTATAAACTACATGCCCTGCCCTCGGGTGTGGTGCGGGGTGGCAAGCTCTCGGTGATTGGCAACGGTGTGGTGCTGGACCCGTGGCATCTGTTGAACGAGATCGAAACAATCCGCAGCCAAGGCGTGACGATTTCGCCTGACACGTTGATGATTGCGGAGAATACGCCGCTGATCCTGCCATTCCATGGGGAGTTGGATCGCGCGCGCGAGAACCAAAATTCCGTGGCCAAGATCGGAACAACGGGGCGCGGGATTGGCCCGGCCTATGAGGATAAGGTCGGACGGCGCGTGATCCGGGTTGCGGACCTTGCGGATCCGGCTACGCTTGAACGGCGTGTCGATCGGGCCTTGGTGCATCATAATGCGCTGCGCAATGGTTTGGGACTGGAGCCGATTGATCGCGAAGCGCTGATTGCGTCACTCACCGAGATTGGGCCGAAGATTTTGGAATATGCGGCACCCGTTTGGAAAGTGATGAACGAGAAGCGCAAAGCGGGTAAGCGGATCTTGTTCGAAGGTGCGCAGGGTGCGCTGTTAGATATTGATTTTGGCACATACCCGTTTGTGACTTCGTCTAATGTGATTGCGGGCCAGGCCGCGACGGGTGTGGGTATTGGACCCGGCTCCATCGATTTTGTCCTTGGTATCGTGAAAGCCTATACAACCCGTGTGGGCGAAGGGCCGTTTCCGACCGAATTGTTTGACGAGGATGGTCAGCGGCTGGGCGAGCAGGGACACGAGTTTGGTACGACAACCGGGCGCAAGCGGCGCTGCGGGTGGTTCGATGCAGTGCTGGTGCGGCAGACCTGTGCGACCAGCGGGATCAATGGCATATCGCTGACGAAACTCGATGTGCTAGATGGCTTCGACGAGCTTAAAATCTGTACTGGGTACGAGTTGGACGGAGAGACCTTGGATTACTTGCCGACAGCGGCCGATCTACAGGCGCGGGTCACGCCGATTTATGAAACCATGCCGGGTTGGTCCGAAAGCACGGCGGGTGCGCGCAGCTGGGCGGACCTTCCGGCTGCGGCAATTAAGTACGTTAAGCGGGTCGAAGAGTTGATCGAGTGCCCGGTCGCCCTAGTGTCCACCTCACCCGAGAGGGAAGACACAATTCTGGTAACCGACCCGTTTGAGGACTAATGGCCCTAAGTTACAAAGCCCGCCGCACCTGGTCTGCCATCATCCTGATGGTTGGCCTTCCGATATATATTATCGCTGCCGTAAACATCGTGGACTTATTCGAACGACCCTCGCTCTGGGTTGAGTTTGGCGTCTATCTTGGCCTTGGTATTCTTTGGGCCATTCCCTTGAAAGCTGTATTCAAAGGCGTGGGTCAAGCCGACCCGGACGCGCCAGAGGACAATGGATAAGCTTGTTTTTGATGAGGCCGTCTGCCTGTTAGGCGGGGGTGAGGTTCCGTCAAACCTACCACATGTTCTGCCTGATGGCCCTTTGATTTGCGCCGATAGCGGGGCGGATTATGCCTTGCTTGCGGGGAGGGAGCCCGTTGCGATCTTCGGGGATATGGACTCGATCAATCCGACTGTGCGGGCGCGCTTTGCCGATATTGTCCATCTGGTCGAGGATCAGAACAGCACCGATTTCGAGAAATGCCTAATGCGGATTGAAGCGCCGTTCATTTACGGGTTTGGGTTTCTGGGACGACGGATGGACCATACGATTGCATCTCTCTCAACCTTGGCGAAATTTGCGACGCCCCCGATTGCGCTGATCGGGGACGGGGATGTGACGCTGTGCTTGAATGGATCGGCACGGTTCGAGGTCGAACCAGATATGGATATCGGCCTCCTGCCATGGCCCATAGCCGCCTGCACCAGTAAGGGGTTGAAATGGGAACTTGATGGACTGGATTTGCAGCTTGGGGGGCAGATCAGCAGCTCCAACAAAGCGGTGGGTGAGCTAGTCGAGGTGACTGTGCTTTCCGGGACGGTGCTTGTCACTTTGCCGTTGCGCAATCTGGAGCGCTTGCCAAGTGCGTTCGGGCTTTCGCTCGGGTCCTGACCGATTATAAGCGCCCCCATGAGTTTAAGCGATCAAGACTTCGCAAAATTTGCTTGCGCGTATCGCGCCGCAGAGCTGGTTCAGCCCGATATGAAAATCGGGTTGGGCACTGGGAGCACAGCGGCCTGGTTGGTGAAATGCTTGGCGCGGCGCAGAGAGGTTGAGGGCCTGCGCTTTGCAGCGGCGGCCACCAGCATTCGAACGACCGAATTGGCGGAGAGTTTGGGGATCAAGATCGACGCTCTGGATGATTTGGGGCGCTTGGATTTAACGATTGATGGCGCGGATGAATTCGACCCGGATTTAAACATGATCAAAGGCGCTGGTGCTGCGCTGTTGGTGGAAAAGATTGTGGCGACCGCGTCGAACAGGATGGTTGTGATCACGGATCGATCCAAGAAAGTTGAGAAACTCGGAGGCGTGTTTCCTGTTCCTGTAGAGGTCATTCAATATGGTCACAAAACCACGGCGCGCATGATGGCAGACGTTTTGGCCGCGCAGGGTGACGCGCTGGCCACTCAAGAGATTGTATTGCGGATGTCAGGGGACACCCCTCTGATCACCGATGAAGGACATTATATCTATGACCTGACTTTGGGTCGGATTGACACGCCGCAGGCCTTGTCTGATGCACTGTTGAGCATTGCAGGCGTCGTGGAGACGGGCCTTTTTTTGGATGTGGCCGATAGGGTTGTGATTGGCGATGCGGATGGCACGACGGAACTGTTGGATCGCGGCGGTGCCGTTGAGGACGGAAAAACCACCAAAGATATGCTGGACGCAGCATTGGCAGACATAGGAGCCTGAGATGTCCTTTGATTTTGATCTTTTTGTCATTGGTGGCGGATCAGGTGGCGTGCGCGCTGGGCGGATCACGGCGGCAGAAGGATTCAAGGTTGGACTGGCCGAGGAATACCGGATGGGTGGCACCTGTGTGATCCGGGGCTGCGTGCCAAAAAAACTGATGGTGTATGCCGCGTCATACTCGGATGCTTACCGTGATGCAGTGGGCTATGGCTGGGACGAGACCGCGTCGAATTTTGATTGGACCAAACTGATCGCCGCAAAAGACCGGGAGATTGATCGCCTCGAAGGGATTTACGAGACGAATTATGGCAAACCGGGGGGCACGCTTTTCAAAGCGCGGGCCACGATTAAAGACCCGCACACAGTTGTCTTTTCCACGGGCGAAGAGTTTCGCGCAAAGCATATTCTGGTTGCCACAGGTGGGCGACCGTACCTGCCCAACACGCCTGGCATCGAACTTGCGATCACGTCGAACGAGGTGTTTCACCTGAAGGAACAGCCCAAGCGGATTATGATTGTGGGCGGCGGCTATGTCGCGTGTGAGTTTGCGGGCATTTTCAATGGACTGGGGTCTGAGGTGACGCAGCTTTATCGAGGGGAGCAAATTCTGCGCGGGTTCGATGGCGAGGTCCGGGGGTTTGTGGCCGATGAAATGCGGGAGAAGGGCATCGATTTGCATGTAGGCGTCGATGCAAAATCGATCGAGAAAACCGATGACGGCTATCTCGTTCGATGCACAAATGGTCACGAACACGTGGTTGATCTGGTGATGTACGCCACGGGACGCGTGCCAAATACCGATGGTCTTGGGCTTGAAGAGGCGGGTGTTGAACTGGGCCGAAAAGGTCAGATCGTCGTGGACGACTATAGCCAGACGAATGTGCCATCCATCTTTGCGGTGGGGGATGTGACGGATCGGGCGGCGCTGACGCCGGTGGCGATCCACGAGGCCATGTGCTTCTTCGAGACGGTATTCAAAGGCAATCCGACGAAGCCGGACCACGATCTGATCCCCACGGCGATTTTCACCAATCCAGAGGTCGGGACCATCGGAATGGGCGAAGATGAAGCAAGAGATGTCGAAGACATCGAGGTTTATCGTGCCGCGTTTAAGCCGATGGCCCATGTCTTGGCCGGGCGGAACGAACGCATGCTGATGAAACTGATCGTCTCAAAGGCGACGCGAAAGGTTCTGGGTTTGCATGTCGTCGGGCATGCCGCCGGGGAAATGATCCAGATGGCCGGGATCGCCATCAAAATGGGCGCCACTAAAGAGGACTTTGACCGCACCATGGCGGTTCATCCGACAGCGGCTGAAGAACTGGTCACTATGGCCACACCCGTGGGTTGAGGACTTGATCCTGCGCGCAACCAACCCACTTAATTGACTAAATACTTGCATGAATGGAGAGGAAACCTGCATGCCGAGCAATAACACAGGCGGACCCTGGGGTCAGGGAGGCGGCGGAAATCGCGGCCAAAATGGTGGGGGGCGTCCCCCTTCCGGTGGTGGTGGAGGGCAACGCCCACCCCAAGTGCCGGATATTGATGAGATTGTCCGCAAGGGCCAAGACCAGTTGCGCGTCCTGATGGGCGGTCGCGGTGGCGGTAATGGCGGTGCGTCCACAGGTGGCGGCGGCATTGGGCGCCAAGGCTATATCATCATAGTTTTTGCCGTGGTCGTGTTGTGGCTTTTCCTCAGCCTTTACCGCGTCGACACATCAGAAGAGTCTGTTGAACTGTTCTTTGGCGAATTTCACCAGACCGGGACAGAGGGTTTGAACTTTGCCCCTTGGCCGGTGATAACTTATGAGAAATTTGCCGTTACGCGGGAAAACACCGAAGAGATTGGCGTAGGCCGTGGATCGCGGTCCGATGAAGGCCTGATGCTGACCGGTGACGAGAACATCGTCGATATCGACTTCCAAGTTGTTTGGAACGTGAACGATTTGCCAGCATTCCTGTTCAATATCGCGGAACCGCAAGAAACGATTCGAGCTGTCTCAGAGTCTGCGATGCGCGAGATTATTGCGCGTTCACAACTTGCACCGATTTTGAACCGAGATCGTGGTGTGATTGCACAAGAGCTGCAAGAATTGATCCAAGAGACGTTGGACAGCTACGAGTCTGGTATTAACGTGGTCCGCTTGAACTTTGACAGGGCAGACCCGCCACGCGAAGTGATTGACGCCTTCCGGGAAGTTCAGGCAGCCGAACAAGAGCGTGATACGCTCGAGAAACAAGCCGATGCCTACGCCAACAGTGTTGTGGCTGCCGCCCGTGGTACGGCGGCGCAAACTTTGGAAGAGGCCGAAGCGTATCGTGCCCGTGTCGTGAACGAGGCTGAAGGTGAAGCATCGCGTTTCATTGCGGTCTATGACGAGTTCGAGAAAGCTCCTGAGGTGACGCGGAAACGTCTTTACTTGGAGACAATCGAACGCGTGTTTGCCGATGTAGATAAGGTGATTATCGACAGCGATGCGCAAGGCGGGCAGGGCGTTGTGCCGTATCTACCACTGAATGACTTAAATCGTGGTTCGCGTACATCTGCGTCAACCACAGGAGGTACAAACCAATGACACGTTCGTTTGGATTATTGATTGGTGGCTTTATCGTCATCGTCCTTGGCCTGAGCTCGTTCTTCATTGTTGACGAACGTCAAAAGGCACTGGTGTTGCAATTTGGTGAGGTCCGGTCGGTGAAAGAAGAACCGGGTCTCGCCTTTAAAATCCCTCTGATCCAGGAGGTGGTTTATTACGAGGATCGGATATTGCCGATCGATACAGACCCGCTGGAGGTGACACCTCTGGATGACCGTCGTTTGGTTGTGGATGCGTTTGCGCGTTGGCGCATTAATGATGTGGTTCAGTTCCGTCGCGCCGTCGGTGCCGGTGGAGAGCGTAACGCGGCTTTACGTCTGGAGCGGATTTTGAATGCAGAGCTTCGTGAGGTTCTGGGTGGAGTGACATCGAGTGCCGTTCTGTCTGCGGATCGTGTGGCGTTGATGAACCAAATCCGGGATGCGGCGCGATTGGAAGCGGCAGCACTTGGGATCGAAGTCGTTGACGTGCGGATCAAACGCGCAGACTTGCCGGAGCAAAACCTGGAGGCGACGTTTGAGCGGATGCGTGCAGAGCGTCAGCGAGAGGCCGAGGACGAACGCGCCCGTGGTCGCGAAGCAGCCCAACGTGTGCGCGCGCTTGCAGATCGTACGGTTGTTGAAACAACATCCGAGGCAAGCCGCGAGGCCGAGATCATTCGCGGTGAAGCGGACGCCGAGCGGAACGCTATCTTCGCCGAAGCCTTTGGCCGTGATCCAGAGTTCTTTGCTTTCTACAGGTCGATGAGCGCCTATGAGCAGTCTTTGCAGGGCGGAAACTCCACCTTGGTGATTTCACCAGATAGCGAGTTCTTCGATTACCTGAAATCGGACACAGCAGAGCAGTAATGCTGTACGACATTCTGATCGGCCTAGGCATGGTCGCAGTACCTGAGGGGCTGGTGCTTGCACTGGCCCCCAATCGTTTTGAGGACCTCGTGAAAACTCTGCAAGAAATCGGACCTGAGACGCGTCGTTGGCTGGGCCTTGTTTTTGCGGTTTTTGGCGTAGGATTAATCGCTTTGGCAAAGGCACTGGTCTGATTTGGATTTTGGAGTAACTGTTGAGATGCCGGTGGATCACAAAAAGCGTCACTGGAACGTGAACCAAAAGACAGTCCATTTGAATTGCAATATGGCTTTTGGGTCACAATCATTAGGCATGGCGATGCGAAAATGCGCGCCGATGACGAAGGAGGATCACACGTGATCGCAAAAACTGTTGCACGAGCAGAAGAATTTCCGCGCATGGCGCGCGTACGTCTGGCCTTTGTGGCCTTTATTGGATTGGCTGTTGCCTTTCTTCATGCGGTCTCTGTGGCCGCGCAGGATCGCCCTGTCAGTTTTGCCGATCTGGCAGAGCGGGTCAGCCCGGCGGTGGTGAACATCACCACAACGGCGGCTGTCGCACAGCGCACCGGACCAAGTGACCCAATGGTGCCTCGCGGATCGCCGTTTGAGGATCTTTTCCGCGATTTTCTGGATCCGAATGGCCCTCAGCGGCCGCGCCGCGGTAACGCTCTTGGTTCCGGCTTTATAATTTCGCCAGATGGGTTTGTAATTACGAACAACCACGTCATCGAAGAAGCGGACGAAATCACCATTGAATTGTTTGGAGGCGGGGAGATGCAGGCCGAATTGGTTGGCACGGACCCGAGTGTTGATATTGCGGTGCTGAAAGTCGAAAGCGACGAACCCCTACCGTTTGTTGAGTTTGGTGACAGTGACATCGCTCGCGTCGGTGACTGGGTGATGGCGGTAGGTAACCCGCTGGGCCAAGGGTTCTCGGTATCCACAGGTATCGTATCCGCACGTAACAGAGAGTTGCAGGGTGCCTATGATGACTTCATTCAAACCGATGCTGCGATCAATCGCGGTAACTCTGGTGGGCCATTGTTCAACATGGATGGTGAGGTAATTGGCGTGAACACGGCGATCATTTCGACAAATGGGGGCTCTATCGGCCTTGGCTTTGCGATGTCGTCGAATGTTGTCTCAGCTGTTGCAGATCAGTTGATCGAGTTCGGAGAAACGCGCCGCGGTTGGCTGGGCGTGCGCATTCAGGACCTTGATGAAGAGATTGCAAATGCGCTTGGTCTTGAGGGCACAGAAGGTGCGCTGGTCAGTGCAGTGCCGGAGGGTCCCGCAGCAGAAGCTGGGATCGAAGCGCAAGACGTGATCCTGTCCTTTGATGGTCAAGAGATCGAAAACACGCGCGAGCTTGTCCGCATAGTCGGGAACACTGCCGTGGGTGAAACCGTTCCAGTTGAAATCGTGCGCAATGGCGAGGCGATGACGCTTGATGTGACATTGGCGCGACGAGAGGATGAGATCCAAACCGTCCCGGCAGCCATGGATGATCGCTCGCAAATGGAAGGGTCTTTCCTTGGGCTTGAAGTGTCCGCAATCACGCCTGAAATCCGCGAGCGGTTCGGCTTTGGCCAAGCGAAAGAAGGTCTGATGATCCTGTCGGTGGAGCCGGGTTCAGATGCAGAAGGTAAAGGCTTGCGTCCGGGTGATTTGATCACCGAAGTGGGACCGGTCGAGGTCGCGGCACCTGCAGATATGGAAAAAGCCGTCAGTGATGCGCGCGCGGCTGGCCGGATGTCGGTTTTGTTGCTGATTGAGCGCGACGGCAATCCACGGTTCGTGGCGTTAAATATCGCGAACTAAACGACGGTTCGCTTACACAATCTGGATGTCGGCGTCTGCAAAGGCGTTGGCATCTGTGTTTCTGAGGATAAGTGTGAAACCGCCGATCGTATCGGTCAAATGGAGGTGATTGCCTATTTGTTCGGTCACCAGCTCTTCCAGACCACCGTTGAAGTTCACCAAAAGTAAGGTGTCATCTTCGAGGTCAAAATCGCGGATGACCGTGCGACCCGACATACCGGTATTGATCTCAAAGGTGTCGTGCCCTTTGCCACCCTTAAGCCGATCATCGCCGGCCCCCGCAATTAGGTGATCGTCACCAGAGCCGCCATATAGCTTGTCATTGCCGCTGCCAGCGATCAGTGTGTCATCCCCGCTGCCGCCGCGTAGGATGTCATCGCCGGAACCCGAGGACAAAATATCCTCCCCGCGACCACCATAAAGTTTACTTTGACCAGACGGGTTGGTGACAGAAATATGGTCATTCCCCCAACCACTATGAAGTATGTTGTTTCCATGGGCATCAGTGATGACGTCATCGCCCGTGTTTCCATAAAGGCGATCATTTCCCAGACCGCCTGTGATCACGTCATCCCCACCTTTCCCGCCCACGACCATGGTGTCATGAAGCGACCATGCCGGATCGGAGAGATCGAAATGATCCTCACCGCGCGATCCTGACACATCAAGTGCCTGCTCTTTGAGGGCCATGCGGAAAGGAAGGGCAAGCTCGGTCTTCCAGGTTTCGCCCGGTGCAGCGGGTGGTTCAACGTCGACGACCAAGGGTGTGTTCAGGGTCATTGTGCCGATAAGGACGTCCTGATCGTTTTCGATCCGGTAGAATGTGATCTCTGAGATGGTTTCTTTTCCATCGATTGTGGTGCTGGTCGCTCGGATGGCGTAAGGAGCGTTCGGGTTGGGCAGCGCCCATTCCCAGTTTTCACCGTCATCACTGATCATGCGGCCGCTGGCATTCGCGGCAGATGACAGAAGCATATACGGAGACAGGTGCATTCCAGCCCCATTGAGGAGGTGGAATCCGGCGCGGGTTGCTGCAAGATGTATCATGCATTCAGCAGGCCGAAGCGGCCTTTCCGCTGTGCTAAGACATTGGATCAAAACCGGAAAGTTTTAAGAATTCTCGGCCAGCAACTCATCCAGCATCGGAGAGATATCTTCGACATGCTCGGCGATGATATGGGTGACAGCGCCATCGCGTTGCAATCGCCCGGTCACCCGCAACAAACGGCCCGCAATCACCGCGCGCCGATATTTTTGATAAATATTCTTCCAGATGATGATGTTTGAAATGCCCGTTTCATCCTCCAACGTGATGAAAATAATACCCTTGGCCGTGCCAGGACGCTGTCGGACCAAAACCAAGCCCGCCACTGTGACCCACGCATTTTCCGGCGGCTCTGACAGGCGGTTATGGGGCAGGGCTGCGGGTGGCCGCGGCCAGGGATTCGGGTGGGATCGCATAAGAACATTAATAGAACATTTGTGCGATCAAACAAGATGTGGGGACGCAAAAAACGACTGGCACTCCAGCGGGCGCCCTCCTACATACCAAGCCACGAGAATGAGGACCAAGATGGCAAAAATCACCTATATCGAGTTTAACGGAACAGAGCATGTCGTGGATGTGGCAAACGGCCTGACCGTGATGGAAGGTGCGCGGGACAACAACATCCCGGGCATCGAAGCAGATTGCGGCGGCGCCTGCGCATGTTCCACATGTCACGTCTATATTGACGATGCTTGGGTTGAAAAACTGCCCGAGAAAGAAGCGATGGAGGTTGATATGCTCGACTTCGCGTTTGAGCCGAATGAGGTGACATCGCGCCTGACGTGTCAGCTGAAGGTCACAGACGCGCTGGATGGGCTGATCGTGAAAATGCCTGAAAAGCAAATATGATGCTGCGGGCGCTTGCGGTCATCCTTGGATTTTCCGCTGGTGCCGCCCATGCCTGTGCGCTCGGTCCACCCGGACAAAACGAATTTCCCGGTTCGGTCGTCAGTTCGGGATCGGCGACGGCGTTTTATTACTGGGGCACCGATCGTTACCCCCATGCTGTTTTGGGGGACGATGTGGAGCCCACAGCGCTGTATTTCTACAGCGACAAGGTCCAAGCTGACGGCAAAGATGAGTGTGAAGGCGTCCGCCACGTCGTTTGGCATGACATGGTTTTTGAAGACCTTGCGCCGCGTTTGGTGGATGTCACAGGCGATGGTCACCCCGAGATTTTAACGACGCGCTCGCACGAGGCGGAAGGGGCTCAAGTCGCGATCTATGGCTATGTCGATGGGGCGTTGCAGGTCATCGCAGAGACGCCGCATATTGGAACGCGGTTCCGATGGCTTGCCATAATCGGCGCTGCGGATTTGGACGGGGATGGACAGATCGAAGTCGCGTTCATTGATCGGCCCCATTTGGCCAAAACCCTGCGGGTGTGGCGGTTTCATGCGGATGGAAGTTTGCGTTTGCTTGATAGTTTGCCTGGCTTGTCGAACCACAAAATCGGTGAGGATTTTATCACAAGCGGTCTGCGCGAATGTGAAGGTGACATGGCGATCATTACACCGAATGCCGATCGCTCGGAGTTGATCGAGGTCGTCCTTCAGTTTGAAAAGCTTTATGCGCGGTCCGCTGGACCGTTTTCACAAGCTAAATTAGAAGAGTTGACGGCCTGCGGCTAGTCGAGCGCGCGCCAGCCGATGTCGCTACGATTGAACCCATCGTCCCAGTCGATTTGGTCGATCAACGCATAGGCGGTGTCCCGTGCCTCTGTCAGTGTCGTGCCGCGCGCGGTGATATTCAAGACCCGACCACCCGATGCGAGAACCTTATTGCCTTCGGCTGTGGTTCCGGCGTGAAAAACCATCTGATGGCTTGTTTGTTGCAGCGCGTCGAGCCCGCGGATCTCGGATCCTTTGGTGTAGGGGCCGGGATATCCTTTGGCCGCCATGACCACGGTCATGGCATGGTCATCCGCCCAATGGGTTGTGTGCCGGCCTAATCGTTTTTCGGCGGCGGCCTGAAGGGCATCAAGCGCCTGACCGCCAAGGCGAACCATGAGAACCTGGCATTCGGGATCGCCGAAGCGCACATTGTATTCCACCAGACGGGGTTTGCCGTCCGTGATCATCAGGCCCACATACAGCACCCCTTCATAGGGTGTGCCGCGCCGCGCCATTTCTGCCAGCGTTGGTCGGACAATCGTGGTCATGGCAGCGTCCAGAACAGCGCCGGACAAAACGGGTGCCGGAGAATACGCGCCCATCCCGCCGGTGTTTGGACCCGCGTCGCCGTCAAAGGCCCGTTTGTGATCTTGTGCCGTCCCAAAGGGCAGAGCGTTTGTGCCATCGCACAGCACAAAGAGAGAGGCCTCTTCACCTTCCATGAACTCCTCAATGACAACTTCTGTGCCTGCCGCGCCGAATGCGCCGCCGAATATCTCGTCAAGGCCAGCCATCGCTTCTTGCAGTGTCATTGCAACGATCACGCCTTTGCCTGCGGCCAGGCCATCGGCCTTTATCACAATGGGCGCGCCCATTTTTTCGACATAGGCTTTGGCAAGCGGGAGCGCATCAAAGCGGGCATAGCGGGCGGTCGGTGCGCCGCAGGCATCGCAAATCTCTTTGGTGAACGCTTTGGAGGCTTCAAGTTTTGCCGCCGCCGCAGATGGCCCAAAGGTCAAGATCCCGGCCGCGCGCAAGTCATCTGCCACGCCAGCGGCCAAAGGGGCCTCTGGTCCGATGATTAAAAAATCAATCGCGTGCGCGCGGGCGGCGTCCACGACCGCTGCGCCATCATTGATGTCCAGATCAAAGCAGGTGGCGATCTTTGCGATGCCTGCATTTCCCGGTGCGCAAAAAAGGGCATCGCATTTTGGGTTTTGCTTCACCGCCCAGGCCAGCGCGTGCTCGCGACCACCGCCGCCAAGGATCAAAATATTCATGATTGGACTCCGCTTTGCGGCCTTCTAAGGTCAGCGTGATGCGAGGACAATATGAGTGATTTGATCGACGATCCACGGCGAGGGGAGAATGCGCCGGAGTTTTCCGTGTCGGAAATCTCGGGTATTGTGAAACGGATGATCGAAGGGGAGTTTTCCCATGTTCGCATCAAAGGGGAATTGGGGCGCGTCTCTCGGCCAGCCTCTGGCCATCTTTACCTGGATTTGAAGGATGATCGCGCTGTGCTGTCTGCGGTGATTTGGAAGGGGACGGCGGCGAAGTTGCGAACCCCGCCCGAGGAGGGGATGGAGGTTGTGGCGACGGGGCGTCTGACGACCTTCCCCGGCCAGTCGCGCTATCAGATGGTGATCGAGCATCTGGCACCTGCGGGCGTTGGCGCGCTGATGGCGATGCTTGAAAAACGGAAACAGGCGCTCGCCAAAGAGGGGCTGTTTGACCAAGACCGAAAGCGGCAAATTCCGTACTTGCCCGAGGTGATCGGGGTGGTGACGTCGCCCTCGGGTGCGGTGATCCGCGATATTTTGCACAGGCTGCGCGATCGGTTTCCGCGCAAAGTGCTGATTTGGCCCGCTGCTGTTCAAGGGGAGAAATGCGCCCCTGAGGTGGTCGCTGGCATTGAAGGGTTCAATGCACTTGCCCAAGGCGGGGCGATCCCGCGCCCCGATTTGATCATTGTGGCCCGAGGCGGTGGGTCGCTCGAGGATTTGTGGGGCTTCAACGAGGAGGCTGTGGTGCGGGCCGCGGCCGCCTCTGAGATACCTTTAATATCTGCGGTGGGCCATGAAACGGATACGACGCTGATTGATCTCGCCTCTGATGTGCGAGCGCCCACGCCCACCGCGGCGGCGGAATTGGCGGTACCGGTGCGCAGTGAGTTACTGGCGGTGTTGGCGGGTCTGGAAGAACGGCGCCGCCGCGCGGTTGGCCAAGGCATTGCAATGCGCCGTCAACGGTTGCGCGATGTTGCGCGCGGGCTGCCAAACCCGGCAGAACTTGTGGCGTTTCAGGGTCAGCGCTTGGATGTTCTGGCGGCGCGGTTGCCGCGCGCGCTTACTGGGCTGGTTGCGCAGGGTCAGGTGCGGTTGCGCAATGCAAGTGCGGGTCTGAGGCCGCAACTGCTCTCGCAAAGCCTGGCCCAACGGGGGCGTGATCTGTTGGGGTTGATGTCCCGCTTTGGCCTGGCTGCAAAGGGCCAGATTGATCGGCAAACCACGCGTCTGGCCGCCCTTGATCGGGTGCGCGAGACGCTTGGTTATAAGGCGACGCTGCGACGGGGCTATGCTGTGGTGCGCGATGGCGCAGGGGCCGTGTTGCCCAAAAAGTCAGATGCCAAAGGTGCAACCGCGCTGCAGATTGAGTTTCAGGACGGTGTGTTGGAGATGGGTGTGGGCGGCGCAAAACCCAAAAAAGGTAAGCCACCTGGCGGCGATGATCCGCAAGGCACGCTGTTCTAAACGCCTAGATTTGGCCCCTCGCAGGGGATGTCGCTGCGGTCCACGAAGCGCAATTCCAGATCAAAATTCGGGTCGGCATCGCGCAGGCGCGCGAAATATGTGCCGTCCTTTTCAATCATGTGCCAGCATTGCGCCTCGGGCAGGGTTTCGTACTGAAAGCAGATGTAATCCTCTTCTTCCCACCATGTGCCAGCTTCGCATTGGCCATTCGCAAACATCCAGATCGTTTGATTGTTTTCAAAGAACTGCTCGGCGCCGAAGAACTCCCCATCGCGGTAGAAGTACTGCGTCAGCCCGCGCGAGATGGATTCAAATTCGTCCACACCGATGATGCGTTCTTGGGCGGCGAGCGGTGCTGAAACGAAGGCCGCGCTCAGCGAGAAAATCAGGGCACACAAAATGCGAGAGTATGTTTTGGATAGCATATCTTATCTGAACAGATTTCGATCTCTTGCGTCCAGAGGCCAGAGGTCGCGGGTCGTGGAATGGTGGGGTTTTCGCCGAAATCAGTGGCCGTGTGACCTTGGGTCAGCCGCAACTGCGCGCCTTCTAGGGTCAGTACGGCAACGCCAGAGCGGTTTCGCAGGTATTGGATCGGCGCGGTGGTGCCGCCAAGGCTTTCTTCTACGGCGCGCAAAGCCATTGGGCGGGACGTTGGCGCGGCTGCGATATGGCCAGAGAGGGCTTTGGTCAGGCGGTCTGCGGCCTCTGACCAGCGGAGGTTCCCATCCACGATATGAAGCGCGTGAAGCAGGGAAAGGGTTGCGCTTTCGCCCGAGGGCATTGCGCCGTCATCAAGCTCGAACACCGGTCCGATGGGGCCATCCAAGGACAGCGCAAAGCGCCCGGTTTTGGTTTGTAAGCTCAAAGCAGCCTCAGCCAGTTCCACCGCCAGATCGACATATTCGGGGTCGCTTGTGCAGGCAAAGACCGCCAGCGCAGCCTGACCCATAAAGGCCAAATCGGTGAGGTCGGGGGCGGTCCCGCTCTGAAGTTTTTGCCATGTGCCGCTCGAGCGCAGGCGCGCGGTCACGGCATCAAAAGCACCGGTGGCCATCTCGCACCAATTGGACTGTCCAAAGACCAATCCCGCCTCGGCCAGTGACGCGATCATCATTCCGTTCCAGCCCATCAGGACCTTTTCATCGCGGAAAGGGCGGGGGCGCAACTCACGGGCGACACGCAGTGTGTCGCAAATCTGATCCAAATGGTCTGCGTTCTCAATCGGCCTGGGCACCAAATGGGGCACGCTGCCTGCGGGGATGGTCGGCTCTTGGTCGATGCCAAGCAGGCGGGCGTCGCCCGTGGTCACAAGAACCTTGGCCTTGTCCATGGTCCAAGCGTAAAAAGCGCCTTCTTCGCGCCGACCCTCATCATCCAAACTGTCGGCATCTTCAGCGGCAAAGAACGCACCGTCCGGGGCCGTCATGTCCCGCTTCATATACTCGGCGCAGCGTCCAACCGCGCGGGCGTACAGCGGATTGCCCGTGAGCGACCACGCCTCTGTATAGCACCGCATCAACAGCGCTTGGTTATAGAGCATCTTTTCAAAATGCGGTGTGCGCCAGTTCACATCGACGGTGTAGCGGTGAAAGCCGCCACCCAAATGGTCATGCAATCCGCCTGCCGCGATTTGGTCCAAGGAATGGAGTGTGACCTCGCGCGCCGTTTTGTTCCCGCGACGGGCCTGATCGAGCAGGAACAGATGGTTCACCTCATTGGGGAATTGCTGCCCTTGGGAGAAGCCGCCATGGGCCGGGTTATGAACCTCTGCCAGATGTGCAACCGCCTTACCAGCAACGCCGCGCAACTCGCTTTCGGGTTGGCCACGCGCCATGGCGGTGGCAATCGCCGTGGACAGGCGATCGGCGAATTGTTCAAATTCCGAACGCTTGTCGCTGTCCCAGGCCTTGGTGATGGTATCCAAAATCTGCATGAAATGCCCGCGCTGAAAATAGGTGCCGGTGTGGAACGGACGCCCATCTGGTAGCGCCCAGATTGAATTCGGCCAGCCAGCATGCCCGTTTTGGAACTGGGTCGCGAGGATAAAGGTCTGATCCACGTCCGGGCGCTCTTCACGGTCCAATTTGATAGGAATGAAGCCCGTGTTCAGGAGGGCCGCGACCGCCTCGTTATCGAAGCTCTCTTCTTCCATCACATGGCACCAATGACAGGTCGCATACCCCGCCGAGAGGAAAATGGGTTTCGACTGTTCTTTGGCCGCATTAAGCGCGTCGTCGCCCCAAGCCCACCAATCCACCGGGTTATGGGCGTGCTGCTTGAGATAGGGGGACGTCTCGTAAATCAGACGGTTGGTGTAACGTGGTGCGTCGCCATCCATCAAATGGGTGCGCGGCACATAACCGGGTGCTTGCGCGGCCAGTGCGGCGGCCAAAGCGGTTTGATCGGTGTCAGAGCGGGTCAGGCCGGGGGGATGTTTCATATCGTGGATATGGGTCGCGATTTGCACCCTGCCAACAGAATTCGTAGCGCGGAATTGGATCACATGTGTCGGTTTCGCTCTGGCCCGGTTTGGTTCTTACAGGTAGCCTCGGCGCAACCTTGGAGAGGGAGAGTGATCATGGCGCTCGATCACGGGAACGCGGATACGAAGGATGGCATCTGGAAATCCGGTAAAGGCAAAGGCAGGCGGACGCCGAAAGGGCGGCAATACACCGATGAGGCTTTGGCGGAGGTGCAGCGTCTCATGGGTGATCAGCCCCGTCGGACGGACCTGTTGATCGAATTTTTGCATCTTATTCAAGACGCGCATGGTCACTTGAGCGCCGATCATTTGGCCGCGTTGGCCCATGAGCTGCGCCTGTCACAGACCGAAGTCTATGAGGTCGCCACGTTTTATGCGCATTTTGATGTGGTGAAAGAGGGGGAGGTGCCGCCGCCTGCGCTGACGATCCGCGTGTGTGATAGCCTGTCGTGTGAGTTGGCGGGCGCCCAAGAGTTGAAAGCGGCGCTGGAAAAGGGCCTGGATCCGTCTGAGGTGCGCGTGTTGCGAGCACCTTGTATGGGGCGGTGTGATACAGCGCCGGTTTTGGAACTTGGGCATCACCATATTGATCATGCAACGCCGGAGAAGGTGAATGCGGCGATCGCGGCGGGGCATACCCATGCCGATATCCCGGACTTTGAGAACTTGGCGGCGTATCAAGCCGCAGGCGGGTATGCAACGCTTGCGTCACTGCGGGATGGGGCAAGAACGCCTGATGAGGTTCAGGACGCTGTGCTGGCCTCTGGCCTGCGCGGTTTGGGGGGTGCGGGTTTCCCTTCGGGTCGGAAATGGTCCTTCGTGCGGGTCGCCGAGGGGCCGCGGTATCTGGCGGTGAATGGCGATGAAGGGGAGCCGGGCACGTTCAAAGACCGCTATTATCTGGAGCGCACGCCGCATGTTTTCCTAGAGGGGATGTTGATTGCGGCCTGGGCGGTCGAGGCCGAGACCTGTTATATTTACATGCGTGATGAATATCCTGCCGTCCTGCATATTTTGGCCGAAGAGATCAAAGCGCTGGAGCATGCAGGGATTGTGGCCGAAGGGTATATCGATCTGCGCCGCGGTGCGGGCGCATATATTTGCGGCGAAGAAAGCGCGATGATCGAAAGCATCGAAGGCAAGCGCGGATTGCCCCGGCATCGCCCGCCATATGTGGCGCAAGTGGGCCTCTTTGATCGGCCAACCTTGGTTCATAATGTCGAGACGCTTTATTGGGTCGCCAAGGTTTGCCGCGAGGGGCCGGAGGTGCTGAACAGCACCGAGAAGAACGGTCGTATTGGTTTGCGGTCATATTCTGTATCCGGCCGTGTTGCGAAGCCCGGTGTCTATTTGCTGCCGGCGGGATCGACCATTTTGGATATTATTGACGCGGCGGGGGGTATGGCAGACGGCCATGTCTTTAAGGCGTATCAGCCCGGTGGCCCGTCTTCGGGACTGCTACCTGCAACCATGAACGATATTCCGCTCGATTTTGATACGCTGCAGCCACATGGGACCTTTATCGGCTCGGCGGCAGTTGTTGTCCTGTCGGATCAGGACAAGGCGCGCGATGCAGCGCTAAACATGTTGCGCTTCTTTGAAGACGAAAGCTGCGGGCAGTGCACGCCCTGCCGCGTGGGGTGTGAGAAGGCTGTGAAGCTGATGCAAGCGGACAGCTGGGACCAGGGCCTGCTGGAAGAGTTGAGCCAAACCATGGTGGATGCCTCGATTTGCGGGTTGGGGCAGGCCGCGCCGAACCCAATCCGGATGGTCATCAAGCATTTCGGCGACGAGATTTGACACCGCTGATCGCAGCCTCTGGACTTGGGGGGCTGTTCGCCCTGATCTATGGCGCTGCATATGTGGGACGACCGCCAAGCGCCCTGCGAACAGTTTTGAAAGCGGCAAGCGTTGCTGTGCTTGCGCTTGGGGTTTGGTGGAGCTTGCCAGCCGCTGACATCCTGATTGATCCGCGAGCGGCCCCGAGTGATCCATTGCCTGTGTCGGCAATTGTCATTGGTGCAGTGCTGGCCTGTGCATTGGGTGATGCGTTCCTGTCTGGCAACGGCTGGGCCTTATTGCTGGCCGGGATACTGGCCTTTGCGCTTGGGCAGCTGGGATATATTCTGGCTATGGCAGCCGGGTTCGGTAGTTTAGAATTTCCGCCGATTTGGTTTCGAGCGGTCGTGATTTCTGTGACGAGCCTTGGGGTTGTTCTTTTGCCGCGGACCATTCCGATTTTGGTGCGTGCCCTGATGATGGTCTATGGCTGTATCCTCGTCGTCATGGCATGGTTTGCTTTTCAGACGGGGAACACCCTGTTGATCGCTGGCGCCCTGCTTTTTGTCCTGTCTGATCTTTTGATTGCGCTTCAGATGTCGGAGAAATTACCCAAGAAGGCGCAAGACTTCAGTGGCTATGGCGTTTGGTTTACCTATTGGCCCGCTCAAGCCCTGATCGTTTGGGGCTTTTCCTCGGTCCTCTAAGCGCCTAGGTCGGTTCTCCGAGACGGAGGGGTTATGTCCTTTTTCAAGAAGCTAAAAGATCGCCTCACCGGGAGTGCCCGGAAAATCGATAAAGGCATTGATGATTTGGTCAGCGAAGGCGCTGATGACGGTGACACAGCCGAAGAGAAACGCGACAGCGCGGTAGACGCGCCGGTTCAAGCGGTTACGCCATCAGAGCCAGAGCCAGAGCCAGAGCCAGAGCCAGAACCCGTCAAGCCTGGGCTATTGGGCCGTCTTTTGGGGCGGACAGCCAAAGCCGATGAACCAAAGCGCCTTTTCGACGATGAGATGCTCGAAGAATTGGAGGACGTTCTTGTCTCCGCAGACATGGGCGTGACCACGGCGACGCGCGTTGCGGCCAATATCGCAGAGGGACGCTTAGGGCGCCGCGTGACAAGTCGCGATGTCAAAGAGGCGCTGGCCGGTGAAATTGCCCGCATCATGGAGCATGTCGCAAGCCCGCTGCCGCTTTATCCCAAACGGCCCCAAGTTGTTTTGGTGGTGGGTGTGAACGGATCCGGCAAGACGACGACGATCGGGAAGTTGGCCAGCCAGTTGAAAGCGGCTGGAAAGTCTGTGGTGATTGCGGCTGGCGATACGTTTCGGGCCGCCGCGGTGGAGCAGTTGCAGATCTGGGGGGATCGCGCTGGTGTGCCGGTTCTGACAGCGGATGAGGGCAGCGACCCCGCCGCCTTGGCCTTTCAGGCAATGGAGAAGGCCGAAACCGATGGCGCGGATTTGCTGCTGATTGACACGGCGGGGCGGCTGCAAAACCGCTCTGATCTGATGGAAGAACTGGCCAAGATCGTGCGCGTCATTCGCAAGAAAGATCCGGATGCCCCACATAATACTGTGTTGGTACTGGACGCGACCACGGGTCAAAACGCGATCAATCAGGTCGAGGTTTTTCAGCAGGTTGCAAATGTTACGGGGCTGGTGATGACCAAATTGGATGGCACCGCGCGAGGTGGCATTCTGGTTGCCCTTGCCGATAAATTCGGGCTGCCGATCCACGCAATTGGAGTGGGAGAGCAGATCGATGACCTCGATGCCTTTGATCCCGAGGAATTTGCCGTTGCTCTGACGGGTTTGCATGAATGAGCGACTGGCTCGTCAGCATAGCTGACACCGAGCAAGGCGCGCGCGTCGCAATCTTTCTGGCCCTTTTGGGTGCGGTTATGCATGCCGCCTTTGGTGCGATCCAAAAGGGTCGGCATGATCCGTGGCTGACGCGGGGCGCAATCGATATCTCTTATGGTGTGATCGCGATACCGCTGATCTTTCTGGTGCCTTGGCCCGAGCCCCATATGTGGCCAATTTTTGCAGCCGTCTTTCTGGTGCATCTGGTTTACAAATACGTGCAGGGCAGCGCATATCAATATGGGGCGTATACGGTCGTGTACCCCGTGGCGCGGGGGTTGGGACCGCTGCTGACGGTACTTGCGGCGAGTGTTGTTTTTTCAGAGAGTTATTCTGGCGTGCAATGGGGCGGGGTTATGTTGCTCAGCCTTGCGATCATTTCGCTGTCTTTCCTGAACTATCGTCGCGAACGGGCAGAGCCATCGCGCATTCGGCCTGCCTTGGTTTTTGCGGTCGCATCCGGCGTGATGGTGGCGGCCTATACCACGTTGGATGCCTATGGCATTCGCGCGACCGCGGACCCGTTTACCTTTCTTGCATGGTTTTTCCTTATCGACGGGTTGTCCGTGTTTCCATGGGTTGCTTGGCGAAGGTGGAGCCGAATGGAAAACCCGCCTGCGCCGGGGCCATTGCTGTTGCGGGGATTGGCGGGCGGCCTGATTGCCTATTTGAGTTTTGGGTCTGTCATGCTTGCGACACGGATCGATAAAGTCGGGGAGGCGGCGGTGCTGAGGGAAACCTCACCGATATTTGCGGCCCTGATCGGGTGGCTTTTTTTAAAAGAGGCTGTCGGTTGGGCGCGGGGGCTGTTAATGGCGTTGATTGCACTAGGTGCGGTATTGGTCGAGTTTGGGGTCTGAGATGGCGAAGAAAAAGAAACTGCCGAGTTGGGTGAAACCGCTGTTGGAGCTGGGGCCCGTTGCCGTTTTCTTTGCTGTTTATGTGATGTGGCGCAACGATACGGTCACGCTTTTTGGTGCGGAATATGGCGGCTTGGTTTTTGCAACGCTGGTTTTTACGCCGCTGATTTTGGCCGCGACTGGGATTTTATGGGCGCTCACGGGCAAGCTGTCCTCGATGCAGGTGTTTACCGCCGTCTTGATCATTGTTTTCGGGGGGCTGACGATTTGGCTCAATGATGAGCGGTTTATCAAAATCAAGCCGACAATCATCTATGGATTGTTTGCCGCGATCCTTTTTGCGGGCGCTGCCTTTGGGCGGCTTTTCCTGCGTGCGCTGATGGATGACAAACTGCCCATGACGGAAGAGGGGTGGCGCATCCTGACATGGCGGACGATTGCGTTCTTTGCCTTCATGGCTGTTCTGAACGAGGTTGTTTGGCGCCTCTTCAGCAATGATGTCTGGGTTGCTTTGGATACAATCGGACAGCCGATTATGGTCTTTGCGTTCTTTATTGCGCAGATGAATGTCTTCACCACGTACGAGGACGAAGCCCGCGCAAAGAGTTAAGGCGCGGGGTTAGACCGGTTGGGCGAGATCCGTCCAAAAGCTGTGGCGGAAGATATATCCCTGAAACAGTGGACGATCCGCGGGTCCATACCGCTTGGTGCGCAGCTTCTTGAGCCAGCACTGAAACCCGGACTTTTCGAGGTGATTGAACACGGGCGGGGTGGTCGCAGGCAGCCCATCGAGCGTTAGGAACGTGTCCACAGCGCCAATCATGGCGCAATGAAGATCGATGCGCCCAATGCCCGAGCGCGGAAGATCGGGTAGGGCGTCTACGATCGTCTGGGTGGCAAAGCCCCAAGCAGCCAGGTTGATATCGGCCTGCCATTCGTGGGTCAGTTCCCGGAGCAAGCTAACCACCTGTTCCGCCTTTTGGGCGCGAGACACATACCCGTCAGACCGGAATTTGATCCGCACCTCATGCGGGTGCTGGGTCAGCCGTTGCGCAGGACCCAAAGCCACGGTGATCGGTCGGGTGCGCGCCAATCGACGTTCGACATAGTCGACAGCATTGCGCCGAGGCGCATCACAGGGGCGCAGGCCATTTTGCGTGTGGGCAAGATCAATCATCGCTCTGGCCTAGCTGCGCAAGACTTAACCAAGACTATTCGTCTTGACCCCGAATTGAGAGAGTTTTACGCGTAATCTATCGTGGCGATTTGTTACCGGATTGTGGGCCACGTAAAACATGCCGCTAAAGAGGTCTGGGACTGTGCTTGGCCCCGACTTCATGGGTTGGGAAAGGAGCAGGTCGAATGTCTGACCTCAAAAAATCAACTTTGGCCGTCCATGCGGGCGCAAAACGCAGTCAGTTTGGCGAATTGTCGGAGGCGATGTTCCTGACACAGGGCTTTGCGTATGAGAGCGCGGAGCAGGCCGAAGCGCGGTTCATCGAAGCGGGATCGGACGAGTATATCTATGCCCGTTACGGGAACCCTACAGTACGCATGTTTGAAGAGCGGATTGCGCAGATCGAGGGCGTGGCAGACGCTTTCGCCGCGGCCTCTGGCATGGCGGCCGTATCAGGCACTTTGTTTTCAATGTTGCAAGCGGGCGATCATATCGTGGCTGCACGCGCGCTCTTTGGGTCCTGCCTGTTCGTTCTTGAAAACATCCTGCCCAAATGGGGTGTTGAAGTGACGTTCGTGGATGGCACCGACAACGCCGCTTGGAACGCGGCCGTGCGCCCTGATACGAAGGCCGTGTTTTTGGAAAGCGTATCGAACCCCGTTCTGGAACTGGTGGATATCGCTGCCGTCGCTGAAATCGCCCGTCGTCACGGCGCGCTGGTCATCGTGGACAATGTGTTTGCCACGCCTGTGTTTTCCAATTGTGTCGGCCTTGGCGCGGATGTGGTCATTTACTCTGCGACCAAGCATATCGATGGGCAAGGACGCTGTTTAGGCGGCGTGGTTCTGGGAAGCGAAGACTTCATTCGCAAAACATATGAGCCGTTCAACAAGCACACGGGCGGGGCTTTGTCGCCTTTCAACGCATGGGTTTTGTTGAAGGGATTGGAGACGCTGGAGCTGCGGTGTCGGCAACAGGCGCGGTCTGCCGAAGCGGTTTCATATTTTTTGAGTGACCATAAAAAGGTAGCTAAATGTGTCTTCCCCCATCACCCCTCGCACCCACAGTTTGAGTTGGCAAAGCGGCAGATGACAGCGGGTGGCACCGTGGTTGCGTTTGAGCTGTCAGAGGGTAAGGAGGCAGCGTTCAAAGTGTTGAACGCTTTGAAAATAATGAAGATTTCCAATAATTTAGGCGACTCAAAATCCCTGATCACACATCCTGCAACGACAACGCATCAAAGGCTTTCTGATGACCAGAAGGCGGTTCTTGGTGTAACGGATGGATTGTTGCGATTGTCTTTAGGAATTGAAGATACAGATGACTTGGTCGCGGATTTGGCCCAAGCGCTGGACGCGATTTAAGGCTGGCCTTTTGCCGGTAAAAACTAATTGCTGGAAACTTTAGGTCTGAGTGCCTATCTTTGTCGTAAATTATTCACGTACTCGCAAGGAGACCCGTGATGAATATCTATATTCCCGCCATCGCTACTGAGACGGAGGACAAGGATAAAGTCGTTCGTCCTACGAAAGCAGAAGCCGAAGAGGCCGTGCGGACATTGCTGCGATGGGCTGGTGAAGATCCATCACGCGAAGGGCTTTTGGATACGCCAAATCGGGTAACTAAAGCCTATGGCGAGTGGTTCAAAGGATACGACGAAGACCCGGCAGCAATGCTGCAACGAGTGTTCGAAGAGGTCGAAGGCTATGACGAAATTGTCTTGCTGAAAGATATTCGGTTCGAGTCTTACTGTGAGCATCACCTTGCGCCGATCATCGGCAAAGCTCATGTCGCCTATCTGCCCACCGATCGTGTGGTCGGAATTTCAAAACTTGCGCGTGTGGTGGACGCCTATGCCAAACGGATGCAGGTACAGGAAAAAATGACCGCCCAGATTGCGAATTCGCTGAACGAGGTTTTGAAACCCCGTGGCGTGGCCGTGATCCTTGAGGGGGAACATCACTGTATGTCGACGCGCGGCGTGCACAAGCACGGCGTGAACATGGTCACAACGAAGATGCTCGGCGTTTTCAAAGAAGACCGTGATATGCGTAAGGAAGTCCTTGATCTGATCGGGAACCCACACAGCCGCGCGTGATAGGTGATTTAAAACACTTCGCAAAAGCCTGAGTTGTGTAATCTTGCCCCATCAATGGATGGGATAAGAGATGAAAGATGGCGTGTTTTCTATCGGAGTGCTGGTTGCGGCCTTCTGTTGTAGTCAGGGTGCCGCCTTTGAGCGCCCTCAATGGTGCGAAAATGACTTAAACCCGCAAGAGGCTGCGATTTGCGCGACGCAAGAGCTCTCTCGCTTGGACATGGCAATGGCTCGAGCTTTTGAAGAGGCTCGCAGAACCGGAAACCCCGAAGCGCGATATCAGCGTCTGTGGTTGCGCTGGCGTGCGACATGCGAGGTGGATCGGGCCTGTCTGCAACGCCGCTATGTGGAGCGGATCGTGGCGCTGAAAGCGGGCTCCGAAAGCGGTCTTGTTGAAATCTTGGAAATGCCGGGTGACGGAGATGCAAGCGACGTTGTCGAAAGGCGGTTTCGTGATGGCGCATTTGAAACGGTCTACGCCGATGGACGCATTGAATGGTTCACCAATTCCAGTTCAGGAACAATTTTTCCCGATGGTCAGCAGACCATGATGACCTTCATTCAGGTCGAAGGCGAGTTCCCAGAAGAGCTGGAAGGGGACTTGGCGATCTGGGCTGAAGCCCATGAAACACAGCTTGCAGCATTGGTCCGCAAAGAGCTGGGAGAGGCCGCTTTTAACCAATATCTTGCTCAATATGCCCAAGGCGGGTTCTATCAGCGCGTGAATGAGCATATTCAGGCGATAGAATTTTTTCTGGGGGAGGGAGAATGAACAGCCGATTGGGACGCATTGTGTTTGCATTGGCGGCGCTCCTGTCCTTTGCGGCCGGTCCTGCGATCGGTTCTGAAAACACTCCCGATTATGGGTTGATGATGGCCTCGTTCGAGACCGAGGGCGGCTTTCCGCCGGGGTTTGACGATTTCATGTCGTCAGACCAACCTGCGACAGCGGACGATCCCGGCTCGCTTTTATCCGGAGAGGCCAAGCAGGCCTTTCAAGACGCGAAAGTTGCGCAGTTCGAGTATTTCGAAGGCAGCTTTGAGCATCGTGCCCAGGTATTTCGATGGCAGCTGATCTCGACCGTCATCATCTTTGCCGTTGTGATCGGGATTGTCCTGTCTGGACTGTATTTTTCATGGATGCAGTTCAAGGCGCGTGGTCCCGATGGTGCCGAGGCCAGTGTTGAGCTTGGGACAAGCGGGGTCAAAGTGACGTCTAGTGTGCTGGGAGTTTTGATCTTAGTGATCAGCCTCGGCTTCTTTTACCTTTATCTGGTGCATGTTTATCCCATTTTCGAGGTCACCCAAAGCGGTTGACCTTATGCTGTGAAATGCACAGTGCTTTGACATGATTGATTTGCGTCCTCCCGCCTACACAGTTGGGTGGCTCATTGCAGGGCTTGGGGCCGCCATGCTGATCCCGTGGGCGGTGGATACGGTTTATGCGCCAGAGGCGCGCGCGGGCTTCCTTGCTTCGGCGCTTGCGACCTTTCTTTTCGGTGCCTTTCTGGTGATCAGCTGCGCCAATACCTCTGGCCAGCGATACTCGTTGCAACAGACCTTTATGCTGACATCGGGTGTTTGGATTATTCTGCCGATATTCGGGGGGCTTCCGTTCTTGGCAAATCCGCAGTCGGGTAATGTGGTGAATGCCTATTTCGAGGCGATGTCGGGTCTGACCACGACCGGCGCGACTATTTTCACCGATTTGGATGCTTTGTCGCCGGGGGTGAAACTCTGGCGTGGGATGCTGCAATGGTTCGGCGGGGTGGGGATTATCGTCTTTGCGATGGTGTTTCTGCCGGAATTGCGCGTGGGGGGTATGCAGATTTTCCGCACCGAAGGGTTCGACACACTTGGGAAAATTCTGCCGCGTGCAGTCGCCATCGCGCGATCAGTGTTTTCAATTTATCTAATTTTGACGTTGGCCTGTGCCGTCGCGTATTCCATCGCGGGCCTTGGGTTTTTTGATGCCGTCGTTCATGCGATGACGACGCTGGCGACCGGCGGGTTTTCCAATTACGATGACAGCTTTGCCTCGTTAGGCGCTGCGGCCGAGTATGTGGGCGTCACCTTTATGCTGCTCGCCAGTTTGCCGTTTGTCCGCTATGTGCAGCTTGCGGCCTTTGATGGGCAACCCTTGCTGCGTGATCCGCAAGTCCGCGGTTTCTTCATTGTCATTATCATGTTGGTGAGTGCGCTTGTACTGTGGCGCGCGCTGTTCATTACCGCTGACTTTGAAGCGGCGTTTCGCAAGGCCCTGTTCAATGGTGTGTCGGTGATGACCGGGACCGGGTTTGCATCTGACAATTATATGCTGTGGGGGAGTTTCCCGGTCGCCCTTTTGTTCTTTGCCGGCTTGATTGGCGGCTGCGCGGGCTCGACGACCTGCTCCGTCAAAGTGTTCCGCTATCAGCTTTTGTTCGCCGCTGTGAGAGCGCAGGTGAAACGCCTACATGTCCCCCATGGCGTGTTTCATCCCCGTTATGCAGGGCAACGCGTCAGCGACGAAGTTCTGTCCTCTGTGATTGCGTTTTTCATGGTCTTTCTGATCTCTTTGGCTGTGATTGCAGTTTTGTTGGGGATGACGGGCCTCGACATGGTCACCAGCATCTCTGGTGCGGTTGCGGCCTTGTGTAATATCGGGCCTGGACTGGGACCAGTGATCGGACCAGCGGGAAATTATGCAGCACTCAATGATGCCGCCAAATGGATCCTTGCAGCGGCAATGCTATTGGGGCGGTTGGAATTGATGGCCGTCATTGTGTTGTTCACGCGGCAATTCTGGCGCGGCTGAGCACCCCATTGTGGGGGCAACAGTTTATCAATACATGAGTGCTCTGATCTTCAGGAGTTTGAGAAACCTAAATGACGCTTGATCCGCAGGACTGGGAGGACCTCAACAAAGAGGCAAAGCTGACGCTTGATGCTGCGATGGAGCATTGGCAAAGCATGTCTGATGGGCGGGTCTGGACGCCGTTTCCCGATCACCTGAAGTCCGCGCTAGGCTTCGGGATCCCCAAAAAAGGTATGCAGATCAGCGATATTCGCGGGGCTTTGGTCGATCTGATGCCTTATGGTGTTGGTAACACGCATCCCCGGTTTTTTGGCTGGGTCCATGGCAGTGGCGATCCAAGCGGTGTGCTGGCGGAAATCGTTGCTTCGGCCATGAATGCAAATTGCGGCGGCCGGGATCATGTGGGCCTCTATGTTGAGCGTCAGGTCGTTGATTGGGCGCGGGAACTGACAGGGTTGCCAGAGACCGCATCTGGTTTGGTTGTCTCTGGCACGTCCATGGCGACGTTGATTGCGCTCAAGGTTGCGCGGGACAAAGCGTGGTTCTTTCAGGCGCGCGACCATGGCAACCCGGAACGTATGGTCGCCTATGCCTCGGCCAATGCGCATTCTTGTGTGGCCAAGACACTGGATATTCTGGGCTTTGGGAAAGAGGCCTTGCGCAAGGCCCCGATGGGGGCCGATGGCAAGGTCGACATCGCAACGTTGAAGGATCTGATTTACCTCGACAATGAGGCCGGGCTGAAGCCGTTCGCAATCATCGGCACCGCGGGGGACGTGAATACGGGCGATATTGACGACCTTGAAGCGCTGTCCTCGGTCGCAAAACGCAATGGGCTTTGGTTCCATGTGGACGGTGCCTTTGGCGTAAGCGCCGCCCTTTTGCCCGAGGTGAAAGAGCGTTTGGCGGGACTGGAGTTGGCCGACAGCGTCGCATTCGATTTTCACAAATGGTGGCACGTGAACTATGATGCGGGGTGTGTCCTGATCCGCAATGGCGAAGACCATTTGCGCAGTTGGTCAGATCGCCCCGATTATTTGGCACCCGGTGATGCCTTGGCGGGTGGTGCGCCTTGGCCCACCGATATGGGACCAGAACTCTCACGGGGCTTTCGCGCCCTCAAGGTTTGGGCGCATCTACTGATCCACGGGACCGAGCGCATCGCAGAACAAATGGCGCGCAATATCGCGCAGGTGAAAACACTGGCTGCGATGATCACAGAAATCGAAGAGTTGGAACTTTCGTTCGAGCCCAGCATGAACATCTGTTGCTTTCGTCTGGTTTACCCTGAAACTAACCTTGATGCTTTGAACGCGGCCGTTGTTGCCGAGGTACAGCGCGCGGGGCTGGCGGCACCGTCGACAACGCGCATAGATGGAAATCTGGTGATCCGGGTCAACATTACAAACCACAGGACACAGGACGAGGACTTGGACGTTTTGCTGGATGCCGTGATGGATGCGGGTGCCAAGCTGCGCGAGAAATTTGCAACCGCTTAGGCTCGGACCGGCATAAATTCAGCTTCGACGAAGAACAGCCAGCGGTAGATCACCAGACCGATACAGTGGAGCGCGAAGACCACGTAAATCAGTGTGAAGCTCAGATTGGCAAACCAGAACAATGGCAGTGGTATAAGGGCCAGAAAAACGAAGCCCACCCAGCGGAGAATGCGTTTTCGCGACCGCGCGGATTTCGCCCAATCGTCTTCAAAGATGAAGCGTCCGCGCCAATCGCGGTCATTGCCGGTTTTGCGCACAAGCCGGTCATTCCAAAAGATGTAGAATACCTGGAACGCGGAGAGGACTGCCATCAGGATCAGGGCCGCGAAAACTTCGGTCGCCATCAGCGCACCGGCGGCGAGACCCGAAAGCACGAACATAACCGGCGTGAGGATGCTGCGCCATCTAGGAACCGAGCGGAACTGATTGAACACCATGGACAGGGTGATGATTGCAAAAACCGACAGCATGCTGCTGATTGCGCCGAGCGTCTGCGGGTGAAAATCGATCATGTATTTTGCCGCCGCTGTGGCAGCTGCGACAATCACCGCGCAGATCCCGAACGCACGAAATCGGACGCTCCATGTTGGAGGGGTTTCCGCCATGATGCTCAGCGCGGTTTTGGATTGCTTCAACGGGATTTCAACGGCGAACAGGCCCGCGGCCGCGAGCACGATACCCATGCCATAGTAAAACGGCACTTCGCTTTGTTCGATAGGCGGCAGGTTTAAGCCCAGGAAGGCCAACATTCCAAACCCTACTCCGCACAAGACCGATAGCGCGACTGCACAAATCTGTAGTAACATACCAAAACGTATAGGTTGCTTAGTTGCCCCGAGCTATAGCGGCGACACCTGTTCTTGCAACCTCCACAAGGCCCAGCGGGCGCATCAATTCCACAAATGCGTCGATTTTATCGGGCCCACCTGTGAGTTCGAACACAAAACTCTCTAATGTGCTGTCGACGACGTTCGCCCGGAAGACCTCTGACGTGCGCAACGCCTCGACGCGTTTGTCACCAGTACCCGTCACTTTGATGAGGGCCAATTCACGCTCGACGCTGGGTCCTTCGACCGTGAGGTCGTTGACCTCATGCACGGGAACGATGCGGGCAAGCTGTGCTTTGATCTGTTCGATCACCTGCGGGGTTCCCGTTGTGACAACGGTAATCCGGGAGCGGTGGCCCAAGTGATCCACCTCGGCGACTGTTAGACTTTCGATATTGTAGCCCCGGCCAGAAAACAGACCGATTACGCGGGCCAACACGCCAGCTTCGTTGTCGACCAAGACCGCCAGAGTATGCGTTTCCTGATCGTCGCCCCAAGTGGGCCGCAGGTTATAGGCACTCTGGCCTGTGCTGCCTTTTTTGATTTTCAAAGCGTTCATGTCGGTCTCGGACTAGTTCTGGGCCCGTTAACGGTTCTGATGAGTGAATTCTAGACCAATACCGCGCCGCCGCTGTCGATCGCGCCTTGGGTTTCGGCCTCTCCAAGCAACATCTCATTATGCGCCTTACCTGACGGGATCATCGGGAAGCAGTTTTCGTGCTTTTCGACCAAACAATCGAAAATCACCGGACCGTCATAGGCCAGCATCTCTTTGATCGCCTCATCCAGATCATCGGCGTGATCGCATTTGATGCCTTTGCACCCAAACGCCTCTGCCAGTTTGACGAAATCCGGCAGCGCCTCTGACCAGCTGTGGGAATAGCGCTCTCCATGGAGCAGCTCTTGCCACTGGCGGACCATCCCCAAACGCTCGTTGTTAAGGATGAACTGCTTCACCTGCGCGCGGTATTGCACGGCTGTGCCCATCTCTTGCATATTCATCAGCCACGATGCCTCTCCCGCGACATTGATCACAAGGGCATCGGGATGTGCGATCTGAACTCCCACAGAGGCAGGCAGGCCGTAGCCCATAGTGCCAAGGCCACCTGATGTCATCCAACGATTGGGGTCTTCAAAGCCCAGATATTGCGCCGCCCACATCTGGTGTTGTCCGACCTCTGTGGTGATGTAGCGATCCATGCCCTTTGTGAGGGCCTCGAGACGGGCAAGTGCATATTGCGGTTTGATGATCTGACCTTCTTGTTTGAAGCTCAAACAGTCGATGGATTTCCATTCTGCAATTTTTGCGTGCCATTTTTTAACAGCGTCGCTCTGCGTTTTGCGGCCGCGGGATTTCCAGACCTTAAGAAGCGCTTCTAAAACGTGACCCACATCGCCGATGATTGGAACATCGACATGGATCACTTTGTTGATTGATGAAGGATCGATATCGATATGCGCTTTTCTGGACCCAGGGCTGAACGCATCGACGCGGCCTGTGATCCGGTCATCAAAGCGCGCACCAATGTTAATCATCAGATCGCATCCATGCATGACCATATTGGCCTCGTAAGTGCCGTGCATGCCCAGCATGCCCAACCAGTTTTTGCCCGACGCCGGATAGCAACCCAATCCCATCAAGGTTGAGGTGATTGGAAAGTCCGTGGCCGCGACAAGTTCTCGCAACAGCTGGCTTGCAGCAGGGCCCGAGTTAATCACGCCGCCGCCTGAATAAATGATTGGGCGCTCTGCCTGTTCTATCAGCTCCGCAAGCTCTTCGATGCGGGTCATGTCGCCTTTGACCTGTGGCTGATAGTGACCAAGATCAGCTTTGTTTGGCGGTGTGTACGTGCCCGCTGCGAATTGAACATCCTTTGGGATATCCACCAAAACCGGGCCAGGGCGTCCGTTCGTGGCCACATGGAAGGCCTCATGGATGACATTGGCGAGGTTATCTGTGTCTTTCACCAGCCAGTTATGCTTCGTACAGGGGCGGGTGATGCCAACGGTGTCGGCCTCTTGGAAGGCATCGTTGCCGATCATGAAAGTGGGAACCTGACCCGACAAAACGATCATCGGAACCGAGTCCATAAGGGCATCGGTCAGACCTGTCACAGAGTTTGTAGCACCTGGGCCAGACGTCACAAGGACCACACCGGGCTTCCCGGTGGAGCGCGCGTATCCCTCGGCGGCGTGGGTTGCGCCCTGCTCGTGGCGGACAAGGATGTGCTTTATGTCTTCTTGCTTGAAAATTTCGTCATAAATCGGAAGGACAGCGCCTCCGGGATATCCAAAGACCGTGTCCACGCCCTGATCTTTGAGCGCTTTAACTACTATTTCTGCACCAGTGATCTGTTTTGCCATCGTCTTGTAATCCGTTTTTCCAGAGGCTGTTTTATGAGCGTAGAGGCTGTGGTCAACTGAATATTGACATAATCGGAAATTTAATCAGCTCTAAAAAGTAACTATATATCAAATATCAAATAGAAATATAATTTAGTTACTTCTTTCGTGTTGCCCGCGCAGTTTTTGGAAAAACCGCCTCACGCGCAGTTGTAATTGCACTTTTACACACGCGTGCCATGGTCACAGTAGTTTTGTGCGGAGGAGAGAACTATGAAAGCGCCAAACGAACCTTCATTCAGAGAGTCCGTTGATATTATGTTCAACCATGCGGTCAGCAAAATGAACCTGTCCGCAGGTTTGGTTGAGAAAATACGGGTTTGCAATTCGACATATACGGTTCGATTTGGTGTCCGACTGCGCAATGGCATCCATACCTTCGTTGGTTACCGGGCGAACCATTCTGAGCATATGGAACCGGTGAAAGGGGGGATCCGGTATTCCATGGGTGTGAGCCAAGACGAGGTCGAGGCACTTGCCGCGCTGATGACGTATAAATGTGCATTGGTCGAAACGCCGTTTGGCGGGGCTAAGGGGGGCTTATGCATTGATCCGCGGGAATGGGAAGAACACGAGTTGGAACGGATCACGCGGCGGTTTGCTTATGAGTTGATCAAGCGGGACTTGGTTAATCCAAGTCAGAACGTGCCCGCCCCGGATATGGGCACGGGCGAGCGAGAGATGGCGTGGATCGCGGACCAGTACAGCCGGATGCATACCACAGATATCAATGGACGTGCCTGTGTTACAGGCAAGCCGCTGAACGCGGGCGGCATCAAAGGGCGAACCGAAGCGACAGGGCGCGGGGTTCAGTATGCATTGCAAGAGTTTTTCCGGCATCCCGATGATGTGAAAACTGCGGGCATGTCAGGCAAGCTGGGCGACCAATCGGTGATTGTTCAGGGGCTCGGCAATGTGGGCTACCACGCGGCTAAGTTCCTCAGTGAAGAGGATGGCTGTGCGATCACTACAGTGATTGAGCGTGATGGGGCGATATTCAATTCAAATGGTTTGGATATCGAAGCACTGAAACAGCACATTGGTGCGACAGGTGGCGTGAAAGGTTTTGATGGCGGTGAATACAGCGAGGATGGAGCGGCCGCGCTGGAAAATCCGTGCGAAATTTTGGTGCCAGCTGCGCTGGAGGGTGTGATCAACAAGAACAATGCGGACCGGATCAAAGCAAACCTGATTATCGAGGCTGCGAATGGCCCGGTTACTTCGTCCGCCGACAGCATCTTGCGTGACAAAGGTGTGGTGATCATTCCCGACATGTACGCCAACGCGGGCGGTGTGACCGTGTCATATTTCGAGTGGGTGAAAAAC
>JBCBON010000014.1:0-49142 GCA_039821195.1 Pseudomonadota bacterium
TGTGACAACGCCGTCGCCGGCGGCAACGATTGGCGTGCCAAGCGGCCCTGCCATGTCTACTCCGCTGTGAAAGCGGCGCCCGCCGTTAAAGGGATCACGGCGATATCCATAACCACTCGTCCAGCGAAAGCTCCCTCGGACAGGATTGGTAATCGGAATTTTCTTGGCCGCGATTTTCATCAGGTTTAGACGATCAAGCTCAATCAGCAGATCGTTGGCTCGATTTGTAAACGGGTCTTCGAACAGATCGATCGCGCCAAACATCAATGGCATCACGGGGCCGCCTGTGCCTGTGTAACCGGCACGAACAGACTGCATAAGCTGCTCTGTGTTAATGCCTTCTAAGCGCAGCGCATTTTCCAGTGGGCGCAGGGTCACTTCGGCCGCCTCTTCTAAGCGCGCAAAAATGAAATCGCCTTGCTGTTCCTTCAGTTCCAACTCGTATGCGAGTTCCTGGAAATCTTCCGCCAGAGTCTCATGCGTTTCAACCAAGCTGTCGCGATCGTCAACCACATCCGCCAATTCTCGGCTGACAAATGACAAAGTATCTTCAACCGCGCTCACGGCATCCTGACGTGAACTTAACGTTCCAGTCGCTTCTTGCAGGTCTGCGCGCAGCTCTTCCGCAAGTGTCACCGCCTCATCGCGTTCTGCCAACGCCGCCTGTAGCTTGCGCTGCATGATCTTTAGACCCGTCTCGAGTTCGCGGCGCTCTTCTTCGACATTCAGCAATTCTTCTTGCTGAAGCGAGACCTGCTCAAGTGACACGTAAAAGCGTTCTTGGGCGCGTTGTGCCTCGAATGCGCGGGAGTCACGTTCGGCCGCGAGCTCTTCAAGCCGCGCTTCATAAGCAGCTTGCAGCACGTCGGCTTGGGCAACATCCGATTTGGCGGAAACCATGTTAATAACCACAGCGGCAGAGGACACGATTGTCCAGCAAACGAAGAGGGCTATCGATGCGCCGCCGAGGGCTTGCGAGAGGGGGGAAATACGAAAATATCGTGTCGTGTCTTCAGTTCGGATGTAAATCCGTTGTTCATTCAGAACCTTAGAAAGTCGATTATTTATCCAGGCTATCATTACGCCCTCGTTATTCTTGCACCCTCAGCGGCGTTAGCGGAAAGCCGATGGACTATACAATCATAAAGTGAATCAATTTGTGCAATCTGGGCGAGCGATTGCCGATTAGGCAATTTTACGACGCCATTGGCCAATAAAAATCCAGTGGCAGGCCAGCTTCGGCACGTTTCTCATCGTTGAAGGGCGGTTTGAGGCCGCCGGGGAAGTAAGTGCGCACGAGGCGATGGAATTCAGGTTTTGGATCAAGCGCATGGCGACCACATAAAAAGTGGAACCATTTGGACCCATAGGCCACATGACCCACTTCTTCTGCATAGATGGTTTCCAAGGCACTCACGACCTCCACCTCTCCGTGTTTTTTGAAGGCCTCAATCATTCCCGGCGTGACATCCAAGCCGCGCGCCTCCAACACCATGGGGACGATAGCGAGCCGTGCAAACAAGTCATCTTTGGTGTCTTCTGCGGCGCGCCACATCCCGGCATGGGCCGGGAAATCCCCGTATGTTTTGCTCTGCGTGGCAAGGCAGTCTGTCAGAAGTTGAAAGTGTTTTGACTCGTCATCAGCCGCCTTAACCCAATCATCGTAAAATCCCCTCGGCATAGGCACATGGGTGAAGCGCGCAATGATATCCCAATGAAGGTCGACAGCATTCAGTTCGATATGGGCGATAGCATGCAACAGGGCGGCGCGGCCCTCGCGACTGCCGGGTTTTCGTTTTGGCACGTCCTTTGGGTCAAGCAGTTCGGGTCGATCTGGTCGCGCCGGTCGCAGTGGTGGCTCTGCCGCGCCCACGTCCGACAGCGTGCCCGCAAACCAGGCAGCCGCCATTTCTCGCGACAGTCTGGTTTTTTCAAATGGATCCGACGTCGTCAGAACCGAAACTGCGGCCTCGACAAGGCACCTAGCCATTGGTCACGGCTTCAAGCACAGCGTCCACATGCCCGGGTACTTTCACTTTGCGCCAAGCATGGGTGATGACGCCCGAGCCGTCGATGACAAAGGTCGAGCGCTCGATTCCCATATATGTTTTCCCATACATCGACTTTTGTTTCCAAACATCAAAGTCTTCGCAAAGGCTCGACTCTTCATCGCTCAGAAGCTCAACTTTCAGATCGTGCTTTTCGATAAACTTATGATGCGACTTCATGCTGTCTTTGGAGACGCCTACAACGGCTGCGCCCGCCGCTTCGAACTCGGACAATTTCTCGGAGAAACCAACCGCCTCTTTGGTACAGCCAGACGTGTTGTCTTTGGGGTAAAAGAACAAAATCAGCGTCTTACCCGCATAGTCCGACAGGGATTTATCTGTCCCTGATGTGCTGGGCAAAGTAAATTCAGGCGCTTTTTCTCCGACTTCTGGCATGAGGCGTGCTCTTTCTTTAGGCTGTTTGATGAGATGACTATATCATTGGACATAGGGAAAAAAGTCCGTCGTCAAGCCGGATAACTTAGGCAGGCAGACATTGTCGAAGACAAAGACACCTCGAGCAACATTCTGGGTTCATTGGGTGACCCGCACAGTTCTGTGTCCAATTATCGGTGCGCTGACTTTTCTGATGTTGCTGTTGGCAGCGTTGTTTATTTGGGCTGGATTTGGTCAACTCAATCTCAGCCCGGTTTTTCCGTATTTTAAACCGCATCTGAACTTCATCATTGCTGACCGGCTCCAGGCTGATGCCGAATTGGATCTCGAGACTTTGAATGTCTCATTCGACCGACAAAGCGGCATGTTCGAGATCGAAGCCTTGGATATTCTGGTGACGAACTCAACTGGGGCCGCGGCTGCATTAGACCGGGCCTTTTTCAAAGTGCCTTTGGAACAAGCGGGTAGACGCATGTCCCTTGGCCCGGTGATTTTGTCAGGCGTAGAGATTGACGTAACCCGAGATATCGAAGGTGAAATAACGGTCAACGGCTTCACTATGGCGGACCTTCAGGACCTCGCAGGGCTGGCCACATTAAGTGCTGGCGGGGCGACGCCCCCTCCGGTTCTCATCAACGATATCGATGCCGTTTTGGAAGACGAGCAAACGGCGCTGAGCATCCCTCTGCGCGGGGAGCGTGTGGATGTCATTTCGCTGAATGCGACCACACAGATCTTTGGACAGTTGCGCGTCCGCGAAGGTGATTTTGTGGGCTCGCGGGTCTCTACCGCACTGTCATTGCCGCGTGATGAAGATGAACGCATTCTGGAAATGGAACTCGCGGGCTTTGATCTCTCCACGTTGGACCAAAGCGGTCTGGTGGAGCTCTCGGATCTTGAGCTGACAGGCCTCTCAACAGGATCGGTTGTTCTGACTTTTGATAGGTCCTTCGCGCTGCAAAACCTATCCGGTGAGGTATCTGTGGAAAACGGGGGGCTGTCGGGGGCCGCGCTTCCTGACGACCTACGCGTTTTGTTTGCGGAAGGAGGGTTTTCCTTCGATCCGCAAACAAATGAAGTGGCCGTGACCGACGTCATCGCCACCGGTGATATTTGGACTGCTAGTTTGAATTTCGATGGCGCCATTACGGAAAACGAGGCGGGCGAATTGATCGGCGTGTCAGGCGTTGCCGCCAGTTTAACAGCCAGTTTGAATGCTCCGGAAATATTTACACGTCCGCACATCCTTAGGGCCGAACAAATGCCAGTCTCATTGCAGCTGACGCCATTTTTCTTCTCTATCGATGCCGTGCAAGCCCGGCTGGATGACATTCCAATTACGCTGTCCGGCACAAGCGCTGTCGAAGATCATATCTTTGTCCATCGCTACCGCTCGACCTCTGATACGAGAAATGTTGAAGATGTCCTGACCTTTTGGCCGGTGCAGTCCGTGCCCAACACGCGACGGTGGGCTTTACGTGCTTTAGAAGATGCAGAAATAAACAACTTGAATGCTGCAGTTTCTATCATTGATGAAAAAGTCAGCCTGCGCATGGGCTTCGAATATGCGGACCTTACGGCAAACATTATCCAAGAATTCCCGCCGGTATCCAATGCCCGTGGCTCCGCTTTGCTGACTGAAACGGATTTCTTGGTCACAATCGACGCCGGCACTGTTTTTCTGCCCAACGAAGCTGGCGGTGTGTTCGGTGTCGATGTCGCGGGCAGTCAATTTTACATCCCTGATATCACGCCGAAGGTCCCAACCGGAGAGGCTGTCATCTTTCCCAAGGCCACGCTAGACGCAACCGAAGCCGTTCTGGATCATCCACCATTTTCCTTTCTGAGCAAGGCGGGGATCACACCGCCTGATGCGTCGGCGATCATCGATGGGGAGCTCCGGATTTCAGTTCCTTTGCAAAAAACCATCACGGTGCAGGACGTGGATATCGACGCGCGCTTGTTTGCAAATGGATTGCGGTCCACAGATTTGGTTCGGGGGCAGACTGTCCAAGCGGACCGTCTTTCTGTACGGACGAATGGTCAGGTGCTGACGATAACGGGTGAGGCGGAGATCGCGAATACCCCCGGAGAGGTCAGCTTTCTACAAAACCTGTCAGCGGCGGGCCTGACAACAGTTACAATCGATACGTTTCTGACCGAAGAGCTTGCCGCTGCATTTAACTTCCCCACCGATGATATACGCATGTCAGGGCGCACGCCCTTGAACGTCGATCTTTTATTCGCCAAATCAAAACCGACAGAGTTCACGGCGACGACATCGTTGCGGGGTTTGTCCATGTCAGTTCCATTGATCGGTTGGTCCAAGCGCGAGGATCGAACCGGCAGAGTGGTTGCAAAGGGCAGCATCGACGAAGAGACAACTTCTCCAATCACTTTTGAATTCGACGCACTGGGGTTAACCGCTCAGGGCGTGTTCTCGGAAGGGGAAACGGATATCCGCGACGCGAAGGTCGGCACTTGGTTCGAAGGGTCCGCCCGCCTTGTCGAAGGGCAGTACCCCATAATTAATGCGCGTCGACTGGATCTCAGGACCATGCCTGATGGACTGGGCGGAAACGGAAATGGCGGGCTTGATGTCTCGGTAGATCGCATGGATGTTGCCAATGGCATTTATGTTACCGGGCTGAAAGGTTTAATCGAGCCGCGAAAAATTGATTTCTTCACCGGACGTTTGAATGATCGCGTGCCTATTAAGATTTCCCTATCTCAAGAGCAAACAGGCCCGGTCTATACCATCACAGGATCAGATGCTGGTACTGCGCTGCGGATGATTGGGATCATGGATGGCGTACGCGAGGGTGATTTCGAAATTGAGCTCGCAGATACACCCGAAGGGTTTGACGGCTCGTTTGAGATGAAACGCATCCGTGTGCGAACCGGCTCCGCGATTGTGACAATGGTCGACGCGCTCAGTTTTGTAGGACTTTTGCAACAATTCGAAGGACCGGGCGTTCGGTTTGAAACTGTTCGAGGGAAGTTTTCAATCCAAGAGGAAGGTGTTGAGCTTCGGCAAACCAATGCCGTTGGCGCGTCGCTTGGATTTACGACCGCCGGGGTCTACCTGTTCGACGACAAGAAGATTGATCTCGAGGGCACCGTGACGCCAATTTACCCCATCAATGGCGCACTCGTGCGCACCTTCAACGAGCCGTTTGGACGCGAACGGGGCGAAGGCTTGTTCTCGTTCACATACCGGATGAAGGGCGAGGCGGGTAATCCGCGCGTGCGCGTCAATCCACTCTCGTTTTTCTTGCCGGGCATGTTGCGCGAGATTTTTCGCCCCAAAACACCTGTTCTTGCAGATTATGTGAATTAACTCGCACCCCCATGCTGCTATCGGATTTCGATTACCCACTGGATGACCGTTATATCGCGACGCGCCCTGTATCTCCGCGTCACGCCGCCAAATTGTTGGTATCCAAGGCGGGTGAACTGTCCGATCATGTTTTTCTTGATCTCGCCGATCAGCTTTCACCGGGCGATCTGCTGATCCTGAATGATACCAAGGTTATTCCTGGCCGTCTGACGGGACTACGGCGACGCGACACGCCACATGGAAGTGGTGAGGCAACCGTCGAACTCACTTTGATTGAACGTCTAAGCGAAGCGTCTTGGCGCGTTTTGGCAAAGCCTGCCAAGCGTCTTGCGCCGGGGGACATCATCGAAGTGGGCGCACATCGATTGCATGTGCTGGAACGCGATGGGGCGGACACAGTCATTGAGGCGGCAACCGAGGGTGCGCTGTCACTCGATACATTGTCAGATATCGGGTCGATGCCGCTGCCGCCTTACATTGCAAAGAAACGTGCTGCCGATGAACGAGACCGCAACGATTATCAAACCATGTTTGCCAAAAACCATGGCGCGGTCGCGGCGCCAACGGCCTCTTTGCATTTCACGCCAGAGGTCTTTGAGCGATTGGCCAATAGCGGCGTCAGGCATTCATATGTGACGCTGCATGTTGGGGCAGGGACGTTTCTCCCGGTGACTGCGGACGATGTTTCTGACCATAGGATGCATTCTGAATGGTACGATCTGCCGGCGAAGACCGCAGCGCAGATCGAAGCCGCATGGCAAAGCGGGGGGCGTGTCATTCCGGTCGGTACAACGGCAATGCGCACTTTGGAAAGCGCCGCCACGAGGCCGAAATCCATCGCAGCCTCATCTGGCGACACGGATATCTTTATCAAGCCGGGATATCATTTTAAGGCTAGCGACGGCCTTGTAACCAACTTTCACCTGCCCAAATCGACACTGCTCATGTTGGTTGCAGCCCTCGTAGGGATGGATCAAATGCGGGAAATTTACAGCCACGCTTTGCAGGCAGATTATCGCTTCTTCTCATATGGCGACTCCAGTTTGTTAATTCCGTAAGAAATTTCGGCTTTGCACGTTTGAAAAGGTGGTCTACGCCGAAATTCTAAGGCCACGATTCGCGAGACCGGCATGATTTACATTCTTCGCAATTCTTGGGCGCTTTTCCTTGGTATGATGCTTTTGCAAGTCGGCAACGGGCTTCAAGGCACTCTCGTCGGTGTGCGGGGCGCTGCGGAAGGGTTTACCGCTCAACAGCTGTCTTTTGTCATGTCGGCCTACTTTGTGGGTTTCTTAGGTGGTGCCACTTTTGCCCCGAAAATGATCCGCAGTGTTGGGCATGTTCGTGTTTTCGCGGCACTCGCGTCTTTGGTTTCTGCGGCCCTTATCCTCTATGCAGCGATCCCGGTTTTGTGGTTCTGGTTCCTTTTGCGCGTCACCATTGGTTTCTGTTTTGCAGGCGTTTATGTGGTCGCGGAAAGCTGGCTGAATGACAGCGCCACAAATGAGACGCGCGGACAGGCGTTATCGATTTATGTGATCGTCCAAATGGCGGGCATTATCGGGGCGCAATACCTTCTCAATCTGGCAGACGCCTCTGACTACATTCTCTTTGTCGTAATGTCGGTGTTGGTTTCCCTCAGTTTTGCACCTATCTTGTTGTCAGTCTCGCCTGCACCCGTTTTTCAAACAACAAAACCCATGAGCATTCGGCAGCTTTTTGGCGTCTCGCCCTATGCCGTAATTGCGATGGCTTTCATCGGTGGGGTGTTCTCGGCCATGTTCACCATGGCCTCGGTCTATGGCACCGAGCAGGGACTTACGATTGCGCAAATTTCTGCCTTTGCCGCCAGCTTCTACATCGGCGGTTTGATCCTCCAGTATCCAATTGGTTGGGTGTCAGATCGCGTGGATCGTCGTTTGCTAATCATCGTTTTGACCGGATTTTGCGGCGTCTCCACGATCGTTGGAACCTATTTGGGTGGCGGCTTTACGACGATCCTGATTGTTGGGTTTATCATCGGGGGCATTTCCAATCCCTTGTACTCTCTTATCATCGCCTATGCGAACGACTACCTAGAGCATGAGGAGATGGCGGCTGCATCTGGCGGCCTAATTTTCGTCAACGGTCTTGGAGCAATTTTCGGCCCCATCGTTCTTGGTCCACTCATGACACAGTTTGGTCCAAACGCATACTTCATGTTCATGGCGACGCTCATGCTCTCGATTGCCTTTGTCGGCATATACCGTTCGACCCGCCGTGCGGCACCCAGCGCCGAGGAAACGGGCGCCTATGCACCTCTTTCGCAAACGGCCTCCCCGGTTTCGGTTGAAGTTGCACAAGAAGTTGCGATTGAAATGGCAATCGAGGCAGATGAACAGACCGGAGACGACGAAGCCGAACCGAAGAAAGATGCGGCGGAACCCGCCTGATCGTTTTGGGCACTACGGTTGCAACGCCCGCCACGAAAGGGCATACTAAATATAGTTTATCATTAAACTAAAGGATTGATCATGGCAGGAGAGAGCTTTGACGTCGTTATCCTTGGGTCAGGCCCCGGGGGATATGTGTGTGCCATTCGTTGTGCTCAACTGGGCCTCAAAACTGCCATCGTAGAGCGTGAAAACCTTGGCGGTATTTGCCTAAACTGGGGCTGCATTCCAACTAAGGCGATGCTGCGCTCGGCCGAAGTGTTCCATATGATGGAAAACGCCGCTGAGTATGGCCTCAAAGTGGCCAAGCCCGGCTATGACATAGATAAGATCGTCAAACGCTCGCGCGATATCGCGGCGCAGCTGTCGGGCGGCGTGGGACATCTTTTGAAGAAGAACAAAGTCACCGTCGTCATGGGTGATGGTCGCTTGGCAGACGCCAAAACCGTCGTCGTCAAAACCGATAAGGGCGAAGAAACCCTGACCGGCAAAGCGGTCGTACTGGCAACTGGCGCGCGCGCACGGGAATTGCCGGGGCTCGAAGCTGACGGAGAACGGGTGTGGACGTACCGCCACGCGCTGATGCCCAAACACATGCCGAAAAAACTCTTGGTGATTGGATCGGGCGCTATCGGCATTGAATTTGCCAGTTTCTATAACGCGCTTGGTGCCGAGACAACGGTGGTCGAGGTGATGGACCGGATTCTGCCTGTCGAGGATGCCGAAGTGTCTGCCTTCGCGCAAAAGGCGTTTGAAAAGCGCGGCATGAAAATCCTGACGGGTGCCAAAGTCAACCAACTGGATCGCACTAAGACCAAAGTCACCGCCCATATCGAAGAAGGCGGCAAAACCGAGACATGTGATTTCGACACAGTCATCTCTGCGGTGGGGATCGTGCCCAATACCGAAGGCATCGGTGTGGATGAATTGGGGATAGCAGCGGATCGCGGTCACCTAACGGTGGATGCGCATGGCCAAACAAATGTGCCCGGCGTGTACGCCATCGGCGATATCACTGGGGCGCCGTGGCTGGCCCATAAAGCAAGCCATGAAGGTGTGGCCGTGGCCGAGGTGATTGCGGGCGGCCACCCCCATGCGGTTGACCCCAAAAGTATCGCAGGCTGCACCTATTGCACCCCGCAGGTCGCGTCCGTTGGTTTGACTGAGGCGGCCGCAAAAGAGCATGGCTATGACGTCAAAGTTGGTAAGTTCCCGTTCGTTGGCAACGGCAAGGCTCTCGCTCTGGGAGAGGCCGAAGGCTTCGTCAAAACCGTATTTGATGCCAAAACAGGCGCGCTGTTGGGCGCGCACATGATTGGCGCCGAGGTGACCGAGCTGATCCAAGGTTATGTGATTGGGCAAAAGCTGGAAACCACAGAGGCCGAGTTGATGGACACCGTCTTTCCGCATCCGACACTGTCTGAAATGATGCATGAAAGCGTCTTGGATGCCTATGATCGGGTTATACACTTCTAACCATGATCGATCGAGACATCACAAACCGGGCCGAACGCCACCCTGAAAAGCAAAAGCGAAGCGATGCGCCGCGTTTGAAAAAACCAGACTGGATCCGGGTAAAAGCGCCCACCAGCGAGGGTTATCAAAAAACCCGCGATATCATGCGGGACAACAAGCTGGTCACCGTCTGCGAAGAGGCGGCCTGTCCTAATGTGGGAGAGTGCTGGGCGCAGGGCCATGCCACCATGATGATCATGGGCGATATCTGCACGCGGGGCTGCAGTTTTTGCAACATCGCCACCGGTCGGCCCGACGCGCTGGATGCGTTTGAACCCGCGCGCGTGGCGCAAGCGGTCGAAAAGCTTGGCCTCAACCATGTGGTCATCACCTCGGTGGATCGCGATGATCTGGAGGATGGCGGCGCAGATCACATCGCCCGGACAATCCGTGCCGTGCGCCGTAAAGCACCGGGCACGACAATCGAAGTTCTGACACCGGATTTTCTGAAATGCGATTACACCGCGTTAACGGTCGTGATTGATGCGCGCCCCGATGTGTTCAATCACAATTTGGAAACGGTCCCCGGCCTGTATCCCACGGTGCGCCCCGGTGCGCGCTATTTCCATTCGTTGCGCATTTTGCAACGCGCCAAGGAAATTGACCCTACCATCTTTACAAAGTCCGGCTTGATGGTCGGTCTTGGCGAGGAGCGTGTGGCGGTCAATCAAGTCATGGATGATTTGCGCGCAGCGGACGTGGATTTCCTGACTATTGGTCAGTATCTGCAACCCACGCCAAAACATCACGCTGTGCATGATTTCGTCACACCCGAAGAGTTCGCGGGCTATGAAAAGGCCGCTTACGGCAAAGGGTTTTTGCTCGTTTCTGCGACGCCGCTGACGCGCTCAAGCTACCATGCGGGCGATGATTTTGCGAAATTGCAGGCTGCCCGCCGCGCCAAATACGCCTGATCCTGCGGCAAGCTTACGCTTGGCAAGTTCCCTCATTTGCATCATGTAAACGGGTCAAAAGACCAGAAAGACGCATGCCCAGACACGAAGTCACCCGAAGCCTACCGTACAGCACCGAGCAGATGTACGAACTTGTGGCTGATATCGCGAAATATCCGGAGTTTCTGCCTTGGTGTGCAGGCGCGCGGATTAGATCGCGTCGCGACGTCGGCATGACCGAGGTGATCGATGCCGATTTGATTATCGCCTTTAAGGTTTTTCGGGAAAAGTTCGGCAGCCGGGTAACCCTGTTGCCGCAAGAAGGGCGGATCGAGACCGACTATATCGATGGGCCTTTCAAATACCTGAACAACCGTTGGACGTTCAAGGACACCGACACCGGTTGCGATGTGACCTGCTTTGTCGATTTCGAATTCAAATCAATGATGCTGCAATCATTGATCGGAATGGTGTTCAACGATGCGATGAAGCGGCTGATCCACGCATTCGAGGCGCGGGCGCATGATCTTTACGGCAGTGCCGCAGCCAAAAGTTCCAGCGCGTAATCGACACTGGCCCGGCGCACGCGATCCCGCCCCAACGCACCAAAGTCAATTTGCTCAACTCTGGTCGGATACCCTGCGCGCGATAGACCAAAACAAACCCGGCCCTCTGGTTTGAACTCTGAACCACCGGGGCCGGCAATTCCCGTCACAGAGACTGCTACATCGGCCTTTGCTGCGTCAAGCGCGCCTTCGGCCATCGCCTTGGCGACCTCCACAGAGACCGCGCCGACGCTTTCAAACAGCGGGGCGGGGACGCTGATCATTTCTGTCTTTGCGGTATTGGAATAGGTAACGAAGCCACGCTCAAACACCGAGGATGATCCGGGAATGTCCGTCACTGCCGCTGCGATCATGCCACCGGTGCAGCTTTCTGCGGTCGTGAGTTTAAGTCCTGCCGAGCTATAGGCATGCACAATTTCCTTTGCCGTCATCCCGCCAACCCATGCGCAAGCGCCCCGGAGGCGCCAGTGACAATCGCCGCATAAACTCCGGCCATCACGTCATCGGCCATGACACCAAATGGGGTCTTCATCTTGTCCAACACATTACACGGATATGGTTTCAGAATGTCGAACAATCGAAAAAAGATAAATCCAAAGATCAGCCCCGGCCACGGTAAGATCGTGAGGGTCGATCCAAGCCACCAAAGCCCGCCCGCCAGCGGGAAAAGTGCAATCCATTGTCCCACCACCTCGTCGATGACAATCTCTGAGAGGTCAGGGTCCGCCATTCCATCCGTCAAAAGGCCCGTGGCCCAAAGGCCAACGCCAAAAACAACAACAGTTGCAGCGAGCAGCGCCAGGAACCCACCCAAGGCGTAAATCCCCACGGCGACAATGACGGCCGCTAGGGACCCCCAACTGCCGGGCGCGATGGGCAGAAACCCTGTTCCAAAAAAGCTGGTAATGGTCCGGATCATGGCTTCACCAAGGTCGCAGATGCCAGTGCAGCGATCCCTTCCTCTCGGCCAGTAAACCCAAGTCGTTCTGACGTGGTTGCTTTTACGCTGATCCGGTCCCTGTCCGTAGAACAAATCTCTGACAGGCGATCGCGCATCGCATCAGAATGGGGGCCGATTTTAGGGGCTTCGCATATAATCGTGCAATCAAGATGCGAGATTTGAAAGCCACGCTCGCTCGCGCGCTCTACGGCTTTGCGCAAGAAAATCTCAGATGCTGCGCCCTTCCATTGCGGATCGCTTGGCGGGAACCATTGCCCGATATCTCCTTCGCACAGCGCGCCGAAAATAGCGTCGGTCAGGGCGTGCATGGCGACATCAGCGTCTGAATGACCTTTTAGGGTCTTGGAATGGGGAATAGACACACCGTTCAGAACCACCCGATCACCCTCTCCGAAGGCATGCACATCAAAGGCGTTTCCGGTTCGGATATCCAAATCTGCCTCTCTCTCTTTCAGCAGTTTTTCAGCGCGGTCGAAGTCTTCTGGTCGCGTAATCTTGAAGTTATCGTCTGACCCTTGAATGGGAATAACGTCAAGGCCTACGTCTTGGGCTACCGCGACATCATCCGCCGCATCCCCGTTAAACGCGTCATAGGCCGCGAGGAGTGCTGGATAGGGAAACGCTTGTGGGGTTTGAGCTCGCCAAAGGTTATCCCGCTCGACCGAAGTCAGGGTTCCTTCGCCGCGCCAAAGAGCATCGACAACCGGAACTGCCAGGAACGCTCCGCGATTAGCTAGTGTCGCTGTGATCACGTCTTCTATTTCGCTTATGCCGACAAAAGGTCGCGCCGCATCATGAACTAGCACGGTGCTCGGCGCAATCGCGCTCAGCGCCTGTAGCCCAGCCAGCACAGATGCCGTTCGGGTGTCACCGCCATGCACGCAGGGCAGCAGGGATATGCCATCTAGCCCGGCGGCAAGTCCCTCAAAGCGGGTCTCATCTTCTGGATGGATCACAACTTGAATGGCGTCGACCAAGGCGCTTGCGGCAATAGCACGAATGGTATGTTCCAAAATCGGTTTGCCCGCGATGTCGACATATTGCTTGGGGATGTCCGCCCCTGCGCGGGTGCCGCGACCGGCCGCAACGATAATGCATGCGACGCTCATATTGCTTGTGTCGCCGATAGGCTTGGACTAAGCCTGCTGATTAAATACTGGGCGAAAAACACAGTGTGATGGAAAAACAAGCAGTGCCTCCGAGTGTTATGCTAGCGCCAATGGCTGGTATCACAGATCTGCCGTTCCGAAACCTCGTTTTAGGTTTCGGCGCTGATCGTGTGGTCTCGGAGATGGTGGCCACTGCGGAAGCTGTTCAAAATCGACCCAGCGCAAAGGCCAGATCAGCTTTGGGCATCGGAACGGATCAAACCGCTGTGCAGATCGCTGGGAAAGAGCCGGGTCCAATGGCACGCGCCGCTCAATATTGTGAAGATGCCGGTGCGGAAATAATCGATATCAATATGGGCTGTCCGGCCAAGAAGGTGACGAACGGCTATGCCGGGTCTGCGCTCATGCAGAACCTGCCACTGGCCCAAGATATCATCTGCTCGGTGGTGAACGCCGTATCTGTGCCTGTCACATTAAAAATGCGGCTCGGCTGGGATCATGACTGTTTGAATGCGGCAGAGCTTGGCAAGATCGCCGAAGCCGAAGGGGTGCAAATGCTGACGGTTCATGGGCGTACCCGTGCGCAATTTTATAAGGGTCACGCGGATTGGCGCGCCATCCGCGATGTCAAATCTGCTGTGTCGATCCCGGTCATCGCCAACGGGGACATCATCTCGTTGGATGCGGCCCAAACCGCGCTGCAACACTCTGGCGCGGATGGTGTGATGATCGGACGGGGTGCTCAGGGGCGCCCATGGTTGATCGCGCAAATTCGGGATGCCCTCCTTGGACATACAGTTGCGCCCGAACCTGACGTTGAACAGCGCAAAGCCCTTTTGTTCGACCACTACGATGCGGTCTTGTCGTTTTATGACGATGGCATTGGCACGCGCATGGCCCGCAAGCATATCGGCTGGTATATCGACCACTGGCCGGTTTCTGTGCCTCTGGACCTGCGCAAGGTGCTCTTGACCGAACGCGATCCAATACGCGTTTGTGCGCTTCTCTCCGAACTGCCGGATGAGACGCTTGAGGTTGCTGCATGACGGTTGCGCTGGATTTTGAGCAGCTGTGGAGCAATCTGCCTTTCCCCGCGTTTGTTGTGGACGCCTCCGACAGTTTTGAAGGGGTCAACTCCGCCGCAGAGCACCTCTTCGGGCGCAGCAATCGTCAACTCCAGACCGTCCCCCTGACGCGGCACTTCGGACCGACATCCATTCTGATCGACACGCTCTCCCAGGCGCGCAAAGGCGCGATGTCCATGACGCGCTATGGCGTCAGTATGGCCGTCATCGATGGCCCCTTGTTTGAATGTGCGATCCATCTGAGTGCTCTTGGTGACGAGGGACGCTTCCTTGTCGTTCTGGTTTCTGACGGAAGCTCCAAAAAAATATCACAATCCATCGATAATCTAGCGGCAGGGCGGTCAATCTCGGGTCTTGCGGCAATGCTGGCACATGAAATTCGCAACCCCCTCGCGGGTATATCCGGTGCTGCACAACTGCTGGCAATGTCCGGAGACGAAGAGGCGGATGAGCTGTCCGGCCTGATCTCGGAAGAGGCACGGCGGATCGGCGATCTGGTAGCGCGGGTCGAACAATATGGCGACCAAACACCCGTAGAGTTCAAACCGGTCAATATCCACACGGTTCTGGATACTGCTGTCCGATCTGCCAAAGCGGGCTTCGGCCAGGATATCCAATTCAAAAAGGCATATGATCCGTCGCTGCCCGAGGTGCCGGGTGACCCCGATCAGCTGATGCAGGTCTTCCAGAACCTTTTGAAAAACGCCTGCGAGGCGGTGAATTCAGGCCGCGGTCAGATACGAATACAGACGCATTACAACTCTGGTGTGAAAATGAACCTCGCAGGGCAGCCACGGGTCAACCTGCCGATGCAAATCGATATTACAGATAATGGCGCGGGCATCCCAGCCACACTGATCGACGACATCTTTGACCCTTTCATTACCACCAAGACGAACGGCTCGGGTCTTGGCCTCTCGCTGGTGTCCAAAGTTGTCGCCGCCCATGGCGGCCTTATCGAATGCTCATCCCAACCTGGACGGACCGTTTTCAGTGTCCGTCTTCCTCTTTGGAAGGACTAATAGACTATGGACGGAACGATTTTGATCGCTGACGATGACCGGACAATTCGAACGGTACTCACCCAGGCTTTCACGCGGGCGGGATGCCGTGTTCGCTCCACCGGATCAGTTTCCACGCTTTGGCGTTGGGTCGAAGAGGGTGAGGGGGATGTTGTCGTCTCAGATGTGATGATGCCCGATGGGAACGGGCTGGAACTGATGCCAATGATCCGGAAAAAACGACCAGAGCTTCCGGTCGTTATAATCTCTGCTCAAAACTCGGTGATGACAGCGATCAGAGCGTCCGAGGTCGGGGCCTATGACTATCTGCCTAAGCCTTTCGACCTGAAGGAACTGCTTGCCAAAGTTGGACGTGCGCTCTTGCGGTCAGAGGCGGATACACCTGTGCAAGAAGAGGGCGTGACACAAAGTGAAATTTCACTGATCGGTAGCTCGCCTGCCATGCAGGAAATATATCGTTTGGTCGCGCGGGTTCTGAACACCGATTTGAATGTTATGATTTCGGGCCCGGCCGGCAGTGGGAAAACCTTGCTGGCAGAAACACTACACAAACAAGGCCACCGGAGTGGTAACCCGCTTGTGTCGATTTCAGCCGGATCTGCCACGCCAAAATTCCTACGCGAAACGCTGCTGTCTACCGAAGATACGCCGGATTTCGATCTTGCTCCGAAAGGGTCCACCGTCTTGATTGAAGAGGTCTCGGACGCATCGCCCGAGGCGCAATCGACGCTACTTGGCCTTTTGCAGAATCCAACAGTGACCGGGCGTGGATACAGGTTCATCTCCACAACCTCCAAGCCGTTGGTGGATTTGGTCAATGAGGGACAATTCCGCGAGGATTTGTTTTTCCGCCTAAATGTGATGCCGATTGTGTTGCCGCCTTTGCGGGACCGGATTGATGACATCGCAGAATTGACGATGCATTTCTTGGAAAAAGCGCCGCAACGGGGCCTTCCCAAGCGGTCGGTGACCCGCGATGGCTTGGATGTTTTGCGTGCGGCCCATTGGTCTGGAAATGTGCGCGAGCTGGAAAACCTGATCAACCGTGCTGTTCTTCTGGCATCGGATGATCAACTGACCGGCGAGTTTATGGAAACCATTGTTCCACAATCGCCAAGCCCTGTGGCAACGGGCACGATTGTGCCCGGCGACAAGCTATCGGCGAGTGTAGAGGCGCATATCAAACGTTACTTTGACCTGCATGGCGATGCGTTGCCGCCCCCCGGTCTTTACAATCGGATCCTCAAAGAGGTGGAGCTTCCATTGATCGCGCTTTCCCTCTCTGCAACCCGGGGTAATCAGATCAAAACTGCCGAACTTCTGGGAATAAACCGCAATACTTTGCGCAAGAAGATCCGGGATTTGGATATTCAGGTGACAAGGTCTAAAAAATTGATGTAATCATGTCACAGTTTGCCCTAACTGTGAGGCATCCCGGTGACAAGGGACGAGCAGGTACCGTTCGATAGCGTCTTTCCTTTGAGTATCTCTAGGACATCCGTGTCCTATGTTCTCGCGCTTGCGGGACCTATTCTGCTGATCCTGACATTCTTGATCTTCCGAATGAACCTCAATGATCCGACTGCATGGTCCAATCGTGCCATCGTATATGCTGATCTGATATATGTCGCTCTTGTTCTTGGATATGTGATCAGCACGACCGCGCGATTGATCCGCGCTCGGCGACTTGGCTCTGCCGGATCGCAACTGCATCTGCGTCTTGGCGGCCTTTTTGCGGTCCTTGCCTTACTGCCCACCGCACTCGTTGCCGTTTTTGCAGGTGTGTTTTTCAACTTCGCGGTAGAGGGCTGGTTTTCAGACCGGGTTCAGGACGTCGTGGGGTCTTCGTTGACGGCCGCTGAAGCCTATGAGGCCGAGCAGCGTGATGATCTGATCGAAGATGCGCGCCTTTTGGGCGAGTATCTTAATGGTGTGAAGCTGCGCACAAGTTTCATCCAAGACGACCAAGTTCGCGATGCCTTGGCCCAAGGCCAACAACTCGTGCAGCGCGGATTGAAAGAGGCATTTGTCGTAAACGGGGCGGGCGAACTGCTGTTGCGAGGTGAGAACAGCTATCTTTTTAATTTTGAGCGCCCGTCACCAGATCAGATGATCCAAGCAGTCAATGGTGAGGTGATCGTCATTCAGGATTGGAACAATGATGAGTTTCGCGCACTCTACCAATTGTCCGAATTTGTAGATCGATATCTGCTGATCGCAAGAACTGTCGACGGCAGTCTTTTGAACCTGTTGGACGACACCAAGGAAACGGCCGTCTTTTATCGCAGCTTGGAAGAAAACAGTGGTCAATTGCTTGCAGATTTGGGGCTTGTTTACCTCTTCTTTGCCATCGTCGTCACGTTCTCGGCCATCCTTCTCGGGCTTCGCATTGCGGAACGACTGGCACGGCCTGTGGGCCATTTGGCACGTGCTGCGCAGAAAGTGGGTGAGGGTAATTACGACACGTATGTGGATGTTGGCGCGGACCGGGATGAGTTTTCGCTGCTCGCCAATACCTTCAACAAGATGACATCGCAGGTGAAACAACAGCGCGATGACCTTCTGGACATCAACGAAAAAACAGAAGAGCAGAGGTCCCTTTTTGATAGTGTGCTCTCCAATTTGACCGCTGGCGTCATCGGTTTGACGGCGGATGGCAAAATTGAGGTCCTGAATGAAACAGCCGCGACTTTGCTCGCGTTGGAACGGCCCAAGACAGTTGGGCGCACTTTATTATCCGCCGTGCCAGAATTTTCAGAGATTTGGGACAAGTTACAGGCCGATCCTGACGAAGGCGCACTCGGCGAGGTCAAGCTCAGCCGAGGTGGCAAAGGCGAGGTCCTTTTGGTGAAGATGAGTGGACGTCGCGCGCTCGATGGGACAATTTATGGGTTCGTCGTCACTTTCGATGATGTCACCGACCTCGTCTCGGCACAACGTATGGCCGCTTGGGGCGACGTTGCCCGGCGCCTGGCCCATGAAATCAAGAACCCGCTTACCCCTATTCAGCTGTCGGCGGAACGGCTCTACCGGAAGTTTTCACCGCTTGCGGGCGACCAGACAGACGCCTTGGAGCAATACACAAATGTCATCATCCGCCAGGCCGGGGATTTGCGCCGGATTGTGGATGAGTTCTCGCGGTTTGCCCGGATGCCCGAACCCGAAGCGCAAGCAGAGAGTTTAACCGACATCATCAAAGAAGTGGTGCTCTTGCAAAAGAATGCTTTGCCAGAGGTGAAACTGGCCTTTGATCCACCCAAGCAGGCCGTCAAAGCCAATGTCGACCGTGGCCTTATCACTCAGGCATTTATGAATGTGATCAAGAATGCAGGCGAAGCACTGATGAATGCCAAACAGAGCAATGAGGCTAAGTTCGCCCCCGAAATCCGGATCACACTTGGTCCGCTACGCGGTTCTGTTGTTGTGACAATCGAAGATAACGGGCCGGGCTTCCCCAAGGAAAACCGGTCCAGACTGATCGAGCCCTATGTCACAAATCGTGAGGGTGGATCGGGACTTGGCCTTTCTATTGTCAAAAAGATTGTGGAACAACACGGCGGCACGTTGGAGCTTTCGGATGCAAAGTCGTTTTCGCCGGGGGACGCCAATGGGGCTCAGGTTCGAATGAAGTTTCCAAAACTGAAGCCATCAAAGGCTCGGTCAAAGAAAAAACAGTTGGAGGGGGCATAGAAGATGGGGACAGTCTTAATCGTTGATGACGAAAAGGATATCCGCGAACTCATCTCGGATATTCTCACGGATGAGGGCTATGCGACGGAACTCGCAGCCGAGTCGACGGCCGCGTTCGAGTTGATCAATTCGGCGCCACCGGACCTAATTATTCTAGACATTTGGCTCAAAGAAAGCCGTTTGGACGGGATTGAGATTTTGAAACGCGTCAAACGGGATAACCCGGGCATTCCTGTCGTCATCATCTCGGGCCATGGCAATATCGAATTGGCCGTGGCTGCGATCAAACAAGGCGCATATGATTTCATCGAAAAGCCGTTCAATATCGATCAGTTGCTGGTTGTGATTGCCCGCGCGATGGAGGCGTCGCGCTTGCGGCGCGAAAACACCGAGCTGCGCAAAAACGATGTTCAAAACTCAGAGATGATCGGGTCGTCGTCGGCGTTGAAAGGGTTGAAACAACAGCTGGAGCGGGTTGCAAAAACAAATGGCCGCGTGATGTTGTCGGGGCCGTCAGGCTCGGGAAAAGAGGTTGCCGCGCGCTATGTCCATGCCCACTCAAACCGGGCTGCCGCGCCGTTTGTGCCGGTGAACTGTGCTGCGATCTCCGGGGAGCTTTTCGAAGACATTCTTTTTGGCCGCACCGACAGTCCGTCAGGTGCAGAAAGGGGGCTTCTCGAACAGGCTGATGGCGGCGTCATTTTCTTCGACGAAGTCGCTGATATGCCAAGTTCTACGCAGTCGAAGATTCTGCGCGTGCTTTTGGATCAAAGTTTTCAGCGTCCCAGTGGAGAGATCACGCGTGTGGACCTGCGTGTGATTGCCTCGACCAACAAAGACCTGACCGAAGAAATCCGAGAGGGCAGGTTCCGGGAGGACCTATATCACCGATTGAACGTGATCCCGATCGAAGTGCCCCCGCTGGAACAGCGGCTAGAGGACGTACCAGAGCTGGTCTCTCATTTTGTGGAATGCCTGCAGCGCGACCAAGGGTTAAAGCCGCGCGCCTTTTCCGAAGAGGCCATGGTGGTTTTGCAAACCATGCCGTGGCCCGGCAATGTCCGTCAGTTGAAAAACATGGTTGAGAGGTTGCTCATCCTTGGGGAGCCGGGCGCAGAAATATTTGCCTCTGAATTGCCCAGTCAGACGCCCGAGCCGCTCAACCGCGAAACCGCGTTCCCGTTGCGCTTTGCATCCATGTCGTTGCGCGAAGCACGCGAGGTGTTCGAGCGGGACTACCTGACGGCGCAGATTGCACGCTTTGGCGGGAATATCTCCAAAACCGCGACTTTCATCGGAATGGAACGGTCCGCTCTCCACCGAAAAATGAAGTCCTTGGGCATTTCAGAGCAAGCGCGTAGAACAAGCGATGGAAGTCCCGAGCAAATCGAAGCTGCGGCGGAGTAACCGTATATGCGCGTAATTATCTGCGGTGCCGGTCAGGTCGGTTGGCAACTTGCCCGTTACCTTTCGAAAGAAGGCAATGACGTCACTGTGATCGACAATCAGGCGTCGCTTGTCGCTCGTGCTACAGATTCGTTGGATGTGGCGGGCTTAACCGGATTTGCATCCCACCCCGATATCCTGCGCGAGGCTGGCGCGGAAGACGCAGAGATGATTATCGCGGCGACCTATTCCGACGAAGTGAACATGGTCATCTGCCAAATCGCGCATTCTGTCTTTCGCGTGCCGCGTAAAATCGCGCGGCTCCGGTCACAATCATATTTGGATGTCATCTATTCAGACCTGTATCAGCGGGATCACCTGCCCATCGATGTTGTGATCTCTCCAGAGCAAGAGGTGGCACGGGCTGCGATCCAACAGCTCTCAGCGCCCTCAAGTTTTGAGGTTGAATCTTTCCTCGATCATGAGATCACAATGCTCGGTCTGAAAATCGACTCTGATTGCCCGGTGATTAAGACACCGCTGCGCCAACTGACCGAGCTGTTCCCGACACTGGCGTCTTACGTCGCTGCAATCCGCCGCGATGGCCGCCTGTTTGTGCCCAAGGCAGAGGATCAGATTTACGAAGGCGATCAGATTTATGTTTTCACAAAAACGACCGATATCTCGAGAACGTTGCAGGTTTTCGGAAAATCGAACCTCCGCCAAGAGCGCGTGCTGATCATCGGAGGGGGCAGTATCGGCGTGCGGGTCGCCTCTTTGTTGGAGCAACAAGAAGATCGCGTGCGATGCCGGATCATTGAGCGTGATCGCGACAAGGCCGAAATCGCGGCTGATGCGTTGGAGCGTACAGTTGTTTTGCATGGTGACGGTCTTGATCTCGACATTCTGCAAGAGGCGAATATCGCAGCCACAAATGCCGTTTTGTGTGTCACTGATGACGACAAAACCAACCTTCTGGCGTCCGTACGGGCCAAATCTGCAGGTGCAGAAATGTCCATTGCCTTGATAAATGACACAAGCCTGTCATCCTTGATGAAAACCCTGGACGTCGATGCCTTTCTCAATCCTCGGGCCACGACAGTGTCATCAATCTTGCGCCATATCCGCCATGGGCGCGTCCGCGCGGCTTATGCGCTTGGCGATACAGAAGCCGAAGTGATGGAGCTTCAAACTCTCGCAAATTCCACAATTGCGGGCCAAACACTGGAGGAGATTGATTTTCCCGACGGCGCGCGTGTGGTCGCGGTGCGCAAAGGAAAGTCCGTTTTTCGACCAACATCCGAACTGCGCCTCGAGGATGGCGATATCGTCGTTGTATTGGCCATGTCGGACGCCGTTCAAATCGTAGAGGCCATGTTCCAGGTCGGGGTGGATTTCTTTTAATGCTGAAGGGCGCGCAAAGCTCGCTTCTGTTCTGGACGCTTTTGGTCGTCATCATCGCTATGAGCGTTCCAATGATTGCCGCCGCCATCGTCGAAGATTGGCTCATTGCGCGAACGTTCATGTATTACGGCCTGTTTTCGGCGATCATCCTCTATATTTACGGCATCGCGCTCGGCGCGAGTGCGACCGACCGGTCAAGCGGAGCGGCCCTTCTGGAGGCGGCATCGGTATATGTCGCCGTGCCTTTGGTGGCTGCAGCACCAGTGGCCGAGCTTTACCCGGGGCTCGGCTGGCGGCTTGCGATTTTTGAAATGATCTCGGCGTTTACGACCACAGGGGCCTCCCGCATGGCATTCATTGAGCCGGTCTCGGATGTGATCCATCTGTGGCGGGGCATCGTCGCTTGGCTCGGCGGATATTACTTCCTGCTAATCGCCTTCAGCATTCTAGGCCCGTTGCGGATCAACGGCTGTGATATCCGTGCAGACGGAAACTTTTATGCAGGCCTTTATGGAAATCAAGCGGCCTATGACGCCAGTCGCAGAACCGTTTTGCGGCAGTTCAACAAGCGCGTATTGCCAGCTTATCTGACCATTTCTTCCGTCCTGTTTCTTCTGCTGATGATCACGGGAGAGGACACTCAGACGGCGGCAATAATGGCCATGTCGACCCTTTCCACCAGTGGCATCGTCTTGGAAAACTACACGGCGCCCTTCGCATCAGAGCTACTGGTTTTCATCTTTTTGTTTGTCGCCGTGTCACGGTTTACCCTCAGCTTTGACGACAAACTGAAGACCTTCAGAAGCTCGTTCCAGAACCCCGAGTTCCGTCTTGCGGTTGTACTTATCGCGTCCGTGACGACTTTTTTGTTTTTACGGCATTACATCGCTATTCTCGGCGAAGGATCGGACGACAGTTTCATCGGCGCGTTGCAGGCCGTTTGGGGCGCTCTGTTCACAACTTTGTCCTTCCTTACGACAGCCGGGTTTGTCTCTGAATACTGGTCCACCACGCAAACCTGGTCGGAGCTCGCAACGTCAGAGTTGATCCTTATGGCACTTGTGATTTGTGGCGGCGGGGTTGCCACCACTGCGGGTGGCGTGAAACTGCTGCGGGTCTATTCGCTTGCCAAGCACGGCAGACGAGAGCTCGACAGGTTGATGCTACCAAACATGACCCATCCATCCGGGGGCGACCGTCAGATGCGCAGACGATCTGTGGTCAACGCTTGGGTGGTGGTGATGCTGTTCGTCTTTAGCATCGGTCTTTTCACGCTGATTTTCACGCTCTTTGGGTTCCAGCTTGCGGATGCCTTGCTGATTTCGGTGTCCGGACTTTCGACCACTGGCCCCCTCATCAGTGAGGCTGTCACCGGCAAAGACCTACTTTCGGAATTTGGCGATCTTGAACTGGTCTTCTTTGAAATTGCTATGATCGTGGGGCGTTTGGAAACGCTTGCGGTCGTCGCTTTATTCAATCCAATCCTTTGGCAATCTCGCTTGGGCGGAAGAAAACAAAAATTGGCCTAGATGCTTGCGGTGTTTCGATGCATAGTGCCCTCAAGGAACATCCCGAACAGGGCAAAGGCTGGGTGACATGGCTGACAAACAAAATTTGCAAGACGCTTTCCTTAATACCGTTAGAAAAGAAAAGAACGCTGTTACGATATTTCTCGTTAACGGCGTGAAACTTCAGGGCGTGATTACGTGGTTCGATAATTTCTGTATCCTGCTCCGCCGCGATGGACAGTCACAGCTTGTCTATAAGCATGCGATTTCCACGATTATGCCAACGGGTCCGGTATCGCTTTATGAAGGGGATGATGGCGCGTCCTAATGCGCGCGGTTCTTGTTCATCCTGACTTCGTAAATGACCCGGCGCGCAGAGATGCCGATGACGCCCTTGCAGAGGGCATTTCCTTGGCATCTGCTATCGATGATATTTCTCTGGTCCGCAGCGAAGTCGTGCGTATGCGCGATCCGCAAGCCGGATTGCTTTTCGGCAAAGGCAAACTTGCTGAGATCGAAGAGATAATCGCAGATGGTGACATCGGCCTTGTGCTGGTCAATGGCGCCGTCAGTCCCATCCAGCAAAGAAACTTGGAACGCCACTGGAAGGTCAAGCTTCTGGATCGCACCGGCCTGATCCTAGAGATTTTCGCGGCGCGTGCGCGCACCCGTGAAGGTGTCCTTCAGGTAGAGCTTGCGGCGCTGTCATACCAAAAGACCCGCCTTGTGCGCAGTTGGACCCATCTCGAGCGTCAGCGCGGCGGCCTTGGATTTGTGGGTGGTGCAGGCGAAACCCAGATCGAGGCGGACCGCCGGGCGATTGATGACGCCGTTGTGCGCCTCAAGCGTCAGCTTGCAAAAGTTGTTAAAACGCGGGAGTTGCACCGGTCGGCACGGCGCAAGGTTCCGTATCCAATCGTTGCCCTCGTGGGCTACACTAACGCGGGAAAATCAACCCTTTTCAATCGGTTGACCGGTGCAAGTGTCATGTCCAAAGATATGGTCTTTGCCACCTTGGACCCAACTATGCGGGCGGTCACCCTGCCCAACGGATTGGAAATTATCCTTTCCGACACAGTTGGCTTTATCTCCGATTTGCCAACATCGTTGGTCGCTGCGTTCCGCGCGACCCTCGAAGAGGTTCTGGAGGCGGACTTGGTCCTTCATGTTCGGGATATCTCGCACAAGGAAACGGATCGGCAGGCGACCGATGTCTCCAAGGTTATGGCCGATCTTGGCGTGTCCACCGAGGCGCAAAGCGGCATTGTAGAGGTTTGGAACAAGACCGATCTTCTGGCGGCAAATGATCTTGAAACACGCAAGAATATCGCCGCAAGAAACGCCCATATCCATACCGTCAGCGCGGTGACCGGCGATGGTATAGACGCGCTTTACGAGGTCATCTCGGACCGTCTCACGCCAAGTTTGAGCGAAGACACGGTTCGGCTGGCCCATTCAGAGGGGAGGCGCCGCGCTTGGCTTTACGATCATGTCGAGGTGCTAAACGAGGACACAACCGAACAGGGTGCGACGTTGACGGTACTCTGGAGCGAGATCGACGCAGCCCGATTTGAAAAAATCTAGTTGGATGGAGTGAAACGCGTGGTTCCAACCGCACCGGCGCGTATGATGTCGTCGTCAAACGAGATCGGGATATACTCTCCTCGGCGCCAAAGTGGCGCAAAATTATCATAGTAAGGCGACAAAAAGTGTCCGGATTGGCCCGTCGATAAGCTCAAACCGCTTTGATCGGCTTGCGACAGGTCAATTGCGATGCGGGCCACGGGGGCGCTGGTGGGTCGAAAGCTGACACCATCTTCGGACGTTCCAGGCGTTTGGTTTAGCGTCCCACTATCACCTGATAATGGCTGATAAATTCCAGAGGCCCAATCCATCATGCTGCCTTCGGTAAAGAGTGGATGCGCATGGCGGCCGGTATGCGCGTCGCCCCATAGCCACGATTCGACGCGTGGCCCATAGGTCTCGCTTAATCGCAACAGGGACACATTCAGCGAACGCAAGGCGATATCGTCACAGCTTTCGACCTCGGACGACGGTTTGATATCGCACCAGTGCGCAAGCCCGCCTTCGTCCATATAGACCCGCCGCAAAAAGGCGGCATTTGGTTCCAAAAACTCCGCGCTCACTGGGCCAAGTTCGTCGCGAATAACCTGACGGTAAAATTCCCATAGCCAGGCCGAGTAAATTAAAGGTTGTGGAAGATGTTCGGACATCTCCCCGTTCCAATCCGCCAAGAGCTCGAGGCTTTTACTCCGCAGTTCGGAGGTCGGTTCTTCTGCCTGAACAGTCTCTGAAAACCAAAGCTCGCGCGCCATCAGAGGCAGCAAGCCGCGCGCAGATTGCGAAACGGCGTCGAACTGAATGTCTTTCAGACTTTGAAGGGAATGAATGTCCCTTAGTGAAAGGAGCCGGTCTAACCGAGCGGTCAGCGGCGCTTGGGCATCAATAACCTGCACAACAGTCGAAGCGTTTTCGTCATAAATCGGTTTTGTCCCTGACCAAAGCGCGTCGACGCGTTCCGCCAAATAAGGGATATCGCTTCGTTTGCCTTGCCAAGGGGATCTGCTGGGCAACTCACCAAGGTCAAAACTCAATAGGCCTGAACGGTCCGCATAGGCCAGCGTCAGTGGGGGGCGGGTCCGTTCAAGCTGAGGCGGCTCCAACGCACCATCCGCGCCAAAAGAGATATCGATCAACGCGCCAAAGGTATCATCCAAAGGGTTTAAGCCAGTCCACTGTAGAACGGCGCTGTGGTCGGCAGGCACAATCGCAGACAGTCCGAAAAGCTCGGGATCAAGGACGACGCCTGACGCCAGGGTTCGAATGCTCTCGGTATGGGTGGCAGCGCCCTCAACGACGATCCGTTCCTCCCTCAGGATGGATCGGGGCAACAGCTCATCAGGGATAATGGCCAAGTCCATCGTATCTGTCGCTCGGGGGATCATGGCAAAGCTGCGTGATGGCCCAGACCCCATGAGCAATGCAGGAATGCCGGGAATTGTCAGTCCGGTTTGTTGCGATGAGGCCGTCTGAACATGCGCAGCATACGCGTATGACGGTGCGCTGAGCGGTCCATGGAGATCAGCGACCATATTGACAGACCCCGTAACTGACCGCTCTGCGGTCACCGCAACCGCCATCCCAATTGATCGGGTCAGTGTTGCGTCGCCAAAGAACTCTTCTGTTAGGTCAGGTCCCGCGGCCAACAACACCCGCGCTTTGAGGATTTCAGGCGTCAATCCACCGCTGTTCTGCCAGGCCCAGTGGCGCAAAATGGCCAAACTGTCTGCGGCCCGCCACGGCGCGATTTGCGGTGTTAGAAAGTAAAACTCTGGCGCGCCACGCCCGCGAGGCTGGTTTGACAGTTCTGTCAAATAGGCATTCACGCCATCTGCGTATGCCTCCAGAGCTTCCCGCGTTGTGCGGGGTAGGGTGCGCGCATCCGAAAGCGCATTGCGGTAAAACCCCAAATGACGCGCAATCCGATCGGACGGAAGGGCGCTCTCCCCAAATATTTCGGCCATCCGTCCTTGGGCCTCTCGCCGCCGCAATTCCATCTGCCAAAGTCGATCTTGTGCATTGGCATAGCCCAGCGCGAACAGGGCATCATGCTCGCTTTGAGCAAAAATATGTGGGATGTTGAATGTATCTCGGACGATTTCGATGGGTGCTTCTACCGCAGCAACCTCTCGTTCGATGTCGTAATCTGGCAGAGACCTCGAAAACAAAAAATACACAAAGGCGAGACCGATCAGGAACACTGTCACCCCGCCGATGATAAGATAGTATAGACCTGAGACGAGCCTGCGCATAATCACCTTGTATTGACGGGCTTTCACCTTCGTCCTTCTATGGCACAGTTTACTCAGGGGGTTTCAATGGCAAAAGTTGCTTTTCTTGGTCTTGGCGTGATGGGATATCCCATGGCCGGGCATTTGGCGGCGAACGGGCACGATGTAACCGTGTATAACCGCACCAAGGCCAAGGCCGACGCTTGGTCGGCCGAGCATAAGGGCCATGTAGCCGCGACCCCGAAAGCGGCGGCTGAGGGGCAGGACATTGTGATGGCCTGCGTTGGCAATGATGATGACCTCCGCCAAGTGACGCTTGGGGAGGACGGTGCATTCCACGCGATGACATCCGGCTCGGTTTTTGTGGACCATACGACGGCGTCCGCACAAATCGCGCGTGACCTCCATGCCGAAGGCGAGACGCGCGGTATCGGGTTCATTGACGCGCCTGTCTCGGGCGGTCAGGCTGGCGCGGAAAACGGTAAGCTGACGGTGATGTGCGGCGGGGACGAGGCGGACTATGCCAAGGTGGAACAGGCGGTCCTGTGCTTTGCGCAGGCTTCCCGGCTGATGGGACCGTCTGGTGCAGGTCAGCTGACAAAAATGGTCAACCAGATATGTATTGCAGGTCTCGTCCAAGGCCTGTCCGAGGGCTTGGCCTTCGCACAACAAGCAGGACTCGACGGCAAGGCCGTGGTGGATGTCATTTCTAAAGGCGCTGCGGGATCGTGGCAGATGGCCAACCGGGGCTATACCATGCTGGACGATAAATTCGACTTTGGCTTCGCCGTGGATTGGATGCGCAAGGATTTGGGCATCTGTATCGAAGAGGCCAAATCGAACGGTGCTAAAATCGAAGTGGCCGAATTGGTGGATCAGTTTTACGCCGAGGTTCAGGACATGGGCGGCGGTCGCTGGGATACATCCAGCCTTATCCGCCGCCTGTCATAACCTAGCGGACAATACGCGAGTATTTTCCACCTTCGATGGACGCGCCTAGCATCAGGCCTTTTTGGCTGAAGCTCAGCGCGTAGATAGATTCTTGGTGGGTATTGGTGTCCAAGCTTGCCGTTTCGCCTTGGTTGATCACCGCAGCCTCTAGGTCCACGCCAAGTTTCCACCCATCTTTTTGGCGGAACTCCCGCAATGCGCGTTCATTCATCAAAAAGAGCGCAGTGCTGAAGGTCGCAACGCCCAACTGAAGGCCGTAAGACCCCGCTGCTAACGAATAGTAATCGACCGGCGCGTTCCGGATCAAAAGGGACCCTTCGCCGTAAGCGCCGCCAAGGAAAAACCCGGCTTTGGTCATCCGCGGTATCATCAACATACCGGCAGCCTGATCATTCAGCCGCTGCGTAAAGGGAAAACGTTGAAACATCTCGGCTTTTGCATTCCGCACACGAGAGTCAATCTTGGCTCGGCTCGCCGCGTGAGCTGTTGCGGGTGCCAACGCCAATGCACCTGCGCCAAGCAACACGGCACGTCTAGAATGGGTCATCTGCTTACCTCCTTTTTGTGGGTTCTTCTGCCCTTCTGCGTTCCCGATACCACATCTAGGGGCAGAGGGGAGGGGTTTCAGCCCATTAATCAAAAAATCGGCAGGCTATGGCCTTACGCTTGAAGTTTTTCCGCCACTTCCAACGCGTGATAACTCAGAATGCCACTGCATCCGGCGCGTTTGAACGCCAATAAGGCCTCCACCATGACCTTTTCCCGATCAAGCCAGCCATTCGCTGCCGCCGCTTCGATCATCGCGTACTCGCCCGAGACTTGATATGCAAAAACCGGTGCGGTCACCTTGTCTGACACCGCACGGCACATGTCCAAATAGGGCAGGCCGGGTTTGACCATCACCATGTCCGCGCCTTCTTTCAGGTCCCGCTCAACCATTAAAACGCCCTCATCGGCATTGCCGGGATCAATCTGATACGTCTTCTTATCGCCTTTCAATGCACCACCTGCTCCCACGGCATCGCGAAACGGCCCATAGAATGCTGACGCATATTTGGCGGCATAGGACATGATAGCGACGTTATGGAATTCGTTCGCTTCCAGCGCGGCCCGCATGACCCCGATGCGCCCATCCATCATGTCCGATGGCCCCATGATATCGGCTCCGGCCTCGGCCTGTGCCAAGGTTTGTTTTTCCAAAGCGATCAAAGTCTCGTCATTCAGGATTTCGTCGCCCTGAACGATCCCGTCATGCCCAAGCGCATTATACGGATCGAGTGCGACATCCAGCATGATCCCGATCTCTGGCACCTCAGCTTTGATCGCGCGGGTGGCTTGGTTCACAAGGTTCTCGGGGTTCCATGCTTCGGCACAATCTTCGGTTTTCACGGCCGGGTCGGTATAGGGAAACAAAGCAATCACCGGGATGCCGGCCTTCGCTGCCCGCTCTGCATCTTTTACAGCCTCATCTATGGATCGACGTTCCACACCCGGCATAGAGGGGACCGGCTCCCGAACACTTTCGCCATCGCGAACAAAGATCGGCCAGATCAAGTCCGATGCTAACAGCGCGTTTTCCCTAACCAATTCGCGCATCCAGGGCGTGCGGCGCAAACGGCGGGGGCGGGCCAATGGAAATGGGGCGTAAGTCATAACTCTCTCCTTCGCGCTGCTTTGTCTTGGGGTTTCTTAGGGAGCGCAAGTGTTTTGCGCCTTGCCCGCCCGCCACGGCTGCGATACCTGCCAGCCGCCATGTCCTCCGAACATCCAAATATCGTCACTCATTCCGGCCTGCCTTTGGGCGCAACCGGTGCGCTTGTGGCAAAAAGTGGTCAAAGCTCAGAGCCGATAGTCGCCATTGCTCGGGATGATCGTCGGGCCGAGGCGATGATCCGATCTATCCGGTTCTTTAAGCCCAACCTGCCTGTTTTCATGTTCCCGGCCTGGGATTGTCTGCCATATGACCGTGTCTCGCCAAATGCAGAGGTGTCTGCCCGTCGCACCGCTCTGCTGTATCGGCTCTCGCAAGGTGTTAAAGGGCCATTCGTACTGGTAACCACCCTTGGGGCGGCCACGCAGTATGTTCCCGCACCCGCCTACATGCGCGAGGCGGGTTTCAAGATCGTCGAAGGGCGAACGATCAACCTGGACGCTCTAAAGACCTATCTCGTGCGGATGGGATTTGCTCTCACCCCCACTGTGACGGAGCCCGGTGACTATGCGATCCGCGGCGGCATCATTGATATCTTTCCACCCGGTGAGCGACAACCGATACGGTTGGACCTCTTTGGTGACACTGTGGATGGTATTCGCCGCTTCGATCCCATGAGCCAGAAGACCACCGAAAACCTAACGCAGGTGTCCCTCGCTCCGGCGTCCGAGGTGATTTTGGACGAAGAGGCGATCACCCGGTTCCGCAATCAATACCGCGCTGATTTTGGGGCCGCGGGAAATGACGACCCGCTTTACGAGGCGGTGTCCGCAGGGCGCCGCCATCAAGGTGTCGAACATTGGCTGCCGCTGTTCCAAGACCCACTGGCAACACTCTTCGACTATGTAGAGGCGGATCAAATCCTGCTGGATGATAATTTCGACCGAACGCATGATGATCGGTGGGCTGCAATCGCGGATCAGTATGACGCGAGGATGGCCGCGCTCTCGGCGAAATCATCGCTTGCCAGTGTGTACAAGCCCGCACGTCCCGATACGCTCTATCTGGATCCAACGGCGTTCTATCAGGCGCTCGCGAGAAAAACTGTCCGCAAAATCGCAGAGTTGCCCAAAGCCACGGGCCCCGGTGTGGTGGATGAAGGGTTTCGCGTGGGGCGCAATTTTGCCCCAGAACGTCAGGCTGATGATCGTAATGTGTTTGCGGCTCTGGCAGGGCATCTAGATGATTTGCGCCAAAAGGTCATCCCGGTCGTGGCGAGTTTCTCCGACGGTGCGCGAGATCGACTAGCAGGTCTTTTGCGCGACAATGGCGTGGAGGCACAATCGCATATCCGCACATCAGGAGAGGTGACGGATCAGGCCATCACCTATTTGACGTCCTGGCCACTGGACGAAGGGTTTGTCGGGCACGATATCGCGGTCATCTCGGAACAGGATGTCCTTGGCGATCGTCTGGTCCGGAAACCATCCCGCAAACGGCGCGCCGAAAATTTCCTAACCGAAGCCACATCTTTGTCTGTCGACGATTTGGTCGTGCATGTGGAACACGGGGTCGGGCGTTTTCGCGGATTGGAAACCATCACCGCGGCGGGCGCGCCGCATGATTGTATCCTCTTGGAATACGCCAATCAGGACCGCTTGTACCTTCCGGTAGAAAACATCGAGCTTTTATCCCGCTATGGTCACGAAGAGGGCATGCTCGACCGGCTGGGCGGAGGCGCGTGGCAGGCGAAAAAGGCCAAGCTCAAAGAGCGGATCAAGGATATGGCGGATCGGTTGATCCGCATCGCCGCCGAACGTGCCCTGCGCAAAGGCGTTGTGATGGAGCCCCAAGACAGCGAATGGGAACGGTTCAGCGCGCGCTTTCCTTATACAGAAACCGACGACCAGCTTGCCGCCATCGAAGATGTCGTTTCCGATATGGCCTCTGGTCGACCGATGGACCGGTTGGTCTGCGGCGATGTGGGCTTTGGCAAAACCGAAGTTGCCCTGCGCGCGGCGTTCGTTGCGGCCAGCACAGGCGGGCAAGTGGCGGTGATCGCACCCACCACGCTTCTGGCGCGACAGCATTTCAAAAGCTTCTCCGAGCGGTTCCGCAATACAGGCCTCAACGTGTGCCACTTGTCGCGCTTTGTTTCAACGAAAGAGGCGAACGAGACGCGCGAAGGTTTGAAATCAGGCCTTGTCGATATCGTCGTTGGCACACATGCGGTACTCGCAAAACAGGTCGAGTTCAAAGCGCTTGGCCTGCTGATTATTGATGAGGAACAACGATTTGGTGTGCAGCACAAAGAACGGCTGAAACAACTGCGCAGCGATGTTCATGTGCTCACACTGACCGCCACGCCGATCCCGCGGACATTGCAACTCTCTCTCGCGGGCGTGCGGGAGCTCTCGATCATTTCAACCCCACCGGTCGATCGTCTGTCCATCCGAACTTATGTGAGCGAGTTTGATCCTGTGACAATCCGCGAGGCCCTCCTGCGCGAGCATTACCGCGGCGGTCAGAGTTTTGTCGTGGTGCCCCGCATCAGCGACCTTCCCGAGTTGGAGACCTTTCTGCGCGAGCAAGTGCCCGAAATCAGCTTTGTCGTCGCCCATGGTCAAATGGCGGCTGGCGACCTCGATGAGCGAATGAATGCCTTTTACGATGGGCGCTACGATGTGCTGCTGGCCACGACGATTGTCGAAAGCGGCCTCGACATTCCGGCCGCGAACACAATGATTGTGTATCGCGCCGATAAATTCGGTCTCGCCCAGCTCTACCAGATCCGTGGCCGCGTTGGCCGCTCAAAAACGCGGGCTTACGCCTATCTGACCACCAAGCCGCGCGCCCCGATTACCAAAGCGGCGGAAAAGCGTCTGCGGGTGCTGGGTGCTATCGACAGCTTGGGCGCCGGATTCAACCTCGCCTCGCAAGACCTCGATATGCGCGGTGCCGGAAACATCCTTGGCGAAGAGCAATCAGGTCAGGTCCGCGAAGTGGGCTATGAGCTTTATCAAGACATGTTGAACGAGGCGATTGCCAAGCTGAAATCGGGCGACGCCAACACATTGACAGATATGGACGAACGCTGGTCGCCGCAGATCAAACTGGGCGTGCCCGTTCTGATCCCGGAAGGCTATGTGACTGACTTGGATGTGCGCTTGGGCCTCTACCGGAGGATGTCGTCGCTGACGAGGAAAGTGGAGCTCGAAGGGTTCGCAGCCGAACTGATAGATCGGTTTGGTCCCTTGCCGGACGAGGTAGATATCCTTCTCAAGGTTGTCCGTATCAAAGCGCTCTGCCGTGCGGCGGGCATTGAAAAGCTGGAAGGTGGACCAAAAGGCGCTGTGATCGAATTTCACAAAGACAAATTCGCCAAGCCAGAGGGACTGGTCAAATACCTGCACGAAAGCGAAGGAACCGCCAAAATCAAAGACAACCGTTTGGTTGTGTTGCGCGATTGGCCCAATGATGCCAAGAAAATCGCCGGCGCTATGGCGATCGCCCGTGACCTTGCCGTGTTGGCTAAAGGTTAACGACCGGCTTTCCACATCTGATAGTAAAGCTGAAAATTCGGGATAAAGACGAGAATAAACCCGAAGGTCAGCAACAAAAAGATCGCGGCAGGGACCCACAAAGCACCGGTCAGCAATGCGATCAAACCTGAAATGCGTGTCGCCTGAATGGGCTGAACCACCCGCAGTAGCACCAACTGCGTCAGCCGCCCACCATCAAGGGGCAGCATGGGCAACAGGTTAAAGATAAAGAGGAACAGGTTCAGGATCGAAAACCCTTGGAGGATACTTGCGCCGATTGCGTTTTCACTGAACACGCCAAGCTCCAACGCCCCGCTAGACACGGCCCAAAGGATTAGGTTCACAACCGGCCCCATGGCTACGATGAATTCTTGCTGGCGCGGGGTGGGACGGCCACCCGTCTCGCAAAATCCACCACCACCATGAATGACTACCCGCCGGACAGGGACGCCTTGCGCCTTACTGGCCCAGGCATGACCAAACTCATGCAGGAAAATGGACAGCGTGAGCATGCACAGGAAAATGATGCCAAAGACGATGTTCCCCAATGTGAACACAAGGATCAAAACAACAAGGAAAAGATACGAACTGTGAACCTCGACGGGCACATTCAGAGGTCCGCGAAAGCTGGTTATGACCTGATCACCGAACATGGCTTCTCCTTTGCGCGCCTATTACGACTTAACTGCTAGCGCGGTTGAACAGAGATGTAGACTGTTCAACCGCCCTCTTAAAGCCGAGATTACTCGGCCTGGGGGGCGTCCATTTTTCGAATTTCTTCGATGACATTGGCCCAGGTTTCAGGCGGTTGCGCGCCTTGAACGGCATATCGCTGTCCGACGATAAAGCAGGGAACACCACTGACGCCTCGCTCCCGCGCATGCGCATCACGTGTGCGCAAGTTGGCCTTGTCTTCGTCGGTTTCCAACAGCCGCCTTACGGCCTCACCATCCATTCCAGCAGCTTCCGCAATGCGCACCAATACAGAATGTTCAGAGATATCCCGACCTTCTTTGAAATACGCTTTGAACAGTTTGTCGACGACCAGCGTCTGGCGTCCTTCCAGTCCGGCCCAATGGATCAGACGATGTGCGTCGATTGTGTTGGGCGTGCGTTTGATACCTGCAAAATCAAGATGCAGGCCAATATCACGCGCGGCTTGATCAATCTGGCCGTAGACCTGCAACGCACCCTCTTGGCCGCCAAATTTCGTTTCCAGGTACTCACGTCGGTCCATGCCTTCGGCCGGCATATCAGGGTTCAGTTGAAACGGGTGCCACTCTACCTCGAACGCATGGTCTGGATGCGCCTCCAGCGCGCGATCCAGATTGGTTTTCCCGATGTAACACCACGGGCAAATCGGATCGGATATAATATCAAGCTTAATCATGTAGGACACCTGAAGCGCCGCAGCCGATCTTGCAAGTCACTAACGCTTCAAGATAGAGCGAACCATGGAAGAGAATACCGAACCCAGCTTGATCCGGATCGCCCGTGCCGATGGGTCATCCCATGGATCAGCCGAGCCGCTCAACCTTGGCGCGCGCGTCCGGCAACTTCGCAAAGATCGAAATTGGACGCTGGAGCAGGCGGCGCAAAAGGCGGGTTTGGCGCGCTCAACACTGTCAAAGATTGAGAACGATCAGATGTCGCCGACCTTCGACGCCGTCAAAAAACTGGCGGACGGATTGGGCATTTCTGTCCCACAGCTGTTTACGCCGCCTAAATCCGACCAAGTGATGGCGCGCCTGTCGGTGACCACCGGTGGAAAAGGGCGGGAGCATATCACCGCCACCTATGAGCATGAACTTTTGGCAGCCGAGCTAAAGTCTAAGGCCATGTTGCCGTACCGCGCGCGCATCCGGGCCCGCTCGGTCGAGGATTTTGACGGCTGGGTGCGACATGACGGAGAAGAGTTTCTGTATGTCCTGTCCGGGATCATCAAATTCTACACGGAGTTTTACGAACCAGTTGAGCTTCGCCGTGGGGACAGCGCCTATTACGACGCCGCCATGGGCCATAACGTAATCTCGGTTTCCGAAGAAGATGCGATGATTTTGTGGGTTACGTCTCTGCCTCAGTAAGCAGAAACCGAACGACTGCAACGGCGACCAAACATCCAACCATCTGCGCGGTAACAAACATGAAAACCGATGAAGGATCGATCCCTGCAAATGTATTTGATAATGTCCGCGCGATCGTCACAGCTGGATTGGCAAAGCTGGTGGATGCGGTGAACCAGTAGGCGGCCGTGATATAAAGTCCGACCAATGCCGCGACCTCTTTAGGCCGGTATTTGATGCCTGCAAAAATCGTAAAGATCAGTCCGAATGTCGCCACTGCCTCGGCCAAATGCTGACCGTCGCTGCTCCGAATTTTCTCTGAGATGGTGATGGCAGGCAAATCAAACATCAGGTTCGCCAAGATCACGCCCATGCATGCCCCTGCAATCTGAACGGGGATGTAGATGGCGGCATCCATACTGGAAACTTCCTTGCGGATCCAAAACGCAATCGTGACCGCTGGATTAAAATGCGCCCCCGAAATCGGACCGAGCGTCGTGATCAACACATAAAGAATGGCACCTGTTGGAATGGTGTTTCCCAGCAAGGCCAATGCCGTATTGTCTGGCGACAGCGTCTCACCCATGATCCCTGATCCAATGACCGTCGCCAACAGCAGGCCTGTGCCCAAAAACTCTGCCACATATTTTTGCATTGCGATCCCCCCGCAGTCTTGCTCGGTCTGTTGCGTGAGTTTTCGAATGCGTCAAGAGATTGAAATCTGCTGAGTTCGGCCTCTAAAGAAAAAAAGCGCCCTCCGAAGAGGGCGCACAGTATTGAGGCAGGTTTCATACAGGCAAGAAACCTATCGAGCAGTGCAATTAGTATATGGAGCCAGTTGGTGACCGCCAAGGGAAAAACAGGTAGGTTGAAACAAACGGGGCGAGCATGACCACGTTAAGAGCAGATGAATCAGGGGATGTTGCTGATATGACACGAGTTTTTCGCGCGGCAGTTTTTAGTCTAGTGACTATACTTTTGTTTGGGTCCGTTGCACTTGCAACGCCGCAGCACGCAATAGCTATGTATGGGGAGCCTGCCTTACCACCAGATTTTGTGTCGTTGCCGCAAGCCAATCCAAATGCACCGCAAGGTGGTGGAATCGTTTTAGGAGAGCTTGGTGGATTCGATTCGATGAACCCATATATCCGCAAAGGGCGCGCGCCTCGGGCCGTTCGGGCCCATACAGTCGAGACGCTGATGGCGCGAAATTATGATGAACCGTTCACACTTTACGGTCTTCTGGCCGAATCCATAGAAGTTTCTCAGGATCGATCTTGGGTTGAATTCACCCTTCACGAAGAGGCCGAATTCTCGTCCGGTGATCCGGTCACAGTCGAAGATGTCATTTGGTCGTTTGAGATTTTGGGCACGCAAGGGCATCTCCGATATCGGACCAGCTGGCAGAATGTTGCGTCGATTGCCGCCGTTGGAGATCGAACGCTGCGCATCACGTTCAAAGAACAGGATTTAGAAGCGCCATTGATCATGGGCCTGCGACCCGTCTTGCGGAAGGCCGATTGGGATGGTCGCGAATTTGATGTCAGTTCGCTTGACGTGGTTACAGGTTCCGGTCCTTATGTGGTCGAGGATTTCGAACCTGGACGCTTCATAAACCTACGCCGCAACCCCGACTATTGGGGTAACGACCTTCCGTTCAATCGCGGCCTGCACAACTTTGAAACGATCAGGTACGAGTACTTCCGGGACGGCGCAGCCCTTTTTGAGGCGTTCAAACGTGGTGAGCTGTCTCTCTACCGCGAACCAAATGCCGTCACGTGGGAAGACAGTTATGATTTCCCGGCCATTCGTGATGGCCGGATCGTCAAGGCAACAGTGCCCCATCAAAGACCCTCGGGTCTGCGCGGCTTCGTCATGAACACCCGAAAGCCGCTTTTTGACGATTGGCGCGTACGCGAGGCGATGATCCAGCTCTTTAATTTTGACTTCATCAGTAAGACCCTGACGGGTGGCGTCGATCCTCGCATAACGTCCTATTTTTCTAAAACTGTTCTAGCCGCCTCGTCAGGTCCAGCAGAGGGCATGGTGGCAGAGCTGCTGGCGCCATTTGGTGATCATTTTCGACCTGGCGTGATGGAGGGGTACAGCTTGCCCAAGGGCAATGCGGCCGGAAGAGATCGGCGCGCGCTACGTGCTGCGCTGGGTCTGTTCGAGGAGGCCGGTTGGTCAATTCAAAGTGGTGTTCTGTCTAATGGCTCAGGTGAGCCTTTTAAATTCGAAGTGTTGCTCAAGTCTGACCAAACCGAGGAGCAAGCGATTTGGACGCTTTACGCGGATGCGCTGAAACAGGCCGGGATCGACGCAGACGTCACGCTGGTCGATGACGCCCAATACACGGAACGGATGCAAACCTATGATTTCGACATGACCTTCAGCTTTCGGCCTGCGTCACTGTCGCCTGGCAACGAGCAGACACTTTATTGGGGATCAGAGAGCGGCGCTGCCCCGGGATCGCGTAATTATCCAGGCGTCCAATCAAAGGCTGTGGATCGGATGATTGAGGCCTTGTTGCAAGCCGAAGACCAAGCCGGCTTTCAAGCAGCTGCGAAAGCACTGGACCGGCTCTTGATGGCGGGACGCTATGTGATCCCAACCTGGCATACGCCATATTCCCGCATCGCGCATTCCAGCGAGATTACTTATCCAGACTACATTCAGGTCTACGGCGATTGGACAGGCTTTTTGCCTGATACTTGGCATTTGGCGGAATGAAGCGACGTGGCCTTACAGCAACAAATACGCCACCTTCACTGCAATCAACAGCATCACGCCTGCGATAATCAAGTCCAAGATACGCCAGTTCGCCGGTGTTTTCATGATGGGCGCAAGAAAGCGTGCGCCATAGCCGAGCGAGAAGAAGAACACGAAAGAGGCGATGCAGGCGCCGGCCCAAAATGCCAAACGGTTTTCTTCAAATGAGAGGGAGATTCCCCCAAGAAACACCACAGTGTCCAGGTAGACATGGGGGTTGAACCACGTGAAGGCTGCGGCGATCGCCAAGGTCGCGGCAAGGGTTTTGCTCTCGCCTTGGATTTCCATCCCATAGTCACCCTTCCATGCGGCCATGATGCGCAGCGTGGCATAATAGAGCAAGAAACCGATCCCTAGGATGCCCATGACGGTCGGCAGCCATGGTGCCGCTTCAACCGCTGCGCCGAACCCCATCACGCCAGCGGTAATCAGCAACGCATCCGACAGCGCGCAAAAAAGACAAACAGCAAAGACATGCGCACGTTGAAGACCCTGTCGCAAGACAAAGGCGTTCTGTGCACCAATCGCGAGGATCAAAGAGAACCCCGTCGCGAACCCCGTCAAAAAGGCCAGCGTCACGTCTGCTGTTTGTCCGTCAGAACAAGCGGTTCGGATTTAGGTGCGCTGTCTTTCGGCTCTGCCTCCAGATCGGTTGGTGGCGTCACAAGCCCGGCAGAAATGATCAGCTTCGCTGCATCTTCGACTTCCATATCCAGCAGGATGACGTCCCGCTTGGGGAAGAACAGCAAAAAACCGGAGGTCGGGTTCGGCGTTGTTGGCACAAAGACCGAGAGCATTTCTTCCTCCCCCGATCGTATCAGAACCTCGCCCTTGGTCGACGTTGAAACAAAACCGACCGCCCAAATGCCCTCACGAGGATACTGGATCAGGCAGGCCTTCTCAAAGCTGGTGTTCTGATTGTTGAACACCGTTTCCATGATCTGCTTCAGTGCGTTGTAGATAGAGCGTACAACCGGTGTGCGATCCACGATCCCTTCAACCCACCGCAATAGCTGGCGACCAAAAAGCCCTTTTGTGATGCTGCCGATCAAAGTCGTGAAAACCAGGAAAACAATAACCCCAAGGCCCGGGATATTCACATCAATATAGGTCATCGGGTTGAAGCGATCGGGCAGTAACGGCAACACCCGCTGATCGACGAAACCCACGAAAGCCACGATGAAGTAAATCGTCAACCCGACGGGTAGTACGATAATGAGGCCCGCGAAAAAGTTGCCGCGCAGGCGGCCCCAGAACCCAGATCGTTTGGGTGGCGGCGGTGTAGGGGTCAAAGATACCATAGCGCGCATCTAGCCGCAGTTTTTCAGGGCCGCAATCCACCCAAAAGCGCTTGCACAACATTCGTGCTGTTCATATACGCGCCCAATCAATCCACAGGCGGGGATTGCGGGCCATGGGGGAGACATCCCTACGGCTCCACCGGTTGGGCAGATGCCCTAACCCCGCCGAGGTAGAAACCGGAAAGGAAAAAGACATGGCTCTACCAGAGTTTTCTCTGCGCCAGCTGCTAGAGGCAGGCGTTCATTTTGGTCACCAGACCCACCGTTGGAACCCACGCATGGGTCCGTTTATCTACGGACAGCGGAACGGCATTCACATTCTCGATCTGACGCAGACAGTTCCAATGCTCGACGCGGCTCTGCAGGTCGTCCATGAAACCGCCTCCAAGGGCGGGCGAATTCTGTTTGTTGGCACCAAGCGTCAGGCGGCCAAGCCCGTGGCGGATGCGGCCGAACGGTGTGCGCAATATTACATGAACCACCGCTGGTTGGGCGGCACGCTGACAAACTGGAAAACCGTTTCAAACTCGATCAACCGCCTGAAGGAAATCGACGAGCGTTTGGATGGCGGCGCAGAAGGTATGACTAAGAAAGAGCGTTTGGGCATGGAGCGCGAACAAGCGAAATTGCAAGCCTCTCTTGGTGGTATCCGCGAGATGGGCGGCACGCCTGATCTACTCTTTGTGATCGACACAAATCGCGAAGACCTTGCTGTGGCCGAAGCCAACAAACTCGGCATCCCGGTTATCGGTGTCGTCGACACAAACTGCGCGCCCGAGGGTATTGATTACCCGATTCCCGGCAATGATGACGCATCCCGCGCGATTGAGCTTTACTGCGATCTTGTCGCTCGCTCTGCGCTGTCCGGTATGGCGGCACAAATGGGCTCTGCCGGTATTGACCTTGGCGAAATGGAAGAGGTTCCAGCCGAAGAGGCTTTACAAGAAGCCGCCGCAGCAGAAGCGCCTGCCGAAGAAGCAGCCGCAAGCTAAGCGTCACAGAATTGATACATCGGGGCGGTACCCGCCGCCCCATCGAGCCAACCCTAGAAGACTTGGAGACCTCCCATGGCGATCACAGCCGCATTGGTAAAAGAGCTGCGCGAAACGACCGGCGCAGGTATGATGGATGCAAAGAAAGCGCTTGTAGAAACAGACGGCGATATGGAAGCGGCCATTGACTGGCTGCGCACCAAAGGCCTTGCAAAGGCTGCAAAGAAGGCTGGTCGCACGGCGGCGGAGGGCCTTGTCGGTGTTGCCGTGAAAGACGGTGTTGGTGTCGCGGTCGAGGTGAACTCCGAGACGGACTTCGTGGCCAAAAACGCGGACTTCCAAAAGATGGTCGCAAGCATAACTGCGGCGGCCGTCACTGCTGCGGATCTTGACGCTCTGAAAGTAGTCGAAATCGATGGCAAATCGATCACGGATATCGTCACGAACGCGGTTGCAACAATCGGCGAGAATATGGGCTTGCGCCGCATGGTCAAAGTCGAAGGCGATGTCGTTGGCAGTTATATCCACACCGCAGCCACAGACGGCATGGGCCGCATTGGCGTTTTGGTTGCTCTTAAGGGCGGCGATGAAGCAACGGCGAAGCAGATTGCGATGCATGTTGCTGCGGCAAACCCGCAATCTCTGAGCGAGGATGACCTCGACCCGGATGTGGTGGAGCGCGAGAAGAAAGTTCTAACCGATCAAGCCAAAGAATCTGGCAAGCCGGAGAACATCATCGAAAACATGATCAAAGGTCGGATCAAAAAGTTCTACTCCGAAGTGACGTTGGTCAATCAGGCATTCGTCATGGATCCGGACAAAACCGTTGGTGAGTTCGCGAAAGACGCCGGTGCCGAAGTCGTCGGCTTTGTCCGCCTCGAAGTGGGCGAAGGTATTGAGAAAGAAGAAGAGGATTTCGCGGCGGAAGTTGCCAAAACGATGGGCGGCTAAACCGTCTGCTTATTTAATAAATTGAGAAAGCCCTGCCAGCGCGCAGGGCTTTTTCGTTGGGTAGGTTCGTACCGGTTTCTAAAACGGGTTGCTTCGCCCGGACGCTCTGTCGGGACAGGTGCAGTACAGGTTCTGTACACATTTTGTACGGATGCTGGCAGGTCTTTTTGTGACGGAATGCCCACCGATCTGCGTATCACCATTATAGGTTAAGATGAAAGCGAAGACGCGTTCCCATGTTCAAAAGCTTACGAATACTGCTCGCGACGCTGCTGCTCACGACGCCAGCGCTGGCTCAAGCCCCGGATGCTTTTGCGCGGTTCGATGAGAACGGCGATGGCATCCTAGAGAAAAGCGAAGTGCCACGCATCGGCCACAGACGCTTTGATCAACTTGATACGGATGGCGACGGACGGATCACTCAGGAAGAGGCTTTGGCCGCGTCTGTGGGGCCGCAATCCGAAGGACGGTTCGGCAACGGTGCCGCTTCTGCCCCCGACTTCGCAGATGTGCGCTATAGCAGCAATTACGACAGATCGGTCATGGATATCTGGACGGCAGACGGATCGACTAAAGCCCCCGTTCTTGTCTTTTTCCATGGTGGCGGCTTCGTTTCAGGCAGTAAAAACGTGGCCGCAATCGGAGGAAAACTTACTGATCTCACTAATGAAGGGGTTGCGGTCGTTTCAGTTGGATACCCATTCATCGAGGACGTTCGCGGCGCGGGCACACAGGAAAAAGGTCTGGAAAAGATCTATGGAGAGACAGAATTGGCGATCGCGTATCTTCGGGAGAATGCCTCTCGATTTAAAATTGACCCAGATCGGATCATCGTGTCCGGGTCGTCCGCCGGTGCCATGATCACCACCTATTTGGCCGTAACTGATCCGCAGCCTGGCGTCGTTGGCGGACTGGTTCTCAACCAACCCCGTGGAGCGGAGCGCGTGTTGCCAGAGGTGGATCGCAACTCGGTACCCATCGTCCTTTTCTCGGTTTACGGGCCTGACAACAAAATGCATCCGCCGTCGGAAGCTCAGAAAATCTATGACCAGTGTGAAGCTGTAAGTGCCAACTGTGCGATTTTTGGATCCCCTGTGAGTGGGCTTCCACAACTGTCTGATGGAACTGAAATCACTACTTATGCTATTGATTTCATTCTGAATTAGCCTGCCAAATGCTGCACGGTGGCCTCAATGGCCATGGGATAACCGTCTGGCCCATGGCCCATAATCTGAGCGAAGCTTGCCTTTTCAACAAAACTGACTTTGCGAAAATCTTCTCGTTGAGAGATGTCGGAGAGGTGTAACTCTAGGCAGGGTATCTCCACGCTGAGCAGTGCATCCAAAATCGCGACAGATGTATGCGTATAGGCAGCAGCGTTGATAATGATTGCGTCGAGCTGACCCTTTGCCTCTTGGATCCAATCGACCAAGTCGCCTTCGTGGTTTGACTGGCGAAAGTCTATGGCGACGCCTAGCTCTGCCGCTTTGGCTTGGCACATCGCCTCAATCTCTGAAAGCGTTGTATGGCCATAGACCTCTGGTTGTCGCGTGCCCAACAAATTCAGGTTGGGGCCATTAAGGATCAAGATCTTCATGCCCACCTCATGAAAAAAACCGCCTGAATTGTCGAGACGATTCAGGCGGTGAAGGTAAGGTGTGCCACCTACCGTCTTGGAAGAGGGCGTGTCTGACCGACAGGGAACATGGGTGATGCGACGGCCAGACAAGGAGACGTTAGGCCGTGTGTATTTATCAGGATGTGTGAAATCTCACCTTTTCTTATGATCGTTGTTCGGACAGGGTGCGCGCATGACCAGAGTAGCTGACATCCTTGTCGACAGTCTTTTGAACCAAGGTGCGGAGCTCGCTTTTGGTGTGCCGGGCGAAAGCTATCTCGCGGTTTTGGACGCGGTTTATGATCGGAGTGATGCGTTTCGGTTCATAACGGCGCGGCACGAGGGCGGGGCAGCTTTCATGGCCGAGGCTTATGGCAAGCTTACGGGGCGGCCCGGCTTGTGTTTCGTGACTCGGGGGCCCGGTGTGACGAATGCATCGATTGGCATCCATACTGCGCGGCAGAATTCGACCCCGATGATCGTCTTTGTTGGTCAAGTCCAATCGGGTGATCGGGACCGCGAAGCGTTTCAAGAGCTCGATTACCGCCAAGTTTTCAGTGGCATGGCGAAATGGGTCACGGAACTTGATAACCCAGATCGCGCCGCCGAGATTGTGCGCCGCGCTTATAATGTCGCTATGACTGGGCGTCCCGGTCCGGTTATTGTAGCACTGCCGGAAAATGTGCTGCGGATGGAAACGTCTGTTGCGCCTGCCGCGCGGGTTCAGATGCCTATTCCGCGCGTCGACGCTACCGCGCTTGAGGCCGCGAAAACGCGATTTTCAGCGGCATCTAAACCCCTGATTGTCGTTGGAGGCGGGGGCTGGACGGAAGAAGATCGCGCGGCCATGGCGGCGTTGGCGGACGATCCCAAGGTGCCAATCATGGCTGCGTTCCGTTGTCAGGATTTGGTCGACAATCGGTTACCAAACTATGTTGGCGATGCAGGCGTCGGAATGCCCGCAAGCTCCCGCGCGGCTCTGGAAGAAGCGGATCTAATCGTGGCAGTGAATGTCCGATTTGGAGAGATGCTGACCGATGCATGGTCACTGTTTGAGGGGCGGGCGGAGATGCCCGAATTTATCCACCTTCACCTCGACCCGGCAGAGGTGAACAAGATTTATGCCGCTAATATCGCTTTGTGCGGGCAACCGGTGGAGCTGTTGCAGGCTTTGGCCGAAGTCCCTTTAGCCGAGAATTGGGCCGCGTCACATCGCGACGCCTGGCTTGCGCTCCGCCAAACGGACGGGCCCAACCCTGTGTCGATGGCTGCGTTCTGCCGCAGTTTGAACTCCGCGCTGCCAGAGGATGCAGTTGTCACGAATGGGGCGGGAAACTTTGCCGCTTGGCCCAGCCGTCATATCGACCTTGGGGCAGGACGCAGATTGATCGCTCCCCAAAGTGGGGCGATGGGGGCGGGGATCCCTGCAGCCATTGCAGCGAAACTGATTTATCCCAAACGGCACGTGGTCTGTTTTGCAGGCGACGGTGACGCACAAATGACCGGGGCCGAGATGGCCACCGCAGATCAATATGACGCAAAACCCACGATCCTTGTGTTGAATAACGGGGCGTTGGGCACGATCCAAACTCATCAGAACCGCGATTATCCTGACCGCGTTAGCGGAACGGTTCTGAAGAATGTTGACTTCCCAACATGGGCGGAGGCCTGTGGTTTTCGGGGTGCTCACTTGAATGAAGGTACGGAAACCGGTGCGATGGCGCGTCTTGCCGCCACAGAACAGGGTCTGCTGATCGACATCCAAAACTATTAGGCCGCTCGCGGTACAGCAGAATTACCTTTACACGAAAAGTATACAATATGTATACAAAATAGATGGCGGCAAAGAATCCCAAAACTGAATGCCTAAACGACCTTCGGCTGCGTGTGCTGACATTGCAGCTGGATCCTGGCAGCGCTGTGGATGAGACGGCGCTTGCCGTAGAATATGGTCTCTCGCGCACGCCGATGCGGGAGATCCTTCAGCGTTTGGCTGGGGAGGGATATGTCACCCAGCAAGAGAACCGGGGCACGCAAGTCGCCTCTATGGATTTTGCTGTCATCCGACAGTTTTTCCAAACCGCGCCTGTGGTCTATGCCAATATCGGCGCTCAAGCGGCGGAGAACCGAACTGCGGCGCAGCTGGATGCGGTGAAGGCGGTTCAAGCCAAGTTCAAACGGGCGGAGGCCTCCGACGCCGCACTTCTTAACAATCAGTTCCACGCCCTTATCGGAGAGATGGCGGCAAACCCCTATTTGATGGTCAGCCTGACACGATTGCTAATTGATCACACGCGCCTGTCGCAGACATTCTATCGACCAACGTCAGAGAGTGAACGCGGCCTTGTCTCCAAAGCCTCTGAGCATCACGATGCAATGATCGCCGCCTTGGAGGCGCGGGAACCTGCTGTGATGATCGATCTGACGCTTCAGCATTGGGACCTCTCTAAGGATCGGATGGAGAAATACGTCCGCCCCGACCCGCTGCCCATCGATGTGATTTCACTGAAGGACCGTGCCCGTGCAGTTTGAAGGCATTTATACCCCTATCGTCACGCCTTATCATGACGACTTCACCTTGAATGAAACGGTCCTTGCCGAGACGGTGGAGCATCTGATTTCCTCTGGCGTTCACGGGGTCATCGTCGCTGGCTCTACGGGCGAGTATTACGCTCAAACCATGGAGGAGCGGATCGATATGATGGCCCGTGTCAAAACCCTGATCAATGGCCGCGTGCCGATGGTCGTGGGCACAGGCGCAATCCGAACCGAGGACAGTGTCATCTATGCGCAAGAGGCAAAGGCGATTGGCGCGGACGCGCTGTTGGTGGCCACACCTCCTTACGCCTATCCCACGGGGCGCGAAATCGGTCTGCACGCGATGGCGATTGATCGCGCGGCGAACCTGCCCATTATGCTCTATAATTACCCCGGCCGGATGAGCGTCGATATGGATGAAGAGACGCTGGACCGGGTAGGGCGGTCCGCGAATTTCAAAGCGATCAAGGAAAGCTCGGGCGATATCAATCGCTTGCATATGTTGGCACGGGATTACCCTCATATTGCCCTGTCGTGCGGAATGGATGACCAAGCGCTGGAGTTTTTTGCTTGGGGTGCGCGCAGCTGGGTGTGTGCGGGGTCAAATTTCGCACCCGAAGCGCATATAGCGATGTATCGCGCCTGTGCGGTTCAGGGGGATTTCACCAAGGGGCGTGCGATTATGTCGGCCATGCTGCCGTTGATGCGCGTGCTAGAGCAGGGCGGGAAGTTCGTACAATGCATCAAGTACGGGCTAACGCTGCGGGGCATTGATGCAGGTCCGCCGCGCAAACCGCTGCAACCGCTCAACAAGGATGACAAACGCCAGCTGGCCGAAGTGATCCGCACCATGAACACTGCGATTTCCCGAATTGAAGGGGGCAACCAATGACCGCGCTTTTGACCCATGCCGAATATCAAGCGATTGCGGCTGAAATTGATCGCCCCAGCACGGCTTTTATCGATGGTGGGTTTCGTCCGGGTCAGGGGGCGCCCCTGCCGACCTATAATCCAGCAACAGGCGAGTTGCTGACCACGATCGCTGCCTGCAATGGGGCGGATGTAGACTTTGCTGTTCAAAAAGCGCGGGAGGCGTTCGATCAAGGGCATTGGTCGCGCATGCACCCTTCTGACCGTAAGGATGTGTTGATCAAGCTTGTAAAATTCATGACGCGTCGCCGCCATGAATTGGCGGTTCTTGAAAGTCTTGAAAGCGGGAAACCCATTCGCGATTGCGAGACGATTGATGTGCCCGAGGCGATGCATTGCATCAAGTGGCACGCCGAGGCGATTGACAAGATTTACGACCAAGTGGGTCCATCGGGCGATGACGCGATCAGTATGATCGTGCGTGAACCCATCGGTGTGGTCGCGGCTGTTCTACCCTGGAATTTCCCGCTCTTGATGCTCGCGTGGAAGATTGCACCTGCGCTCGCGGCGGGGTGTTCGGTGATTGTGAAACCCGCGGAACAGACATCCTTGACGGCGCTGCGCATGGCAGAGCTTGCGCATATGGCGGGCGTTCCGCGCGGTGTTTTGCAAGTGCTGCCTGGCGACGGCCCCTCGGTGGGAGAGCCGCTTGGCCTGCATATGGATGTCGATATGGTAACTTTCACCGGCTCGACCGAGACGGGCAAACGCTTCCTGCGCTATGCTGCCGACAGCAATATGAAAAAGGTCACTCTGGAATGCGGGGGCAAAAACCCGGCCATCGTCATGTCGGATGCCGAAAACCTCGACCATGTGGCAGAGCATGTCGTGAACGCGGCTTTCTGGAATATGGGGGAGAATTGCTCGGCTGCCTCGCGCCTGATTGTGCATCGCGATGTGAAGGCCCCGCTGATGGAGCGGATTGAAGCACGGTTGCGGGATTGGAAAACCGGCGATCCGTTGGACCCGGAAAATCATCTGGGCGCGATGATTGACCCCGAGCATTGCGCCAAAGTCGCAAGCTACCTGCGCGATGGCGATGCGCCGGATGGACCATTCATCACGCCCAAGATTTATGAGGTCGCGCGTGATGATGCCGCGGCCCGGGAAGAGATTTTTGGACCCGTGCTCTCGGTGATCGAAGTCGCCTCAAACGATGAGGCGATCGAAGTGGCCAATGACAGCCAATACGGGCTGGCGGCTTCCGTCTTTACCGCCAATACCCGCTCGGCCATCCGCGCGGCGCGGGACATTAAGGCGGGCACAGTGACGGTGAATTGCTATGGCGAGGGGGATATCGCGACCCCGTTTGGCGGTTACAAACAATCGGGCTTTGGCGGTCGTGACAACGGCGTGCATGCCCATGATCAGTATACCGAAACTAAAACTATCTGGATTGATCTGACGGACCCGAAAGAGGGTGACAATGTCGGTTGAAGCCGTTGGAACAACCCGTCGAGGGCGCGGCGCACGGGCCGCAAAACGCCAAGCGCGGGACTTCACAATGCTGCCTGCGCTGAAGCGTAAGCTGCCGCTGACCGAGCCAATGGATCAAGAGCAGATCGAGAAGATCGATAACGCCTCTATGACCATTCTGGAGACTGTGGGCGTTCAATTTCGCGATCCCATTGCGCTGGAAGATTGGAAACGTGCAGGCGCCAAGGTCGATGGGGAGCTTGTTTTCCTGGACCGTGGCCTGGTTCGGGAGTTGATCGCAACTATTCCGGAAAACTTCACTTATCACGCGCGAGATCCGCAAAAGTCGCTGCCCTTTGGCAAAGATCACTCGATCTTTGTGCCCATGACCGGCGCGCCCTATTTGCGAGATCTAGAAGATCAACGGCGGAACCCTACGCTGGATGACCTCGCCAATTTTCACAAGCTCAGCCATATGCTGCCTGCGATCCATTCATCCGCGCACCATATTGTGGAGCCTTACGATCATCCGATCAGCCAGCGGCATTTGCGGATCACGTATTCGTCGATGAAGCATTCGGACAAGACGTTTATGGGCATGACCACCAGCCCGAAGAACGCCTAAGATGTTATGGATATGTGCGATATCCTGTTCGGGGAGGGGTTCATCGATGACCACCCGGTGGTCACCGGGAACTGCAACGGGAACTCGCCGCTTGTTTGGGATGAAACCATGCTGGGGGCGATGCGGGCCTTTTGTCGACGCAATCAACCTGTTCTGTGCTCGCCTTTTGTTTTGGGTGGGGCGAACACGCCTGCCTCGGTCGCGCCATCGGTGGCACAGTTGAATGCAGAGGCGCTCTCGGCGCTCGCCTATACACAAGTGATCCGGAAAGGCGCGCCGGCGATTTATGGGCATTACCTGTCGACCGTATCCATGAAGTCCGGGGCGCCTATGGCCGGCACGCCAGAGATCAGCTTGATGAACTTTATGATTGGTCAAATGGCGCGGTTTTATAGCGTGCCATGGCGCACATCTAACACACTCGGCGGCGCAAAAACATTCGACGCGCAAGCGGGCTACGAATCCGCGATGACTTTGAATGCCGTATTGATGGCCGGGGCCAACTATCTTTGGCACTCGGCTGGGTGGAACGAAGCGGGCATGCATTGCTCGACCGCCAAGTTTATTGTGGACGCCGAGTTGTGCGAGATGGGCTATCGCATGGCCGAGGGTATCAAATGGGACG
>JBCBON010000015.1:0-47157 GCA_039821195.1 Pseudomonadota bacterium
AACAGCTCGCCCTATGTTATGAGTACGAGCTTCATTTATGCCGAGCCCAAGCATCCTGTGAGTTTACGAGCGATTGAGACGATTATCGAAAATGTCAAAACGCGCAACTATGGTGCAAGCCATCATCATCCCACAGGCCCAGAGATGTTCGGTAAAATCGTCGCTGACACCTTCGATCCGGCCAAAATCGCGGTTGGAGACCATGTTTTTCTTGGTGACACGCAGCACTCGGCCTCACTCTATCGCGCTCATGATCGTATGCCGGTCGCGTTGAGGTACAAACGCGGCGCCGGGATAAGTTCTCTTGGCGGTCCAAGGAATTCATATGTCGAACAATACAACAAACGCCGGGCGTATGGAGAACCCGCAATCAACAAAAATCGCATGCAAAAGGTTGCTCGGACGCTTTGGCAGAGACTTAAATCGTGATTTTGAAAGTCTTACGTTTTTGGCATCGCATACGTGAAATTCGTGCGCGCAACCAACGTGTCGCCCGTGTAAATACGGCCATCAGTCACCGTCAGTGTCCGGCCAAATTTTAAGACTTCGAATTTACCCGTCACAAGGCCCACCTCGGGCTTGCGAATAAAATCCATCGCGCAATTTGACGTCACAGCCATCAGACCAGCCTCCCCGACCTTGCCGATAATGGCAAGGTAACTGCCAACATCTGCTAAGGTGAACATACCCGGCCCGGATACCGTGTTGCCGGGGCGAATAAAGTTTGGGTTCGTGCCGTCAAGGGTGATGGTCGCATGCCCGTCTCCCAGCTCCACAATGTCCATGACACCTTTGATCAATGGGAAATGTTTGTAGAAGAATTCGCGGACATCTTCGATGCTGTATTCAAGCGCCATTAGGATATCCTTTCCGGCAGTGGGTACGTCGAGAAGAATTTCGCCCGCAGCAGTAAACAAATGATGGCCACAGCCAAGAGTTGGTGAACAATCGCAAGTTGCCATGGCGCGGCGTATAGCACGGTTGCGATGCCCCATATAATTTGCACCCAAACAAGGCCATGCATGGCTGTGAAAGCAGATTTGATCGACGCGTTCGATACCTTGCGGGAACGCAAGAACGCCACAACAGCTAAAATCCCAAGCAGATAGCCGGTTATCCGGTGGTTGAATTGCGCAAGCCCCGCATTCTCGAAAAAGTTGCGCCATCCCGGCGAAAGGTCCCAGCCCGTAGCCGGAAACACCTGGCCCGCCATGAGCGGCCAATCCGTGTAGGTCCGACCGGCATCAAGACCAGCGACCAATGCACCGAGGAGAATTTGCACAAATGCCAACGCCAAAAGACCGTTGGACCACGTGACCATTGTGGAATTGCGGGTACGTTGCGCCTGAAACAACTCGGCCCGCTCTCGCCCAAGGAGACAGATATACCAATAGATTAGGCCGAGAATGACAAATGCGAGGCCGAGATGCGTTGCAAGACGGTAACTTGCTACATCGAGCATGGTTCCTGTCAGTCCGGAACTGACCATCCACCAGCCTATTGCACCTTGCACCCCGCCAAGCGCACCCAGCAGCAAAAGCCGAGGGAACCATCCCTTTGGCACCGCTTTGGTCACCAACAGCCCGACAAAACCGACAAACCAGACCAGTCCAATCACCCGGCCAAGCTGCCGATGGCCCCATTCCCACCAGTAAATCACTTTGAATTCCGCTAGCGTCATGCCTGCATTTTGCAGCTGGTATTCCGGAATCTGCTTGTACTTATCAAACTCGCTCTGCCAATCTTCGGGCGAGAGCGGCGGAATTGCCCCCGTCACAGGTGCCCATTCTGTAATCGAAAGGCCGCTATCCGTAAGCCGCGTCAGCCCCCCAACAGCGATCATGCTGATCACCAGCCCAAACAGCATCCATAACCAGACGCGAACGGCTTTGGGCTTCCCGCCTCGGCCACCATCAATCAGACCCTGTTTCTTGGGCGTAGCGGGGATTTGCCCCTCTCCCACTTCTGCAAAGACGCTGCGCTTATCAGACATAGCCTTTCCTCTCTCCAGTGGGATGCATGTAAGGGAGCTGACCCCAAAGGTCTAGCGCGGCGGAGTGTCCTTGGGATCGCGCTGAAGTGTCTTGAGAATGCCATGCCATGTGCGAATATCGGCCCGCGTAAACGGTATTCGCGACAGCATGTTGCGCAGCGTGGCTCGCATGCTGTCGGCCTTATCCTCGGGCCAGAAAAAGGACCGCTGATCCAGTGCCTCATGCAGCTTGGTTGCAAAGACCTCGATCTCGTCTTGGTTGGCGACCTCGGCCCCTGCCATTTCCATTCGAGACGCACCCCGTGCAGTTTGCCGTCGCCATTCATAGGCCACCAAAAGCACACATTGCGCGAGGTTCAATGACGCGTAATTAGGGTTTACGGGCACGGTAATCAGCGCATTTGACCGAACAATGTCCTTCGTTTCCAGCCCGGCACGCTCGGGTCCGAACAACACACCCACCCGTTCGCCGAGCGCGATCCGATCAACTGCGTCTTTCATGGCATCTTCCGGCGTGAGCACGGGTTTGGTGAAATCCCGCGCCCGCGCCGTCGTGGCATAGATATAGTTCAAATCCCCGAACGCAGCGTCGCGATCCGATGCCACCATGGCGTCATCCAACACGCGTGCGGCCCCGCTTGCCATGGCGATCGCGGCCTGATTGGGCCAGCCATCCCTGGGGTTTACGATCCGCATGTGTATCAGGCCAAAATTCAGCATGGCCCGAGCTGCGGCGCCGATATTTTCGCCCATCTGGGGCTCTACAAGCAGGATCGCTGGTTGCTGCAGTTTGTTCAAACTCATACTTCCGGCCTTGGCGCAGATGGGCAGCCGGGGCAAGATCGCATCACCGCATACAATGGTATACAGGGTGGTGTGCCCGTCAAAAAACCGCTAAGATCCCCTATAGGAGAGACTTCAATTAAAGGCATACACATGACCAAGATCAAAGTGGAGGGCCCCGTCGTCGAACTGGACGGGGATGAGATGACGCGGATCATCTGGCAATTCATCAAAGACAAGCTGATCTTGCCCTATCTCGATATCGATTTGATGTATTTCGATCTTGGCATGGAAGAGCGTGACCGCACTGACGATCAGATCACGGTAGATGCGGCCGAGGCGATCAAGGAACACGGCGTTGGCGTGAAATGTGCCACCATCACACCCGATGAGGCGCGCGTCGAAGAGTTTGGCTTGAAACGGATGTATCGCTCCCCGAACGGGACGATCCGGAACATTCTGGGCGGTGTGATCTTCCGCCAACCGATCATCTGTAAAAACGTTCCGCGTTTGGTTCCCGGTTGGACACAGCCGATCGTTGTGGGTCGTCATGCCTTTGGCGATCAGTACCGAGCCACAGATTTCCTGTTTCCGGGCGCTGGTAAACTGACGATGAAATTTGTGGGCGATGACGGCACAGTCATCGAAAAGGACGTCTTTGATGCACCCGAGGCCGGCATTGCCATGGGGATGTATAATCTAGACGCGTCTATTTACGATTTTGCGCGCGCGAGTTTGAACTATGGTTTGAACCTTGGCTGGCCAGTTTACCTCTCCACCAAGAACACCATTCTAAAGGCCTATGATGGCCGCTTCAAAGACATTTTTCAAAAGGTCTATGAGGAAGAATTCGAAGAGGCCTTTAAAAAGAAAAAGATCTGGTACGAGCATCGGTTGATCGACGATATGGTCGCAAGCTCTCTCAAATGGTCAGGCGGCTATGTCTGGGCGTGTAAAAACTATGACGGCGATGTGCAGTCCGATACAGTGGCGCAGGGGTTTGGCTCTCTCGGTTTGATGACATCGGTTTTGATGACGCCGGATGGCAAGATCGTCGAGTCCGAGGCCGCGCATGGAACAGTGACGCGCCACTATCGCCAGCACCAGAAAGGCGAGGCGACATCAACAAATTCCATTGCATCGATTTATGCTTGGACCGGCGGGCTGAAGCACCGCGCGAAACTGGATAACAATGCGAAGCTGCGGGAATTTGCGGAGACTTTGGAAAGCGTCATCATCCGCACCGTCGAGAGTGGTCACATGACCAAGGACCTTGCCCTGCTGGTGGGTCCTGATCAGGGCTGGCTGACGACCGAAGGATTCCTTGAGAAAATCGATGAAAACCTGAACAAAGCGCTGGTCGGATAGGCAGCGCGCGCGCAAAAAACGGGCCGCGCGCAATGTGCGGCCCTTTTTGTTGACCAAGCTAGGTCATGATTTACGACACAATATATGTCTAAGGCGGATCAAGACGGGCTCCACCATTCCCTTTTGGAGAATATCCAAGGGATTTCCATTGGCGTTTTTATCGTAAGCCTTGCGCTTTTGTTCCTGAGCAGCGCGGGATTGTTCGTCGGCCAAGCCGCGGGTATCGCCCTGATCGGGTCGTATCTGACGGACACGCCGTTCGGGATCTGGTTTTTTTGCGTGAATGCCCCGTTTTTTCTGTTTGGGGCTCAGCGTTTAGGATGGGTCTTTGCCATTCGGTCGTTAATTGGCATCGCGGCCGTATCAATGCTCAGTTTTCTTTTACCCCAGTATATTCAATTCGAAACCGTGAATCCGGTTGTGGCCGCCTTGGCTTCGGGCATTTTGGCGGGCCTTGGTATACTTGCCGCCCTTCGCCATGGCGCGGGCCTTGGGGGCGTTTCTGTCATGGCAGCAGCCATTCAAGACAAAACGGGGTTCCGGGCCGGCTACATGCAACTGATTGTCGACGCACTGATCTTCATCCCCGCATTTTTCGTTTTTGAACTACGGATTGTCCTTTATTCGTTGCTTGGTGCCGTTGTGATCAACGGTATCATCGCGGTGAACCACCGCCCAGATTGGTACAATCCGAAGTTTCGTTGACGGCTGGGACAACTGAGGTCAGGGTCGAGCCATGAATAACTACCTGATCCTTATCATAGCCATTATTTTCGAAGTCGCGGGCACGTCGCTTTTGAAGCTCTCGGATGGGTTTACAAAACTTTGGCCGACGCTCGGGGCGCTCGCGTTTTACGCCGCAACTTTTTACTGTCTTTCGCTTTTGTTGCGCACCATACCTGTTGGGGTCGCTTATGCGCTCTGGTCCGGTTTGGGCATACTCCTGATTACGCTGATCGGAATTTTCGCTTTTGGACAAAAGCTCGAAATGGCGGCTTATGTTGGGATCGGCCTGATCGTCGCGGGGGTTGTGGTGCTCAACGTCCTGTCAAACACCTCTTTGCATTAGACGCCTTCGACGATTGTGAAATCCCGTGTCGACGATGGGTTCGAGTATTCAAGCGCCTTTTGATAGGTTTCGCTCTCATACCACGCGACCGCCGTGTCAAAGTCTTTGAATTTAATGATCACATTGCGCGGCTTCCCATTGCCTTCCATCACGCGATATTTGCCGCCGCGGACCAGAAACTCTCCACCAAACTCTTCCGCCGCTTGCGTGGCAAGCACCGCGTATTTCGCGTACATTTCATCATCATGCACATCCACATGCACCATTGTGTAAGCAGCCATTCATCCCTCCAATAGGTTTTTCACGGCGGTCAGAGCCGCCTCTGCACTCTCTGCCGATGGGCCACCGGCTTGCGCCATGTCAGGGCGGCCTCCACCGCCCTTACCGCCCAAGGCCTCGGCGGCGGCTTTGACGAGGTCAACAGCACTGATCTTGTCCGTCAGGTCGTCGGTGACACCCACCGAGACCGCTGCCTTGCCGCCAGCATCAGAAATGAGCGCAATCACGCCCGAACCGATTACAGATTTCTGTTCATCAATCACACCGCGCAAGTCTTTCGCAGGCACGTCCCGAAGCACCCGCCCCACAAAAGTGATGCCGTTGATTGTTTCGGGCGCGTCCGTGGCGGCGCCACCGCCCATAGCGACCTTCTTGCGCAGATCTGCCACCTCTGCCTGAAGCGATTTACGCTCATCCAACAAGGCAGAAATCCGATCGCCAACATCCTGTGGTTGCGCCTTCAACGTCAAAGCGGCTTCGGCCAAGCGATGATCTTGTTCCTGCAGATAGTCGAGGGCGGCTTGCCCGGTCAGCGCCTCAATCCGTCGCACACCCGCAGAGGATGCGCTATCCCCCAAAGTGACGAAAGCACCGATATCACCTGTGCGCGTCACATGCGTGCCGCCACAAAGCTCGAGCGAATAGGCATTGCCATCCATGCCTTTGCCCGATCCCTCTTCGCGTCCCATGGAAACGACCCGGACTTCGTCGCCGTATTTCTCGCCAAATAATGCCTGAGCACCCAAATCCCGTGCGGCGTCCGGCGTCATAATGCGCGTCTCCACGGTGGTGTTTTGCCGGATGAACATGTTCACATCGCGTTCGACTTGTTTGAGCTCGTCAAGCGACAGCGCTTTGGCATGGCTGAAGTCAAAGCGCAAACGGTCTTCTGCATTCAGTGAGCCTCGCTGTGCAACATGATCGCCCAAAGCCACGCGCAATGCCTCGTGAAGCAAATGTGTCGCCGAGTGATTGGCCCGAATCTTGGTCCGGCGCTCCGTGTCCACGTGCAGCTCTGCCGGCCCCAGCTCCAGCGTGCCGTCGGCGACAGTGCCAATATGCACGAACACACCAGCCACTTTCCGTGTGTCGGAAATCTGAACAGTGGCCTTGTCAGTCTTGATCTCACCGGTGTCACCAACCTGACCACCGCTTTCAGCATAAAATGGCGTCTGATTGAGCGCGATTTGAACCTCGGCACCGCTTGATGCTGTCGTCGCACGCTCTCCATCGATCAGGATCGCAACGATCTGACCTTCGGCCGTTTCGGTGTCATAGCCAAGGAAATCCGTCGTTCCAAACTCTTCGGCGATATCAAACCAAATGGTGTTATCCGCTGCCTCACCGGAACCCGACCACGCCGCACGCGCCTTGGCTTTTTGTTCGGCCATCGCCGTGTCGAACCCACTGATATCGACGTCAATGCCGCGCTCGCGCAATGCGTCTTGGGTCAGATCCAGCGGAAATCCATAAGTGTCATAAAGTTTGAACGCCGCCTCACCCGGAAGCGCTGTGCCGTCTGACAGGCCGGAAACCTCTTCATCCAAAAGCTTCAAACCGCGATCAAGCGTGGTCTTAAAGCGCGTCTCTTCCAAAAGAAGTGTCTCTTCAATCAGCGCTTGGGCTTGGGGCAACTCTGGATACGCTTGTCCCATTTGCTTGACCAAAGCAGGCACCAATCGGTGCATCACTGGATCTTTTGCCCCCAAAAGATGGGCATGGCGCATCGCACGCCGCATGATCCGCCGCAGCACATAGCCCCGCCCCTCATTGGAGGGCAGGACGCCATCAGAAATCAAAAACGAACTCGAGCGCAGGTGATCCGCAATAACGCGATGATGCACATTTTGATGGCCAAAGGGATCAACGCCTGTGGCCTGTGCAGACGCTTCGATCAAATCTTTCATCAGATCTGTGTCGTAGTTGTCGTGGCTTCCCTGCAACAACGCAGCAATACGCTCGAGCCCCATTCCGGTGTCGATCGACTGCATATCCAGCGCCTTCATGGAGCCATCTTCGAACTGTTCGTTTTGCATGAAAACGATGTTCCAGATCTCTATGAAACGATCGCCATCTTCTTCCGGGGTCCCCGGCGGTCCGCCCCAGATATGATCACCGTGATCATAGAAAATTTCGGTACAGGGACCACACGGACCCGTCGGACCCATCTGCCAGAAGTTATCAGAAGTATCGATGCGAATGATGCGATCCTCCGGGACACCGACCTTCTTCCAGATCTCAAAAGCCTCATCGTCGGTGTGAAATACCGTGGTGTAGAGTTTGTCCTTTGGGGTACCGAAATCGTCTGTGATCAAGTTCCACGCAAACGGGATCGCCTCAGTCTTGAAATAATCGCCAAAGCTGAAATTCCCGAGCATTTCAAAAAAGGTGTGGTGACGCGCCGTATAGCCCACATTGTCGAGGTCGTTATGCTTCCCCCCGGCACGCACACATTTCTGTGCCGTTGTTGCACGGGTGTAATCCCGCGTCTCCAATCCGGTAAACAGGTTCTTGAATTGTACCATCCCGGAGTTTGCAAACATCAGGGTGGGATCGTTGCGCGGAACCAGCGGCGAACTAGGCACAACCTGATGGCCATGCTTTTCAAAATAGCCCAAAAACGTACTGCGAATGTCGTTAAGGCTTGCCATGCTTATCCCCGCAAAAGTGATCTTGCGGGGATGTATCCTTAGGCTCTCGGACTGTCCATGGCCGCAGTGGCGTTACGCCTCTAGGACCGCATCATCATCCATGTCATCGGCATCGGCATCGGTTTGACCGCCTTTGATGTCGAAGTCCAACCCATGGGCGGCCCGGATTTTATCTTCAATCTCCAGCGCGATGTCTTTTTGTTCATGCAAGAACTGTTTCGCGTTCTCTCGACCTTGGCCAATCCGTTGATCGCCATAAGAGTACCAGGACCCTGACTTTTCAACGATGCCCGCTTTGACGCCCAGGTCAATCAGCTCACCCGTTTTTGAGATACCTTCGCCATACATGATGTCGAATTCCACCTGCTTAAACGGTGGGGCGACTTTGTTCTTCACGACTTTCACGCGGGTCTGGTTGCCCACAACCTCTTCACGGTCCTTCAACGCACCGATCCGGCGAATATCAAGGCGAACCGAGGAGTAGAATTTCAAGGCGTTTCCGCCAGTCGTCGTCTCAGGAGAGCCGAACATGACACCAATTTTCATCCGAATTTGGTTGATGAAAATCACTGTACAATTGGATTTGGAAATAGAGCCTGTCAGCTTACGCATCGCCTGGCTCATCAAACGGGCCTGAGCACCAACCTGTGCGTCGCCCATATCGCCCTCTAATTCTGACTTTGGAGTGAGTGCCGCAACCGAATCCACAACCACCATGGAAACAGCACCAGAACGCACCAGAGTGTCGGTAATTTCCAACGCCTGTTCACCCGCATCAGGCTGCGAGATCAAAAGCTCATCCAGGTCAACACCAAGTCGTTTTGCATAGGCAGGGTCCAACGCATGTTCTGCATCAACAAAGGCGCAGACGCCGCCTTTCTTTTGCTCTTCAGCCACACAATGAAGCGTCAATGTGGTCTTGCCCGAACTTTCCGGTCCGTAAACTTCGATAATTCGGCCTTTCGGCAATCCGCCGATGCCCAACGCAATATCAAGACCAATAGAGCCCGTTGAGGTCGCTTCAATATCCAGCACGGCATTGTCTTGGCCGAGCTTCATAATCGAGCCCTTACCGAACTGGCGTTCGATCTGCCCAAGCGCAGATTCCAAGGCTTTTTTCTTATCTGAGGATTGTTTGTCGGTCATATCCAGAAGGGTTGCACCCATAGTTTTTCTCCTTGTTACATACCGCATCAAATGCGGCAATGACTGCTTCGTTCACCTCTTGTTCTTGCGCTCGTGTATGAGATCAAAAAGCGAACATTGCAAACTCTATTTTCTAAGCTCTGCACAAACTTGGTAAATGACGGGTAAATGCTTGCGGTTTTTCTTTGACTTGATAGCCGTCGGAAATGCTTATCTTCCTAGAGCAACGTTTGATCATTTATGCGGTTCCAAAAACCGGGAGCACGGCCTTACAGGCGGCCCTTGCAGGCCAAGCCGACATCGTTTTTCGCACGTCGTTCAAGCATATCCCTGTTAGGCGCACACAACAGCATGTTGGGCCGATGCTCAAAGGTTTAAAGTGTCAGATGCCCGAAGGGTTCGCAGTCATCCGCGAACCGATCGACTGGCTGCATTCGTGGTACCGTTACCGCCAGCGGGAGACCTCTGAACCGAGCAAAGGCACTGCCGGCATGTCGTTTGACCAATATGTTGAGGATTACTTGTCGGGTGAGCGGCAAGAGCATGTGAATATCGGCCGGCAGGCCCGCTTCTTGCATGGCGACGGCGATCTGAGCGTCTCGCATCTTTTTGCATACGAACATCTGGATCGGGGCCATGGATTCCTGTTTGAAAGGCTCGGCTTTTCCTTCGCCACGAGATGGATGAATGAAAGCCCGGAGATATCGATGGAGCTATCGCCCGAAAACAAGTCCCGTTTGGAAGCAGCCTTCGCCGAGGATTACGCGCTTTATGAGCGCGCAGTCACCTATTCACTTGGCTTTGAACCGCCTCAATAAGGTGTTTCAGCGAATAGGGTTTCGGCAGAAACAAGGTATCTTCCGGAGAGAACTGATCCGTTTGCAGCACATCATCGGCGTAGCCCGACACAAAGACCACTTTCATATGGGGTTTTGTCTTCCGCGCGAGGGCAACCCATTCGGGGCCGTTCATGCCCGGCATCACAACATCGCTGACCACCACATCGGGGGGAACAGAACTGTTTTCAAAAAGCTCCAGCGCCTCTTCGCCTGACGCAGCCTCTTCGACGGTAACCCCTTGCAAAGCGAGCGCCTTAGAGGCGAAGGCCCGCACCGGTGTTTCATCTTCGACAAGAAGAACGCGCGCGCCTGACAGTCCAAATCCATGCGCGGCTTCTTTGGGCGCAGGTGGCGGTGCATCTGCAACGCTTTTTTGTGCCGCAGGCAGGTAAACGGTGAAACAGGTGCCCTGCCCGATTGTGCTGTCTACCATGACGTAGCCGCGGGATTGTTTGATGATTCCATAGACCGTCGACAGGCCAAGCCCTGTGCCCTCCCCGGATTTTTTGGTTGTGTAAAACGGCTCAAATATTTTGTCGCGCACGTCGCTGGCCATGCCAACGCCGGTGTCTCGCACGTCGATTTGCACGTACTCACCGGCGGGAATTTTCATCCCATGCTGTTCCCAGCCTTTGGCGAAGAGCACTGACGAAGTCGAGATTTCGATCATCCCGCCATCAGGCATGGCATCCCGTGCGTTCACCACAAGGTTCATAATGACCTGCTCTAGTTGGCGTGTATCAGCATAAATACCCGGCAGTTCAGGCGTACGATTGAAGGTAAGCGTAACCTTTTCACCCACCAATCGGTTCAAGAGCGAGGACAACTGCGAGACTAATGAATTGACGTTGATCAGATCCGGGCGCAACGTTTGACGACGAGAAAACGCCAAAAGGTGTTGAACAAGATCTGCAGCGCGGTTCGCGTTATTCGAAATCTGCTGAAGGTCATTGTGGTCTGGGTGATCCTTGGTTTTGTCCAACAAAAGAAGGTCGCAATACCCGCTGATCGCAGTGAGGATATTGTTGAAGTCATGCGCAATACCGCCTGCAAGCTGACCCAAAGCCTGCATTTTGTGACCTTGAACAAATTGGGCCTCCAAGAGCTTGAGATTTGTGACGTCTGTTAGGATGGCGCGGCATTGGCCGCGGCCCTGTACCTTTGGCAGCCAATTCACCTGGACAAAGGCGTCATTCACTGCGGTTTCCACCTTCAAGAGCATCGGGCTGGCTACGTCGTTTTCAACGTCTTTGCAAAACTCGGTCGGGCTTTTGGAATGACCGCTGAACACATCATTAAAGGCCATTGGTAAATTTCCCGTCCCGATATTAAGCATTTTGGCTGCGGTTTTCGTGGCGCCGACAACAACGCCATCGCAGTCCACAGCTATCTCGGGCACAGAACCGCCATAGCTAGGTGCCGGAGACCGATCTGATCCTTTGAAGGCTTGTACGAGCCGCCGAACCCGGTCCACAGCAGGTTTTGGTCCATGCCAAAAGTCAGTGAACCCGATGGCCAGACCAAAAGCTGCCGCAACAGCCGCAAAGGCCGGTCCAGTGGCATTAAACGCGATGGCCGCTGCGAAGCATAAGACAGCCAGCAGCACGCTAAAATTAACAATAATCGCCCTTAGCGACATGGTGGCTCTCCCCACGAGACCACCTTTGACCCGGCGTTAACTTCGCTGATCTCGGCTCAGAACGCAAAGAAAAAAACCATCTCCAAGCGCGCTTGGGAGCCACCTGTTTTGGAGGTTAACTGTCCAGTCCCGAAATCGATCTTGGAACGTTGAAATTTGTCCCTCGTTTTCGTCGCGAAAGAGCGAGCATGTGACATAGGCAATTTGACCGCCCGGCGCGCAAAGTCGTTCTGCCTTGATCAAGAGTTCCGCCTGCAGCTTGACCAATGTCCCAAGCTGAAGCGGAGTAAGCGTCCAACGCGCCTGAGGATCGCGCCGCCACGACCCCGATCCTGAACAGGGCACATCGAGCACAACCGTATCAAACAGCGCATCGGAGCGCGCCGGATCAGCCGTGAGAATGTCTATATGCGTCCCGGCCCGATCTGCCCTGAGAGGTATATCCGAAAGACGTTTTGGGGACGCATCCCATGCGAAATAGGTGGCTTCGGACACGCGATCCGCCAGCGCCAGAGACTTGCCACCGCCGCCTGCACAGTAGTCAAGCACGCGCTGTGCGGATGAGATGGAAATAGTGTTACAAACCGCCTGCGAATGCGCGTCCTGAAATTCAAAATGCCCCGCTTCATACATGGGATGTTTTGAAAGGGTACGGCCGCCATCGACGACGCGCAAGCATGTGTCAGGCCCAACGGGCTCTGCAAAAATACCATCTTTTTCCAAAGCGCGCGCCAAGGCATCTCGGCTGGTTTTGCGCATGTTCACTCGCAGGTCGATAGGGGCGCGGTGCGACAGGGCCTGCGCCACATCTTCAAAATCTTCGCCAAGATCGACTTTCAGCCCGGCAGCAATCCAATTTGGCAAATTCGGATGAGGCGTGCGTGGTTGCATCGGCCGCGCAAGGCGAATGGCCTCTGCATCGGACAGGGCAGCGGGCCCATATGCGTCCGCTCCGAAAATGCTGTTGGGGTCATGGCCCTGCAGGCGCGTCCAACCAATTGCAAGCCCACGTGGGTCATCCCCGCCCCCGGCGAAAGCACAGCTTTGGCGAGTACGTAAAATGTCATAAATCATATCACGCATGAATGAGCGGTCTTTTGAGCCCGCAAATCTGTTGCTGCGCGCCCATGCGGCCATCGCATTTTCAACCTGAGCGCCGTCAAGGACCGACGACAACACCTCGACTACAGCAGCAACCCTACCGGGCAGGCGCATCAGCTGCCCCGGTAGTTTGGCGCTTCGCGGGTGATCTGCACGTCATGGACGTGGCTTTCCTTCAGCCCCGCGCCTGAAATTTTCACGAATTTACATTTGGTGCGCATCTCTTCGATGTTCGCACTTCCGGTATAGCCCATCGCGGCCCGAAGACCGCCCACCAGTTGATGGATCACATTGCCCGCAGAGCCTTTGTAAGGAACCTGACCCTCGATCCCTTCTGGCACAAGTTTTTCATTGGACACTTCTTTTTGGAAATACCGATCTGCAGATCCCCGCGCCATGGCACCCACGGACCCCATGCCGCGATAAGACTTAAAACTGCGGCCCTGAAACAAGATGATTTCACCCGGGGCTTCATCGGTACCCGCCAGCATAGACCCGATCATTGCACAATGCGCGCCTGCTGCGATGGCTTTGGCAAAATCACCGGAAAACTTGATGCCGCCATCCGCAATAACAGGGGTATTCGTTTTGGCGCCTTCTTCGGCGCAATCAAGGATAGCGGTCAGCTGCGGCACCCCAACGCCGGCCACAATCCGTGTGGTGCAGATAGAGCCCGGTCCAATCCCGACCTTAACGGCGTCGGCGCCAGACCCGATCAGCGCCTTGGTGGCCTCAGTCGTGGCAACATTTCCGGCAACAACCTGTACATCATTCGACAGCTTTTTGATCCGTTCCACCGCCAGACCCACGCCTTCGGAATGACCATGGGCCGTATCAACAACGATCAAATCGACACCTGCATCGATCAACGCTTCGGATCGCGCAAAGCCTTTGTCCCCCACGGTCGTTGCCGCCGCGACGCGCAACCGCCCCAACTCATCTTTGCAGGCCATGGGGTTCAGCACCGCCTGTTCCAGATCCTTCAGTGTGAGTAATCCGCTAAGCTTGCCTGCTTTGTCGGTCACCAGAAGCTTCTCAATCCGGCGCTCTTTCATCAGCGATTTAGCCGTCTCCAGATCGGCAGGTTCCTCCAGCATGGCGAGGTTGTCTGACGTCATCATCACCGACACCGGCGTGTTGTCGTCACTTGCAAACCGCATGTCCCGATTGGTCACAATGCCCAAGACCCGGCCGGCATCATCAATCACCGGGAAACCCGTAATCCGATACCGCTCTTGCAGGGCTTTCGCCTCGGCCAATGTCTGATCGGGTTTGAGGGTAATAGGCTTGTAGACGGTGCCAGAGACAAACCGTTTTACGCGCCGCACTTGGGCCGCCTGTTCTTCATCGTCAAAATTGCGGTGGATGACGCCCATGCCGCCCGCCTGCGCCATAGCAATCGCCATCTTCGCCTCGGTTACGGTGTCCATTGCGGAACTGAGCAACGGAATATTCAGCGAGATTTCTTTGGTCACGCGCGTAACTGTATCCGCGTCTGCGGGTAATGTCCGACTTTCGCCAGGAACTAACAAAACGTCGTCAAATGTGAGGGCCTCACGAATCTCCATTAGCGTCTCCAGAGCGATCGGTGTTGGCGCGTCCCTTTCGCATGGGTCAGCACCAAGTGAAAGTGTTAATTCACGGCTTCCCAATGAATAACTAAACCAGTTTAGTGGACCGATGACACCTAAAACCCTTATCAAGCATTTCGATCTTAAACCCCATCCCGAGGGCGGCTGGTTCAAAGAAACATGGCGGGACAACGCGACGCCACGGGCCACAGGCACGGCAATCTACTTTTTGTTAGAAGCACATCAACACAGTCACTGGCACAAGGTGGATGCGACAGAAATTTGGCATTGGTATGCTGGCGCGCCTATTCAGCTTGATATCCATACGAACACGACCGAAACTTTGGTGCTGGGGCCAGATGTTCTGGCTGGACAGGAACCGCAACGCATTGTGCCTGCCGACGCTTGGCAGAGGGCGAAACCCATAGATGGTTGGAGCTTTGTCGGGTGTACCGTCAGCCCGGGATTTGAGTTCTCTGGATTTGAACTCGCGCCACAGGACTGGTCGCCCTAGCCGCGAAACCCAGTTGCAACGACGAATTTTTCGGAGCTGTCTGCGCGGCTACTCGGCGGTTTGACATTGGCCACTTTTGTAAACTTCTGTTTCAGGAGCTTTTGAAGGTCCCCTTCTGCGCCCCCCGCCAGAACTTTTGCAACAAACGTACCCCCCTGATCCAAGACATCAAAGGCAAAAAACGCCGCCGCCTCGCAAAGTGCCATAATCCGCAAATGGTCTGTTTGCTTGTGACCCGAACTCGCAGCGGCCATGTCGGACATCACCACATCCGCCGAACCGCCAAGCCAGTCTTTGACTTTTACGTCGGCGTCATCCTCGAGAAAATCGAGAACATAAAGCTCTGCACCAGCAATCGGGTCCACCTCTTGGAGGTCGACACCGATAATACGGCCTTGGGGTTTGCCCGGGGTTTCGCCAAGCGCGTTGATCCGCGGCACAGCCACCTGACACCACCCCCCAGGTGCGCAGCCCAAATCAACCACCCGAGCGCCTGGTTTGAGAAATCGATACTTGTCGTCGAGATCCATGATTTTGAACGCGGCACGCCCCCGATATCCTTCGGCCTGAGCGCGCTGAACATAGGGATCGTTCAATTGGCGTTCGAGCCAAAGCTTCGAACTCAACCTCCGGCCTTTCGCTGTTTTCACACGCGTCCGAAGCTCGCGCTGCCCGCGGCCAGAACCACCCGATCCATTTCCACTCATTGTGTATCCCAAACGCCCTGTTCGGTCATTTGAGTGTACAATAGGCCCTCACGCAAACCGCAATCCGCAACCGTCAGCCTTTCGGTCGGCCAAACACGCAAAATGCCCTGCAAAATCGCGGCACCCGACATAATCAACGCCTCTCGCGACCGACCGATACATGGATCGGTTTGGCGACCATCAGGCCCAAGGCGCAGGTATTTTTCAACAACCAAGTTTACATCATGGGCCGACATATCGGTGCCATCGACCTTGTCCCGGACATAGCGTTGCAACTTGAGATGGGACGCCGCCACGGTTGTCACGGTTCCAGATGTGCCGATCAACTGAAAACAATTCGGGCACATGCTGTTGGCTTGCGCCTGCGCAGGGCCGAATTCATACAGCTGCTCTTCAAAGAACCACGACATCAACGCAAACTGATCGGCGTCGTTTTCTACATCGGCATATTGCCCCAACAACGTGGACACCCCCCACGGGATTGAAATCCAGTCGACGACTTTCGCACCGAACTTGTTTCGTTCTTTTTTGCGCTTTGATCCGATCTGCAGATTCAAAACAGCCGCCTTGCGGTGTTCTGGTGCGACCTTTCGGAGGTCGATCCAAACCATTTCCGTTGATCCACCGCCAATATCCACCACCAGTATTTGTTCCGATGTCTCACACACGTGCGGGGCGGCCCCAACCACGGCAAGGCGCGCCTCTTCTTTGGGTGGGATCACCTCGAACCGAAGGCCCGTTTGCTCGCGCACGCGGCGCAAAAAGGTCCGCCCATTCTTGGCTTGGCGACAGGCCTCTGTCGCAACAAGGCGCACGTGATTGACGTGGTTATGGCACAGCTTTTGCTTGCAGATATTCAGCGCAGCCATGGTTCGTCCCATGGCATCTCGGGACAAATTGCCATTATCAACGAGACCCTTGCCCAAATAAACTGGCTTGGAAAACGCGTCCACAATCTGAAAATTAATGCCATCTGGTCGTGCGATTAGCATCCGGCACGAATTCGTACCCAAGTCCACCGCAGCATAAAGCCGTTCATCAGGCGGCAAAACGGCCTTCTTATTGACAGCGGGTCCGCAGACCTCTGCCATCTCGGTTAAATCTGTATGTGCCATTGCACTATCTCGTTTCGATCACGTTACTGAGCGCGGATCGCATAAGCAAGAGCGACGCTATCCCGACAATTTTTCTGAGCTTGTCGCAATCAGCGATACGCTGGTCGAAAACCGCGCGTTCTGTGGTTGAGTGTTAGATAGGGAGACGATCTAATATGGGAAAGGAGCCACCATGCCTGATGTCACGATCGTGTACTGGCGCGATATACCCGCGCAGGTGATTATCGGAAAAGGTCGGCGGAGCGCCAAAAAGCAACTGTCTGAACGGTTTGAACAAGCGATAGACCGTTGCGCCATGAAGGTTGGCGCGAGGGACACAGATGCCTATCTTGCGGAGTGGCGCAAAGCGGATCCTTTCGTGGTAGAAGGCGATCAGGACGACGTGGCAGCGACCGAAGCAGAGAAACTGGAAACAGAATTCACGCAAGAGCGCCTGAGAGAATTGATTGATAACGAGGGCTGGGACCCAAAGAAAGCGAGCTAAGAGATGGCAATTTTTGGAAACACTGCCCTGAAAGTCGAAACGGAAGTGAACCCCGAGCTAGAGGCGTTTTTGCAAGGCTTTTCGATTGAGGTCATGCCGCGGACAGCCTCAAAAATCGAGGACTTTCGCGAGATCCTGCCTGCGGGCACGCGCGTGTACATCGCCCATATCGAAGGCACCGAGATCGACGATATGGTGGCAACGGCCAAACGTCTGAACGACGAGGGCTATCCTGTAATGCCCCATTTCCCTGCACGGATCATCAAGGACGAGGCGACGCTCGCGGATTGGATTGCGCGCTATCAAGGCGAGGCGAATGTCGATCAAGCGCTTTTGCTTGCAGGTGGCGTCGAAAAGCCGGTCGGCGATTTTAGTGACTCGATGCAGCTTTTGGAAACGGGACTGTTCGACAAAGCCGGGTTCAAACGCTTGCACACGGCCGGCCACCCAGAGCCCAACAAAGACATTGATCCAGATGGCGGTGCCAAAAATGCGGATGCGGCCCTCTCTTGGAAGCAGGCGTTTGCTGAACGCACTGATGCCGAAATGGCGTTGGCGACCCAATTCTGCTTCGAGTCCGAACCCGTGATTCAGTGGGCAAACCGGATCAAAGCCATAGGCGTGGACATTCCTATTCACATCGGGATTGCTGGTCCCGCCAAACTCCAGACGATGATCAAATTCGCAGTGGCTTGCGGCGTTGGCCCCTCGCTTCGGGTTTTGCAGCGCCGCGCCAAAGACGTGACCAAGCTCTTGCTGCCTTTTGAGCCAACAGAAATTTTAACCGAGCTTGCCGCGCACAAGGCGGCCCATCCAGATTTCAATATTGAGGCGGTTCACTTCTTCCCCATGGGCGGCATCAAAACGAACGCAACCTGGGCGATGGAGCATGGTGGCTCGGCCGCGATCCCTGCCGCAGCACAGTCCTGACCCGACCCTTTTTTCCAAGAGAGAGCAGTATGACAAAAACAATCGTTGAATCGGCGTCCAAAACCGCCGTGATCGGCTTCGATCAGCCATTTTGCGTGATCGGCGAGCGGATCAACCCGACGGGCCGGAGAATACTGAATGAAGAGCTGGAGCGCGGAGACTTCTCGCGCGTGCAGGCAGATGCCATCGCGCAGGTCGAAGCGGGTGCGACCGTTCTGGATATCAATTCAGGCGCGGTTTTTTCCAGCAAAATGGCCGAAGATGTGCGCTATGCGGACAATAACTTTGTTGAGCCGGGATTGATGCGCCAACTAGTTGAGACCGTGCAAGAGGTGACAGATTGTCCGCTCTGCATCGATAGCTCCGTTCCGGGTGCACTAGAAGCTGGGCTGGAAGCGGCCAACGGTCGACCATTGTTGAACTCTGTTACCGGCGAAGAAGAGCGCCTAGAGGCGGTCTTGCCGCTGGTGAAAAAGTATAGTGTGGCCGTTGTGGCGATTTCCAATGACGACACAGGTATTTCCGAGGACCCTGAGGTCCGCTTTGCAGTGGCCAAAAAGATTGTCGAGCGTGCTGCGGATCACGGCATTCCTGCCCATGACATCGTGGTGGATCCACTGGTCATGCCGGTGGGGGCCATGGCGACGGCCGGTTTGCAGGTGTTCACACTGGTGCGCCGTTTGCGCGAAGAGCTGGGCGTGAACACAACCTGCGGCGCGTCCAACATTTCATTCGGTCTGCCCAACCGTCACGGGATCAATAACGCTTTCCTTCCCATGGCGATGGGGGCTGGAATGACATCGGCCATTATGAACCCGGTCGCTTTGCCAGTAGGCCCAAAGAAAATTGAGGAGAAACGCGCGGAAATCGAAGCCGCAGGCATCATCCTGCCGGAGGGAATGGATGATGAGACTTTCGTGACGATGTTCGGCATGGGATCCACGAAACCACGCGCGGGCAAAGAAATGGAAGCCATTCGCGCTGCGAATTTCTTGACAAACAACGACGAGGGCGGCGCGGACTGGATCAAGTTCAACAAACCGCCCTCTGCCGCTGGTGCCGAAGGCGGCCGTCGCCGTGGTGGTCGTCGCCGGGCATAACCAGCTTTAGCACGGCGCGACCGCTGAGCGGTCGCAAGACATCGCTTAAAACCCGCCCCTGCCGGCGGGTTTTTCAGTTTTGGACATCAAGCCTGTTGCGCGGATCAGAACGATCCGTTCTCGCCAATGCAGATTGTAAGATCACCTTGCTGCGCGCAAATTTAGCGCAACGAAAGGACTATCCGATGGACACAGATTATCTTGCCCCGGCCGCAACCAAAATCGGTCATGTGCATTTGAAGGTCGCTGACCTGGAGCGTTCAATCGCCTTTTACCGCGATCTTTTGGGTTTTGAAGTTCAAGTGCGCGGTCCCCAATCCGCCTTTCTTGGTGCTGGTGGATACCATCACCATATTGGTCTCAACACATGGCACTCTGCGGGTCAGCCCCCTGCCCCGCAAAACACCGCAGGCCTTTATCACACGGCGATTCTTTACCCCACAAAGCATGATCTTGGCGTGGCGTATCAACGCGTCTTGGATGCGGGGCTGGCCTTGGATGGATGGGCGGATCATGGCGTGAGCCTTGCGCTTTATTTTCGGGATCCGGATGAGAACGGGGTGGAGCTTTACTGGGACAAACCGCAAGGCGAATGGCCATTGGATGACGACGGAAATCTAGTCCTCATCAACCGAAGGTTTGATCTGGATATACTATTGGAGAAATAACATCGCACAAAGTTTTGCCAAATCACCGACAAGTACGGGTTTTGTCCAAAATTTTTACAAAACCGACAAAGACAGCTTAGGCAGAATCACTATCGGTCACCCCTATGGGTTGTGTAGTGCGTCACGTTTTTCGACTGTGTGTTGTATTGGCATGCGGGTGCATCAGTTTGATGACACCCAGCGAAGCACATGCGGAAATCTGTGTCATCAACCAAACGCCAGATACGTTGTATATTGAGGTCACGACCTGGTCGAAATCTATAAAACGGGAGGTCGACCCAACCTCGCGCATTTGCGCCGAGGGCGACAGCTCGGGTGAGATTGTCGTGGCCAGTGATCCTGAAGCCTATGACGCTTGCGAGCACCTTATTCAGCCAGGCAACACCGAGTTGCTGCTTCGCTTCAATTTTGGCGTGTGCCAATGGGCGCTGTTCGTTCCTGACAGTTAAACCTCTAAATCACAACTGTGACGCAAACTGTGCTTTCTTTGACGCGATCGTGCAGCCATTTAAAGGTCTAATCGCTCAAACAGCGTGGGCAGGAGACTTCGTTGATGACTGAACAACACCCCCTTGTGGTTTTCACCCCGTCCGGCAAACGCGGCCATTTCCCAAAGGGCACGCCCGTGCTCACCGCAGCGCGCCAATTGGGTGTGGACCTCGACTCGGTCTGTGGTGGGCGGGGAATATGCTCCAAATGCCAAATTCAGCCCTCCTACGGCGAGTTTCCAAAACATGGTGTGACCGTTGGCGACGACGCTTTGTCAGAATGGAATGCCGTCGAAGAACGTTACAAATCGAAGCGCGGCTTGATCAACGGGCGGCGGCTGGGCTGCCAAGCGACGGTGCAAGGCGATGTGGTCATTGATGTCCCCCCCGAAAGTCAGGTCCACAAACAAGTCGTGCGGAAGCGCGCCGAAGTCCGGGATATCCGCCTGAACCCCTCCACCCGGCTGTACTATGTCGAAGTCGCCGAACCCGATATGCATGACCCCTCTGGCGATCTGGAACGCCTTGTCGCTGCACTCCGTCGGGATTGGAAACTGCCCCATCTGGAGGCCGATATTGCCGTGCTGACAACCTTGCAGCAAACTTTACGCAAAGGCGCGTGGAAGGTCACGTGTGCGGTCCATCTCGGCGATGACATGTTCTCGCCGCGCATCATGCATATTTGGCCCGGCTATTACGATGGCACGGTCTATGGCCTTGCCGTGGATTTGGGCTCCACCACCATTGCCGCGCATCTGAGCGATCTGCAAACCGGAGAGGTTGTCGCCTCTTCAGGTCTCATGAACCCCCAAATTCGGTTTGGTGAGGATTTGATGAGCCGGGTCTCCTACGCGATGATGAACCCCGGTGGCGACCAAGAGATGACAACCGCCGTGCGCGAGGGCATGAACGCGCTCTTTGTCCAGTTGGCTGCCGAAGCCGCGATTGATCGAGACCTGATTGTGGACGCCGTCTTTGTCTGCAACCCGGTGATGCATCACCTGTTCTTAGGCATTGATCCGTTCGAACTGGGCCAAGCGCCCTTCGCCTTGGCCACGTCAGATTCGCTCAGCCTGCGCGCGATCGAACTTGATCTGAACCTGCACCCTGCTGCGCGGGTCTATATCCTGCCCTGTATTGCGGGCCATGTGGGTGCCGATGCGGCCGCCGTCGCGCTGTCAGAGCATCCCTATTTGTCGCAAGACCGCGTGCTGATCGTAGATGTGGGCACGAACGCTGAAATCCTGCTCGGCGATAAAAATCGCGTGCTGGCCTGTTCGTCCCCAACAGGGCCCGCCTTTGAAGGGGCGCAAATCACATCGGGTCAACGCGCAGCGCCCGGCGCCATCGAACGCGTCGAGATCCACCCGATCACCAAAGAGCCCCGCTTCCGCGTTATCGGCTCTGAAATCTGGTCAGATGAGGACGGATTCGAGGCCAGCATCGCGTCCACCGGCGTCACGGGCATTTGCGGCTCTGGCATTATTGAAGTGATCGCCGAGATGCGGATTGCAGGCCTGGTCGATGCCTCTGGCCTGATCGGATCAGCAGAGCAAACAGGTTCCGAGCGCTGCTTTCTTGATGGCCGCACCTATTCCTATAAGCTCTATAAAGACGCCAAATCGGGCTCGGTCATTTCAGTGACGAACTCGGATGTTCGCGCGATCCAAATGGCCAAAGCCGCGCTTTATTCTGGGTGCCGCTTGCTGATGGACAAGCTGGAGGTGGATACCGTCGATCGCGTTGTTTTGGCGGGCGCCTTTGGTGCGCACATTTCGCCGAAACACGCGATGGTGCTGGGCATGATCCCGGATTGCACCTTGGAAAAGGTGACCTCTGCAGGGAACGCTGCGGGTACGGGCGCGCGCATCGCGCTCTTGAATACGGACGCCCGAGAAGAGATCGAGGATGCTGTTGGGCGGATCGAAAAGATCGAAACGGCGATTGAACCCCGCTTCCAAGAGCATTTCGTCAATGCCTCTGCAATTCCAAACAGCGCAGACCCCTTCCCGATCCTGAACGATTTGGTCCATCTGCCCGATGTCAGTTTCAACCAAGGGGCCGCAACGGAAGCTGGAGAGGGGCGTCGCCGCAGACGCCGGGCCTCATGAAAACGGCTGACCTGGTCGATGACTATGCCGATCACCTTGGCCTGATCCAAATCCCCTTTCGCAAATTTGGACAGCGCGCACATTGCGCGGGGCCAATCGAAACCCTGTCTTGTTTTGAAGATAACAGCCTGTTGAAGGCGACAGTCAGCACACCGGGCAGCGGACGCATCTTGGTGGTCGATGGCGGTGGCTCTACCCGAACAGCGTTGGTCGGGGACATGATCGCCGAGATTGCACGCAAGAATGGCTGGGCGGGGATCATCATCAATGGAGCGATCCGAGATAGCGTCGATATCGACGCGATGGATTTTATCGTTTTCGCTTTGGGCACAACGCCGCTCAAAAGCGCAAAAGAGAATATCGGCATAATCGGACAGCCGATTTCCATGGGCGGATTGCAGATTCAATCCGGGCAGTGGCTCTATGCTGATGCCGATGGTGTCCTCGTCAGCGATCAAAAATTGATCTAGGACAGACCCAAAGAGGGGCTGCCATGCACACTAAACCACTTTCGGGCATTCGCGTTTTAGACCTCACAAACGTGCTGGCCGGGCCGTTCTGCTGCCACCAGCTGGTTCACTTTGGTGCAGACGTCGTCAAAGTGGAGGCCGCTGGCCGCGGTGATCTTGCCCGCAATCTTGGCCTTGATCCTGAACTCAACGCCAAGGGCATGGGCGTGAGCTTTCTGGCCCAAAACGCAGGCAAGAAATCGGTGACAGTGAACCTCAAGCACGAGGATGGGAAAGCGCTGTTTCGCGATCTTGTCGCGACTGCCGATGTTTTGGTGGAGAACTTTCGCCCCGGCGTGATGGAGCGTTTGGACCTGGGCTATGACGCGCTCAAGGCCATCAAACCTGACCTGATCTATTGTGCCATCTCGGGCTTTGGTCAGGACGGCCCTTGGGTGCATCGCCCCGCTTATGACCAAATCATCCAAGGTGCCTCAGGTGTTATGTCGATCACGGGCGACGCCGACAGCGCACCTTTGCGCGCAGGCTACCCTTTGGCCGATACGATCGGTGGGATGACGGCGGCCTTTGCGATTTCAGCCGCGCTCAATGCCTCTCCCCGCGGCAGTTTCATAGATGTCTCCATGCTTGAAAGCGTGATGGCCACCATGGGCTGGGTCGTGTCCAACCATCTGATCGCGGGTGTGGACCCCACGCCCCAAGGGAATGAGAACCCGACCTCTGCCCCCTCTGGCACATTTGAAACCGCCAAAGGCGCGCTGAATATTGCCGCAAACAAAGACGAGCAATGGGTGCTTCTGACAGATCACCTGGGCCTCAGCGATCTTCAAAAGAACCCCAATTATGCTACACGAGAGGACCGCAAAACCAACCGCTTGGCCCTCAAAGCAGAGTTGGAAACGGCGCTGCGCGCAAAGCCCGCGCGCGATTGGGCCAAAGAGTTGAACAGGATTGGCGTACCGGCGGGCGCGGTATTGACGGTTCCCGAGGTGCTGTCGATGCCGCAAATCGCGGATCGCGGATTCCTGGCCGATTTCGAAGACGTCCCAGGCGTGGGCCGTGATATCCGCGTGGTGCGCACAGGCGTGAAGTTGAACAAGCAGGCGCCATCAGTGCCCACGCCACCGCCCGAGTTGGGCCAAGACAACCATAGCATATACGGCGCTTTGGGCCGCAGCGCAGATGAGATTGATCAGTTAAAAAAGGATGGCGCGATATGAGTGATGTTTCCGATTGGTGGCGCACCTCGATCATCGACATGGAGCCAGGGCGCATCGACATCCGTGGCCGCCCAATAGAAGAGTTGATCGGTACGCTGTCGTTTCCGCAGATGATCTGGCTCATGACGCGCGGGGACATCCCTACAGATGGTCAGGCCCTTTTGCTTGAGGCTGCCTTGGTCGCCGCTGTAGATCACGGGCCGCAAGCCCCCTCGATTGCGACCGCGCGCATGGCCATCACCTGCGGGATCGGGCTCCAATCGGCCATGGCCTCTGCCATCAACACATTGGGCGATGTCCATGGTGGCGCGGGCGAACAAGCACTGGAGCTGTATTTGGCGTTGTCCAAGATGGACAAAAAAGAAGACGCATTGGACGCATGGATCGCGGAGCGCGGCAAAATTATCCCCGGCTTTGGTCATCGCTTCCACAACCCCGTCGACCCGCGCGCGCCCCGGTTGATGGGTTTGGTCGCAGAAGCGAAAGACCGCGGTGATATCACAGGTGCGATCGGTGAGGTTGCTCTGTGGTTGGAAGACATTTTGGCCGCCCGCAAGGGCCGCGCGCTGCCCATGAATATCGATGGGGCAACGGCCGTGATCTATGGGGAGCTGGGCTTTGAGCCTCCGCTTGCGCGCGGGCTTTTTGTACTATCCCGCTCAGTCGGTATTCTGGCTCATGCGTGGGAGCAGAAACAACAAGGCGGGCGCAACAAAGGCCCCACACCGCCGGGTTATAGGTGGACCTACGATCCGGGTGAATAACTAGCTGCGAAGATGCTGCAACAGCCCTTGGGTTGAGCCGTCCTTGCCGCTCGCATCTCCGCCATCCAGCAGTGGGGCCATGTCAGTTGCCAAAATTTTACCCAGTTCAACACCCCATTGGTCGAAGCTGTTGATGCCCCAAATCGCGCCTTCCACAAAAACCCGATGTTCATAAAGCGCAATGATTTGGCCCAAAACAGACGGGGTCAGTTTTGGATAGATCAACGTTGTGCTGGGCCGATCTCCGGGAAAAACGCGATGCGCCGCTTGGCGTTCCAGCTCGTCCCCTTCGAAGCCTGCCGCTGCCATCAAGGCGCGCGCCTCATAGAGGTGTCGCCCGCGCAGCAATGCCTCTGACTGGGCCAAACAATTCGCCACAAGCAAGCGGTGCTGGTGGGCCAGATGGGGTTCATGGGCCTCGCGCGCCACCATGAATTCGCACGGAATGACCCGCGTGCCCTGATGGATGAGCTGATAAAAGGCGTGCTGACCGTTTGTTCCCGGCTCTCCCCAGACGATCGGCCCTGTGTCCGTTGCCCCATCGCTTCCGTCCCGACGCACGGATTTTCCATTCGATTCCATATCCAACTGCTGCAAGTATGCCGGCAGGCGATGCAAACGGTTTTCATACGGTAACACGGCCCGGCTGGCATAGCCGCAGACCGAATTGTGCCAGACCCCTACAAGAGCGAACAGCACGGGCATATTTGACGCAAACTCGGCTCGGGCGAAATGTTGATCCATGTAGGCCGCCCCATCAAGGAAGGCGCGGAAATCCTCGGCCCCAATGGCCAGCATTATCGACAGGCCAATCGGACCCCAAAGCGAGTAGCGACCACCGACCCAATCCTCGAACCCAAAAATGCGATCTTCGGCGACACCAAAGGCGGTGGCCCGATCCACGGCTGACGAGAGTGCCACAAGGTGCTGATTAGCAGATCCCTTATCCATCGCACTCAAAAGCCAATCCATCGCGGATTGGGCATTCGTCATTGTTTCAATCGTCGTGAAGGTTTTGGACGCAACAATGATCAGCGTCCGTTTTGGGTCCAGCGGTCGCAGCGTATCAGCAACATCTGCACCGTCAATATTTGAAACAAAATGCGTCCGCGGACCGTCATGGTAAGGGGCCAGAGCCTCGGTCGCCATCACCGGCCCAAGGTCCGAGCCTCCGATCCCGATATTCACGACGTCAGTGAATGGTTCACCATTGGCCGCCGCGACCTCGCCAGCGCGGATATCCCGGGCGAAAGCCGCCATCCGGTCCAAAACCTTATGAACCCCCGGAACGACATTCGCTCCGTCCACCGTGATGACGGCATCTCGCGCAGCCCGCAGCGCGGTGTGCAGCACGGCCCGCCCCTCGGTGTCATTTATGGCGTCGCCCCTCAGCATTGCATCACGGCGCGCAGAAACCTCGGTTTCCTCCGCAAGTTTCAGCAGTGTGGCCATGGCGGCGCTATCCAGCTTCACCTTGGACATATCTAAAAACAGATCGCCCGATTGGACGGAAAATTTGTCAAATCGATCAGGGTCAGTGGCAAAAAGCTCCATCATATGCGTTTTCTTGAGGCGCTTTTTATGGGCTTTCAGCTGTGACCAAATCTCTGACATGGATTACTCCGCGAAGTGAACGGTTGCTGGTGGGTCTGACATCAACACGATGCGAATGGGCGCTTGCGCCTCGGTCAGAGCCTTTTGTGCGATGTCATACGCCGCGCGTTTTTCCGCCCCTGTGATGAGGACATGCGCATGCCGAGCGCTCCGAAGCACCGGCGCTGTGAGACTGACGCGATCTTCGCCCCCTGTCGGTGTCGACATCATCATGACCAAAGGCGCCGCATCGGACAGAGCATCCTGCAACTGCAGCGCATCGGGAAACAGTGATGCTGTGTGCATATCCGTGCCCATTCCCAAAACAATGACATCTAATGGCAGCACAGCCTCTATGGCTTGCGGGCTTTCCAGGATGTTAAGGAACTGGGCCGCCGCCGCCGCATCTCGTAACAGGCCATCCTTTACCAGTGCGGTGTTTGACCGATCGGATGTCTCTGGCACGATGCGCTCATCCGTAAGACAAATGGTGACCGCGCTCCAATCAAGGTCCATGACCCGAAGGGCTTCAAAAAACGGTCGTGGGGTCGTGCCACCCGGCACCGCCATGCTGGCCTGCCCCCGCGAGCGGATTGCAGCCCGCAGCTCTTGCGCGACTTGATCGGCCACACTTGTCATCAGGTCTCTGCGGCTGACATATTCTATGAGCATCAGCGATCCCCACCGATGCGACGCCAGCGCCTGCCATCTTTGGCCAAAAGATGCAGTGCATCTTCTGGACCTTGGGACCCTGCATCATAGGGCTTTGGTGGTTTTCCATCCGTCTGCCATGCAGCAACGATTGGATCGACCCAAGCCCAAGCAGCCTCTACCTCGTCGCCGCGCATGAACAAGGTCTGGTTGCCCCGGATCACATCCATGATCAGCCGCTCATAAGCGTCGGGCATCCCATCCACCTCTTCGGCCAAGGCATCTGCAAAAGTCATATCCAGTGGGACCTCTCGCAGGCGCATACCGCCCGGGCCAGGGTCTTTGATAGTGACCTTCAGGGTGATGCCCTCGTCCGGTTGAAGACGGATCACAAGAATATTCGCCCCTTCGCCGTCATCCTCGCGCGCGCCAAATATCGAATGGGGCGCATGTTTAAACACCACGACAATCTCAGAGACGCGATCGCGTAGCATTTTCCCAGTGCGCAGGTAAAACGGCACTCCCGCCCATCGCCAATTCGCAATTTCTGTACGCAGCGCGATATAACTCTCCGTTTGAGTATCGGGGGCCTCTGCGTGAGCGCGATAATCATCTGATTTTTGGGGTCCACGATACTGACCGCGCACAAGATTGGCCCCGGAAACCGGTTGCAGCGCACGGATCACCTTCAGCTTCTCATCCCGTACGGCATCTGCCTCAAAATGCGACGGGGGTTCCATCGCGGTAAGGCACAAAAGCTGCATGATATGGTTCTGCACCATGTCACGCATGGCACCTGATTTGTCATAATAGGCACCGCGCCCTTTCACGGACAGGGTTTCAGCAACCGTAATCTGCACATGATCCACATGGTGGGAGTTCCAAAGCGGCTCAAACAACACATTACCAAAACGGATCGCCATCAGGTTTTGAACCGTCTCTTTTCCCAAGTAATGGTCGATCCGATAAATCTGACTTTCGTCAAAGAACCTACGCAACTCTGTATTCAGCGCCTGCGCCGTAGAGAGATCACGGCCAAAAGGTTTTTCAACCACGATCCGCGCCTTTGGTCCTGCAAGATCATGCTCTTTCAACCCACGCGCGATCTGTCCGAAAAGTCCCGGTCCGACAGAGAAATAAAACGCCTGTACGACGTCCTCGCGCAGCATCGGTCGCAGTTTTTCCCAATCTTTGTCGTCAAAAACATCCAGCGTGGCATAATCGATCTGGCTGAGGAATTGCTCCAGATCATCCTGATTGGTGTTTTGCGGCTGACACGCCTCGCGCACCGCGGCTTCTGCCATTTGACGAAAAGCAGAGACCTCCATCTCTGTCCGGGCAGCCCCAATGATGCGCGCCCCTTTTGGCATCTGCCCGGCGCGCAAGCGGCGGAAGAGGCCCGGAATAATTTTGCGGCGCGCTAGGTCACCTGTCGCCCCAAAGATGATGAGGTCAAACGGCTCCACCGGGATTGTCTGCATCGCCATACATACTCCTATGAACGCAGTATTACTTCCGTCATATGTCAGTTTTCAGACGATGACTATGCGGTCACAGTTTCGTGCCAAAGACAATTCTGTGCTTTTCCCGTGCGCATGTCCTCCTTAGACAGCGTGGAAACGAGCATAGGTAGACAATGAACACGCAGACACCGCTGCGCCCTTTGGGCAAGTTTCAAGATCCAGATGTGACCGCCAAAGGGGAAGAGCGTGCTTCTGTGCCGTTGATGAAAGCCACCACGCTTTGGTTCAACACCGGCACGCTGTGCAATATCGAATGCGTGAACTGCTATATCGAAAGCTCGCCCACGAATGATCGTCTGGTCTATATCACGGCAGACGAGGTCGTAAGCTATCTCGATCAGATCGTGGACCGTGGCTGGGAGACAACGGAAATCGCCTTCACCGGCGGGGAGCCGTTCATGAATCCAGAGATGATTGAGATCATGGAGGTTTGCCTTGAACGCGGGTTCGAGGTGCTGGTGCTGACAAATGCCATGCGCCCGATGATGCGCAAGACCATGCAGGCAGGCATCTTGCGCCTCAATGTCGCCTATCCCGAAAAGATGACATTCCGCATCTCTCTTGATCACTTCCGAGAAGACCTGCATGACGAAGAACGTGGATCGCAATCCTTTCAGCGTGCGCTGGAGGGGATGGATTGGCTGCGCGACAATGGCGTTAAAATGGCCGTCGCGGGGCGGACCCTTTGGGGCGACAGCGATGCCGATAGCCGTCAGGGCTATGCCGATCTTTATGCGCGCCACGGCTATGACATTGATGCGTTAAACCCCGGTATGACGGTCCTCTTCCCCGAAATGGATGAAACCGTTGATGTGCCAGAGATCACAACGGCCTGTTGGGGCATCCTAAACAAATCCCCGCGCGAGGTGATGTGTTCCTCCTCTCGCATGGTGGTCAAACGCAAAGGCGCAGGCAGCCCTACAGTGCTGGCCTGCACGCTTCTGCCCTATGACCCTCAGTTCGAGTTGGGGGAAACGTTGGAAGAGGCCGAAGCGGATGTAAAACTCAACCACCCCCATTGCGCGAAGTTCTGCGTGCTGGGCGGGGCGAGTTGTTCGGCCTAAGGCAGCGCAGCCGCCTTAAACCATAGGTTTATCCGGTTTACGCCGCTTTATCCGATTTCGACCAAGCAAATTGCTCGAACGGCGCATCCACTGGTGTCTCGGCCAAGTGGTTCGTGTAGTTTGACATGATTTTCTGGCTATAGCCCAAGATAACTTCAAGGATTTGACGCTTGGTGTAGCCCGCATCCAAGAACTCTTGGACATCCTCGTCACTCAGGAACCCACGCTGGTTCACGATCTTCAGGGTGAAGGTCCGCAGCGCCTCCAGCTTGGCTGTCGGCAGGGGCGTCTCGTCGCGCAGCGCGTTTGTAATCGCGTCATCCACCTTCATCATTTTGGCGATGCCTGTATGGGCGGGAACACAATAGTGACACTCGTTTTCAACGTTGATTGTCTGCCAAACGACCGTCTTCTCGTCATTGTCAAAGCTCGTTTCAAGGAACAGCCTGTGCAACACTTGATAGCCGTCCAACAGGCCCGGCGCTTCGGCCATAACGGCATGGAGGCCCGGCAAACGGCCGAACGCGGCTTTGGATTTCTCGATCAGGGGGAGAGAGGCTTCTGGAGCAGTCTCTTCGGTGTGTTTTTCAAAAATCTTCATGATGGGTCCTTTGTGACTCGCCGACACTGTGTCGGGTATGGGGCTTGCGTAACCCTAATTGAGTGATTGCTCAAACAGTAATTTGAGCAATCACTCAAATGTGAGTATAAGGGGCCGGACAAATGGGAAAAACAGCTCTAGATAACCGCCATGGCCCGGGCAGAAACATATAACCGTGACACCGCATTGGATGCGGCCCTCGCAATCTTTTGGCGCAAGGGCTATCACGCGACCTCGCTCAAGGACCTCGAAGCGGCGCTCTCAATGAAGCCCGGCAGCATCTATGCCGCGTTCAAAAGCAAAGAGGCGTTGTTCAAGGACAGTTTGGCACGCTATTTCGATCAAGGCCGCGCTAAATTCGAAGAACAGCTTGCGACTTCGCCCATGATAATCGACGCGCTCGCAGCACATTTGCAAAGCTTCGCGGCCCAAGAGCGACGGGCGGACCCCGCCCAGGCCTGCATGATCGTCAAAACGATCCTCGAAAACGCAGAGGCAGAGCCGCACCTGGCCGATTACGCGCGCGATCTTTTCGACAAAACCCGTGCAGGGTTTCAGCACGCGTTTAAAACGGCGCAAGCGCAGGGCGAAATTGATGCGCAGCACGACGCCGAAGCCCTCGCCAAAGCCTACCAAGCGCATGTCACGACGCTGCGCCTCGACAACCAGATTGGTACTAACCCCGAGGACAGCCGCAAACTGGCAGAGCGCATGGTGGCCGAACTTAAGGCGCTCTAACGCGACGCGGCCAAAACCTCTTTGACGGCGCTCAACTCCACTTGATCGGTCACGAAAGCCTCCCCAATATCACGGGCCATGATGAATTTGATACGGCCATCGACAACCTTTTTGTCCTGCCCCATCAACGCAATCAGCGCATCATCATCGGGCAAATCGCCGTCGATATCGCGCAAATCGATCTTCATCCCCATGGCCTGTAGATGCGCGCGCACGCGGCTTGGCGCTTCCTGTGAACACAGGCCCAAACGCATCGAGGTCTCAAAAGCGAGCGCACAGCCAATCGCAACCCCCTCGCCATGCAGCAAACGCCCTGAATAGCCCGTTGCGGCCTCGAGCGCATGGCAAAATGTATGCCCAAGGTTGAGCAGCGCGCGATCCCCCTGCTCGGTCTCGTCGCGTTCAACGATCCGCGCTTTCATCGCCACCGAATGGGCCACCGCCCTAGCGCGGGCTGTCATATCGCCCGCGGCCAAGGCCGGGCCATTGTCTTCGAGCCAAGCGAAGAACGCCGCATCCCCCAAGAGGCCATATTTCACCACCTCGCCATAGCCCGCCAGAAAATCCCGCGCCGTCAGCGTGCCCAGCACATCAATATCGGCGAGCACCAGACTGGGTTGGTGAAACGCGCCAATTAGGTTCTTACCCGCAGGCGAATTGATGCCCGTCTTGCCGCCGACAGAGCTGTCGACTTGGGCCAAAAGACTGGTTGGGAGCTGCACAAAACGCACGCCGCGCCGCAGGATGGCGGCGGCAAAACCCACCAAATCGCCAATGACGCCGCCCCCAAAGGCAAGCACCACATCGCGACGCTCTACCTGTGCGGCCAACAACCATTCCACAACGCGCTGCAACTCGGCCCAGCTTTTGGAGCCTTCGCCTTGCGGGACCTTGAGCACCTCGCTGGCGATGCCTTCGGCGTCAAGGGCAGCCGTCAGCGTCGCACCATGAAGCTCCCAAACATGGGCGTCCGCCACGATCGCCACCTTGGGGCGCGACAAAATGGGCGCAATTTCCACGCCCGCGCGCTGCGACAGCCCCGGTCCGATGCGCACATCATACGCACGTCCCGGCAGATCCACATGAACCGTTTCCATCTTAGCCCTCCTCTTTTGGCAGTTGGGCGATAATCTCGTCGGCGATTGCCCCCACAGGTCGGCCAGACCCGCTATCCACGCGGATATGCGCCTCTGCATAAAAGGCCCGTCGAGCGGCGAGCAAGTCTTGCAGCACGGCCCTAGGTTTATCGGTGTTCAACAAAGGGCGATCCTCTTTGCCCTTCACCCGAGTCCAGAGCGCGTCGATATCGGCATCGAGCCAGACCATGGTCGTCTTTGCGACCAAATCTGCCCGCAACGCCTCTGTGATGACGGCACCACCGCCTGTAGACAAAATCGCCGGAGCTCCCGCTATCAGGCGCGCAATCACCTGATGCTCTTTGTCGCGAAAGAACGCCTCCCCGTCGCGGGCAAAAATCTCTGCGATGCTCATCGTGGCCGCGGCCTCAATCTCGGCATCGCTGTCAACGAAAGGGACGTCCAGTTTGTCCGCGAGGGCAGCGCCAATGGTTGATTTCCCGCTTCCCATCATACCCACAAGCGAGATCCAGCGTGTCAGCTTACCCTTGCTCAATTCCCTGATCCCTTCGCGATCCTTGGCAAATCAAACCCATACATGATATCCAACCACAAAATACAAGCCGAAGCGGCAGGATCGAGCATGAGGCGCCTGATCAAAGGGATCTTTTACTTGGCAGTCATCACCTTGGTGGGACTGATTGGATACTCTTATTTTGGCGACATGTCGCCAAATCAATCGCCTGTGCGGGTCGCGATCGACCTACCCGAAGGTGACGGAAACCCATGATCGGACGCGTTGTCCTCGCATTGACATGCGCCTTCGGCATTAATGCAAACGCCCAAACGATTGCCATCAGCGAAATCACAGAACTGTCGGGAGAGGCGGTTGGACTGATCTCTCCCACACTGATCGGCTTGCCACGCAGTTTTTTGGAAGACCAAGACGCAACCAGTCTGGCCGTAAACTTTCCGCTTGTGTCAACTGCAGCGCCGCCTGCCGTGATTGACCTGATCCGTTTGATCTCAAAATCACAGTTTAATCCACCGCTAACCACGCAAATGCCGTCGCCTTATCTTTTGGCGCGGTTGGATCATCTTGAGAAAACAGGGTCGATTGATGCGCTCGAAGCTTTACTGCGTCAGGTTGGAACACAGTCTCCAGAATTGTTTCGCAGGTGGCTTACCGCCTCTATCTGGTTGGGACTGGAGGTGGAGCCTTGCGAGGCCTTGAACCAAGTGCCGCCGCCTCGGCCACTCGATGCGACTATTTTTTGTACCGCGCTCAATGGTGATCCAAACAAAGCCATAGCAATGATCGAAGCGAACGCGGCTTTGGGCCGATTGACCGAGGCAGAGGCAAACCTGTTCTTATTCTACATGGATCCGGATGTCTTTGAAGATTTGCCGATTTCGGACCCAGAACCCCAAGATGGCGCAGTCGACTTTCTAATGCGGTTCGATTTGGGTCTACCACCGCCAAAGGTCGCCGACAGCCTGGGTCCGGAGCTGCGCACACTGAACGGGTTTGCCCCGTGGCGCGAACGGATTGAGGCAGCTGAAGCGCTTGCGCGATCGGGGGCCATTACAGGGGCTCAACTTTTTGCGGTCTACCAAGAGGGGCAACCGCCCGCCTCGGGTCAACCATGGGATCGTGTGCGCCTTGCACAAACAGTTGCAAATACCGAGCGTCCCGGACGGGAGCTGATCCAATCGGCCACGCGAGAATTCACGACCGTCGGTCTGGATGCGGCGCTGGCCGAATATATTGCACCGAAGATAGATGCGATCTCCATGAATACCGAGAGTGGCAAATGCATGTTATCGCTGGCCGCAACAGAGGACGCGCCAAATATCGAAACCCTGGCCGAAGAACCATCCAGCCCACTTTTGTTCATCCTGCGCGACAGCGCGGTGGAAAAACCAAATGCAAGTGCCCGCGATCTTTTGGTGACGCTTGGGCATTTGGCGGCTGAAACCCCGGACCTCAGGCTTTTGGCGGATGACCTTGCAGTTTTGCGCAGCGTGGGCCTGAACCGCTGGGCGGAGTTGATCGCGGTACAGATTTATGCCCGTGAGAACTGGTGTCGAACATGAATGAGCGCCTTATCCTCAGTTTTCTTGCCGCCTGCCGTGCGGACCGAAACGCATCGGAGAATACGGCCTTTGGCTATGGCCGTGACTTGCGCGACTTTGCTGCGTTTTTGGCGCGCCGTGGCAAGTCACTTACAGATGTCAAACGTGACGACATCGAGGGCTATATCATCCATCAAGACGATCAGGGCATGTCAGAGGCGACCCGCGCGCGCCGCCTGTCCTCTATTCGTCAGTTTTACCGTTTTGCATATGAAGAGCGGCTGGTGGACAAAAACCCAGCGACGGATATTCAGGGACCGAAACGCAAGCGCGCCCTGCCCGATGTCCTTCGCGAAGATGACGTGCTTCGGCTGTTGGAGGCTGCTCAGCGCACGGGCCGATCCGAAGCAGATCGCATTCGCAACACTTGTTTGATGCAGGTGCTTTACGCGTCAGGCATGCGCGTGACCGAGCTTGTCTCGTTGCCTGTGGCGGCGGCGCGCGGGAACCCAAAGATGCTCTTAGTCAAAGGGAAAGGCGGGAAGGAACGTATGGTCCCGCTGAATGATCCAGCCCGCGCCGCGCTGTCGGCATGGCTGGAAATACGCGATCAGAAAGAGGATCACGGCCTCGCCGGCACTACCCGCCCGTCGCCCTGCTTGTTCCCCTCAACATCCAAAGAAGGGTATTTGACCCGAGTGGGATTCTATCTGATTCTTAAAGAGATTGCCGTGAACGCGGGCGTCAGCCCTAAAGCCGTGACGCCGCACAAGCTGCGGCACGCATTCGCGACGCATCTGCTTCGTCATGGCGCTGATCTGCGGGTTATTCAGGTTTTGCTGGGTCACGCCGATATCTCCACGACCGAGATCTATACCCATGTGGCGGATGAAGCTTTGGAGCAACTGGTCTTGGACCTTCATCCTATGTCGCAGTGACGAAGCTCCGTTGGTAGAGTGTCTTCAGACGGCCAAACACCTGATAGCAAAGTAGAGTGATACCCTTGGGTCAGCCCAAGCTCTATCATGCGCGCCTGAGCTTTTGCAGCATCATAGGTCAGGCGATGAAAGGCAAGCCTGCCGTCCGTCAGCACGGCGAAATGCGTCTTCGCCGACAAATCATGCGCGGGCATACCGATAGCGCCTGCATTGATCCAATGAACCCCATCCACTTGCCGCTCAAACGGGAGGCCACTATGTCCTGCAACCACGGCATCGAAGTCACCGACCTGGCCCCGGAGTGTCGCGATCTCTTCCCTCAACACGGCATCAGGCGTCACCGTCCACAAAAACCGAGAGATATCACCGGCACCTCCATGGATCGTCACGTATCGTTTTCCCGCATGCTCGAAGATCATGCGATCCGGCAATCCAGCCATGTACTTGCGCATCGCATCCGTCATTTGCGCTTGCGCCGCTTCGTACCAGCGGACCGACAGCAGCGAACACGTGCTGCCCTCATCAAATCCACACCCACAATCGAGCGCGCCTGAGGCCAACTGCTCTTCGCAATTGCCTTTCAGAACCGGACTTCGAGCGTCCATCACAAACGCCACACACGCGCCAGCATCGGCGCAATAGGCCGCAATATCGCCGGTGCAAATCCGCTGCGACTCTGGGATGTTCAAACGGTCAGCGCGGGCCCAAAGCGCAGTCAAAGCCTGCAGATTGGAGTAGATGCCCCCAAATAACAGCACCTGACCGTCCAATTTGCCCAGGTCTTCTATCCGCATCGTTCTTGTTTTCCCGTCAGAATGCCATATCCGTAGTCAAACGTTGTTATTCTCTCAAGGAGTAGACCACCCATGGCCATCACAATGGCTTTAGTCCCATTTGACGCCGCACTCTGGGGCACGACCGCGACAATCCTGTTGTTGCTGGTTATGTCTGGATTTTTCTCGGGCTCGGAAACAGCTCTGACAACCGCAAGCCGAGGTAAGCTGCATGCAAAATCCGAAGAAGGTTCTAAAGGCGCTGAGAAAGCGCTGAGTTTACGCGAAGACAGCGAGCGTCTTATCGGCGGCATTCTGTTGGGCAACAATCTGGTGAACATCCTCGCGGCGTCCCTGGCGACGCAGTTGTTTACGCGCTTGTTCGGTGACAGCGGCGTTGCCGTTGCCACCTTGGTCATGACGCTGTTGGTTTTGGTCTTTGCCGAAGTGCTGCCGAAAACCTATGCTATTCTCAATGCCGAAAAGGCAGCGACCCTTGTATCGCGCCCCATTGGGGCTGTCGTGTCGGTTCTTGCGCCGATTGTTGCGGCTGTGAACTTTATTGTATCTGGCGTTTTGCACCTGCTCGGCGTGGGCAAAAAAGACAATGATGAAGACAGCGTTCAGCTCGAAATTGCCGGGGCCATTGCGCTTGGACACTCCGAAGGGGCCGTCGAAAAGGACGAGCGTGATCGCCTGCTCGGAGCGCTGGACTTAAAAGACCGAACGGTCGAAGAAATCATGCTCCATCGGTCCGACATCGAAATGATCGATAGCGAGGCATCTCCCACCCAGATTATCATGCAAAGCTTGAACTCGCGCTACACGCGTTTGCCGGTGTTCAATCAAAACCAAGAAAACATTCTTGGTGTAGTACACGCGAAAGAACTTTTGCGGGCTGTGGTCACCAAACTTCAGAAAGGCGACACACTGGATGACATCAGCCGCGATGACATCCTGGAAGTGATGACGACGCCGTACTTCATCCCTGATGCAACAAGTCTCGAAGATCAGATGCGGCAATTCCTGCGTCTCAGCCGCCACTCTGCCATGGTGGTGGACGAGTATGGTGACCTACAGGGCCTCATCACACTGGAGGATATTCTCGAAGAAATCGTTGGAGAGATCACCGACGAATATGACGAGGATGAGACACTGATCGTTGAAACGGATGCAGATGGCAATGTTACCATTGATGGGATGACGACCATCCGCGACTTGAACAGGGCATATGAATGGTCGCTTCCGGATGAAGAAGCGAACACGGTGGCGGGATTGATCATCCACGAGGCACAGATGATCCCGAATGTCGGCCAAATCTTTCAGTTCTACGGATTCCGTATGGAGATCATCGAAAAGGATCTGAACCGGATCACGAAAGTGAAAATGCGGAAACTGTAGGTGGCCGAGAATTGCGGCCGTTGGCGCACTACGCAAAAGATTGCCCAGCCCAAATCTGGGGTTTCCCTCGGCACTGACTGTACTAAAAGCCCCCGCACAAACAAAAAGGGATCACAATGAAACGTCTGTTTTCCGCCGCACTGATTGCAATCTGCGCAGCTGGTTTTGCGGTCGCGCAAGAAACCGAAAGTGAAGCCGCGAAGAGTGAAGAGGCGCAACGCGCGGACGCCGAATTCCCTGTCGCACAAGAGGCGCCCGGCGCACCTGAAGTACGCGCAACCTTCGGAGATTGGGAACAAACGTGTTTCGAGATGGCCGACGGCGAAAATTGCGTGTTGATCCAATTCGGGAAGACAGGCGAAGGTCAAATCCTATCTCGGGTCACGATCGAGGCTTTGCCCGCAGATGCCGAAGCGGCGGCTGGCATTACAGTGATCGCGCCTCTTGGGATTTTACTGCAAGCGGGTTTGGGTTTCCAGATCGATGACGGTCGTGTGAACCGCTACCCATTTGCGGTTTGCGAACAAGATGGCTGCCTCGCCCGCTTTGGCCTCACGGCAACAGAAATAGAGGTGCTGAAAGCCGGCGAAATGCTGATCCTGAATATTGTTCCTGCCGGGTCCAATGGGCAGGCTCTCCCGCTGAATGTAACACTGGCAGAGTTCAGCGACGCGTGGGACGCAATTAAACCAGAATAATTAAACGCGCTTGAGCGCGAGCACGGCGTTCAAACCACCAAATGCAAATGCATTGGACAGGGCGGCGTTAACGGGCCGCTCTTTTGCGGTGTTGGGCACAACATCCAGATCGCACTCCGGATCGCGTTCGGTATAGCCCGCCGTCGGCGCAACCACATCGTCGTTCAGCGCCTTTGTCACGGCCAGCAACTCAATCGCGCCAGTACCACCGATCAAGTGACCGTGCATGGATTTCGTGGACGAAACGGAAACCTGATCCGCCACAGCCCCGAACACAGCCTTAATGGCGGCGACTTCTGTTCGGTCGTTTGCGGTCGTTCCTGTCCCATGGGCATTAATATAATCAACGTCACCGGGGTTCAGTTCGGCCGCATTCAGGGCATTTTTCATGGCTCTCTCGGCACCTGATTGGCTTGGGTTCACGATATCTGACGCATCAGAGCACATGGCAAAACCCGCCACTTCGGCAATAATATCGGCACCGCGCGCGCGCGCATGCTCGTACTCTTCAAAGACAAAAACCGCAGCGCCTTCGCCCTGCACCATACCATTCCGCGTTGCACAAAAAGGGCGGCAACCATCCCGTGACATGACCCGCAATCCTTCCCATGCCTTGATACCCCCAAAGCACAACATCGACTCTGACCCGCCGGTGATCATCACGTCACTCATCCCGCTGGCGATCATCGTTGCAGCCTGGCCCATCGCATGATTCGACGAGGCACAGGCCGTTGCCACGGTAAAACTTGGCCCCTGAAGATTGTACGACATAGACACATGCGATGTGGCCGAGTTGTTCATCAACCGGGGCACGACCAAAGGGTGAACGCGTTGTTTCCCCTCTTCATAAACGGATCGGTAGTTTTCATCCTGAGTTTGAAGCCCGCCACCCGCCGTCCCCAAAATCACGCCAGAGGTTTCGGCCAACTCCCCGTTGAACACGAGCCCAGATGCCGAGATCGCCTCTTTCGCGGCGAGAAGGGCAAACTGCGTAAACGGATCGTAGAGCGACACTTCTTGTTTGGTAAAATGATCCATCGGATCGTAGTTTTTGATCTGCGCCCCGATGGTGACAGAGAGGCGGTCCACATCAACAAAGTCGAGGTCTCCGATTGCGACCTGCCCGTCTACCATTGCCTTTTGAATACTGTCTACAGACCGACCCAAAGCACAAATTGCACCCTGGCCGGTAATCACTACGCGTCGCATCAATCGTTTGGTTTTTCTGAAATCAAATCTTTCACCCCATCGATCACAGCTTGAACTGTGCTGAAATCGAATTCCGTATCTTCAGGATCGTTTGCGTTAAAAGGGATAGAGACGTCAAATGCCTCTTCTATGCCGTAAATAATTTCAACCATCGCAATGCTGTCGAGCCCAAGCTCTTCGAAGGTGTGGTCCTCGTTGACGTCTTCGGCATCCATCAAGGCTTGCTCTGCGATAATCTCCTTGATTTGATCTTCTAAAGTCATCTTGGCCAATCCCCTGGCTGACACCCAACATGATAGTTATTCTGTGTCTTTCGCCAGACGTTTCAAGATACGAGGCAAGCGACGCAGCGCTTTATACGCCTCGACATTAAGCTCCATCTTCATGGCAGGGTTGCCCATCATGACCCGCTTTGATGGCACATTAGAGGCAACGCCGGACCCGCCCGCGATCACAACATCAGATCCAACCTTAAGGTGATCGGCGATCGCGGTCGCCCCGCCAACCACCACTCGGTCCCCAATTACGGTTGATCCTGCGACCCCCGCCTGACCGCACAACAAACAATCGTCACCGATTTGCACGTTGTGGGCGATCTGAACCTGATTATCGACTTTGGTACCATTGCCGATCCGCGTATCGGTTAAAGTCCCACGATCAACGCACGAATTTGACCCAATCTCGACGAAATCACCAATGGTTACACCGCCAAGCGAGTCGATCCTAGCATAGGCGTTATCGCTTTCAGCTTCCGTGATCGCGCCCGTCGATCGCGCTTCTTCGATCGAGCCGGGGTTTGGCGTGACAAAGGAAAAGCCATCCGCACCGATCACAGCGCCCGGTTGAGCGATAAAATTATCACCAATTTTGCAGCCGTGCCCGATATGGACGCCAGCATACAGCAAGGCACCCTCGCCAATCACGCTGCCTTCGGCAATTGAACAATGGCTATAAATCCGCGCGCCTTTGCCAATGCGCACATTGGGTCCGATAACAACAAAAGGCCCAACTGAGATCCCCTCGCCAAGATCTGCCGTTGGATCGACGACCGAAGAGGGGTGAATTCCGTGTGGTAGCGCGGGTAACTTTGAAAACATACGCGTGACACCGGACAACGCATAGCGGGACCGGGGCGCAAAAATAACGGCCCGTAGACCAAACTCTTCCGGGTTCGCGCCAGACCAAAGGACTGCGGCAACCGCCTGCCCTTTTGGCAGGGCTTTGGCAAATCTCGGATCCATAGCGAGGGCAAGGTCGCCTTCCCCTGCCTCGTCCGGCTGGGCGACCCCAGAGATCATAACACTCCCGTCGCCCCAAAAGTCCGCGCCAAGCGCCCGTGCGATGTCGTCAATTCGATGCTGCATGGGCGCTTATGAACTTAACTTCCTTGGCTCTGCAAGCGCACTCCGGCTTTCAAAAGGGCGTTATACACTTTCGCGTCACGCCCATAGACATCATGGCGATAGGTGATGTCGCCTGTCTTCCCAAGGAACGCCGTGTTGTACGAGATATAGACAGGTACCGGCTCTTTGAGGTTGACATACTGTTCTGCGCCGCGATCCAAAATGGTGTGGAAAAACCCTTTGGCGTTGCCGGTTTGTTTGGCCAGCAGGTGATAGGCAAATTCAAAAGGTTCTTGAACCCGGATACATCCATGGGAATGGGCCCGGTAATCACGATTAAACAGGCTTTTGGCCGGCGTATCGTGCAGATAGATGTTGTAGCGGTTCGGGAACATAAATTTCACACGTCCCAACGCATTGCCCGGATCAGGCCGCTGCTTGATGAGATACGGGAAATTGGACTCGCTGTATTGGCTGAAATTCACCCCGCTTGCGGACACCGTTTCGCCTGACTGGGTCAAGAGACGCATATTGCGGCGCGCCAGAAAGCCCGGATCGGATTGAAGGATCGGCAAATACTCTTTCCCGGCGATACTGCGCGGCACATGCCATGTCGGATTGATCACCATATAGGTCATTTCATCGGCAAATTCCGGGGTCCGCTGATCGCGCACTGCTTTGCCTACCACAGTGCGGGACGTAAACGTCGCCCGCCCATTGTCATACACTGTGACGCGCGCATCCGCGATGTTCACCCAGATATGTCGCTTGCCGCGATTGCGCGTAAACCAGCGCTCGCGCTCCAAATTAGCGACCACGCGGGCCAATCTATCTTCTGCGGACAGGTTCAAAACCGCCAGGGTGCCCTTGCCAACAACTCCGTCGGCGTTCATTCCGTGATCCGCTTGGAATTGTTTCACCACCTTTTCAAGAGCATCATCGAAATTCGGGCTGTTCCCGGCGCGATATTCCATTGCTGTCAACCGGGCACGCAGGATTTGCACGTGAGAGCCACTCTCGCCTTTTTCGATTTTGGATCCCGGAACCTGAAGGCCATAGCCGCCTCGTGCGATGACCCGCAACAGGCGGTCACGTTCCTTTAACAACGCCTCATAATTCGCCGTTTGAGGCGCAAGACCATCGATATATCGCTTTGGATTAGAGGATTCGGCATAGTCCAAAAGCGCGCTTGCACTGAGCACTGCCGGAGCAATCGCGATTTCGCGGTCGACGGAACTGGGTTTCACCACTCCAGAATTCAAATCCCGGCCGAATTTTACGAAGATCTGACTGGCAAGAATTTCGGCCTTGGCCATGCGCGCAGCATCGGACGCTTTCAAAGCGTTTTCCAAATCTGCAATTCCGTATGTGCCATTCGGCACACCATGCGCACCGCTTGCCTTCAGCGCTCGGATTAAACCCGCACGCCGCGTGCGATTTTTAGACCCGACCCAGAGCGGCTGCAGGCCATTAGCCTGATAGAATTCGACGATTTGAGGGTCAGAGCGCGTCAGTGCAGACAGCTCTTTCGCCAATGCCTCATTGACCGAAGCGGACACAGAAACCGCTGCTACCAAGTTCAAAACAGCCGCAAAAACCAATGCAGTGCAAAAATGCAACACAGATGCGCGCGCGCAACACAATTTAGTCATAAAAACGCTCCCCCTAAAACTAAGCGTAACCCTATACCTGAAAGTATACCCGCCAATAAACGTTTTGGGGGTAAAATTTTCCACTTTTTGTGAACAAAAGTAGAATCGCTTACAACTCTCGCGCGACTCACGTAATCGTCTGATTTATCGGCGGATTTTTTCCGGTGCAGAGAAAACACTGGTGAAAGCGAATCAGTTGGGATAATTAAAATGTAAGAAAAGGTACCAGAATTCACATGTTTGCGTGATCGGGGGATGGATCGGGCAGGCAAACGATAAGGAAGAAGCGAGATATGCTCGACAAACGACTTGCATCGCCAGAGCGCAGAAAACTTCTAGGCGCTTTTGCAGGTATCGCGACGGTCAGCGCCGCTCCAGTTTATGCCAACGTATTTGGGTTCCTAAAAGGAGCAGGCGATATCCGGCAGCTGAGAATGCGCGCGCAGCGGTCCGGTGAAGAGATCAACATTATCTATTGGATCGACGGAAAATACGTCAAACCTGCGCTGGAAGAGATCAGTTATCTGATGCGCGATTGGCGCAATGACGAACACATGGATATGGATCCGGGCAATATCGATAATATCGCTGCGGTTCAGGCCCTTTTGGAAACGGACGAGCCATTCATGCTGTTGTCGGGATACCGGACGCCTGCCACGAATGCGATGCTGGCCGCGCGCTCTCGCCGAGTTGCGAAGGACAGCTATCACACCAAGGGTATGGCCGCCGACCTTCGGTTGCAATCGCGCAGCATGAAGCAAGTGTCGGCAGCGGCGCAAGCGCTCAATGGTGGCGGCGTTGGACGCTATTACCGGTCCAACTTCACCCATATCGATTGCGGTCCAAACCGGACGTGGCGCGCCTGATTACGGTCGGATTGTTCCGTCCCCGGTCACCAAATACTTGAATGACGTCAGTTGAGCGGCCCCGACGGGACCGCGCGCGTGCATTTTGCCCGTGGCGATGCCAATTTCTGCGCCCATTCCAAACTCACCGCCATCTGCGAACTGCGTCGACGCGTTCCGCATCAAGATCGCGCTATCAAGGCGTTCAAAGAACAACGTGGCTGCGGCATCATCCTCGGTTAAGATACTTTCTGTGTGATCAGAGCCGAATTCCTTGATATGGGCGATGGCGGCATTCGTGTCCGGAACGACCTTAGCTGCAATGACCATATCCAAGAATTCACGACCAAAGTCTTCTGAAGAAGAAGGTATAACTCCCTCTATTGATTGGATTTTTTGATCACCTCGCACCTCAACACCAGCGCTTAGAAGGTCTTGAATTATGTTAATTCCCAGTGTGTCCATGACGCTTTCATGGATCAGCAGGCATTCGGCGGCACCGCAAATACCGGTCCGACGCGTCTTAGCATTCAAAACCACCGCGCGCGCTTTATCCGGATCGGCTGCTGCATCGACATAGATGTGACAAATCCCTTCGAGATGGGCAAAAACAGGGACGCGTGCCTCTGCCTGAACGCGACCCACAAGCCCCTTCCCACCACGCGGCACAATTACATCGATATAATCTGTCATCGTCAGCATCGCACCTACCGCCGCGCGATCGCGCGTGGGCACAAGTTGAATAGCTGTTTCCGGCAACTGGGCTGCACGCAACCCCTCCAACAGGGCGGAATGGATGGCAGTTGACGAATGCAAACTCTCCGAGCCGCCACGCAAAATCACGGCATTCCCAGCCTTCAGGCAGAGCGCACCCGCATCCGCAGTCACATTCGGACGGCTTTCATAGATAACACCCACAACACCCAGTGGCGTCCGAACGCGTTGAATGTGAAGGCCATTTGGACGGTCCCACTCTGCAATCACTTCCCCAACGGGGTCGTCTTGGCCCGCAATGGCGCGCAAACTCTCTGCAATGGCTGCAATGCGCGTTTCATCAAGCGCGAGCCGATCCAACATCGCATCGCTTAGCCCTTTATCGCGGCCGAACTCCATATCTTTCGCGTTCGCATCTAGAATATCGGCCGTTGACACGACAAGCGCATCCGCTGCGGCGATCATCGCTTTGGACTTTGCCTCTGGCGATGCATAGGCAAGCTCCGCTGCGGCCGCTTTTGCAGCCTTCCCGATGTCCTTCATCAAGCTCGACACTTCCATTTCCGCCTCCTCACATAATCATATCGTCACGATGGACGAGTACGCCACGACCTGGATACCCTAAAATGGTCGAGACATCACTGCTTTGCGCGCCAAGGATCTTTTCGACCTCTGGCGTGTCGTAATTCACAAGACCTTTGGCCAGAACCAACCCTGCAGCATCCTTGATCTCGACCGGGTCACCCCGCGAAAATCCCCCATGGACAGCAACAACACCTGCAGGCAGGAGCGATTTTCCTTTTTCAAGCGCCGTCTTTGCGCCTTCGTCCACCACTAAAGCGCCTTGAACTTTCATCGCAGCGATCCAATCTTTGCGCGCCGCTTGTCGGTCTGCCCTCGGCAGGAACCAAGTGGCCAATGCGCCTTGATCCAACGCTTGTAGCGGTCGGTCCTGATCCCCACGCAATATCACCATGGCACAGCCGGCACGGGTCGCCGTTTGTGCCGCCATCAGTTTCGTCTTCATCCCACCTTTGGACAGCGACGACCCGACATCTCCGGCCATGTTTTCAATCTCAGGCGTGATCCTTGGCACCAGCGCGATATGCTCGGCGCTTGGGTCCGTCTTGGGGTTGCCGGTGTAAAGCCCGTCGACATCCGACAAGAGAACCAGCGCATCTGCATCGATCATCGCCGCAACCTGCGCGGCCAATCGATCATTGTCGCCATAGCGAATTTCGTCCGTCGCAACAGTGTCATTTTCGTTCACGATAGGCACAATGTGATGCGCCAGTAATGTGTTGATCGTGGCACGAGAGTTCAGATAGCGACGGCGATCCCGGCTGTCTTCGAGGGTCAAGAGCACCTGACCGGTCGCAATCCCATGGGGCGACAGCGTTTCCTCATAGGCGCGGGCAAGGCGAATTTGCCCAACGGACGCAGCAGCCTGGCTTTCATCCAACGACAGCGCACCTGAAAGGCGCAGGACCTCCCGGCCCAAAGCAATAGACCCCGAGGATACGATCACAACCTCAGCGCCCCGCGCTTTGGCCTGAGAAATATCTTCACAAAGGCCGCGCAGCCACGCCTCTCTCAGCGCCCCGTGATAGGGGTCCACCAGCAACGCAGAGCCGATCTTCACGACAATGCGCTTGGCATTGCGCAGTGTTAGGGCTGCCATGGCGCGTCTTCTTCCACAGGCTGAACACGGTCTTTTTCAATCTCGGACCAAAGCGCGCGCAGAACCTCTGTGGTCCCGGTGCGTGCTACGCCCGACATCTGAAGGACTGCACCACCCGTCTCGGCTTGCAAAAGATTGATGGCGCGTGCGATATCCTCTGCCTCTATCGCATCGGTTTTATTAAGCACCGTAATGCGTGGCTTCTCGGCCAGATGGCCGCCATATTCGGTCAATTCATGAACAATGGTGCGATAGTCGGACACCACATCCTCTGACGTACCATCAACCAGATGCAGTAACACCGCGCAGCGTTCGACATGACCCAAAAACCGATCACCGATCCCCTTCCCTTCATGGGCCCCAGCAATCAGGCCGGGGATATCGGCCACCACAAATTCGCGCCCGTCCACTCCGACAACACCCAAATTGGGGTGCAATGTGGTAAAGGGGTAATCTGCAATCTTGGGCCGTGCATTCGACGTGGCCGCAAGGAACGTGGACTTTCCGGCATTCGGCAAACCCAAAAGCCCTGCATCCGCGATCAGCTTTAGGCGCAGCCAGATTGTGCGCTCTACCTCTGGTTGCCCTGGATTAGCGCGCCGCGGCGCCTGATTGGTCGACGATTTGAAATGAAGGTTGCCAAAGCCACCATTGCCGCCTTCGGCTAGGATCACGCGTTGCCCAAGCTCGGTCAAATCGGCAATCAGCGTTTCTTCGTCGTCTTCCAAGATTTCGGTCCCGACAGGCACCTGCAGGATGACATCCTCACCATCCTTGCCCGAACGCTGTTTCCCCATGCCGGGGCGTCCATTCTTGGCGAAGAAATGCTGCTGATACCGGTAATCGATCAGCGTATTGAGCCCTTCGACCGCTTCGGCAATCACGTCGCCGCCATCGCCGCCATTGCCCCCATCGGGTCCGCCGAATTCCACATGGGCTTCTCTGCGGAATGACACACAGCCATTTCCCCCCGCTCCGGACTTGATGTAGATTTTTGCCAGATCCAAAAACTTCATAGAACGCGCCTAGGTCAATCCGTTTGGGGCTGCAAGCGACAGACAAACTGCCGCGTGGCCACGTCTGCGTTCCGTGCAACCGAAAAGGACGAACCCTGCCCCATCTCTACAAAACCCGCCTTTGACATGACGCGAGCAGAGGCCGGATTATCGACGAAGCAACTGCCAAAGTAACTGGAACACTCCAATGGGTTCCACCGCACAAGGGCCTGAACCGCGGCACTCGCCACCCCTTGCCCCCAGTTTTCCGGCGCGATCCAGTATCCAATCTCGGCATCTTCTTCAGCGTGTTTCTCCAAAGAAATCAGCCCTAGGATTTCGTCTAAGGGCCTATCTGCCCAAACCATCGCCCAAACCATTTCTGAACGCCCCGGGCCAATAACACCTTCAAGGAAAGCCTCGGTCGCCCCATCCCGAACGGGATGCGAGATAGAGGTCGTCATTTTTGAAACATCGTAATTCGACGCTCCATGGTCAATCGCGGCAGCATCCGACAAGGCAACGGGCCGCAATGTGACGTGGCCTGCTGGCAAGGTCGGAACCTCGATGGAAAAT
>JBCBON010000016.1:0-46738 GCA_039821195.1 Pseudomonadota bacterium
TTCACAAGAAACATTCTCCGGGACACACCCGAGGCCTTCTCTGGTGATGCGCGTGCGATGCGTTTGTCTGAGCGCACGTCAATCAATCGATCGAACTCTGAATTCTTTTTGAAGCGCTGCTCTTTGGTGACCTCGTCAAACCAAAAACGCAGAACATCCTGTGGCACGATGTTGGTCATGATTGGCCAGCAATCGCTTGTGTCACTGAGTGAACAGTTTTGCGCAACAACCGCAATTCTGCCGGGCCAGAGAAACTGTGATCGCCACCCTTCACAACTGTCAGCCGCGCGTCATCCGTTTCCAGCACATCCAAAAGCGCCAACTGCGTCTCGGTACGCACAACTGCATCGCCGCGCGCAATCAAAAGCCGCACAGGCACTGAACATGGAATTACCTCGCCCATGACAAAGTGCTCTCGCCCGTCCTCAATCAGCTTCTTTGTAATCGGGTAAGGCTCGTCATACTCGGACGCCAAAAGGGTTTGCCCCTGCCCCATTACTTCCGCGCGCTGTTCCTCAGTAAGCGCATGATTGAACATATCATCGGTAAAATCAGGCGCTGCAGCGATCCCAACAAAACCGGCAACTCTCTGCGGAATAGTTTTCATCACCAAAAGGGAAATCCAACCGCCCATCGAGGATCCAACAAGGATTTGCGGTCCTCTCGTCAGGTCAGAGATGATGTTTACCGCATCCTCCGTCCAGTCACCGATGGACCCATCGGTAAACGCTCCGCTGCTTTGCCCATGCCCCGAATAATCAAAGCGCAGATAAGCGCGGCCGGACTCTCGCGCCCAGTTGGACAGGTCACTCGCCTTCGATCCGGTCATATCGGACATAAAACCACCTAGGAAAACCACGCCCGGACCGTTGCCCGGCACATATTCATAAGCGAGCCGTCGTCCGGCCTTTGTTTCAAAAAAATCCATGAGACAGTTCTCCGCACAGTTGCACCCCATAAACGAAAGCAACGCAGACTTGTCAATTATGTGACCATATTGACACGTGACTGTAAAGTCACCTAAATAAAGTTATGGATGAAATTTTCAAAGCCCTGAACGACCCGTCGCGACGCGCGTTACTAGACACGCTGCGCAAACAGGATGGGCAGACCCTTTCAGAATTGGAAGAGCGGCTCGATATGACGCGCTTTGGCGTCATGAAGCACCTGAAGCTTTTGGAAGAGGCTCATCTTATCACGACCAAGAAATCGGGCCGTTTCAAGTATCATTACTTGAATGCGGTACCGCTTCAGCAGGTGATCGATCGATGGATCGAACCCCTTCTGCAAAAACAAACGGCGCGAGCAGTGCTCAACCTCAAAACTGCATTGGAGAACGAAATGTCAGAGAAACCTGACTTCGTGCTGGAAACCCATATCCGCACAGATCAAGACACCTTATGGGCCGCTTTGACCGACCCGAAAGAGATGGAGAAGTACCATTTCTTTTCCAACAAAGTCATCCATGCCGATGGCGCTTATAGCTACTACAATTCGGACAATGAAACGGTTGCAATGATCTGTCGAGAGATCAAAGCAACACCAAAATCAGAAATTGTCTCAACCTTTGAGCCTCAAATGGCAGACGACGGCAAGCCGTCCAAAACGATCTTCCGGATCGCAGTCGAGGGATCCGTCTGCAAGCTCACGGTCGAACATTACGACCTGACCTTTCCGGTCATTGTGGGTGAAGGCGTCCATGACGGATGGAGCCGATGGGCCGCCCATCTAAAAACCTATCTCGAAACGGGAACTCCTCTGAAAAGCTAAGCAAATGGAAAAACCAGATTTCATTCATGAGACCTTCATCGCCACTTCACATGATCGGCTTTGGGACGCCCTGACAGACCCGGAAACCGCTGCCGCCTGTCATATGGCCTGCGACAAGGCCGAAACCGTCGAAGGGGGTGGCATGCGCTTCATTCTTCCCGATGGTTCAACAATGCTCACGCAGCGCTTTACCAAGATGGATCCTAAAACGCGGATCGAAAGCACGTTTGAGCCAAATTTCGGTGAAGGCATGACCAAAGCGTCACGCTGTGTCTACATCATCACGCCAGAGACAAACGCCTGCAAACTCCGGATCGAGCACTATGGGACACCACAGGGCCAGGAGGGCGTTGCCGAAGGCTGGGCCCGCTGGGCCGCAAGCGCAAAAAGTTATCTGGAAACCGGCCACGCAATCAAAGGGTTTGGCTAAACCGAACACTCAAAATTGGCCGGGCCAACGCGCGTCCGGTCCAATCTGATCGAACAAGCCGTCCCGTTTTCGGTCCTTTTGATCATCGTCTTCCTCCAAGATGGGTTAACCAACTTAACATTTGGACGACGATCGCGTTCTTCTGGATCCGAATTATCCATGCTTTTGGCATGATCATTTGGGGAATTGGCACGCCGATTCGCCCAATCATCTTTTCTCTTGGGTGGCTGTGCTGCCTGATAATGGCATATGCTGTGCTCGCGGCTTGAGATCACACGGGGCGACCGCTAAAGTCGCTCGCCTCTATCCACCGACATACGCACCTTGTTTTGGGCGATAAAACACCTTTTGATCGTGCAAACGGCCCAACAATTCTTCGTTTTCCCGTTGATCTTCTTCCAGCACGCGAATGGACTCAAGGTCCGCCGGGTTTTCATCGGACAGGGCAAGCCGCATTCGGCTCAATTCTCGGCCACGCGCACGCAGCGCCTCTTCGATCAAGTCAACGTCGCGAATTGAAAGCTCAAAATTTGTATTAAAACTTGGCATTTCCAACCCTTTTCGCCGCTTCGTAGATAGAAAACGACTTATGCTGTATGCAAAAAGCGTCAATACCAACGAAAAAACTGCGCCAGGTTGACGCAGCTTTTAAGGGCCTCACTGATGGAAGAGGGACCTTCGCCTGATTACTCAGGGACCTTGTGAAATGTGATAGAGCTGCCTTGGTTGCCACCGGCCATACCACGCTCTTCGCCGCGATCTTTAACAGCTTGCAGACGGTCACCCGACTGGATCGTCGGTATTTGAAGCTCGCCTTCCGTCCGCGCTTCTTCCAAGCTGTAAAGTATCGTCCCAGTAACGATGAGGATCACAAGACCCCCTACCGCTGGTGCGACAATATCGTCAAAAAACTCATTCATACACTTTCCCCCGAAAGTGGTAGCCTTATGACTTATTTTAAACAAATTCTCAATTATACTTTGGCATTGCATATATACTTTAGACTAGTTTTATTAACTTTTTGGGTGATTCTCCGCCGATTGGTGAAAACAGCCTCGAGATCAGAACTTTTGGCTCATTTATGTTTTTCGGACACATCACGTATGGTTGCTGCCACACTACCCAAAGGACAGGTGTCCGCCCCCGCTTTCCACTTGACATAATAACCACTCCTGTCACTCCGACGCCGGACCACAACCGGGCGTTTCGTAGGCGCCAAACCGATAGGAGGCCGACATGGCAAATATCACCCTCACCCTTCCGGACGGTGCAAAACGCTCATACGAGGCTGGCACAACAGGTCTTGATGTTGCGAAAGACATTTCAACATCGCTGGCCAAGAAGGCGATCTCCTGTTCCATTAACGGTGTGCATTCCGATTTGTCGAAGCCGCTGGAGGCCGATGCGTCCTTCGCCATTCACACCATGCAGGATGACGCCCAAGCACTGGAACTGATCCGCCATGACTGCGCACATATTATGGCCCGCGCGGTGCAAGAGATTTGGCCAGATGTGAAAGTCACGATCGGCCCCGTGATTGAGAACGGCTGGTACTATGATTTCGACCGCGCCGAACCCTTCACGCCGGAAGACCTTGAGACCATCGAAAAGAAGATGCGCGAGATCATCAATCTGCGCGACGAGGTTCGGATGGAGGTTTGGGATCGCGACCGCGCTATCAAATTCTATGAGGACAATAACGAGCCTTACAAGGTCGAACTGGTTGGCATGATCCCAGAAGGAGAGCCGATCAGCATGTATTGGCACGGGCATTGGCAGGACCTCTGCCGCGGCCCTCATCTGGTCCATACTGGCCAAGTCCCCGCGGACGCCTTCAAACTGATGTCAGTCGCAGGCGCCTATTGGCGCGGCAATTCTGACAATGCGATGTTGCAGCGGATCTACGGCGTGGGGTTCAAAAACAAAGAAGACCTGCGCGCGCATCTCAACATGCTCGAAGAAGCCGCTAAACGGGACCACCGCAAACTAGGTCGCGAGATGAACCTTTTCCATATGCAGGAAGAAGCCCCGGGTCAGGTGTTTTGGCATCCCAATGGCTGGCGCATTTACACCCAGCTTCAGGACTACATCCGCCGCGTCCAATACCGTGGCGGGTATGTGGAGGTGAACACACCTCAGGTCGTGAACCGCAAGCTCTGGGAAGACAGCGGGCATTGGGAAAAGTACCAAGAGAACATGTTCATCGTGGAAGTGGACGAAGACCACGCGCGGGAAAAATCCATCAACGCGCTAAAGCCGATGAACTGCCCCTGCCATGTGCAGATTTTTAATCAGGGCCTGAAGTCTTATCGTGACCTGCCGTTGCGGATGGCCGAGTTTGGATCATGCAATCGGTATGAACCCTCTGGTGCACTCCACGGCATAATGCGGGTGCGTGGCTTTACCCAAGATGACGGGCATATCTTCTGTTCCGAAGATCAAATCGAGTCCGAGACCAAAACCTATATCGACTTCCTGTCGAGCGTTTATCACGATCTTGGCTTTGACAGCTTCAAAGTGAAGTTCTCTGACCGTCCGGAAAAGCGCTCGGGCAGTGACGAGGTTTGGGACAAGGCGGAAGCAGCACTTCTGTCGGCCACACGGGCCGCCGGCATCGAACCCGAACTTAATCCAGGCGAAGGCGCGTTTTACGGCCCCAAACTGGAATTCGTGTTAACAGACGCGATTGGCCGCGACTGGCAGTGTGGTACGCATCAGGTCGATTTTGTTCTGCCGGAACGGCTCGACGCCTCTTATGTAGGCGCGGATGGGGCCAAGCATCGACCTGTCATGCTCCACCGTGCAACGCTTGGTTCCTTTGAGCGTTTCATCGGCATTCTGATCGAAAGCCATGCAGGCAAGCTGCCCTTCTGGCTGGCCCCGCGTCAGGTCGTTGTGGCCACCATCATCACGGACGCCGGTGACTATGCGCATGAGGTCGTCGAAAAGTTGAAGGTGGCCGGCGTCCGGGCAGAGGCAGACATCCGCAATGAGAAGATCAACTATAAGGTCCGTGAACACTCGCTTGCAAAGGTCCCTTACATCCTCGCGATTGGGGCCAAAGAGGTCGAAGACGGCACAGTGACCGTGCGGACTTTGGGTGAAAAGCAGACCAAGGTGGTAGGCGTCGATGATCTGTTGACTGAGCTCTCGGCAGAGGCGACGCCGCCGGATTTGCGGTAGTTCGACACGGGGCTGGATGTGATGAAACAATATCAAACGTCTCGGCTCAGTATTCTAGATGCGGATGCACGTCCGTTCCTGCGACGACGGGCACGGCAGATATCCGGACCAAAAAAGTACTATGGGATCGTATATGCGCTACCCGCTGCGGTTTTGTTGATCGGCGGTTTCATTGCGGAACGACTTGTAACCATGGGCAGCGGACCAATGGGATATATCTTCGTCCTTTGGGCGCTTATCGCGAGCATTGTTTCTGCTATTTACTACCATCGACGCGTCATGTGGGAAGTTGAACTGGCTTGCCCACTTGCCCAAGATGAATTCGAACTGACCGTCACCGATGTTGGCTTGGAGTTCACGCATAGTGGAACGGAGCTCATCGTTAGGTGGGGGTACATCGCAGATGTGATCGAAACGGACAAAGCGCTTCTAATCTTAATGACGAACTTCAACTACATGCCGATTGGCGTCGCTCAATTCGCTGGCGGCAAAGCCGAAATAAGCGAGTTCGCTTCGTTACTCCGTGCAAGAAACGAGATAAATGTGTAACGCGGTCGCGTGTTGGTCGCGTAGCTCAAAATAACAATGCGTGGCCCACTTCACCGCTTCATCATCTCCGATTTCCACAAACATCTGCGGGCCCACAGGATGACGCCCGCAGAATTTGCTGCTGCAAGCGGGCTTGCAGTGCTGACCATAAAACGGCTGAACCATCAGCTCCCAACTAGCAAGGCTGCGGCGGAAAGGGCCCTTGGGCTGTTGCACGCATTGGGCAGTGAGGCAGACCTAAAGGAACTTTCCTCTGCCGATCTTGCGACGCTCAAATCGCGTCGCAAGAGTTTAAAGGCCCGCCGCAAAGGCAAACCGCATTCCAAGCGCTAGAGCCGAAGCAAGTTAAAACCAACACTAGTTGCAAAGCGCCCGCGCCCATCATCACGCACTGCCATGCACACTTCTTGGCCGCCAAATCCGACAGCCAGCCGAAGACAGGCATTATTTTCGACAATGCGCCATCGACCCCAGTCTTCAAGACCACCGTCAGGCTGGATCGCAATCTCGCCGCCGCGCTTGAACCGAATGAGACCAGAAAGATCATTGCCACGAATTTGTGCAGAATACCCAAATGCTGGACCGACCAGTGCGCGGGAAATGGCATTCCCCGCTAGCCAGTTCCCGGGTCCAAGCGGCGCATCGAGCGCGGGCGGCAGCGCGCTTTCCGCGCCAAAGTCCAAACCGGAATTTGCTGCACTGTTGTTGTTGCCAGACGAGTTGCTGCTTGCCGAAGCACCGCTTGTTGAACTGGCAGCACTTGAGTTGTCGATATTGAGATCAACACTTGCACACGCAGACAAACAGACCGCAATGCCTGCGGCGATGAGATATCGAAATGTCATTGAAGTCACTCCAAACAGGTTTTGTTCTGCTCCCCACCATGAGCGTAAATCTAAATTCCGACCTCGAAATGTGAGTAAATTCACGCTCTCTCGCTCTCGACTCGATGACGTAAAGTAAACTTTGATCGGCGCTACACACAAAAACGGGTCCCGCAGGACCCGCTCTTTCACCTGATTTGACGCTGATTATTCTGCAGCAGGCGTGTCTTCAGCCGCCTTGCGCGCTGGTTTTTTCAACTCGGTCGAACCCTCTGGCAAGGCACCTTGAACAACGCCAGCAAGACCATCTTCCATCGACAGACCAATTTCATCACCAAGCTTTTTCAGCGCCGGCAGTTGGACAGCCATATCCATGATCGAATCCAACGCCTGATTGACGGCTGGCTTATCGGCATTCGCTGCTATGCCATGCCCCATTGAGCCACTGGCAAGGCCGCTCACCTGATGAATTTTGATCGAGTCAATCTTCTCAGCAGGTTTGACCATTTCAGCAACAATACCAGGAAGCGCCTCGAGCCGGGCCAGATCGACCTTCATGGACACAAGTTGCGGCGACAGCGAATTCTCAGCTTCAACGATTGCGCGCTTACCTTCCGCTTCGGCCAGCATGTCTTTTTGCTTTGCCTCAGCCCGGATCGAAATAGCGTCAGCCTCAGCTTGTGCTTCTTCGCGACGCGCCGCCGCCCTGTCAGCCGCAGCTTCTTTTTCAGCCTCCGCAGCCAAACGAATTTTGGTTGCGTCCCGCTCCGCCTCGCGTGCCGCTTCGATCAAAGCGATTTGTTTGGTCCGTTCCGCTTCTGCAACATCGCGGGCCGTTGTAACCGCCTCGCTGGCCTTAGTTGCCTCCGCTCGGGCGAAATCAGCGGATGCACGCGCCTTCGACTCTTCTTCGGATTTCTGAGCGATAATAATCTGGCGTTCCTGCTCTGCGACTTCCAGTTCCCGATCACGTGCAATCTCGGCAGCGCGGATTGCCTGTTCGCGGCGAACACGCGCCTCTTCTTTCTCGCGCTCTGCCTCTTCTTGCTTAGACTTCACCTCGGCTTCCCGCTCAGCCCGCAATGTATCGACAACCTTTTGTTGCTCGATCTCAGCCGCGCGCTCATCCTGATCAATTAAGAGCTTTTGGCGCTCCGCCTCCATGGCGGCGCGACGCACTTCGACCTCTGCATCTGCATCGATTTGTGCGCGCTCTTTTTTAGACGTCGCAATCACCTCAGCGAGTTTACGCATACCAACGGCGTTAAAGGCGTTGTTTTCATCCAGAGCCTCGAACGGGGTCTGGTCGAGTGCGGTCAGAGATACAGACTCCAGTGACAGACCGTTTTTCAAAAGGTCTTCGGACACTGCATTCTGCACCTCCTGAACAAAATCAGAGCGGTTTTCATGCAGCTCATCCATGGTCATCTGCGCGGCAACCGCCCGCAGACCATCAACCAGTTTCCCTTCAATCATCTCGCGCAACTGATCGACATAGAATGTTCGATCACCCAGCGTCTGCGCGGCCCGTCCGATACCTTCGGCAGTCGCGCTGACAGAGACGTAAAACTCCACCCCAACATCGACCCGCATGCGGTCCTTTGTGATCAACGCACCATCATTGTTTCGCTGAACTTCAAGGCGCAGGGTTTTCATGTTTACCGGGCTAATCTCGTGCAACAAAGGTACAACAATCGTCCCACCATCCATGATAACCTTTTTGCCGCCGGCCCCGGTTTTCACCAAGCTGACCTCTCGTGTGGCGCGTCGGTATAGCCGCCCAAGCACCAACCCCACAAAGATCAAAAATGCGATTACACTGACAACAACAATCACAAGTAACCTGAGTTCCATGAATACTCCCCTTTCAAAAACTAGTTTGGAATCTCGACTAAGTAATATGACCCATCATAGGTCGCCCGTAGCACAAGAACCTCTGTGCCGGCGGAAATATTTGCATCATCTTTCAGCGGCTCCGCGCGAATGTAATGCGTGTTCTGAAATTGATCGCTGACCCGCACTTCTGCGGGCGATCCGCGACGGGCCGTACCCGTGGTAATAATGCCGCGGCGACGGCCAAGGCGTCGCTCGGACAACGCGGATGTTTCGGTTTTGGGTAGAATCCGGGCGAGGACGCGGCCAAAACTTTTGGCAATCCAAAGTCCGATCGCACCGGCCGCTGCCGCGACGATCAACACAGGCAGACTAAGACCTAAAACCTCCAGCCAAAGAACCTGAACCGTCATTCCCGTCAAACCAAATCCAACAAGGAATGCTGCAACCCAGATCAACATGGGCACTTTGCCCAAGCCCAACCATCCCCAGAAATTGGTTGCGCCTGACGGCGCAGCGGCGGCCACGTCGGGGCCTTCAAAATCGGATAAAGAGATATCGAAACCCTCAAGGTCAACGGCCTCTAAATCGATGACATCCAAATCGATATCTGCAAGATCGACATCTGATAGGTCAACGTCGATTTCAGCGTCGCTGCCCAACCCCAACAAGGTTGCTCCAACAAAACCGGCTACGATCTCGAGAACAAGAAGACCAAAAAATAATGCAAGGGCGAGGGTGAAAGGTGCGAATGCCGTTTCAAGTAAAAAGCCCAAATTATATCCCAGAATTATACGTCATCTTCACCTCATGAAATGATGATTAATTCCCAAATTTCAAGATTGAGCTTTGCCGTCTATCCTCACTTTATCGATCAGCCGCGTTAAATCTCGGCCGTCATCGGCACGCCCTGAACCCGATCCACAAACCCTTCATATTCCAAGTAAGGCAGCAGGGTTCTCCACGTCTCGACCTTCAGCCCGGGACGTCCATCCGCTTGCGACATGATTTTTCGTTCTCGACGGAACCGCGTTTTGTCAGCATCAAAAAGGGCGTTGTAATCCGGCAAATTGTATTGAAACAGAAAGTCGCGCATTGCCCCTGCATACCGCGTGTCGAGGCGCAGGAACTTGTCCTTCCATGGCTTCACCCGTCCAACCAAATGGATAAATCTCGGCTCCCGCGTGCGGGTCAGGGCAGGATACGCCAAAGCTGCCTGCCAATTCCAACTCGGCGATAGCTCTAACCAATTTCCTTCAGCTACTGCGTTCAACGCCGACTGATCGCCAATTTTCGCAAGCTCGGGATACTCCGCAAGAAACCGAAGCGCTTTTTGCGAAACGCCCGCATCCAAAAACCGTTGGCCATTGGCAATCAGGATGCCCGAATTGAAATACCGATTGTGAACACCCTCGGGCAGCTTCGCGACATAAGTATTGTTGAAGTAGCGCGTGTTTGGAAGATGCGCCCAGTGCAGCCGATCACGGATGGCCATAAACGGGGCGTCGCCAATGTTCACATCGGCAAGGTCTGCAAAGCTGCCCCAGCTTTGAAACACGTCACAGTCCATATAAACCACTTTGTCGTAATCCGCGCACAGCTCATCAATCGCAAACAGGCGCAGCAAACCTGCCTCTGTAATGTGTGGCGGGTATTTATAACCGGTCTGTGGCAGACCTTTGTCCCACAGTCGGATGGTCACAAAGGGCTCCAGGAACTCGCGGTACGCCCCTTCTAAAGGCTCACTGACATAGTAGTAGAGGTCGACATGATCATCCCGGTCAAACTGCCGATGACGATGAAAACAAAACGCGGCCTGCCAAAACATGTTCGCGTCAGAACACAACACCAGCGCCATCCGCTCTTTATGCGGCAACCGGTCTTTGGGCGCACTGCATTCTGTTGGCCGGATCATAGCCCCTCTAGCGTTGTCTCAGCCTCGCTCGCATGACGCGTAACGCCAAGGGATGCAAGTTTTCCTGACCTAGAACATGGCGACCAAACTCACTAACACCCTGTCATGAGCCATCAATTCCGCATGCAAGCGTTGCTTGCGCAAAGCCCCGTGATCCCAGTTCTATCGGGCAACAATCAAGCGCAAAGACACGACTTGGGCGCGGTATCTATTGCGGCTGGGATCGCTTGCGTGGCGGTTTCCTTAGCCGATCATGCAGTAGCGGACGTTATTCAATCCCTTGCACAGACGCCTGATCTGACCGTCGGTGCGGCAAGTCTTTTGACCGAGGCGTCTGCATCGGTTGTAAAACAGGCGGGCGCATCATTCGCCACGGCGCCCGGGGCAACGCAAATGCTGATCCAAGCCTGCTACGATCAGGATCTGCCCTTTTTGCCCGGTGCGGCAACACCATCCGAAAGCCAATGGTTGTTAGAGCGCGGGTTCGCGGTTCAGCTTTTTGAAGCGCCCGCATGCAATGACCGCGTCGCAGCCCTGTCTCGTCTCTTCGACGTTCTCCCGGGCATTGCGTTTTGCGCATCAGGCAACATTGATCCTGAAGAGGCGGCGCGCTTGATCAAACTGCCAAATGTCATCGGTATTGCAACGAACTGGGCCGACACCCCCTCGGTGATCTCGACACAAGACGTGTCCCAACGCTTACGAGCGCTGATAGACGCTACTACAGGATAACGCTGGGACGGTTTTCCAAGCTCAGCCCCGGGAACACATGGCGTTCCAGGTCCGATTGCCCGATCCCGAACAAGTCCCCGATGACCGATCCTGCATAGGCGCGGACATCTGCAGTCGGCATCAAATCGCGCCGTGCATAAAGATCCGCTTCTGAAAGTCCGGGCCAATCTCCATAAACGCGGCCACCCCGCACAGCGCCCCCTGCCAAAACCATGGCACCCCCGGTTCCGTGATCCGTACCAAGCGTACCATTCAGCGCCGCCGTTCGGCCAAACTCGGTCATGGCAACCACGGTGGTCTGTGACCAAACCGGGCCCAAATCTTCCCGAAGCGTCAGCAGAACTTCACTCAGCGCATCAAGGCTGCGATAAAGATCCCGCGCCTGGCGCCGATGCGTGTCCCACCCATTGATCGAGAAACTCGCAATCCGGGTGTCGTCAAGCAACTGAGACGCTGCAAACCGTGCCAACTCCACTTCCGCGCCACGCCGAGGCAACCCGTTCATGGCAACGTCACTAGGCGTTTCTTCGAGCAGCATATAGGCGTCCGACATCGCAACGCGAAACGCATCATCCGATTTATAAATATGATCCAGTAGCAGGCGATCCTGCGCGGTCAGCGTCAGACGCGCATCAGGCGACCAGTTCATAACGGGCGCATCCCCTTTGAAGATTTTCATCTCTTCATGGCCCACAGCAAAAGCCGTCCGCGCGGTCGAGCCGGGCATGAGACCCAGCAAACGGTTCAGCCAACCATCCCGCGCGTCGCCAAGCTCGGCGACACCGGCCTCTAGAATATCCTGTCCATCAAAATGACTGCGTTTGTCCCGGTAGGGCGTCGAGACGGCCTGAACGAAGGCAAGATCGCCTCTGTCCCAAAGAGGTTTCAATTTGTTGAACCCTGCAGATGCCTGATAAAACCGGTCCAGTTCAAAACCAAGCTCGGTCATCCCATCGGGGCGCAAACGCTGAAGGCCCGGGTCACCGACAGGTCGAATAGCGTCAATCCCGTCCATACCCCCACGCAACAGGATCACCACCAGTCGATGATCGCCCTGCGCAGTCGCAAAAGCCATCGGTGTCACAAGCGGATGCGCCGCGAGTGTGCAAGCACCTGAGAGAAATGCACGACGAGAAACACTCATACCGCTACCTCCTATTAAATTCCGGCGATGCCAAAACCAGCGCAACGCCCTGCGCGCGCGTCTCGGCCTTTGGCGCTGCCCAGCGCAACTGATCCGACGCAACCTCCCCCAATGCGCGCTCCAGCACGTCCATCGGGTCAAGATCGTTCAGGCCTATCGCCGTCTGTACGTTCATCGCCCAGAACACCCGCTCTGACAAAGCGGCGGGCGTAATCCATGCGCCTAAGTCTTCGGGCCAGCCATCAGGGCCATTGGGCTGTCGAAACGGCTGCCCCATTCGGCGCAGCGGGTCCAGAACCACATCCCGGAACTGCCGCAAATCAGCCTGCAAAACATCCTGTCCACTGATGCCCAAGGCACGCAGGCCCGAAACCACGAAGTCCAAGGGTTGTTTTGCCTTCGCGCCAAACGCACGTTCCGTTTCCGGATGCGCCCGCAGCGCATCATAGACCGGGCGCAGCTGTGTATCGTTTTGGCGGTAAACCCGTGCCAGCTCGTCTACCAGCGCCTCCGACGGGGCGTCGCTGACAAAATGCACGGCCAGTTTCCGTGCCAGATGCTCAGACGTGGCTTTGTGTTTGGCGAGATCTTCCAAGGCCGCCAGAATTTCATCCAAGGCCGCCACATGGGCCCCGCCATATTCCTTACCCAAAACCACCTCTGGTCCCGGCTCGGACAGGCTTGGTCGAAACTGAAACTCCAGCTTTGCCCGTGACATCGACAGGCCGGTGAAAAGCTCGGCCAATTCGCGGACATCGGTTTGAGTATAGGGCGCTCCAACGCCCAGAGTGTGAAGCTCCAGCACTTCGCGGGCCAGATTTTCGTTCAACCCCCGTTTCGGCCGCAACTTTCCAACGAAGGAATTGTCCCCCATGGATTGCGGCTGATCAAGATAGAGCAACATCGCAGGATGTGTAACCGCCGCCTTCAGCATGTCGGCAAATCGCCTGTAGACATTCGGTCGAATGGCGTTATCGACAAAGGGCTGCACGAACAGGGCGTTCTCAAAGCCTTGCAAAGAGACGGTAAAATGATCTGTCCAAAAATTCGCAAACCGCTCGAGCGCGTCATCTTGGGGGGAAACCGCTCTGGCGATGGTGACCTGGGCTTGGCGGCCTAAGGTCTGCGGCAGACGACGGCGCAGTTTGCGGCGCGCGTCTTCGTCCATGCCATCTGATCGCTGCATCTCGCGATAGGTGGACACGATATCTGCCACAACGTCTTGGCCCGGCGCCTCTGCCCGCACCGCTTTGCCAATGGGCCCCGGCAGGCCATAGCCGAACCGGATTGCCTTTAAAGTCACGCGAGAGGGTCTGGGTGCAGTCGTCATGTCTTACTATACGTCAAGACATGCGAAATCCGTCAGTAAAATTATAGGCACAGACTTCCCCCGCTATAAGGCGGCTTTGCGGACAAAGCTGTCTTTCAAGGCCGCCAATAAAAGCTGAAATTCGGTTGGTTCAAATCAAGTGATATGGTTCCAGAAATTGTCGCCAAATGATCGTTGACTTCGTATGCCTTAGTACCCTTACTTCGTTTAACGAATTGGAACTAAAATTTATGTCCGAGCTTCTCCCTCTGAGCCTTCTCATCCTTGTGCAATTGATCTTAGGCCTTGGCGCAACTTTGGCAGTTGGCAAAGCGGTCGGTTTGAATTGGCTTTATAGCTCACGTAGCGAAAATGCCGACTACCGCAATTCACTTGGGGGGCGACTTGATCGAGCAAGAAACAACGGGTTCGAAGCCCTGATACTGTTCGCTCCACTCTGCCTGTTGTTTGCCTTTTCCGGAAGTTCGACAACTTCGACAGTTCTTGCAGCTTGGGTTTTTCTAGTAGCGCGCTGTGCGTATTGGTTATGCTACGCGGCAGACCTCGTGCCATGGCGCACCATCGTTTGGTTCGTTGGTTGGTTTGCTTTAGTATACATGGCAATTGTGGCAGGCCTCTCCAGTTTACAATCGCCTGTTTGAAGTGTGCCGCCACGCCAGCAGGCCAGTATGCGTAAGTCGGTTACTCGTCGCAACACCGCTGAAAGGGTCTGGTTGAATAAGCGGGTGACTGTTTTGCCCGCACTTAGCCTCATTCATTGCGGCCGTAGCGGCTAGCACTTTGGGCTCAAAGCAGACATTCAACTAAAACTGCTATCAATCCTCCTGAGGGATCACCCGCAAGTTCAACTCTCGTAGCTGTTCATTCGTGGGCTCAGATGGCCCGCCCAGCATCAGGTCCTCGGCGCGTTGGTTCATCGGGAACATGATCACCTCACGAATGTTCGTCTCATCCGCGAGCAGCATCGCCAGCCGGTCGATCCCCGCCGCACAGCCGCCATGGGGCGGCGCGCCATAGGTAAACGCATTGATCATCCCGCCAAAGCGGTTGCGCACCTCGTCCTCGCCATAGCCCGCCAGCTCAAACGCTTTGAACATGATCTCGGGCTTGTGGTTTCGGATTGCGCCCGAGACCAGCTCGTAGCCATTGCACGCCAGATCATATTGATAGCCCAGAATGCTCTCGGGGTCGTCCGCCTCCAGCGCGGCCATGCCGCCCTGCGGCATCGAAAACGGGTTGTGAGAGAAGTCGATCTTCCCCTCGTCATCGGCTTCATACATCGGGAAATCGACGATCCAGCAGAACTCGAACTTGTCCAACTCGGTCAGGCCCAGCTCTTCGCCGATCACAACGCGCGCACGGCCCGCAACGGCCTCAAACGTCTTGGGCTTCCCGCCCAGGAAAAAGGCCGCATCGCCCGCCTCAAGACCCAACTGCTGGCGGATCGCCTCGGTCCGCTCGGGCCCGATATTCTTGGCCAACGGACCCGCCGCCTCCAAACCGTCTTCACCACCGCGCCAGAAGATGTAGCCCATCCCCGGCAGCCCCTCTTGCTGCGCGTATTTGTTCATCCGATCACAAAAGGCGCGTGAGCCACCCGTGGGCGCCGGGATCGCCCGAATTTCCGTACCTTCATTTTCCAACAAGGACGCGAAAATCTTAAAGCCAGAGCCTTTGAAATGCTCAGAGACGATCTGCATCTTGATCGGGTTGCGTAGGTCCGGCTTATCCGTGCCATACCACAGCGCTGCATCCTTATAGGAAATCTGCGGCCAATCTTGGTTCACGGGACGGCCCTTGCCAAACTCCTCGAACACACCCTGAATGACCGGCTGGATCGTATCGAACACATCCTGCTGTTCGACAAAACTCATCTCTAGGTCGAGCTGATAGAAATCCGTGGGCGACCGATCCGCACGCGGGTCCTCATCGCGGAAGCATGGCGCAATTTGGAAATACTTATCAAAGCCTGCGACCATGATCAGCTGTTTGAACTGCTGCGGGGCCTGCGGCAGCGCATAGAACTTGCCGGGATGCAGGCGCGACGGCACCAGAAAGTCCCGCGCGCCCTCGGGCGACGAGGCCGTAATGATCGGCGTCTGGAATTCATTGAACCCGATATCCATCATACGACGACGGATCGAAGACACCACGTTTGAGCGCAGCATGATATTCTCGTGCAGGCTTTCGCGGCGCAGATCGAGGAAGCGATACTTCAACCGTGTCTCTTCGGGATAGTCGAGATCACCAAAGACCGGCAAAGGCAGTTCTGCCGCCTCACCCAGCACCTCCAGATCTCGGATGAACACCTCCACCTCGCCCGTGGCGATTTTGTCATTGACCAGTTCCGGGTCGCGCGCTTTCACCTCGCCATCGATGCGGATCACCCATTCGGACCGAACTTTTTCGACCTCGGAAAACACCGCGCTGTCCGGGTCCGCCAGCACTTGCGTCATGCCATAATGATCCCGCAAATCGATGAACAAAACGCCGCCATGGTCCCGCACCCGGTGCACCCAGCCTGCCAGACGAATGGTCTGGCCCACATGGGACGTGTTCAGGTCATTACAGCTATGGCTCCGGTAGGCGTGCATCGATCACATATCCTGTTTGAAAAGTCGGCCCCTAACACGATGTTTGGGCAGCACTGTCAAGCGCACTCACCCAGTGATGAGGATCGGATACAAGGACGCCACAAGCAGGGCGGCCATTGTCCAGTTAAACGCGCGCAAATAGCGCCGATCCTGCAACAGTTCTTTCACGCCAACGCCCAGCAACGTCCAGACCGATACGCAGGGCAAATTGATCAGACCAAAGACAATTGCTACGAAAAGAACGGCGGCAAAACTGTTATCGGCGGCGTAAATCGTGATCGCGCCCAACGCCATGGCCCAGGCCTTGGGGTTCACCCATTGGAACAGGGCGGCTTGCAGGAATGTCATGGGCGTGCCACCCACCTCCCCCTCTTTCGGGGCGGCCGCATTGGCAATTTTCCAAGCAAGCCACAGCATATAGATCACGCTGAAAACCGTGAGTGCGATGTTCGTCCAAGGGTACCGCTCAAAAATCTGCGCAAGCCCAACCCCCACCAACAGGACCATCACCGTAAATCCGATCCCAATCCCAAGCATATGCGGGATCGTGCGTCGAAACCCAAAATTCACGCCAGAGGCCATCAGCATCAGATTATTCGGCCCCGGCGTGATCGAAGAGACGAAGGCGAACCATGAAAGGGGAAGCAACACTGACCAATTCATGCGTGTGGGTTAATCAAACCGCCAATTAGCTGCAACCCCCACTTGCCCCGCCTGCGCCTCTTCTCTACACCGCCGACAATTTGCGCGTGAGCCTGCTGCGCGCATCACAAAAGGACCCAAGCATATGCCCAAACGCACCGATATCGACGCCGTTTTGATCATCGGGGCCGGTCCCATCATCATCGGCCAGGCTTGCGAGTTTGACTATTCCGGGGCGCAAGCCTGTAAAGCGCTCAAAGAAGAGGGGTACCGGGTCGTTCTGGTGAACTCCAACCCCGCGACCATCATGACCGATCCGGGGATGGCGGATGCGACCTATATCGAACCCATCACTCCAGAGGTGGTGGTCAAGATCATCGAACGCGAGCGCGCGGCTTTTCCCGAAGAGAACCTGGTGCTCTTACCGACCATGGGCGGGCAGACAGGCTTGAACACCGCGCTGGCACTTGACGACAATGGCACGCTGGAGAAATTCGGCATCGAGCTGATCGGCGCGAAACGCGACGCGATTGAGATGGCCGAGGACCGGAAACTCTTCCGCGAGGCGATGGACCGGCTGGGCATTGAAAACCCGCGCGCGACGATTGCGGAAAGCATGGACGAGGCGATGGCAGCGCTTGATCAAGTGGGTCTGCCTGCCATTATCCGACCCGCTTTTACCATGGGCGGCACAGGCGGCGGCATCGCTTATAACCGTGACGATTACGAGACGATCTGCAAATCGGGTCTAGACGCCTCGCCCGTGTCCCAAATCCTGATCGATGAAAGCCTGCTGGGCTGGAAAGAGTTCGAGATGGAAGTCGTGCGCGACAAGGCCGACAACGCGATCGTCGTTTGCTCTATCGAAAACGTGGACCCTATGGGTGTGCACACCGGCGACTCGATTACTGTGGCGCCTGCGCTGACGCTGACGGACAAAGAATACCAGATGATGCGGACGCATTCGATCAACGTGTTGCGCGAGATCGGCGTCGAGACCGGCGGCTCGAACGTTCAATGGGCGGTGAACCCCGAGAATGGCCGCATGGTCGTGATCGAGATGAACCCACGGGTCTCACGCTCTTCTGCGCTGGCCTCTAAAGCCACAGGTTTCCCGATTGCCAAAGTCGCCGCGAAACTGGCCGTGGGCTACACGCTGGATGAGCTTGATAATGACATCACCCAAGTGACGCCGGCAAGTTTTGAGCCCTCCATCGATTACATCGTCACGAAGATCCCGCGTTTCGCGTTTGAGAAATTCCCAGGTGCAGAAGCGACCCTTACGACTGCGATGAAATCCGTGGGCGAGGTCATGTCGATTGGCCGGACCATCCATGAAAGCCTGCAAAAGGCGTTGCGGTCGATGGAAAACGGCCTGACCGGATTTGACGAGATTGAAATTGCAGGCGCGCCCGATCCAGCTGCGATCATTCGGGCGCTCTCGGAACAAACGCCCGATCGGCTGCGTCTGATTGCGCAAGCCATGCGGCATGGGCTGAGCGATGATCAAATCCTCGCCGCGACCAAATTTGATCCATGGTTTGTCGCCCGTATTCGCGAGATTGTTCACGCCGAAGATGCAGTCCGTTCGAACGGACTGCCGACCAGCCCAACCGAATTGCGTAACCTCAAAATGCTGGGCTTTTCGGACGAGCGCCTTGCCACCCTTACCGGCCAAAGCGAAGCCGCGATCCGCAGCACGCGCCACCGCGCGGGCGTCACGGCCGTTTTCAAACGTATCGACACATGCGCGGCCGAGTTCGAGGCCCAGACGCCCTATATGTATTCCACCTACGAGGCCGACGCGATGGGCGATGTGGAATGTGAGGCACGCCCGACCGACCGCAAGAAAGTCGTCATTCTGGGCGGTGGCCCCAATCGGATCGGCCAAGGGATCGAGTTTGACTATTGCTGTTGTCACGCCTGCTATGCGCTGACGGAGGCGGGCTATGAGACAATCATGGTCAACTGCAATCCAGAGACCGTCTCAACCGATTACGACACCTCAGATCGTCTCTATTTCGAACCACTCACCTTGGAAAATGTGCTGGAAATCCTGCGCGTCGAACAAGAAAACGGCACGCTTCACGGCGTCATTGTTCAGTTCGGTGGGCAGACGCCGCTCAAACTCGCCAACGACCTAGAGGCCGCGGGCATGCCGATCCTAGGCACCACGCCGGATGCGATTGACCTTGCCGAAGATCGCGAGCGCTTCCAAAAGCTGCTGGGGGATCTGAACCTGCGCCAGCCCGTAAACGGCATTGCAAGCTCGGGCGCAGAGGCGATGGAGATCGCTGCCCAAGTTGGCTATCCGCTGGTCATTCGCCCCTCTTATGTGTTGGGCGGGCGCGCGATGGAGATCGTGCGCGATGATGCGCAACTCACCCGCTATATAAACGAGGCCGTGGTCGTCTCGGGCGACAGCCCGGTCTTGCTCGACAGCTACCTCACCGGCGCGGTGGAGGTGGATGTTGATGCGCTGTCTGATGGGACGCAAGTGCATGTCGCAGGCATCATGCAACATATCGAAGAGGCGGGTGTCCATTCCGGCGACAGCGCGTGCTCGCTGCCGCCCTATTCCTTGCCATCCGAGATTATCGACACGCTGATCCAACAGACCGAAGCTCTCGCACGCGGCCTGAATGTGGTGGGCCTGATGAATGTGCAATTCGCCATCAAAGACCGCGAGGTTTTCATCCTAGAGGTAAACCCGCGGGCCTCGCGCACCGTGCCTTTTGTGGCCAAGGCCGTGGGCAGTCCCGTGGCCGCCATCGCCGCGCGCATCATGGCGGGCGAAGCGCTGTCCGGCTTTGAGTTGAAAAATCCCCTGCCCGATCATTTCGCCGTGAAAGAGGCCGTCTTGCCCTTCAACCGGTTCCCCGGCGTTGACACACTTTTGGGGCCCGAGATGCGCTCCACCGGAGAGGTCATGGGGTTAGACGCCAGTTTCGAACGCGCGTTCCTTAAGGCGCAGCTGGGTGCGGGCTCTCCACTGCCCTCCGGCGGCACTGTCTTTATCTCGGTGAAAGAGGCGGACAAATCTAATATGATCCTAGAGGCCGCCGAAATCTTGAACAAACATGGTTTCACAATCATCGCCACTGGTGGTACATCCGATTGGTTGGCTCAGGCCGGCATCGCCAATGAGAAAGTCCTTAAAGTTTATGAAGGGCGGCCCAACGTGCTCGATCGTCTGAAAAACGGCGAAGTCGACCTGATCTTCAACACAACCGAAGGTGCTGCCTCCATCGAAGACAGCCGTGGAATCCGGTCCGAAGCGCTCTACTCCAAGATTCCGTACTACACGACCGCCGCCGCATCGCTCGCCACGGCGCAAGCGATCCAAAACAAGCTCGAAGGCGACCTCAGCGTCGCGCCTCTGCAGGAGTATGGGTGAACAGAAATTACCAACCAGCAGAGGTCGTTTCAAATTGATTGTTCGCAACCTTCCAAAATAGTGATTTTTCTTTCTTTTGATTTCATAATCCGTTTCCATCTGCGTAATGCAAACACGCAGGAGACTGATGAATGGTATTGAATCGACGCAGCGCGCTTTTTTCTCTCATGGCCTCAGCAACCTTGGTTGCAGGTGCACCTCTTCTGGCCGCTGATTGGCAGCTGCTGGGGACAAGCAATGTAAATCTTGCCAAGAATTTCACGATCCTGCGTGTCGGCCTTGGAGAAGGCCTGTTCAAGCGGATCCGCATTAAAGTGGCCGAAGAGCGGATTGTGATCGAAAACCTAGAAGTCACTTATAGCAATGGCGACATGTTAGAGTTGAACCTCCGTGCGACCATTCCAGCAGGGGGCGAGTCCCGTGTAATCGACCTGCCTGATGGGATCGCCCATGGCATCCGCTCGATCCGAATGCAGCACAAACGTATCCCAACAGGTGGAACGGCGGTCGTTTCGATCTATGGTGCAGCAGTATAGAACTCGGTACGCGGCCGTTCGTCGGGTTTCCATCAGCAGGCATTAATGAGAACCAACATTTGGGTTCGAGCGCCCCATGTATCTTTGAATTGCGATCTCAATCGAAGACAACCATGTTCTTAATCGGGAGCGAAAGGTGCTCGACGAGGAGCCAACCCCATGATCCCACTGACCAATATGGCGGACGACGGCGTAGGCGGGCATCTATATCCCGGAACGCCCGCAACCGACGGCAATGGTCCTACCCTTCATCTGGCCGCGCCCGTCAGTCTGGCTGAAACGGCGGAGCGGATCCGGGCGGCGGGCGGTTCCGTTGACTCCGATCCAATCCCTATTCCCTTCGGCTCTTCCTTCTATGCCAAAGACCTCGATGGAAACTCACTCGGATTTTTTGCAAGCAGTTGATGGACCTCGCCGCTGGTTGCGCCCTGCGGTCCTGCGTGCTGACAAATCATAAACCGGGCCACCGCTGACCTTTACATCAAAGATGCGATTTAAACGAAGCTCAACTCACAAATCATCCGGGAAGCTCTGGTAGAAATATCCCGGCTTTAAGATCACTTTCTTAAAATCTGGCTCATGCCAAATCCACGACAGGTTCGAAGACATCGGCGGAACAATCCACGGCCAATGACCATAAACCGGGCGTCCATGCGCCGTCTCGCGCGTGCAAAACTTTTTAAAACTCTCGGACAATGTGTGGTGATCCAGAATACGAACCCCCGCCTTGTTATAAGAATGCACAACCGCACGGTTCAACTCTACCAAAGCGCTGTCTTTCCAAAGAGGGTTTTGCGGCCCCCTCGCAATCCCTAACGCGTCCGCCACTTTGGGCAGCCGATCATACCGCCTTGGATCGCCGAGGTTAAAGCTCCCTACTTCTGTCCCTTGGTAGATGCCACTGGTGGGCGCTGCAGGATACACAACGCCCCCCATATCAAAAGCCATGCTGGCAACGGCTGGCAGCGCAAACCATTTCATGCCCAAGGCGCCAAAGGCGGGACCGTCAGGATGCTCAATCGGAACTTCGATAATTTTGTCACGGGGCAAATCGTACAGAACTGGCGCGTTGTTCCCGATACGCAGCACTAAGGGCAGAATGTCAAATGACGTCCCCTCACCGCGCCATCCAAGTCTCATGACAAACTCGGTGAAGTCGATATTCTTCGGGTCGCCAAGAACGGTATCGTTGGATCGTCGATATCCCGCATAGAGAATAAGTTGCGAATTCAGCACGCGCATTTCCGGTTCGCCAGGCCGAAACACCGTAATCGCCGATCGCAGATCGCCTCCATTTTGCGCCCAATCAATATGGGTCAGAATGGCATTGAACATGTCATCAGTGGTCACTGCATCGCGCGCGTCAAACAATTTCAGAGAGGGCCAAAACATCCGGCCCACACAGCGCACACTGTTGCGCCAGGCGAGGCCCGCACCAAAGGCAAGCTCTTCTCGGGAATGGATCGCGTTCCAATTGCCTTGGCGGTAATCCCTGCGAAACTCCGCCATTCGGGATGAGCGGTCACCGTTTTGACCCAGTTCCTGTGCCATCTGCCCAAAAAACGACTGTGCCTCAAAGAACGGATCAAGGATAGGGCGACGAAAAAAACTATCGACCTCCACCAAGCCAGGCTGTTCAAGGCCTTGATACTCAAATTGAGACGACGTTTCTTCAAGTCCGTTTAGACCGTCAGGCTGATCTTTGTCGGAAGGAAATTCCCGATCTGTGGACATAACGCCCCCCATTCACTTGGGCCGCGTACGTCTGGAAAAGACGGCGGCGCAGGTCTCTGCTTCTGCGCCGCTCGTTAAAAATGTATGAACATTTAGTTTAAATTAGATTGAATCCGACTGCGTTTGTTAAGATTTCAACGCCCGGATCTCATCGGCATATTCAACCTTTAGTTGATGTCTCCACCGCCAATCATACCGGTCACAAGATCATACAGCTCTTGCGCGGGTAGACCTCGCGACGCGTTATCCCTGACCCATTTTTGGGCTACAGGCTCTGCTACAGCAGCCTCAAAATCGCGGATCTCCCGGTCCGTATAAGTCACACGTTCAATGCCCAGAGCATCAAGCGTCGGCCCCCATGCCGTCATCGTCACGTCATAATAGTGATCAACGTAATGATCCAAAGCCTCATCTACGGCGCCCAACAGTACCTCACGATGATCGTCAGGCAGTGCCGCCAAAGCATCAGAGTTCACCACAACCGGACAATTCACGGTGCCTGGGTTGAGGTTTGTCGTCCACCACTGTGCGTTTCGTACGGTGCCAAACGCCATATGGGCATGAGGTGCAAATGCCACAGCCTTCACCCGGCCTTCGTTCAACGCGGCTTCGACTTCGGTCGCAGACAAGGACCTTGGCATCGCCTCCAGCGTGGCCATGGCAGACCCAATACCCCCTGTCGCACGAACGGTCAGGCCTAAGAAATCAACCAGAATGATCGGAGCATCACCGACCCCGATGATATTATACTGCGGAAGGGGCGATGGCATCAGCGGTGTCGCATTCCACTGGGCTAGATCCTCGCGTACGGCTGGGTGAGCGTAAAGTGCCTGGGAAATCCGTCGCTCTTCTTCCAAAGAGCTGATGCCCAAAAATGGCAATTCCATCACTGTGATCGATGGGTTTTTATCGGGGTGATAACCTGCGCAGAATTGTGCCATCTCAAAGGCTCCATTTGAGATGCCTTCAAGGTTCTTAGTGTTCTTCGACAGCCCGCCGTAAGAAATGTTGAGCTTGAACTCACCATTCGTCCGTTCGGACACCAATTCCGCCAACTTCTCCACATGTTCGGTAAATGCTCTGCGGCTGCCCCACAGCGAGACATCCCACTCTGTCGCGTATGCCTCGCTTGCGAAGGCAAATACCAAGCTTAAGATCGCAAAGTTGCGACCCAGTTTTGAAAAAAGTCCCATTCCCATGCTCCTTACGGAATTGACCACCCTCAACTCCGCATCCTGTACCTTTGGTTATAGAGATTATCCCAAATAGTATGCGTTTGGCAATCTTATGGGGGCTTTGTGGCATTTTGTGCCAATTCGTCATCCTAAATTTGGGGCACGTTTCACCCATCGATGTCCCCATGGTGATCACGCGGGTTCTCAAAAACGAAGAGGCACGCATCCCGGATGGTAGAATATGGCCACCGGGATGCGTGCTAAGCTTGTGTCAGGATTACATAATGTTGGGGGACAGTATCCTGGCACAGCATTCAGCCCCTACTCGCTCAGAGCGTCTTCTGGACTGAAATTCTGTAAGGTCTGTTGGTCACAGGTCCTTTCTATTTGAGGGCACGTGTTGGCTTCTTATGCTGCCTCGAAATTTGCAAACGAGGACGCACCTTCTGCAGGCAGGTATTTCGTCGCCATCAGGTAATCCGCTTCTGCTTCAGTCATAAAAACATCGCCGTGGATCCCTGCGAAATTCCGAACGCGGTTGATACGTTCATCAGTACAATCCAACAGTGCGGCCAACGCATAGGTTTTTCCGAAGCGCACCTTTTCACCCACATAGTCGTATGGCGCGTTGTCTGTCCGCTTCAGCAGCCGATCAATTATAGGATCAATCACTGTAATGATGTCCTCAATACCGGAACGCTGCGCGAATTCGAGTGAACCAATCATGATTTCACACATCGCCAGGGAAATGCTCTCAGAGCGGTTCGACAACCGGTTGGTATCCACACAGAAGCGCGTCGACTCCCATAAGGACACGCTGCGCAGGGGTGGCTGCCCACCCAAAATCTCATAGAAAACATCAGACAGCATGTGGTTCCCGGTCGTCTGCAGGGCACGAACACAGGAAACCACTTCGCCATTATCGTCCAAACCAATCACGTAGGCCGGATCAAGGTAGTCAAATTCGTCGATCTCCATTCCGTTCTCGACTTTGACTTCCCACCCCAGACGTTCGTTGAACACACGTGCGCGCAACCGATACATCTCGTCTAGCAGAGGCCAATATTTATCTTTGTTCAGAGCATCTACAACTAACAGCATCTTTTTTCCCTTTCGTTGACACCAATAGAAACCAATTCTATTTACACGCTATAGGGGATTTACCTAGGTTGCTGTTAAGCCACTCATTTTAAACAGAAATTTTCACGACTAGAAACTTCTGTGGGTGAAAGATGCGCATTGTTGATTTGAAAGAAGAAGATGAACGGGAGCTTAACGTCTCCAGTTTCTTGGATAATATTAAGAACTCTTGTGAGGTAGATCACGTAGCCTATTGTGGTCTGGACCCAACCCGAAACTCTGCTTTCGGCGCGGTAACCTATTCTAATGACTGGAAAAAATACTACAGCGATAACAACCTGATTGCACAGGATGCGACGCTCCACATGGCAATGCGGTCCATCGCGCCGGTGGATTGGCAGGCACTATCGCGTTTCGATGGTCACGAAGACGTGATGACGGCCGCAACCGAGTTCGGCATCAATGGCGAGGGGGTCACGATCCCGATCCGCGGTCCCTTTGGTGAAATCGGATTGCTCAGTGTAAACCGCGACGTTTCTAGAAAAGAATGGGAAAAGCTATTAAAGCACACATTGGGCAATCTGCATAAGTTTGCTGTGAACCTACATGACCATATCATGTCCGCATCCACGGCCATTCCATTCATCCGCGACCCCCAGCTTTCAAAACGCGAGATGGAAGTGCTGCAGTGGGTTGCCTGCGGTAAAAACCAGCAGGATATCGGAGTGATCCTTGGTATTTCACCCAGAACGGTCGAGCTGCATCTGCGGTCGTGCCGGGAAAAACTGAACGCACTGACCACCACCCAGGCGGTCGCCCGGGGCATCACGTCCAACTTGATCTACCCCGATTAACCCGGCTCGCTGGTCAACCCGACCACAACTCCTTACTGAATAAAACCGAACAGGCTTTCAAAAGAAGTCAGCATGATAATGCAGGCTTCTTTCAACTGCCCTGTCTGGGATCACACTCAGTCAACCAATTGCAGCCGCTCCGCCCAGTACAGCGCGCGCTTTGGCTGTCCTATCAGAAGACACGCGAAACACAGCATCACACATACCGACCAGCCTTGGGGATCGCGCGGACTAAGCTCCAAAACTTTCTCGAAGTGAGGTATCGCCTGATCGAACTGCCCTGACAAAGTCAAAGCATATCCCCGACCAAAATGACCGTAGGCATGATTTGGGTTTCGGGTAATGGCCTCATCACATGCCGCAATCGCCGCGCGAAATTCACTCCGCGCCAAATGTGTACGACCCAGAAATTCGAATTAATGCCTCATCAGACACTGGCAAAGTTCTACGAAAAAGAGGCCGCATGTTCTGGTTGACTGGGCCCTTCGGCCAATAAATCTTCAAGCTGCTTGATATCCTCGCGCCTTTCTTTTGTGCGATGGTACAACCATTTCCCGATCGTTTTGCGGATCGCAGCATCCCCACTTAGGAAAAGCCGGCCGCTGCTTTCTTCTCGTTCGATTGTGGTGCGAGACAAAAGCAAGGACGCAAATGAAACGCGATCCGTTTCGATATACAGATCGATATCAAAATCTGGAATTGAGCTACACATCTCGACTGGTTTTTTGGGTCGAATAAGCGCCCAATACGTATCAAATTCCAGACCCGGATCCGCGAAATGGAATTGAATGACAACTTGCCGGTTGGGCAGTTCATTGGTGTCAATGGCGGCCCGCAATTGCCACATCATAGTAGAGACATCGAGCGCATCCAAAGCCGCCCGCGCCTCGATATTGCATTGTGCCCAGGCGCCCAATGCATTTAGGGCAGGCTCCAGAGCGACCGCACGCGCAGTTCTAAAATAATGGACTTGGCCGGTTGCTGCATCGATTTCGCGTTCAACCAATCCATTCTCTTCCATCTCTTTGAGCCGCTTTGACAAAAGCGCCGGAGAGATATGACCAACTCCGCGCTTGATCTCATTAAACTTTGTAGATCCATTCCAAAGCTCGGTAATGATTGGAATGGTCCAACGCGGCTCCAAGATTTCGCAAGCATGTGTGATCGGACAGATTAGTCCATATGGCGCTGTACTCATAAGACCTCCTGGTTGCGGGCCTACCCTAACGAAACCTGGATTCGGTGCCAGTTCACAATCTGTACCGGGCCCACTTCATTTCCTGCACTACCGTGTCGCGCTTTCGATTTGGCAAAAAAAGTTCATCAAAACCGCGAAAGGCACCCCGATGAAACACCCTGATCTGATCGAATATAACGCATATTTCAACGACCTACAAAAGCCCGCATCTCGCAAAACACTCCAGGACTATGACACCGAGAACCGCAATGCCATAAAGGCAAGTCTTATCATTCTTTCAGTGATTGGTGTGGCTTATGTGATCTCCCAAGTCGTCTCAATGGTGTGAACCGTTCATTCAAGCCCAAAAATAGCCTGTGCACTGCACAGGCTATTTTTGATAAATTAAACGTCAGAAAGATGGGTCGAGACTTGAGTTATCCCATGAAATCCAAACGTCGTTCCCAATACGTCTTCGCAACTTTATAGTCGGGTAATTGCGTGACTGGTTTCAAAAGCGCCGCCGCCTGCTCTTCGCTCGTCATGCCAAAATCAGCGCGCTGTTCGGGCGTCAGTTCGCTCAGCTCACGCCGATGGCGGTATCCAGCGCGCAACGCTAGCAAGCTCGCTAAGGTCGTCTTCGCCGTACCGCCGATGTTTAAAGCAACTTGTGTTTGCCTTTCAATCAGTGCCATTTGATACTCTCCATTGTGTTCCATTTTGTTGATGACACGTATCTGCCAGTCCAAATCCTTGGCTGCTTGAAGAGCGCGTGGTGAAAACGTGGAGATTTTATGGAGATTTCAGTTATTCGCTGGCAGGAATAAAAGTCCCAAGCATCAAACCTGCTAACTTGTTGTAGTCCTGACGGTTCGCAAACGGATATGCGCGATCCAAGAAAGCGGCATCTAAATCGGGACGCGCAAGCAAAGCGTCACTCATGGCTTTTTTTGCGCTTTCGCCTTCCCCCAAAACTGTAAGCGCTGCAGCCTCTGCGGCGAGGGCCCAATGGGGCGCATTCGGCATGCGTTGCGCCTTTTGCGCCCATGCAAGGGCCTGCTCTGGCATTTCCGTCAACAAATGGGAAAAACTGAGCATTACACAAACAGACCAGCCTTGTGGATCTCGAGGGCTTAGTTCCAAAACCTTTTCAAAGTGAGGAATGGCCTGATCGGCAAAGCCCAAAAGACAAAGTGCATATCCTTTGCCAAAATGGCCATATGCATGATTTGGGTTTCTGCGGATCGCATCGTCATAGGCAGCGATTGCTTCATTAAATTCGCCTCGTGCCAAGTGCGATCGTCCTAACGAGACGTACGAAAATGCATCTCGAGAATCCAAGCGGACCGCCTCATTGGCTTCGGCAATCGCCAAGTCCAAGTCTTGTTTCTCTAGGATCCCTTCCTTGTATGCATGACAGTATGCATAGGCCAAACCAGAATGCGACAATGCGAATTGATCATCGAGCAGTATGGCCTCTTTGAACAGCTCAATTGCCTTTTCGTGAAAGCCTGCACGTTGTTGCCAGAGCATCCAAAGCCCGCGTTGCGTCAACTCCCATGCTGACATATCGGTTTGTTGCTTTCGCGCCAGCCGCGTGCGCTCTACTAAAAGAAGCTCTGGTTCGATTATTGATACGATTGCATCTACAACAACATCCAAATTCCGAAAGTCGTCTTCTGAAAGCGACCATCTTTCAGACCAGATTTGCTCGTTATTCTCAGCAGAGCTTAGGGTGATCTGTAAACGCCAATGGTCCTCAAGTTCTCTCAGGTTGCCAGCGACTAAAAAATCGGCATCCATTTGGCGAATAGCCGTTGTGAGATCAACACCTTTTAGATCTCTCAGTGAAAAGGAACTGATGTTTGATATCACGCGCAGCTCTCGAAACCGGGCCAGGGCAGAAATCACATCAGTGCATATACCATCCAAACGCCATAGCGTCTCCGGGTTTTCCGGCATTTGCTCAAAAGGCAACACAAGCACGCGGGGTTCGGTGCGGCCGACAGGACGATCTACCTCCCAACGATCTTCATTTAGGTTCGCAACAAACTGGTACCCAACGCCCCGATGCGTTTTAATAATTGCCTGTGCTTCTCCGTCGTCACCGACTGCCGCGCGCACGTCTTTTATTCGGCTTGAAATGGCTGTGTCAGAAACGACGCGACCATTCCAAACTCTTTCAACTAGTTCATCTTTCGTGAGCACACGACCACGGGCGCTTATTAACTCTATCAACACATCAAAGACTTGAGGCTCCACTTGAACTGGCATGCCATCGCGACGCAATAGGCGCGCGGCTGTGTCGATTTCGCAGTTCGAAAACTTTATTTTCAGGCTCGGCATAGGATCATTCATTTATTTGATTGTACCGAGTCCATCGCATCCAGCCTAGGCAATTTAACTATGCGCGCTCTCGCATCACTAACTGAGGATTTTGACCAAAAGGGCGTAAGTCACCCTTCGATCCTCGCTTGATGCGTAGCGCGTCGTGCTAGGTTAACGGCTTGCCAGCATACCCCCAAGACGCGACCTTCACTTCATGTATCCGCACCGATGTATTTGCGGCCATATCACCACCAGCCGCCTCCCCGAAAGCTGCGGTCACTTTAGAAATCATATCGGCTTTCTCTTCATCAGAGAACACGCCTTCCATAACTTGGATATCGATCAGTGGCATTGTCGCAGCTCCCTAGGCTTTCATCCAAGTCTAGTGAGCGTGGATATCTGCCGCAAGCCGTTAACCCGACCACAACTCTGTATCGGGATAAAACTGCGACCAAGCAAACCAGAAAGCCTGATGAGAGCCGATATCCGACCCATCAGCATCGACGGCTTTCACGCCACCGCCATCAAGTTCCAAATGAACATTCTCGAACGTAATTTCTTCCCCGTTTTGCAGCGCAAGCATGGCCGCTGTGCGCTGAAACGCGACGGGCGTGCCTGATGCAGTGATCACCCCAATGACATCCTCATGCACGGACAGGCGGGGGTCTACATCTCCAACCGGGAAGATCGGCCCATTGGCGTCGCGGGTATTCCGAAAATCTGGATCACGGCCCAGCGCATAGCGTTCTTTCAATACGGTCGTATCGGGATGGGCCGCTTTCCACTCGCCCCATGTCGTGGTCACAACGCTCGCTTGTTTCAGTACCACGCCTTTCTCGGCCAACGGCCCTGTCAGAGCTTTGCCAAGAAACGTATCGAAAACAGAATACGTGTTCAGATCATACATCACCTTATTGGATCGGCTCAGCAGGCCCGATGTGCGCAGGATCGGTCGTTCAACACCCTCCGGCAGATCATCCGTGAAATAAGCCTGTGCAGCACCGCAAAGCGTGCAATACGGGATGCCCAAGTCGCGCCCTCCCAAAGTGTCATTCACCATTTCGCGGACCTCCATAATAGAGCGCGGATACGCACGCGCCTGACCATTCACCACAATACCAAAAACAACCTGATCCTCTTCCAACCACGCATTTTCCGCGCTCTCCACCTCGGGATTGTCGGCCGCGGGAATACAATTACAAGGATCGTCTGTGGCTTCCATGGGACGATCATCAATCAGAACCCCGCCCCAAGAGACATGCCGCCAGTCCACATCACCTTCTGCGAAAATACGTTCAATGTTCGGCAAAACAGCCGTGAACATGGTCCGCTTCATGTCGAGGTATTCAGGCGGTGCCGGAATGTCCCAAGCAATAAGATGATCTGTGATCACGCCCCAAAAATTCTGCCCGGGCGTTTCGATGCCCAAGGTTTCGGCGGCGGCCCGTGAAAACCAGATGTTCAGCTCATAAGATCGCGTAAACCGTAAAATATCGCTGATCACCCAAGCCACACGTGGATCACCGGAGGCACCGATTTCCAGCAAGACGTCCTCTTTATTCGGGTCCCACTCCCCTTCGACAATTGTATCAATGATTGCCGTTTGAATGGCGGCGCGCAGCTCGTCCGACAATGGCCCTTCGGGCACCGGCGGCGGTGTGCCGAACTGTTCAATCACGTAATCTGGTAAATCGCTTGCCTGCGTCGCAGAGGGCACCGCACCAATAAGAGACAGCACAACGGCAAAGACCGCCCCGATGAAAACAGAGATTGAACGGTACATCATGGGGGCCTCGCGTGTGGGGTGCCAGTAGTTAAGCCAAAACCTTTCACACACCCCAATCACGTTTGCTTTAGGCGGTGGTGACATCACTGCATCGCACGGAAATTCAAATATGTTTCGACAACTCAAAGCTATACGGTCCATCGCTGACATGGCACTCTGATTTAGTGAGCTAGCGAACAGGATATCGGACGAAATGAGCAGATTTGATTATTTGATTGAAAAGATCGCCAAGGCACCTTTTCAAGACGTCCCTTTTAAACACATTGAAATCAAAGATTTTTTCAACTCAGATGATTTTCAGGAAATTACTTCATCTGCCGAAGTCGATCTTGAGCCCGCCGAATCAGATAAAGACTTGTTCGAAAGCCTGTTCAAAACGGGATATCGAATTATCCAGTTTCCTGGATGCGTCACCGATAAAGACGAATACATGGAATGGCGGAAAAACGGAAAACCACGGGCGCGCAAATATCAGAAAACAACCGAAGGGTTTGGCATGACCCTCCGCCTAACCGAACCGACATCACCGCTCATGACAGAACTGCGGGACTTCTTCGCATCAGAGACTTTCAATCAAGCTCTTGCAGGGAAATTCGACCTCGATCTGGACGAGATGATTGTCGACAATGGGATTCAGAAATATCTCGATGGGTACGAAATTAGCCCGCATCCAGACAATCGCCGCAAAGCCTGTACCTTTATGGTGAACATCAACAGCGGAACCCGGAGCGAGGTGCGCAACCACCACACGCACTACATGAAATTTAAAGAGAGCTACCAGTATGTTCCTCATTTCTGGGCGGGGAACCCAGACATACAGCGCTGCTGGGTCCCTTGGGACTGGTGCGAGACAGTGAAACAACAGACGGAAAACAATTCAATTGTCCTTTTTTCTCCAAACGACTTTTCACTGCACGCCGTAATCGCGGACTATGACCACCTCTCAGGGCAGAGAACTCAAATCTATGGAAACCTCTTCTCGAAAGAAAAACCGAACTACTCACATCAGTCTTGGAAACGCTTGGACTTGGTGACTGAAAAAGTCCTTCCAGTTGGTCAGGGTAAAACTCCAAACTCAAAGCCCAAACCCAAAACCCAGCTTGGTAAACTTGCTGCCAAACTAGGTTTTGTGAAGACTTCGATTGCGACCGAAAAAAAGAAACCGAAATTCAATAAAGACGAACGCGCAATTAGGCCTCGGAATCAGAAGCACTAGACTGCATTCGTGTGTCCATACTGGATCATTGATGAGTTGGTATTATCAATCGGCCAGCCACATAAGAAGCTCGTTCCAAAATTCATGTCGAGCATCGGATTGATCCGCAACAATGCCTTCAGCATCGCCCCAACTCGCGTTGATCGCCATCACGATGTTTTGCGCAGGATCGACATAAATCGCTTGGCCAAAAATTCCCAGCGCTGCAAATCCGCCATCGGACAAGACCCACCACTGAAACCCGTAGTCCCGCTTGTCGTCATCCGTCACCACTTCTTGCAGGGACGTCGCTGCCTCAAACCACCCCTCCGGCACAACCGAGACGCCATCCACCAAACCACCCTCCAGAACGAACTGACCGAACAAGGCGTAGTCCCGCGTGCTGGCTTGAATGCAACAGCCGCCCATCGGCTCCCCGGTGGAGGCAACGATCCACGCCGCATCCCCTTGCATCCCGTACGGTGCCCAGATCTTTTCAGACAGATAAACGTTCAAGGCTTTGCCCGTCGCCGCCTCGACCAGATTACCAATCAGGTTCGTCTCCCCTGTCGAATAGTTGAACACCTCACCCGCCGGATGCGCCCTACCAAGCCGCTTCATGTAAGTGACCGTTGACGCCTCTCCGGGTTCAACATCTACCGACCGGAACAACGCCACATCTGAATTCGGGTCCTCGTAATCCTCGTTCCAATCCACACCAGAGGTCATGGTCAGTAACTGCTGCACCGTGACACCATCATAGGCCGTGCCTTGAAACGCTGTGATATAGTCAGAGATCGGTGCGTCCAAACCTTCGATGAACCCATCCTTGATGGCTGATCCGACGAGGGTCGAGGTCATCGACTTCGCGACGGAAAAGCTGGCCCATTTACTGGTCTCAGCTTGGTGCAGACCGTAACCCTCAAAAACGATCTTTCCGTCTTTCAGGATAACCAGACCCGCAGCATTCTGTTTTTCCATAAAGTCGTGGATAGCCTCGCCTTGCGCCAACGCGGCACCGGTCTCCAAAACACGTGGGTTTGAGGACGCCGCAATAGGCACAGATTGAACTGTTGGAATTTTCTCCCCAAGCGCAAAGCCCGTGTCACGCTGGCTTTGCGTCCAGAACAGGACATCCGTGTCACTGGGTGGATTGGACAAAAAGGTTCGCCATTGCGGGCCCAGCCAGACCCAAAAGCCAACACCGGCCACCACAATGATCGCGAAACCCAACAGCAACGTAGAAGCCATTTTCGACATACCTCGCGCCTCCCAAAGCTCAGTTTGGGTAGAGTAGCCTTAGCGTTTACTCGCTGTCCATGTCCCAGCCCAGAGCCCGCGCAACGGTAAAGATGTCTTTGTCGCCGCGCCCACACATATTCATGACCATGATATGGTCTTTGGGCAGGTCCCCTGCGATTTTGCGGACATGCGCCAGCGCATGGGACGGTTCCAGCGCTGGAATAATCCCCTCTGTGCGACAAGACAGCTGGAACGCGTCCAGCGCCTCTTTGTCTGTGACCCACACATATTCCGCGCGACCAATGTCGCGCAGCCAGGCGTGCTCAGGGCCAATGCCCGGATAATCCAGACCCGCCGAAATAGAATACCCTTCTAGGATCTGGCCATCTTCATCCTGCAACAAATAGGTGCGGTTCCCGTGCAGCACGCCAGGCCGCCCACCGGTCAGCGAGGCGCAATGCTCCATCTTGTCATCCACACCTTTACCACCCGCCTCGACGCCAATGATGCGCACCGATTTGTCGTCCAAGAAAGGATAAAACAGCCCCATCGCGTTAGAGCCGCCGCCAATGCAGGCCACGACCGAGTCCGGCAAACGGCCCTCGGCCTCCATCATCTGATCTTTGGTTTCCTTGCCAATGATACTTTGGAAATCGCGCACCATCGCGGGGTAGGGATGCGGCCCCGCCACGGTACCGATGCAATAGAACGTATCGGCCACATTGGTCACCCAATCGCGCAGCGCGTCGTTCATTGCGTCTTTTAAGGTCCCACGGCCCGAGGTCACGGGAACAACCTCAGCCCCAAGCAGCTTCATTCGAAACACGTTCGGCGCCTGACGCTCGACATCATGCGCGCCCATATAGACCACGCATTTCAATCCAAATTTCGCACAGACCGTGGCCGTCGCCACACCATGCTGACCCGCACCCGTTTCCGCGATGATCCGCGTTTTGCCCATGCGCCGCGCCAGAATGATCTGGCCCATGACGTTGTTAATCTTATGCGCGCCGGTATGGTTCAGCTCGTCGCGTTTAAAGTAAATCTTCGCCCCACCCAGCTCGTCTGTCAGGCGCTCTGCGAAATAAAGTGGGCTCGGCCGACCCACATAATGCTTCCAGAGATAATCCATCTCATCCCAAAAAGACTGATCGGTTTTGGCCTTCTCGTATTCAGCTTCCAGATCAAGGATCAGCGGCATCAGCGTCTCTGACACGAAGCGCCCCCCAAAGTCGCCAAAGCGCCCTTGTTCGTCAGGACCCGTCTTAAAAGAATTCAGCATTTCGTTCATGGGACACCCTCGCCGTTCATCCGCTGCTTAGACAGCATTCTGCACAAATGTGCCAGCCCTGCGCGCCTGTCTTTCGCTGGCGAAACGCCGCGCCTGTCACGGGCTGTGAACAATCCTGTGACACCCTTTTGCCTTGCGGCCTCGGCTGGCTTACGGTCTTTCCATGAAATTCACGGCTGTATCATTTTGGATCGTTATTCTGACACTGCTGCCGATGCCCCTATCGGCATCCGATGGCATGCTCTCGCTGAGCAAAAAATTCCTGATCGGCGCCGCGCAAGAGCGTGCCGCCGCAGCTGATTTCGTCATCGAGCGCGGAGAGGCCGATATGGTGCCTTCGCTTGTTCTTTTGATGCGCATCGGCGGCGCACATATCGAGACGCAGCGCGCGCTACAGGCCCTGACAGGCGAAGAGATCACCACATGGCGGGACGCAATGCATTATCAGGAAAGCCACCCAGAGATCACGCCCCATGAGAGCTACTATGACCTCAAGCTGTGGTATTGGGGTGGTATAGATCGCGACTTTGCTTCGCTCTTCGACGGTCTCGTTGACCCCCGAGATTTGCGCATCCGATTTGAGGAAATCACATGGGGCGGTGCACTGTTCGACGACATTCCGCCACTTGATCGCCCCGACATGATCTCTGCCTATGACAGCGAGTATCTTTTGCCAGACGATCTTGTCTTCGGGGTCGAGATCAATGGCGATGCCCGCGCCTACCCACTGCGGATCATGGGGTGGCATGAAATGCTCAATGATGTGATCGGCGGTGTGCCTGTGTCGCTTGCCTATTGCACGCTCTGCGGGGCGGGCATTCTGTTTGAGACAGCTGTCGAGGGGCGGGAACGTTCCTTCAGCTTTGGATCTTCTGGCCTACTTTACCGCTCGAACAAACTGATGTTCGATCGTCAGACACAAAGCTTGTGGAACCAATTCACTGGCGAACCTGTCGGTGGGCCCTTGGCGGACAGTGGAATCACTTTGCGCATCTTACCGCTTGCCACAACGACCTGGGCCGCTTGGGAAACCGCCCATCCCGATACAACCGTTTTGTCCCTCGATACCGGCCATATCCGCAATTACGATTCTGGTGTCGTCTACCGAGAATATTTTGCCTCGCCCGATTTGATGTTCCCGACTGTCACCGACGAAACGCGCCTATTACAAAAAGACGTCGTGTTCGGCCTGCGCTTGCCCGGCGGAGCCAAGGCCTGGCCTGTATCGGCTTTTGCGACCCAAACCATTATCAATGACCGCGTTGGTTTAACCGATGTCGTCCTGATCGGAACGGCGGAGACCCGCACCGTGCGAGCCTATAAACGCAACGGCCAAACCTTTACCGGAAGCCCCGACGCCCTCGTTTCAGATGGGGAATGGCAGATCACCGAATTCGCCTTGATCGGCCCCAACGGGGAGCGCCTGCCCCGCCTTCCGGGTCATCTTGCCTACTGGTTCGCTTGGGACGGGTATCTGGGTATCGAGAGCGAGCTTTTTACCGCCGACTCGGGACAGTAACGGTCCTCGGCTACGCCTGCGCAGCCTTCACAAAGGCCGCCATCAAAGCCGCGTCCTTGATGCCCGGTTCCTTTTCGACGCCAGAGGCAACATCCACCTGCGCCGCACCGGTCAGATTTACGGCTTCACCAACATTCTGTGGCGTGAGTCCCCCAGCCAGCATCCAAGGCACCGCCCAACGTTGCCCTGCCAATAAATCCCAATCGAAACTGACCCCATTGCCACCGGGCAGATCGGCACCTTTCGGCGGTTTCGCATCCACCAAAATCTGATCAGCAACCCGCGCAAAAGCGCCAATCTTGCTCACATCCTCAGGGCCTGAAATTCCGATCACTTTCATCACTGGCAGACCACTACGCACCTTGACCTCGGCCACTCGCTCTGGCGTTTCCGATCCGTGCAGTTGGATCATATCGATGGGCACTTCTGCCAAGATAGCGTCCAACGCCTCGTCTATCGCGTCCACAACCAAGACAACTTTGCAAATACCTTCAGGGGTCTGAATGGCCAAATCTCGCATCGTTGGAACATCAACAAATCGTAGCGACTTCGGAAAATGGTTAAAACCCAAATACGCCGCACCGGCGGCCGACGCCGCTGCAATATCGCTTGGGCACGACACTCCGCAAATTTTTACGCGCGTTTTCATCCGTCTATCAGTGCGAGGATCTCGTCATGCTCTTCGCCCAGTTGTTCCTTTAATCGCTTCACTTCACGGCGCAGGCGTTTCACTTCCCGCGCACTGCGCTGCGCCTCAGAGCGTTGACCATACTCGCGGATGAATTCCCAGATGAGCCCGATGATCAGTCCGATCAAAACACCCAGGAAGATCACCAGAAACAGCGGGACTGACACTTGGTACGTACTTGGCAAGAGCTCTTGCATGCCTTCGGGGACAAGGTTCAAGATCACGGCCTGTCGATTGGCCACTGCCAGTACAATCAGCGCCCCACCCAAAACTATCCAAATAGCGTAAGAAAAAATCCGTACCAAAGCCGACCTCCTGCTTGCCTCAACAGGTAGCGATCGATCACTCTGCGTTCAAGCGATCCCTCAAGAGCTTCCCGGTTTTGAAGAAAGGCACATATTTTTCACCCACTGGCACTGGTGTGCCTGTTCGCGGATTACGACCAATGCGCGCGGTGCGTTTCTTGACAGAAAATGCGCCAAAGCCTCGCAACTCGACCCGCTCCCCTTTGGCCAAAGCCTCGATGATTTCATTGAAAATCGTCGCGACGATCGCCTCCACATCCTTTTGGAACAAATGTGGGTTCTCTTCTAAAATTTTTTCTACAAGTTCCGACCGGACCATGAGTGCGCCACCCCCCAAAGTAGGCTTGTCCATGAACCAAATTTAAAACGGGATGTATAGGCGCGGGATGCGGAATTCTCAGCTCAGGCGCAATATACCGCAAAATTGGGCAATTTCGCACTGTTTCACCAAAAAAAAGCCGCCAAATCAGGCGGCTTTTCTCAATTCAGATCAGAGCGCGCTTACGCGTCGTCGTCCTGATTCTTAAGCGCTGCTCCCAAGATATCACCCAAGGACGCGCCAGAGTCGGAGGACCCATACTGCTGTACCGCCTCTTTTTCTTCGGCGATTTCACGGGCTTTGATGGACAGACCCAGCTTGCGAGACCCACTATCAATGTTGGTCACACGGGCATCGACCTTGTCTCCGACGCTAAAGCGTTCTGGACGCTGGTCCGTACGATCGCGCGCAAGATCAGAGCGGCGGATGAAGGATTTCATGCCGTCATACTCCACCTCGATGCCGCCATCTTCGATCGCAGTCACGGCAACTGTGACAATTGCACCGCGCTTGATGCCGGATGTGGCGCTCGCAAACGGATCACCTTCCAGCGCTTTGATAGACAGGCTGATGCGCTCTTTCTCAGGATCAACATCGATGACCACGGCTTTGACCATGTCACCTTTGTTGTACTCTTGGATCGCCTCTTCGCCGGACCGGCTCCAATCCAGATCGGACAGGTGAACCATACCGTCGATATCGCCTTCAAGGCCAACAAACAGACCGAACTCTGTGATGTTCTTAACTTCACCTTCGACCGTTGCACCTTCTGGGAAGTTCTTTGCGAAGCCTTCCCATGGGTTGCCTTGGGTCTGCTTCAGACCAAGGGAGACACGACGTTTCGCTGTTTCAATCTCCAAGACCATGACCTCAACTTCTTGAGAGGTGGAGACGATCTTACCGGGATGCACGTTCTTCTTCGTCCATGACATCTCAGAGACGTGCACCAGACCCTCAATACCGGAGTCCAATTCCACAAACGCACCATAATCGGTGATGTTCGTGACCACACCTTTATGGACAGAGCCCAGCGGAAATTTCGCGTCGACTTGCGACCACGGATCTTCCTGCAGCTGCTTCATGCCAAGGCTGATGCGATGCGTCTCTTTGTTGATCTTGATGACCTGAACTTTGACCGTCTCACCAATCGCGAGGATTTCTGATGGGTGATTGATCCGCGACCACGCCATGTCGGTGACATGGAGCAGCCCGTCAACACCGCCCAGATCAACGAAGGCACCATATTCAGTGATGTTCTTGACCACACCATCAACCGCGTCACCCTCAGCCAATTTGCCGACGATTTCCGCACGCTGTTCTGCGCGGCTCTCTTCAAGGATAGCACGCCGAGACACAACGATATTGCCGCGACGACGATCCATTTTCAGAATTTGGAACGGCTGCGCGAGGTTCATCAAAGGACCTGCATCGCGCACGGGGCGCACGTCGACTTGTGAGCCTGGCAGGAACGCCACAGCACCGCCCAGATCGACGGTGAAACCACCTTTGACCCGGCCAAAGATCGCGCCTTCGACACGCTCTTCTGCCTCATATGCTTTCTCCAAGCGATCCCAAGCCGCCTCGCGACGGGCTTTCTCGCGGGAGACGACCGCCTCGCCACGCGCGTTTTCAACACGCTCAAGATACACCTCCACCGTGTCGCCCACGGCGATCTCTGGTGGCTGGCCTGGACTTGCGAATTCTTTTAGCTCGACGCGGCCTTCCATTTTATAGCCGACATCGATGATGGCTTGTCCTGCTTCAATCGCGATGACTTTGCCTTTGACGACGGACCCTTCTTCAGGCGTGTCGATTTCGAAGCTTTCGGATAGGAGGGCTTCGAACTCCTCCATTGTTGCTTTAGCGCACATAAAGGGATGTTACCTATCTATACAGTGTTGGTTTGCCGCGAGTTCACTCGGGACTTTTGGGTTTCGTTATATCGCGCTTTCTGCCCCGGCCTGCGAGTTGCCCCGCCCTGTATACGGCTCAAATGGATGCGTCTGTCACGATGGGCGGGGCTATAGCTGGGGTGTGGATAAGGATCAAGGGGGTGCGTTGGTTAAGGCCCATGTCTAAGAACCTAGAACATTCTCTAAAATTGAATTGAGTGTTCAGTTGTGCCATTGCCACATGAAAAAGCGATCTTAAAAACCCTAAATGGCCGATCCCTTCATCAGCGAATTCCAAATTAGAAATCCCGGTTCCGGTGTGAATACGGATTTCGTGGAGATTGCCGTCGATCAAGGCACAGACGTCTCTGACTTGCAGATAACTGTTTACCAAACAGACGGTTCTGTGCGTGCAACATACGATGTGTCTGACGGCACTTTGACAACAGTTGGCGACAAAGATGTCTACGTTCTTACCGTAGATGACAACGGCTTCAGAGCCGCAAGCGGACAAGGGTTGGCGCTATCTGACAACACAACTGTTTATCAGTTTGTGACCGACGCCCCAAATGTGATAACAGCGACAGCTGGCCCAGCAAATGGTCTGTCGTCTACAGATGTAACGCCCGGGACCCGACAGCCCAGTGGCCAATCGACGGAAAGGCAAGTTGACGGCACTTATGTAACCGAGTCTGATCCGACGCCCGGTTGGATACCGTGCTTCACGAAGGACACGCTTATCGAAACGTCCGCCGGGCCAAAGCGCATCGAAACTCTGAAGCGCGGCGATCTTATCAAAACGATGGATCACGGCCTCCAAGCCATAAGATGGATCGGATCGCGAACATTATCCAAAAGCGCTTTGGTCACGAACGAAAAGCTCTGCCCCATTGTTGTCAAAGCGTCCGCGTTAGGGCGGGGCTACCCTGCGACTGATCTGACGGTTTCCCCGCAGCATCGCATTCTTCTTCGATCCAAGATTGCTCTGCGCATGTTCGGAGTCTCCGAAATTTTGGTCCCGGCCGTAAAGCTAACGGCATTAGAAGGCGTCGATGCCACGGACCCTGATGAAGTGACGTACTTTCATCTCCTCTTCGACCACCACGAGATCGTTTTCGCGAACGGCCATCCAGCCGAAAGCCTCTTTATCGGGCCTCTGGCAATGGACGGGCTTTCAGAGCCATCCAGAGCCGAGATAGAATGTATCTTCCCAGAGGTGCTGAACCCTAGCTTCAGGCCGGTTCCCGTCCGGACCTTTGTGAACACTCGCACGGAACTTCAGTCCTTTTTTGATCGACTTCGGCGGAACAGAAAGCCTGCTTATGCAGTCGCAAGCGCCCAACCGCGCTCCCGACTTTGATGAAACCGCGAATGGAAAAGGCATCTCTCTCGATCAACACCGCGGCGTGGGTAAGGAGCATGGAGGCAGTTTTTTGGGTTAATAGCGTCCGCCCGTGGGCGGGTGAACAGCGCGTGCGCAGCCAGGCGCCCCGCCCCTCAGGACGGGCGGGCGTTCGAATACGCGCGATAAGCTCGCTTTGCCTATTTGATAGCCAAATAATCAAATTGACCTTACCGTGACTGGAACCCTTATATGGATCAGCAAACAATAAGCTGATGCCATGACCGCAAAAACCGCCACGCTCTACCGCATGAAAATGCCGGACCACATGTGCCCTTATGGTCTGAAATCCAAAGACCTGTTGGAACGTCATGGCTACACGGTCGAAGACAATCACCTGACCACGCGCGCGGCGGTGGACGCATTCAAAGCCGAACAAGACGTCCGCACCACGCCGCAAGCCTTCATCGATGGCGAACGCATCGGTGGGTACGAGGACTTGCGCACCTTCCTGACGGGCAAGGCCAAGCCCAAGGACCAAACCACCTACCAACCGGTGATCATGCTGTTCGCAGTTGCCGCAGGCCTCGCCATCGCCGTGACATGGCTGGTTCATGCCACGCCGATCCTTTGGCAAACCCTGCCTTGGTTTATCTCTATTGCGATGGTTCTGCTGGGGCTCCAAAAGCTCAAGGATATCGAGCAATTCGCCACGATGTTCCTCAACTATGATCTGCTCGCTCAGCGCTGGGTGCGATACGGTTACATCTATCCGTTTGTGGAAACGCTTGCGGGTCTCTCGATGCTGGCAGGCGTGTTGGTCTGGCTTTCTGCGCCCGTCGCCCTTTTGGCGGCAATCATCGGCGCCATCTCTGTCTTCAAAGCCGTCTATATCGAGCGCCGCGCCCTCAAATGCGCCTGCGTGGGCGGCGACAGCAAAGTGCCTTTGGGATTTGTGTCACTCACCGAAAATCTGATGATGGTTGGCATGTCGATCTGGATGATTGCCGGACTGATCTAGGTTCGCTTCAGCGCGCGGCGCGCATGCTCAACCGCGATCGCCACGGCGCTCTCAATCGAAAGATCGCTGGTATCAATCAAAACGGCATCTTTGGCCTGCCGCAACGGCGCGCTTTTGCGACCACTGTCGCGTTCATCGCGCAGGCGCACCGCCTCTAGGACATCATCGAACTGAACATCTTCGCCGCGGTCTCGCAGCTCTTCAAAGCGACGTTGCGCGCGCACTTCGGGCGAGGCCGTCACAAAAAACTTCACATCCGCTTCTGGGCAAATCACCGTGCCGATATCGCGCCCGTCTAACACAGCCCCGCCCTCGCGACGGGCAAAGGCGCGTTGCACCTCGATCAGCGCGTCTCGCACAGATGAAATCGCCGCAACCCGGCTGGCCGCCTGGGCAATGGCCGATGTGCGCAGCCCCTGTTCCTGAACATCTTCTTCGCTCAAACCGCGAGCAATCTCTGTGATGTCCGCCTCTGACAGCGTGCGCCCCGCATCCAATGTCTTTTTGCCCACTGCACGGTAAATCAGCCCCGTATCCAAATGCATCAAACCGAATTCCGCTGCGAGCGCTTTGGCAATCGTCCCCTTCCCCGCTGCTGCCGGCCCATCAAGCGCGATGGTAAAGATCACTGATTGCTCCGATCGATGGTCGCGCCTAGACCCTGCATCAAAGGCACAAAATTGGGAAAGCTCGTTAAAATTGCACCACCATCATCGATGCGCACTGGCTTCGTGGCAGCAAGGCCCATACACAGAAACGACATGGCAATCCGGTGGTCCAGATGGGTCGTCACAAGACCCCCACCCGGAACCTCGCCGCCCGTCCCATCAACGATCAGATAATCCTGACCTTCTTCTAGGATCACGCCATTTGCCTCTAACCCGCGGGCCGTGGCATCAATCCGGTCACATTCTTTGACCCGAAGTTCACCGATCGCGCGCATGACCGTCCGCCCTTCGGCAAAAGCGGCAACAACGGACAGGATAGGGTATTCATCGATCATGCTCGGCGCACGCTCTTCCGGCACTTCGATCCCTTTGAGATTTGGGGAATAACGCACGCGCAAATCGGCTACGGGTTCCCCGCCCTCTTCGGTTTCATTCTCCGGTGTAATGTCCGCCCCCATCTCCATCAGGGTGACCACCAGCCCGTTGCGCGTGGGGTTCATGCCGACACGGGGCACCAGAATGTCCGACCCCTCCACGATCAGTGCCGCACAAATCGGAAACGCAGCCGAGCTTGGATCCCGTGGAACCGTCAGTGTTTGGCCAACCAGCGTCGGATATCCCGTTACTGCGACGGTAACACCATCTGCGCGTGCGTCACTTTCAACCTCTGCGCCAAACCCGAGGAGCATTTTCTCTGAGTGATCGCGGGAGAGTTTCGGCTCATGCACGATTGTCTGACCTGGCGCATTCAGGCCCGCAAGTAAGACTGCGGATTTGATTTGCGCACTCGCGTGCGGTGAAGTGTACTCTACCGGAACCGGGTTTGCGGCGCCCACAACGGTCAAGGGCAATCGTCCTTTGGAACGGCCAAAGGCTTGCGCGCCAAAGCCCGCCAAAGGATCGGTGATCCGCGCCATCGGGCGCGACCGCAAAGACGCGTCCCCTGTAAACGTCGCTGTGATCGGCGTTGTGGCCATCGCTCCCATAATCAGGCGCACACCGGTGCCCGCATTGCCGCAATCGATCACGTCCTCAGGCTCGACGAACCCGCCAACACCCACGCCATGAACATGCCAAACGCCCGCATCATCGCGGGACACGTCTGCGCCAAACGCCTCCATGGCGCGTGCGGTCGCCAAAACATCTTCGCCTTCCAACAGACCGGTAATGACCGTCTCGCCGATGGACAGCGCACCAAAGATCAACGAACGATGGGAAATAGACTTGTCACCTGGCACATCGGCCTGCCCCCGCAAGGGCCCAAGTTTGCGAGACGCCATGGGCGCGGCTGGACCATGTGATGACATGCGACTTCCCTACACTTCTTCCGTGTCCGCGACACGCTCAAAGCGCAGATAGTGGGGTTTTCGCCCCTCGCGCAACGCCTTCTTCTCGTAGCGTGTGGAAATCCAACCGTCCCATGGCTCTCGCCAGTCCAAGGCGCTGTCGGCAAGCCAATGGAAGCCTCGATGTTGGCCAACGACCTCTAGTGTTTGGCGCACATAGTCCTCGATATCCGTCGCGACCCGCAATTCGCTGCCAACGCGCATCTTCTCCGCAAGGGGGTCGATGAACTCTCGATTGACAAAGCGACGGCGATGATGCCTCGCCTTGGGCCATGGGTCGGGATAAAGAAGGTAAACTCGAGACAATGCGCGCGCGGGTATCACATCAAACAGGTCCCGCGCGTCGCCATCATAGACATGGACATTTTCGATGCCGCCCTCGCGGATTTTCCCCAACAACATCGCAACGCCGTTCACATAAGGCTCGCACCCGATAAAGGCCGTCTGTGGGTGTGATACCGCCAAATGGGCCAGATGCTCTCCGCCGCCAAACCCGATTTCAAGCCAGACATCTTTGCCCTGAAACAACGCATCAAAATCTAATTTGCGCCGCTTTGGGTTATCCTCCCAGCTTACCGCCCCCAGCGAGAGCGTGGGCAGCAATTCGGCCATGTCGCGCTGTTGGGCGGGTCGTAACGCCTTGCCTTTGTGGCGCCCATAAAAGTTGCGCCACGGCCCTCTGTCCGACGTTGCAGCCATATCACTCTGTCAGGACACCAGCCGCCCGCAGCTTTTGCCGCGTCGGATACCACAATCCATCCCGGCGCACCCGGATCGACTCGATGGCAAATTCCGGATCAACACCGCGCGAGACGACAAAGATCAACTCGTCATAGAGCTCCATCTGCGTTTCGATATAAAGCTCTTCTGTCATGTCAAACGGGTTTGCCCAACCCGAACTCTCCTGCTCGTCTTCGAAATACCCTTCGATAGACTCAGCAGACCAAGATGTATGATGCAGACCCAGCTCTGCACCGCGCGCCATCGTCCGGTTTATACCACCCAAAAACACATAAAAACACGAGGAGGAGCACTCATTGATTATATGCGTATCGATCTCAAAATCGGCCACGAGCCGGCCAAGGTTCAAGCCCGCAAAGTAACCACCGCCCGCCGAATTCAGCGCAAGCCGCGTCACCTCCGGATTAGCACGCAAAAGGTCCCGGAGGTCATCAACATCCGACGAGGAAATTTCCGCTTCTTCATCCAGATTTTCAGTGTCATAGATGACCGTATCGCCATCGATACTGAACTTCTCATTAGCAAACGCAGGCAAGCCTGAAGCCAACAAGCCAACCATGAACCACCAGCGCACCATGGCTCAGATCACCTTTTTCAATGCATCAACTAGGTCGGTCCGTTCCCAGCTGAACCCACCATCAGCATCGGGTTCACGTCCAAAATGCCCATAGGCCGCGGTGCGCTCATAAATCGGTTTGTTGAGGCCCAGATGCGTCCGGATACCACGCGGGGTCAAGTCGATAACCTTCGGGATCGCCTGCTCGATCGCCGCCTCAGCCACCTCGCCTGTGCCATATGTATCGCAATAAATCGACAGCGGCTCTGCAACCCCAATCGCATAAGACAACTGAATGGTGCACCGCTTGGCCAAGCCCGCGGCGACAACGTTCTTGGCTAGGTAACGCGCCACATAGGCCGCCGAACGATCCACTTTGGTGGGATCTTTGCCCGAAAACGCGCCGCCGCCATGGGGTGCGGCACCGCCATAGGTATCCACGATAATCTTCCGGCCTGTCAGACCGGCATCTCCATCAGGTCCGCCAATAACAAATGTCCCTGTCGGGTTCACATGCCATTTCGTTGTGTCGCTCAACCATTTCGCGGGCAGAACCTCGCGAATATAGGGCTCCACGATGGCCCGGATATCGTCCGAGGTTTGATCCTCGCTCTCGTGTTGCGTCGACAAAACGATCTGAGTGACTTCCACGGGACGGCCATTTTCATAGCGTAGGGTCAGCTGCGATTTTGCATCTGGACGCAAGCTGGGTTGTTCCCCTGATTTGCGCACTTCGGCCAATCGACGCAAAATCTTGTGCGAATAGAGGATCGGCGCTGGCATCAATTCCGGCGTTTCATCCACCGCGTGACCAAACATGATGCCTTGATCGCCCGCGCCTTCGTCCTTGTTCTCTGCCGCGTCTACTCCTTGGGCAATATGCGCGGATTGTTCATGCAGGAAGTTCATCACATGACAGGTGTTCCAGTGGAATTTTTCCTGCTCATACCCAATGTCCTTGATACAATCCCGCGCGATTTGCCCGATACGCCCCATGTAATCCTTCAGGCGTTCCTGATCCTTCAGGCCAACTTCACCACCGATGACAACCAAACCGCTTGTGGCAAAAGTTTCGCAGGCAACACGGGCCTCGGGTTCTTCGGCCAGAAAGGAATCCAAAACCGCATCCGAAATACGATCACAGAGTTTGTCTGGGTGGCCCTCTGATACAGACTCAGAGGTAAACAGGTAGTCAGATCGAGACATGAAAGGCGCTCCATTAAAGTTTAAGCTGCCACGTCAGGAAGCCGTTGTGACAGCGGTTGACGCAGCTAACCAGCGTCGCGAGGGCGGTCAACTGAAAACAGCCGCCGCGCGGCAAAGGCTCCGATCACAAACAATGCGAACCACGCGCCCCAATTGCCAATGCGGCTGTACATTGTAGGCGCATCCGCTTGTGGCAGTTGCTGGTCAATAACGGCCCGTGTGTTCAGCGGGATCGAGGCAAGAATACGACCTTTGGGATCAATCATCGCGCTCACGCCTGTATTTGCCACCCGCGCCACCGGAAGCCCTTGTTCGATGGCACGCATACGCGCTTGCGCCAAATGTTGGAAGGGGCCCGCAAAATTGCCAAACCACGCATCATTGGTGACCTGCA
>JBCBON010000017.1:0-43606 GCA_039821195.1 Pseudomonadota bacterium
ACCGGTGGCTATGCCCTTAGAGCTTACGATCAATGGAAGCGTTTGCGGCAACTACCCGACGGCAGATGGGCACTACGCGACCCGCGGATCTCGCGAAAGATACGCATGAACATCGGCACGATCGTCGATACCGAACTGCTATCGGTTCGGATGAAGAATGCCCGCGGTGGACGCCCATTAGGGCAGGTCGAAGAGGCGTTTGCGGCGACATTAGTTCCGGGTGACACGTTCCTTATTGGGGGACAGACCGTGCGCTATGAAGGTCTCCGCGAAATGACACTGGAGGTGACAAAAAAGCCGGATACTCAACCAAAGATTGCCGTGTTTGGCGGGACCAAATTTGCAACCTCTCTGGCGCTGTCGGATCGCGTCATGGCGTTTTTACAGACAGGTGATTGGTCTTCGATGCCAGCCTATATCGGGGAATGGCTCGACCATCAAAAGCGGATCAGCAAACTCCCTGAACCTAATCGCCTTATGGGAGAGAGCTTCTTTCGCGATGGCCGCCACCACCTGTGTATTTATGGATTTGCCGGGCGAAATGCCCATTCGACCCTCTCGCTACTGATTTCGCGCCGTATGGAAGCGGCAGGCCTGAAACCATTGGGGTTTGTGGTAAATGATTATGCGCTGCTCATTTGGGGGCTTGATCCGGTTGATGACCTCGCGCCCTTGGTCACTGCAGACGGGCTTCGGGATGGATTGGAGACATGGCTCGCACAAAATGCGGTGATGAAACGGAGCTTCCGTCAAGTCGCCCATGTTGCGTGCCTAATTGAGCGGAACCTGCCGGGATCACGAAAGTCGGGCAAGCAAGCGACGTTCAGTTCCGACATTCTCTATGACACGCTGCTCAAGTACGATCCGGACCATCTTATGTTGAAAATCACGCGGGCCGAAGCGGATCGAGGTTTGGTGGATTTCAGTCGGATCGAGGCGATGCTGGCCCGTTCGGAAGGACGGATAGACCACATAAAGGCACCGCATGTAACGCCACTTGCCGCCCCGTTGCTGCTAGAGGCTGGTCGCATTCCCATCGCCGGTGCTGGGCGAGAATTTCTTATGGATGTAAAGGCAGAAGAATTGATGAAAGAGGTCGGATTGAATTGACTTCGCCTACGCGATCCGGTCCTTATGGTTATCCGATGTCTGCTTACGATTTCACATTTCAAGGTGCTGAATTACAGCTTCACCCCAGTGGGTGCCTCACTTGGGCCGCAGAACGGCTGCTTGTTGTGTCGGATTTGCACCTCGGCAAAGCGCTCCGGATGGCGCGGCGAAATAGTGTTTTACTTCCGCCATACGAGACGACGGATACGCTTGCTCGGCTGGCAGACGAAATTGCCGGCTTCAACCCTCAGCGCGTGATCTGCCTTGGCGACAGTTTTGACGATCTCCGCGCAATGGACGAACTATCAGACGAGGATAGCAGCCAAATCGCGGCCATGATGGCCGGCCGCGATTGGATCTGGATTGAAGGAAATCACGATGCAGGCCCCGTTCATATCGGTGGCACACATCGCGCTGAGGTGACGATGGGTTCCATCACGTTCCGCCATATTGCGGACTATGATAAATCGGCTGAGATTTCCGGTCATTTCCATCCCAAAGCACAGCTGGCAGGCCGGTCATCTCCGTGTTTTCTGATTGATCGTTCCCGGATTATAATGCCCGCATTTGGCACTTACACTGGTGGTTTGCGGTTAAACGCTCCTGTGCTCCGCGATTTGATGAGCGAGGGCGCGTTGGCCATTACCACAGGATCAAAAACCCGCGCCTTCCCGGCCTATGCCTAGGCCCTTCCAGTTTCTCGAATAATTCCTGCCAAGCCTTCTTCTACGCCTTGGATCACTTGGTCTTTTAACCGCCAATGGGCGATCCAACCTACTGGCCGTGTCATTTGAAAGCCGTAGGTAATCTTTGTGCCACTTTCGGTCTCCGCAAAGTCCAGACGCCCCCAAAAGCCCAGTAGTCCACCATAGCCGACACCACTCCACGTAAAACCCGTTGGGCACGACACATCTGAGATGCGGCTTGGCAACCGTAGCCCGTTGTTAAGAACATAAAGGAACGTTCCCCCTTCGATCAGACCGCCTTCCACATTTTCCATGGCGGCAACATCGGGGTCCCATGCTTCCCAATCCATGCGGGCGATGCGATCCCAAAGGGCTTCCGGTGCGTGGTCCGTGATTCCTGTGCGTTCTACCAGTGTCATACTAGGCAAATAGAGCGCTTGTTCAGGCTGTCAGCCCTTCTGGTTCGGGCAGGCCATTCATGCGAGAGCATGCCGTCAACGTATTTGCCAATAGACAGGCAATCGTCATGGGGCCGACACCACCAGGAACCGGGGTGATCGCACCGGCAATTTCCGCACAACTCTCAAAGTGGCAATCGCCAACCAGTTTTGTCCCGCCTTCTGGCTTTTCGATCCGGTTGATGCCCACGTCGATCACTGTTGCACCGGGTTTGACCCAGACGCCTGTGATCATTTCTGGCCGCCCTACGGCCGCGACCAAAATATCGGCTTGGGCGCACAGCGCTTCGATCTCTTTGGTGCGCGAATGGGCGATCGTGACAGTACAACTGTCGCGTAGCAGAAGGTTCGCCATTGGCTTACCAACAATGTTAGAACGCCCCACAACCACAGCATTCAGCCCCGAGAGAGAACCATGGTGATCGCGTAGCATCATCAAACAACCTAGCGGGGTGCACGGCACCATGGCCTTTTGACCCGTCCCAAGAAGGCCGACATTAGAGATGTGAAAGCCATCGACGTCCTTTTCAGGAACGATGGAGTTGATGACCAATTCTTCGTTCAGGTGTTTGGGCAAAGGCAGCTGGCACAAAATCCCATGCACACTTGGATCCTTATTCAGCTGATCGATAAGAGCCAGCAAATCGCTCTCGGCGGTGTCCGCCGGCAAGCGGTGCTCGAACGAGTTCATGCCGACCTCAACCGTCGATTTATGCTTGTTCTTCACGTAGACTTGGCTTGCCGGGTCTTCCCCAACAAGCACAACCGCCAAGCCGGGAGTAATGCTATTCTCTTCCTTAAGACGTGCAACATGTTCGGCAACGCGCACACGAACATCGGCCGCAAACGCTTTTCCATCAATCAATTTCGCTGACACACTCTCTCTCCTAGTTCTGTCGTGCTGTTTCGTGAGCTTCCACAGCGGCCAAAGCTGCCGTAAGTCCTCGCAATGAAAAGATTAGATTTTGGGGATCCGTCACGTTTGGGTCAAACCTGACTTCAACAAATCGCGCCGGTTTCATACTGACAACGAGTGGTTCCGTCACATCGGGTTCACCAAGACGGACTGTGTCCAACCCTGTCGTATCCATGTTTGCCAAAGGAACGCGAACTTCGCGGCCGTCGATAACAAATGTCACCCTGTCAATTTCGCGAGCATCCATGTCCGTGTAGGTAAATTCAATCGACCAACCATCATGATCCCGAGACCGGCCAATAGCCAGACGGCTGTATGGAAAATCCCTGCGCTTGGCATCCTCTCCAAAAGTCACGACGCGGCACAGGCCGTTTCCTTCATCTTGGCAAACCGCCAACCAGTCCCAATGGTACGCGCGTAGCTCCCCAAAAGGGTGGCGAAACCAGTCTGACGCACAAACAGGAGTGGCAGCCAAAAGAGCCGCCACCACAAGGTTACGCATTAGAAAAGACCTTCGATCTGACCTTCATCATTCAACATGATCGCTTCGGCACTTGGCACTTTGGGCAAACCAGGCATCGTCATGATCTCTCCGCAGATGGCAACGATGAAGCCAGCGCCTGCGGACAGGCGTACTTCACGAACAGGCAATGTATGACCTGTTGGTGCACCGCGCAGATTGGGATCGGTTGAAAAGCTGTACTGTGTTTTCGCCATACAGACGGGAAGATGTCCGTAACCGGCCGTTTCCCATTCGCGCAACTGGTCGCGGATTTTTTTATCCGCGATAACCTCGTCTGCGCGGTAAATACGCTTGGCGATTGTATCGATCTTTTCAAACAAGGGCATGTCATCGCCGTAAAGCGGGGCGAAGTTGCCCATATCTGCATCTGCAATCTCGACGACGCGGGTCGCCAGCTCTTTCGTCCCTTCCGAGCCGTTCGCCCAGTGTTTGCACAGGATCGCCTCAGAGCCTTGCGCTTCGACGAAACCCTTTACGGCTTGCACCTCGGCATCAGTATCGCCCGCAAAATGGTTAATGGCGACCACCACGGGAACGCCGAACGACTTCACGTTTTCGATGTGGCGACCAAGGTTTGGGCATCCCTTGTTGACTGCGTCAACGTTTTCAGCGCTAAGGTCAGCCTTCGCTACACCACCGTTCATCTTCATCGCTCGCACTGTCGCGACCAAAACCACACAAGATGGTGCCAGCCCCGCCTTGCGACACTTGATGTTCATGAACTTTTCCGCACCAAGATCGGCACCGAAACCCGCCTCTGTCACGACGTAGTCCGCCAGTTTCAGCGCAGTTGTCGTTGCAACAACCGAGTTACAGCCATGTGCGATATTCGCAAACGGTCCGCCATGGACGAACGCTGGATTGTTTTCCAGCGTTTGCACAAGGTTTGGTTGAATCGCGTCTTTCAACAAAACGGCCATCGCACCATCCGCTTTGATGTCGCGACAATAAATTGGAGACTTATCACGACGGTATGCCACGATGATATTGCCCAGACGCTTCTGCAAATCTTCGAGGTCATTTGCTAGACACAGGATTGCCATGACCTCGGAGGCTACAGTGATGTCGAAACCTGTTTGGCGTGGGAAGCCGTTAGATACACCGCCCAGTGACGACACGACATCGCGCAGCGCACGATCGTTCATGTCCAAAACACGACGCCAGACAACGCGGCGCTGATCGATTTCCAGCGCATTACCCCAGTAAATATGATTGTCGATCATGGCCGACAGCAGATTGTGCGCGGACGTGATAGCGTGGAAATCCCCAGTGAAATGCAGGTTCATTTCTTCCATGGGCACGACTTGAGCATAGCCACCGCCAGCAGCGCCGCCTTTCATTCCAAAGTTTGGACCAAGGGACGCTTCGCGAATACAAATCGCCGCCTTTTTACCAATCGCATTGAGACCATCGCCCAAACCAACCGTCGTCGTCGTTTTTCCTTCACCTGCAGGTGTTGGATTGATCGCGGTCACAAGGATCAGCTTGCCGTCTTTTTTACCCGCCTGAGCCTTGATGAAATCAGCGGAAACCTTCGCTTTATCATGACCAAATGGCAGCAAATCATCGCTGGGAATGCCCAATTTCGCCCCGATTTCCTGAATTGGCTTCTTCTTTGCCTCACGGGCAATTTCGATATCGCTTTTGAACGCCATGGCGTTGTCCTCTCTCCGCTCAAATTCCATCGCGGGTTAAGGGATTTACGATGCGGACGCATTCCGATTGCGACAATTTTGAACGCGGAGTCGTCGAAGCCGAACTGGCGGCGTAGCCGATCGGAAACTTGGGCTAAGGGATCACCTAGAAATGGGACCAAGACGGCTGATCGGGAACATGAAGCGTCAGAACATCGCCAAGCTTTACCACCCCTTCGCGTTCAACCCACGCTGTCACACCGCGCCTTCCAACAGCTGCAGCTTTGAACAACCGACCTTTTTCGGGCAAGTGACGATCTATGACCGCTGCAGGCAGATGACAGGGCCGGTTTTCCATATCAACCACAATGGTCGCCCCCGAAGGCGCTTGCAGCCGCGACGACGGCGGTAGATGGGTAAAATCCGGCAGCCCTTCAACCATCAAAGACGCGCCGACCCAGGAGGGGTCAAGGTGATCAACCTCCATCGCCGCTGCGATGTCTGCCATGTTTTCTGCACTCACGACCGACAGTTGACGTACATTGGCGATCTCGGTTCCACGAGGATGCTGCGAGATAACCCGACTGCAAGATGGGCGCGTCACACCACCATGCGCTTCACCTTCGATGCCGCCAAATTTCAGCGTGACAGCTTGTAAGGGTTCCGATGCCAAATCCGCATCACGATCTGCAACCCGACCAAGGTAAACAATTGTGCATGAAAATTCAGTTGGCTTGAGCGCTGGCATGGGAACTCCCGTAAAAGAAAAGGGCCCTTGCGGGCCCTTGTCCTATACTGCTGGTTCCGGCTCGAGACCACCCGGATCACCCGGTTTCCGAAAACAGCTAAAACTTAAGTCCTTCGCTCGGAAAGCCCTTCCAGTATCGAACCTGATCGCTATAGGCGCGCATAGTTTTCGATTGGTTCTCTCGATTGGTTGCTTTCAATCGACGTCCCGCCTCACTTGCCTCATTGGCTTCCTGTCCAAACTGGATAGAAATACCTTTGGTCACTTCATACTCCGTGAATAAAACCCGTCTTCGCGCTGAGGTGGATGTAACAGGGCGAAGCTCGCGCAACAAATTAGTGGTCCGACGAGGTTCCCATTGTTTCATTAGAAACAGTCGATGATGCAGTCGTGTCGAGAAACCTTCTACAATGGGAATAAAACCGTTAGCATCATACTGTCGGAGAACTGTAGCAACTTCGCGGTCGCTCAGGCGTTCAAAATCCTGTTGACTGTATTGTAACCTTATGTTCGCGCTAAACCCGCCTCCTGAAGCAATTGCTGGCGCTGCAATCAGAGCAGTCATTGCCCCCATGAAAACTCTTTTTTTCATAGTCGGAGTAGTGGTAACCCCATTACCCATGTTAACCTCCCTAGTTTTTTCGATATCCCTATCGGTAGAGAACTCCGGGGAACGATTCGAGTCCAGACAGCGCGACTAGACTTTGGTGCCGTAGAACTGTTCGGATCACGCCGGTACAGCAAAGCCCACGAAAAAACGCTAATTCAACGTAGATTACAAAAAACTAGGTGATGCCACCTTCGCGGGGATTGTTGTATAAGTGTTTAGCTCCGTCTGAGAAGACAGTTAACTGTGATACTGTCGTTTCATGTCGAAGCGCCTTCAAGTTCTTTCCACTGGAACGTGCTTCTTCTGCTGCTTTTTTTGCTTCCGCGAGTTCTGCAAGCGCCTCTTGATGCATTTGTCTCCATAATGACCGGCGCTCAGATGAAGACTTCAACTTTTCCGCCTTTGAAACTGTACTCATAGTACGACGTCGTTGAGCATGTGCCATTTGAAATAGCAAAACAGAAGCGAACATGGTGTAGCCAGCAATGAGCGGCAAGCTCAATCCTCTCTGAATTCGCACTTTGGCTTGTGAGAGTGCTTCACGGTTCATTGCAATAAACATTGCAACCGTGATCAAAGCGAGAGTGAGAATAGTCAGAAAACCACCCGCTTCGCCAGATGCCCGTGCGCGTGTTGCAAACGCAGAAATAGACGTCGCTAGAAATAACCTCCGCCCCATCCGCGGTTCATTCGTCTTTGAATTCGCCATTTTCCCCACGTAGACTTCGTATCGAAATCACGGTGGAGTCTTACTCAGAAGAAGATTCGTGTCCAGAAAAAGAAAAGGGCCCTTGCGGACCCTTGTCCTATACTGCTGGTTCCGGCTCGAGACCTCCCGGATCACCGGGCTTTCGGCGCTTCGGCTTGGTCTTGGGAACGGACGTGACTGACGGCGCGCTTGGCGTGTCTGCATCATCGTCGTCTTTGCCAATAGGCTCACCGGCCATGACCTTTTTGATGTCGTCGCCTGTCAGCGTTTCGTATTCAAGCAAGCCCTGGGCCAAACGCTCCCATTCGTCCTTTTTCTCGGTCAGAATGCGGTAAGCGACCTCGTAGGCATCGTTGATAAGGCGCTTTACCTCATCTTCGATCAGCTCTTTGGTTGACGCAGAAATCGAGAAGCCACCGACATTGCCCCCCGCATACCCCTCGTGGGCAGCTTGGTAATCGATGTCGCCAACTTTGTCCGACATGCCCCAGCGCATCACCATTGCGCGCGCGAGGCCAGAGGCTTGTTGAATGTCGCCTGCAGGACCGTTCGATACATGATCCTCGCCATATTTGAGGATTTCCGCAGCCTTGCCAGCCATCGTCATCGCCAGTTTGTGTTCGCACTCGCGCTTGTGCCAGTTCAAACGATCAATTTCTGGCAACGAGACAACCATGCCCAGCGCGCCACCCCGAGGGATAATCGTCGCTTTATAAACCGGATCGGTGTCCTCTAGGCTTAGCCCTACGACGGCATGACCTGCTTCGTGATAAGCTGTCTTTTCCTTCTGCTCATCGGTCAAAACCATAGATCGGCGTTCGGCACCCATCATGACTTTGTCCTTGGCGTTTTCAAAATCGATCATGGTCAAAAAGCGCTTGCCCGCACGGGCCGCCATCAAAGCTGCCTCGTTCACAAGGTTCATCAGATCAGCACCCGAGAAGCCCGGTGTGCCACGCGCAATGATCCGCAGGTCTACATCTGGACCCAGCGGCGTTTTGCGCGCGTGCACGGCCAAGATCTTTTCACGACCTTTGATGTCTGGATTAGGCACTTGTACCTGACGGTCGAAACGACCGGGACGCTTCAACGCTGGATCCAAGACGTCTGCACGGTTTGTAGCCGCAATCAGGATCACACCTTCGTTCGACTCAAAGCCATCCATCTCGACCAACAACTGGTTCAACGTTTGCTCGCGCTCGTCATTGCCGCCTCCATAGCCGGCACCACGATGACGGCCCACCGCATCGATCTCGTCGATAAACACGATACATGGCGCGTTCTTCTTCGCCTGTTCAAACATATCCCGAACACGGGACGCGCCGACGCCAACGAACATTTCGACGAAGTCTGAACCAGAGATCGAAAAGAACGGTACGCCAGCTTCGCCCGCGATTGCGCGTGCAAGCAATGTTTTACCCGTACCCGGAGGACCAACAAGCAAAGCGCCTTTTGGAATTTTGCCTCCAAGACGTGAAAACTTCGTCGGGTCGCGCAAGAACTCCACGATCTCCTGAAGCTCGTCTTTTGCTTCGTCGATGCCCGCGACATCATCGAAGGTCACGCGATCCGCGCGCTCATTGAGCATCTTCGCACGGGACTTGCCAAAGCCCATCGCGCCACCACGACCACCGCCTTGCATGCGGTTCATCATAAAGAACAGCAAAGCCATCAAAAGTAGGAATGGACCAAAGATCGAAATCAGGCTCATCAAGATCGATTGCTCTTGTGGCTCTGCTTCGATTTCGACGTTGTTTGCAATCAAGCGATTTACCAACTCCCCGTCTTCGGGTGGGGCGACCGTTCTGAAGACGCCGCCATCCGCGCGCGTCGCAACCAATCGCTCGCCGTCGATGCTGACGCTTGCAATCTCGCCGTTTTCGACTTCGTTCAGGAACTCAGAATAGCTCACGCTTTGGGAACTTTGCTGTGGCCCTGAATTGCTGATTAGATTGAAAAGGGACGCGACGACAAGAAACGCCACGATCCAAAAAATAAGGCTTCTGGAATTACCACCCAAGATGCATCTCCTTCAAAGGAACAGAATATCCCTGTTCTTCTATCGGTGTAACATAAGGCACATGCCGGCAGCTTCAATGCGACGTTTGATATGTCGTAAAACTATGTCTGCCTCTGACAAGCCGTGCACCCGACTGGGATAAGCTATCCTCAGATGGGAGGAAGAGCAAACGCCCACTCGCAGAATCAACCGGTAAACTTGCCCAAACTGTTCGCGGCAGGCCAAATTCTGCCCATTCCTCTGGCAACTCGCCGCGATCGGGAAACAGTAAACGCGCGTCCATAACTTCAGGGGGCAGTTCCCAGCGATTGTCCCAAAGGCGATCTAGAAGGTTTGTTTTTACCGCGTTCGGCTCCCGCGTGAGGTGCAAAACATCTCCTTTGGGCAACAGGATTACACCGTGAAGCGTCGATGTTTTTCCTTGCATCACTTGTTCAAGACACGCTCGCAACGACGCATAGCGCGGTTTGAAGTTCTCGCCCGTAATCCATGACATCGTTTTGGTCAGCAAACGGGTCTGCACTTCTACAGGTGCGAGACAAAACACTTCCAAGTCGAATTTGACGGAGCCGAAGTCTGTAGGATGGGCACATTCAAGGCTTAACTGATGCACCGCTTGTTCCAAAGCATCTCGCGTACGCTGCATGTGGCGGGCCGTTTCGGCCAAACGTGCTTCGGAAAAACCAAGCTCTTCGAGCATCGGCATCGCCTTGCGCAATTTGATCCTGTGAAATGCATCATCTTCGTTGCTTGGATCTTCGACCCACGTCGCACCCGTCTCGGTCAGCCAATCCCTGAGTTCTGATCTCGAAAACGGTAACAAAGGCCGAACCCAGCGCATACCATGCTGAATTCGATCAGATGCCATCGCGGACAGTCCATCAACACCAGATCCGCGCGCCAGCCGCATCAACACCGTTTCTGCTTGGTCGGTCATAGTGTGGCCCGTGGCAACGACTTTGATATCGTTTTGGGTCGCCCAGTCCCGAACGGCAGCGTAGCGACTGTTTCGAGCCTCTTCCTGAAGGTTGCCATCCGAAATGTCACCACCCACATCCAGAATATCGCAGTTTAAACCCAGCGCCTGCGCGCTTGATTGAACAAAGGCACATTCCTCGACCGCCTCGGCGCGGAGGCCATGGTTGATCGTCACAATCCGGGGTGGTGGGCTGCTGCGTTCAGCCGCACGCCGCTGCACCAAATGCATCAGCGCCATCGAGTCACTTCCACCAGAGACCATTAACCCGACCGCGTCGCCGGATAACCAAAGATCACTGATCTGGGAGAAACGTTCGAAAAGCTTTGTCAAATTATACAGTTCAAATCTATTTGGGCAGAATTCGCAGGTACAACCATAGCCGAGCTTGGATAGAGTTGTCCAATCTGTGCGTAGCTACGGCAGGCGTCTTCTGGGCGGTCTAGACGCTCGAAACTCTGAGCCAGCCCGAACAGCGCCCGAGATCCGATATCCTGTTCACCGCTTTCGTTAAACAGCGTCAGATATGCGTCTGCCGCCGCTTCCCAGTTTTCAAGGGCCTCATAGGCTTGCGCTTTTTTCTGCATCACTTGAAGCGTCAACGGCCCCCCAGGATAGCTTATAACAAACTGATCGGCGCGCCGGATTGCCGCTTCATATTCTTGTGCGCCAAAGAGGTTTTCGATCCGATCGAAGTCGGCTTGCTCTTGCGCCGTTAGTTGTATGCTTTGTTCCTGCCGCTCGGGGAAGGCATCATTTTCGGCGTCTGGAGGGGTTACTGGTCCCAAGCCGTCCTTCTCTTCAAGGACATCTGCCAGTGAGTTTAGTCTGGCTTCTGCAGCCGATAAGCGCTGGTTCACTTCAAAACTCTGACGCTCCAAACGCCCCGTCAGGGTTCGCAGTTCCGCCTCTAGCGCATCAAGCCGTTCAAGAAGCGCAAATGGAGGGGTGTTTTCCGCGCCCAGCGGCACTTGAGTATCGGTCGGATCGTCCTCGGAAAGCTCAGACCGCAAGGCGGTCAGTTCTGCCATCAAGGCCGACAACTCGGCCCTGACAGCCCCAAGAACATCATCGCTTTGCGAGACTGCAGGTACTGGCGCCACACATATAAGCGCGGCGCAAATTACAGACTTAAGACCCAAATCCACCTTCCACGACAGTTACCGCGCGTCGGTTTTTGGCCCAGCAGGACTCGGTCGAGCACACTTCTAATGGACGCTCTTTGCCGTAAGTAATGGTCCGCACGCGGTTATCGGTCAGACCTTTTGAAACCAGATAGGCCTGCACCGAAGCGGCGCGACGTGCACCAAGGGCCAAGTTGTATTCACGGGTGCCCTGCTCGTCTGCGTGACCTTCCACCAAAACATTGATCGATGGTCGGTCGAGAAGCCAAGCCGCCTGTAAATCCAAAGTGGCCTGCGCCTCTGGTGTCAGAGTGCTCTGGTCCACCGGGAACAAAACTCGGTCGCCAATCGTTTGTTGAAAATACGCGAGTGTGTCTGGATTGCTTGCATCGCCGGCACCCAATGGCGCGCCTCCTGCACCACCGCCCGGCACCGTGTCGCACCCTGCGATGGCCAATGCCACCAGCGCCGCCGCTATAGATTTGTATTTCATTGCTCCGCCTCCCCTTGAGGGTTTTTTCTTCGTTATTCTAACACGCCTGACCATGCAGGGTCCGAGGCAAAAAACGGCGTCGGAACTTTGCGCAAATTCAAGCCTGTTAGGTCGACCGTATAGAGGTTTGGTGCGCCATTTACACCTGCTGTTTCTCTGAAAAACATAATCACCCGGCCATTCGGTGACCAAGTTGGGCCTTCATCAAGGAAAGATCGCGTCAGGAGTCGTTCGTTTTGACCGTCAATATCCATGACACCGATGTAAAACTCGCCATTGAGGATTTTGGTAAAAGCAATCTTGTCCCCGCGCGGTGACCAAACAGGTGTACCGTAGCGTCCCTGCTCACCAAAACTGATGCGGGTCGCCTCGCCCCCGGTGGCGGGCATCACATAAAGCTGCTGACCGCCGCCGCGATCTGACTCAAACACAATCTGCGAACCATCCGGCGAAAAGCTGGGCGCAGTTTCAATCGCTGCCGACTCTGTGAGTTGCGTCACACCCGTCGTCGCAAGATCAATACGAAACAAGTCTGTGTTGACGCCATTGGTTTGTGACAGAACGATGGAGCGCCCATCCGGCGCGAACCGCGGCGCAAAAGTCATGTTTGGGAGTTCCGTTACCTCGCGTTTCTGACCGCTATCGATGTTCATCACAAACACTCGGGGCTGTCCCGTTTCATAGCTGGTGTAAATCACTTCCTTTGCGTTGGGAGAGAAGCGCGGCGCCAGAACGATATCATCCGCGCCGGTCAAATACCGCACGTTCGCGCCATCGTAATCCATCACAGCAAGTCGCTTGCGGCGCGCGTCCTTTGGCCCTTCTTCGGAAATGAAAACAACGCGAGAGTCAAAATATGGACCCTCACCAGTCAGGCGTGAATAAATCGAGTCCGCTACTTTGTGCGCAACACGACGCCATGTTCCCTGTGGCGCGACGAATTGAAGGCCATTGCCCATCGCCTGTTGCGCTGCGATATCAAACAATCGGAACTTGACCACCAAGTTGCCACCTTCGCTCAGGCTTACGGTTGCCGTGACCAACGCCGTTGCATTGACGATTTTCCAGTCTTGGAACTGCACCGGGGCCTCAAAGCCGGTCACCTGTGAGATATGCGACTCCCTTGGGATCTCTCTAAACAAGCCACTACCTGAAAGGTCAGCCGCGACCACCGCCCTGATTTCATCCGCCAAACCCTGCGCCGCTACGTTCTCAGCGATGAAGGTTGGGATCGCAATCGGGATGGGTTCAATCGTCCCTTCCGTCACTGTCAGACGGGTTTGCGCGAATGTCGGAAGTGCTAGGATGCTAAAGCACAAAGCAAGGATCAGTCGGGTCATCGGTTTACCATGTTCTGAGGATCGAACTCGATCTCTAGTTTCTGCCAAGTTTCGTATTTTTCAATCGGTAATGCGTATGGCTGACATTCGAGCACAGCTCTGCGTGCCGCTTCAAATGCCTGTTGCAGGCCGGGACGTCCCAAGTTCACGGGCTCTACAAGTTCCGGTCCACGTTCAACAAAGCCATCTCGCGAAAGATCGAAGCCTAGTACAACGCGTAGGTTGGCCGCGCCTTCGCCGCCAATTGGGACAGACCAACATCTTTGAATGTTGAAGATCAGTCCTGTTGCCTCCACTGACGTTAGAGGCACGGGACTTGGCTCACCCACGTCAGAATTACCAAAGTCTTCCTGCAGTGCATCCTGAACACTGTTCGCAATCAACTCGTCCAATGACGGCGCTTCCTCAGGTTCGGCAACTTGTTCCGGCTCGGGCTCTGGGGTAGATCGGTTTGCCGGACGCACCCTGGGAATAGAGGTTTGAACGGGCGCTCCGGTCTCATCGCTTTGTTCGGCTTCGGTCACAATCTCGGTAGTCGTGGATTCTTGTTCTGTCGCCTCTTGAACTGGTTCAGGTTCCGCCTCGCCCTCCGTTTCCTCGGTCGCATCCTGAGCGACTGGTGCTTCTTCAGCGATCGGGTTTTCTTGAATGTTCACGTCGTTGGAAATGATGTCCGCAGCTTCGGGCGTGACATCTGGTGTCGGCTCCTCGGCCCGCAGTTCACCAATTTGGTCTTGGTCAGAGGCAACCCCCTCTTCTGTAACCCCTTCTGGCAGCGGCTCTGGCTCGGGTTCAACTTCAGGCTCAACGTCTTCAACCGCCGGTTCTGGTGGTATCGCTTCGTTTAAAAGTGCTGCATATTCCCCCTGACTCAGCAACGTCACCGTTGTGATCGGTTCTGCATCGTTATCCTCGTGGTCGAACAGCGACCCGCCAAAAATAGCAAGCAGGATGAGCACCCCATGCGCTCCGGCCGAAATTTTCAGCCCCAAATCCATGGATCATTCTCCGGCGTCTAGCGCAGGCCCACCTGCATCGGTCACAAGCCCGATTTCAGTGAAGCCTCCTGCATTCAAAGCGCCCATAATTTCCATGACATCTCCATAAGCGACGGACTTGTCCGAACGAAGGAAAAGTTTGTTATCGGCACGTTCTGCCATGACGGCGCGCAACTTGGTCACAAGCTCTTCCCGTGCAATTTCTTCGTTTTGGATGAACACTTTACCATCATCCCCAATGGTGATTGTCAGCGGTTCTTCCTGCTCAGTCGGAAGCGGGGCCGCCGCAGTTTCGGGCAACTCGATGGGCACCCCCACGGTCATCAACGGTGCTGCGACCATAAAGATAATCAAAAGAACCAGCATCACGTCCACGAATGGGGTGACATTAATTTCGGCCATGGGTTTGCGACGCATATTATTGCGGCGTTTACGACCGCCACCACTTGCTTTATCAACAACCGCCCCACCCATCAGTTTTCTCCAAGCTGGCGGGACAGAATTGTGCCGAATTCGTCTGCAAACGTATCGTAGTTGCCGATAATGCGATCCGCGTCCTCTGAGAGTTTATTGTAGAAAATGACCGCCGGGATCGCAGCCAAAAGGCCTAAAGCGGTTGCAACAAGCGCCTCGGCAATACCTGGCGCGACAACCGCAAGACTGGTGTTTTGGGCGATCGCAATCTCTTCGAATGAATGCTTGATCCCCCAGACCGTGCCAAACAATCCGATGAATGGCGTGACAGAGCCGATGGACGCAAGAAACGTCAGTCCAGTGTTCAGGGTGTCCGCTTCGCGATTGATCGCAACATCCATCACCCGATCAATCCGCGCATTGGCACCCGCAATCAAACCACCATCATTTTTGTGTGATCTTTGCCATTCCGACATGCCAGCACTGAAAATGCGCTCAGGTCCGTTGCGGGGATCTTCGGCGATTTGATCGTAAAGTTTGTCCAACGGTTCGCCCGACCAGAATGCCCTATCAAAGATATCAGATGCCCTTCGTGCATTACGGAACGCCATGTAACGCCCAATAATGATCCCCCAGCTCCAAATTGAAGCCAAAACGAGGATAATCATCACAATTTTAACGGTGAAGCTTGCACGTAAGAACAGCGCAAGAAGAGTGAATTCTTCTGGTGACATTAGAACCGCCTGTTTTGCTCACGCCCGTTTTTCGGGTCTGTTGGAGTATCTTTAACCCGGCCTGCGCAAAAAAACTAGCGTTTCGCGCGCTTGGATGCGGATTTACGCCATGTACCGCGCGAACGCCTTTTGGGCCTCATCAGGTATACGTTGAGGTCGCCCCCCCAGAGACATGCAGGCCACTGTCACCTCCGCTTCAAACAAAAGTTCGTCCTCCCGCAGCACACGTTGGTGAAAGACAACTTTCACACGAGAAACATCATCAACTTGGGTTTCAATGTTCAGTTCATCGTCCAGTATTGCCGACCGCTTAAACTTCGCCGCAACTTCGGTGACCGCAAATACAATACCTTCTGTTTCACGCAGGTCGTTTTGTGAAAACGCGCTCTCGCGAAGCATGGTTGAACGGCCCCGTTCGATGAACTTTAGATAATTGGCATAGTAGACAATACCCGCCATATCGGTGTCTTCGTAATAAACGCGTACAGTCATAGAATGGCTCATTGAGACCTCGCCTCCAAAAGCAAGCCTACTCTGGCGCCCAGTCGCAACCCGTGGCTTGGGTCATCTGAGGTCGCAGGTAAATTCAAATCGTAGCTCGCCCGGACGATCGCCGCAATTTCAGGTCTCAATATGGTGTGGCCAGTTTCGGGATCTCGCAACAAAGCCGAGCGATCTGTAAAGGCCGTGTCAGACCACAGTAATATAATCTGGGCCATCTGGCTTAGCGCGAGAGCGTCGGCAGGCACATCTGACAGATGTTCGTCCATACGGGTAAACACGAACGCCGCGCGAATGGCATTCGCGTCATCAAACCGAAAAATTCGATACTGATTGGCCTCTGCCTCTTTCAGCTTGTGCACAAGTGGTGCAAGATCGGGCATAAGCTGATCAAGGTTGGGAACGCCCAACAACTCGTCCCAGTCCCGACAAAAGAACCATATCAGGTTTGCGCCAAGTTCGGCGTCTGTTTCGGCCATCTTATGCCCCGCTAAGGCCACCATGGCCTCGCAGGCGCCCTTGATGACCTGAAGCGTCGCCTCTTCAACGCCAAACACGATTGGAACAATGGGGCGCCCCCATCTGGCGAACAAATACGATCCGTCTGACCGCGTAAAATGGGCGGTCACGTCTTCATGTGTCATCGAACAATCCGGCTTGCGGTCCGGCTTTGGGCGCTTCCAGCCCCAAATGCCGCCATGCTTTGTGCCCTAAAAGCCGCCCTCGTGGAGTGCGCTGGATCAACCCTTGTTGCAGCAAAAAAGGCTCAATGACCTCCTCTAGAGCATCGCGGGATTCTGAAAGGGCCGCTGCCATGGTTTCAATCCCAACCGGCCCGCCACCATAGTTTTCAGCCATCAAAGCAAGGTAACGACGATCCGCATTATCAAGACCAAGGTCATCGACACCAAGACGTCCCAAAGCCCGATCCGCCAAACCCGCATTGATATGACCGTCGGCTTCAACAATGGCAAAATCCACGACCCTTCTGAGCAAGCGACCTGCGATCCGCGGAGTTCCCCGCGCACGTGATGCGATTTCACGAGCGCCGGCACCGTCGATATTAACGTTAAGCTTGTTGGCTGCACGCGTGATGATCGCGGTCAGCTCATCGGCAGTGTAAAACTCCAGCCGGATGGGAATTCCGAACCGGTCCCTTAACGGTGTGGTCAAAAGGCCCAGACGGGTCGTCGCACCGATCAATGTAAATGGTTGTAGGTCAATTCGTACAGTTCGCGCGGCAGGCCCCTCTCCGATGACAAGATCAAGCTCGAAGTCTTCTAAGGCCGGATACAACACCTCTTCGACGACCGGGTTGAGACGATGAATTTCGTCAATGAACAAAACATCTCGCGCCTCTAGGTTTGTAAGGATGGCCGCAAGATCACCTGCCTTTGCCAGAACAGGCCCAGACGTCATGCGAAAATTTACCCCCAACTCCCGCGAAACGATCTGCGCAAGCGTGGTTTTTCCAAGCCCGGGAGGGCCGTGAAACAGAGTATGGTCCATGGCTTCACCGCGTCTCCGCGCGCTTTCAATGAAAACGGCGAGGTTTTCTCGCGCGGCTTCTTGCCCCGTAAAGTCAGCCAGAGACTGCGGTCGGAGGGCCCGGTCCAAGGCATCTGCATTTTGAACGCTTGCGTCCAACAGGGGCTCTCTTTCGGTCATGCTTTGGGTCCAAGCTCTTTGAGCGCGCGCTTGATAAGGTCGCCAGTGTCAGTAGCTTCAGAAGAAAAGCCAGCAACCGCGGCAGCAGCATCGGCGGGTGCATATCCCAAATTGGTCAGCGCTGATAATGCATCAGCTGACATCGTATCTCCGGAATCAATCACGTTGGACATCGCAGCCCGTGTCACCGTCGGCCCTGCACCCATCAAACTTGGCGCTTTGTCTTTCAGCTCGGTTGCGATCCGCTGCGCAAGCTTTGGCCCAACGCCGGGTGCCGATTTAATTGCAGGAATATCGCCCAAAGCAATGGCGCGGGCGACCCCCTCGGTTCCGAGCGCATTTTGTATTGCAAGTGCCGCTTTGGCACCCACACCCTGCACAGTGGTCAACAATTTATGCCACTCTTTCTCCAGCGGGCTCAAAAAACCAAACAACTGCATCAGGTCTTCTCGGACCACCAGTTCCGTGTAGAGCGTAACAAACTCTCCTTCGCTGAGAGAGGCGAGCGTTCGTTCCCCAGCAAATACAAGATATCCGACGCCCCCCACGTCAATCAGGACATAATCGGAGAACCGCGCATCAACCCGACCCGACAATTTACCGATCATTGGACAACCCGCGCTTGGATAGATGCCGACGGCCCATGATGAGCATGACAAATGGCCAATGCCAATGCATCCGCGGCGTCAGACGCGCTTGGCGCCACACCGGGAAGAAGGACGCGGACCATGTGACCAATTTGCTGTTTGTCGGCATGTCCCCGACCGACCAGAGCCTTCTTTACCGTATTCGGTGCATATTCCGCGACAGGAAGCCCCCGGAGGCCCGGCACAAGCAGGCAAACAGCACGAGCATGCCCAAGCTTTAAGGTGGAAGCCGCGTTTGTGTTCACAAACGTCTCTTCGACGGCGGCCAGATCGGGGTTCAAAACATCTACGATTTTTGAGAGCTCGGTAAAAAGGGCCGAAATCCGCGTCGCCAAAGCCCCCTCAGAGGTTCGAATCACGCCGTGATCCACGTGCTTCAAACGACCATTTTCGTAATCCACGACGCCCCAACCCAAATTACGTAGCCCAGGATCAAGTCCGATAATGCGCATGCTCGATATTTTCATTTTTCAAACGCCTAGCACGCAGCGGTTTCACCGCCAAGAGGGTGTCAAATTCGACGTCTGAATGTCTGGCTACGACCCATTCCAAAACGCCATATCAGGCATGCTTTTTTGGTATTTGTTTTCTCTGATTTCGATCCCTACCTGCCGATCCAGCAGGCAATCATGCGCTGCGGAAATGAAAGGAACACCGACATGGCTTATTACAATGACGTCGTTACCTCCGGTGCGTCTGCACGCTCCGTAGTGTCTTACTTCAAGTCACTCACTCGCGCATTCGCGGACTGGAACACTCGTCGCGTCACCGTGGATCAGCTGAGCAAACTGAACCTTCGTGACTTGGAAGATATCGGCCTGACACGCGCCGACGTAGACGCAATAACTCGTCGCTTTTAAAAATGAATCTGAGCGGAGGTTACTCCTCCGCTCCTTTCGCTGGTCGGAGAACTCCTTCATCCAGCGCGCTTGCCACGACACGGCTTCTTTCGACATTCATAATCTTGGCGACGGCAGGTTCAGCCCAGCGCATCAGCGGTCCACGCTGCATAAACACAGCCGCAACAGACTCCCACCCATCCTCGTTCGCCATTGATGCAACTTGGATGTCATAAGATTCTGTCCCAGTGATCTCAGCGATCCCAGCTTTGGCGATGAAGAATGCGAGGAGAACGAGCGCAATGCGCACGCCTGCTTTTATTGGGCGCAAACGCTTTTCCCAAAGCACTTTGCGCCGCGAGCTATTAGTTAAGCGAGAATGACGTGAACGTGCCGTTACGCCTGGCACTTCGTCCAGTACTCTCAATCTCGCTTCAAACCGTTTCCGATTATCGTCCATTTTCAACCTTAACGAGAATTGGCCTTAAACCTGCCAAATTTATGCCATTTTCACCATGGTGATGGCAAGCCAATCGTCGATTTGGGTCTCATTTATGACATTAAATCGCTGATTTCGGTAAGAATTTACCGTTTCGTCGCGTTGGTCGGAAAGGATCCCAGAAAGGATCAAGTGGCCCGAATCACCCATAACAATGGCAATTTCGGGCGCGAGCTCGATCAAAGGGCCTTTGAGAATGTTAGCAAAAATTAAACCATAGGGTGTTTTTTCACGCAGTTTGGGATGGTTCAAACCCGCTGCCGTCACGACATCCACACCTTGATCCAGTCCATTCACGATGAGGTTCGCTCGCGCGGTATCGGTTGCGACTTCATCAATATCAGATGCCAGAATGGGGCCTTTCATCACTTTGGCCGCAGCCATTGCCAACACCGCCGTTCCGCAACCAAGATCAAGAACCGGACCTTTCGCGTGCCCGTCTGTCAGCAGTTTATCAAATTCAAGCAGACACCCTTTCGTCGTCCCATGATGACCCGTCCCAAAGGCCATTGCGGCCTCAATGAGCAAGGGGACGCAATCTTTGGGAACGCGATCTGCATCATGGCTTCCATACAGGAAAAACCGACCCGCTTGGATCGGTGCCAATTCTCGCTTGACCTCGGCGACCCAGTCTTTGTCGGGAACCTCGGAGACCGTAAACGGTTTCGCACCATGCACGGCTGCCAAAAGGTCCAACTGCACACTGTCCGGCGCTTCGGTGAAATAGGATCCAACTTCCCATAGGCCGGACCCGTCTTCGATTTCAAAAACGCCAATACCAATCGGTTCCGGTGTGACAGCTTCCAACGCAGCGCCCAGCGCTTCTGCCGGGGCTTTGCCCGGCAGAGTTGTGAACGCCGACCAGCTTGTCATGCACCGGTGCCGATTGGGCACGTCACACCCGTTCCACCAATGCCGCAGTAACCATTTGGGTTCTTTGCCAAATACTGCTGATGATAGCCTTCGGCAAAAAAGAACTCGTCCAATGGTTGAATTTCAGTGGTGATTGCGCCGTAACCCGCAGACCGTAGGCGTGGGGCAAATTTTTCTTGAGATGCGCGTGCGGCCTCCGCCTGATCGTCCGTCGTGGTGTAAATACCCGACCGGTATTGAGTGCCCCGGTCATTGCCCTGGCGCATCCCTTGGGTGGGGTCATGGCCCTCCCAGAACACTTTCAACAGGTCCTCATAGCATGTCACCTTTGGATCATAGACGACGCGAACCACTTCGTTATGGCCTGTCTTTCCTGAACAGACCTCTTCATAGGTGGCGTTTGGTGTATGACCCTGCGCATAGCCAACCGCAGTCACATAGACACCAGGCAAGCTCCAGAACATCCGTTCAACACCCCAGAAACACCCCATACCGAAAACTGCAATTTCGTAACCCTCCGGCACTGCTTTCAAAGGGTTCTTATTCACGAAATGCGTTTCATCCGTTGGGATCGCAAAATCCCGCCCAGGCAAAGCGTCGGCCTTTTCTGGTATGGCCATTGGTTTTGTTGAAAACAGCATATCAACTCCATTTCTGTCTTGATCCAGAGGTAAGAAGGCGAGCCCCTCAGGTCAAACCCCGTGAAGCTTTGTATCACGAGTTGTTGCAAGCGAGTTTACGAACTGCCATCCGACCCAAGCTGCGATAATACCCGCTATCGTATTTGCCACAGCTTGTCCGTATATGACACCAGGACCCCCAAACAATGCGGCACCCGCGACACACATTGGATACATCAACAAACCATCACGGGCCCAGTTCGCAGCCGTAGCCCAAACCGGTCGATCGAGCGAGTTGAACGCGGAATTTGCAACAAAAAGCATGCCTGTGAACACAAAACCAGCGGCCGCGATATGCGTGAACGAGCGCACAACCTCTGCCCCATCCGGTCCCAGTTGAAAACTGGTGATCAGCAGGCCGGACAAAGCGATCAAAGCCAGCCAAACAAGCGCGACATAGATTGCGCAGAAGAGGATGGCATCTCGGTACGTTCGGCAAACCCTGTCGATCAGCCCCGCCCCGTAGTTTTGCCCAATGATGCCGCCGATTGCCCCGCTGAGCGCGAAGATACCACCAAAGGCCAGAATGCTGACGCGACTGATAACTGCCCAGCCCGCGACCGCGCCCGCACCAAACTCTGAGATTACAGCAGTGGCGATTGCGTTACCTGCCGGTGTAGACAGTTGTGTCAGAACCGCAGGCGCAGCGAGAAGCAGAAACGGCGCTGACAAGGCGCGCATTTCGCTCCATGTAACCCATGCCGCCAATCGATGGACACCCAGGACATACCAAATCGCGAAGCCGAGGTAGCAAAAGCGCGAAATGATTATGCCGATAGCTGCCCCATCAAGGCCCAACCCGAATACGACGACCAAGAGGGGGTCCACGAACATGACAATTAGACCGGAGCCAAGGGTGACCATCATAGACCGATAAGCATCGCCTACGGCGCGCAAGGCCGACGAGCCTATCATACTGACCGCCATGATAGGCAGCGACGGCATCGAGATGGCCAGATACCGCGCAGCGTCATGCGCAATATCACCGCCCGCACCAAGCAGGCCGAGCAGTTCGTACCGAAAGAGGATCACCAATCCAGCTGTGATGCTCTGGATCACAAAAGCCCAGATCGCAGCAGTGGTCACAAAGCGCTTAGCCTTTTCGGCGTCACCCGCGCCGAGCGCCCTTGATACCAGCGACACCGAGGCGATCATCAAACCAATGGCGTTGGACACCGCAAAAAATTGAATGGTGAACGCAAAACCCGCTGCGGCAACCCAGTTTTCGCCTCCGGCCCGACCCACCCAAAACAGCGTGGCGAAATCTACCAAGAACATGAACATAAGCCCGGCAGAGCCCGCCAGTGTCATAACAACGACATGGCGCATGGTTGACCCGGTCAGGAATTTTGCTTGCGATGTCATTCAGCCGGTTGAACGCGGGAAGTGGCAAATACAGTCTCATTCCCTTTTTCGGGGTGCCGTGGGATCATCAAAGACAGGCAAAAGGATACAAGCGACAGAGCTGCAGCAAACCAGAATACGCCTTGTGGATTAACGATCCAAACATAGCCCAGCGCGGCAGGCAGGCCGACCGCGCCGATGTGGTTGATCGTAAAGGCCACCGATGTTGTCGGGGCGATATCCTCGGGGTCAGCAATTTTTTGGAAATAGGTTTTGATCCCCAAGGCCAGCGCAAAAAACAAATGGTCGATTACGTAGAGCGTGGCGGCAAACACGACACCCCAGTCAAAAATGTAAATGCCCGCATAAAGGACAAAGACGCCAAATAGGCCCGCATACTCAAAGCACAGCGCGGCGCGCTCGCCAAAATGTTTGACGACACGGCCCATGATCGGGGCGAAAACCATATTCGCCACATAATTAACCAGAAACAGCGCCGTGACTTGGTGCACTTCGAAATCAAACCGCTCGACCATCATAAACGCAGCGAAGACCACGAAAATCTGGCGCCGCGCCCCAGACATGAATTGCAATGTGTAATACAGCCAATACCGCCACTTCAGCACGATCTCTGTGCGTTGCTTCACCGGTTGTTCAAAGATGGGAAAAACCGACCAGCAATAAAGGGTGATCGCCACACTCAGCCCGCCGAACACCATGTAGAGGTTAGAGTAGTCCCAGCCGGCCACCTCCCAAAGGAAGATGATCAAAAGATAGACAAACAGCGATGCCGCCGACCCAACGGCAATCAACCATCCAAGCAAAATAGGCGCTCGGTCTTTGGGGAGCCACTGAAGCTCCAGGCTCATCTTAACGGTTTCATAGTAGTGAAACCCGAGCGAATTCAGAAACGTCGTTGCCAGCAGTCCCCAAAAGCTTGGAAACTCCCCTACCAGGGCGACCCAACCTCCAAGCATCAGCAAACTGATATAGGCGAGGCGCTGTTCTTTGATCCAGATAAGAACGAAGATCACGAGAAAGGCTGCGAAGCCGGGGATTTCGCGCACCGACTGCAACCAGCCGATATCACTTCCGTCAAACCCAGCTTCGTTATGGGCAAAGTTATTGAGAAGCGCCATCCATGTGGAAAAGGCGAGCGGCATCGCAAAGCTCATTAAGGCCAGCAGCATAAGCGGGCTGCGATGCCAAGGATGACCGCCGATCGCAAAGTCCCGGCGCAGGTCTGCCATCATGGCAGCCACCGGACACGGCGTCTAAAAAAGAGGTAAATGACCGCCAGGACTCCCAGCATGGAAATCGCAAACTGAACGAAAGAATACCACAGTCCAAAGATCGGGTTGGATCGGATCATATTTCGAACAATGCCAAACACCAAAAGGCACGCCCCCGCGAGGCCGATTCCGTATCCGATAGGGTCATCGCGTTGAGTGACAAAATAGTAAGCGGCAACCGTGGAGGCTGCAGCACAGAGGATCGCAAAAAAGCTTAGCGAAAGGAACATGCGCATATCGTAGTGGCGTCTGCCATACACGTAGGTCCAGTAAGCAATGCCGATGGGCACAACGATCGCAGCAACCAAAAAGAAACCGCGGGTTATATCGGAGGCATTTTCGAGGAAGTAATCCATCGGATCTTTTCTTTTTTTTACGTTCTCTAGCGGGAAACGCACTTTACGAAAAGACATGAAAAAAGCCGCCTGCGAAGAGGCGGCTTTCCGAAGATGAAAAATTCTGCGCGCTAGTTTTTCGCGTAATATTCGACGACGAGGTTTGGTTCCATCATCGCGGCATAGGGCACATCGGCCAGCAGCGGCGTGCGCACGAATGTCACGGTCATTTTGGAATGATCGGCATCGACATAGTCGGGCACATCACGCTCGGAAGATTGCGACGCCTCAAGGACCAAAGCCATCTGCTTGGACTTGTCACGCACTTCAACCACGTCGCCTTCTTTAACGCGATAGGACGGGATGTTCACTTTCTGACCATTCACGGTCACGTGGCCATGGTTCACGAACTGACGTGCTGCGAAAACGGTCGGCACGAATTTGGCACGGTAGACAACCGCATCCAAGCGACGCTCCAGCAAACCGATCAAGTTTTCACCGGTGTCGCCTTTCACACGCTCCGCTTCGGCGTAGATGCGGCGGAACTGCTTTTCCGTCAGATCGCCATAATACCCTTTGAGTTTCTGCTTGGCGCGCAGCTGAAGACCGAAGTCAGACATCTTGCCTTTGCGGCGCTGACCGTGCTGGCCTGGGCCGTATTCACGACGATTAAGCGGGGATTTTGGACGACCCCAGATGTTTTCACCCATCCTGCGATCAATTTTGTATTTGGCAGCCGTTCTTTTTGTCATCGACTGATCTCCTTCATCATTGTTTGCCCGCTCGTACCAATCGGTTTCGCGGCGCGTTTGCGAAGGGCGTTGTCCTCTTCTTGGATTTTGCCAAGACGACAGGGATCCGATTGCTCGGTCCACCAACACCAGAAGTGGCGCGTTTAACAGGGCCGAAGAGAGAGTCAAGCGAGCTGTGATCGCGCTGCGTGGGATGTTTTAGGCCGCTGTTGTTGGCGGTGTTGGATGGCAGGCCGAACAAGGTTGTTTGGTCAGCTCTGCGGACGAAGTGTGAATTCGCTGCGGCTGCGCCAAGGTCTGCTCCTGGGAAACAGGCGGTGCAAGTTCGGTGGTTATCGCCAGTGACAGCAACCTATGAGTTCCGTCCTCAGTCGCCTTTAGGCGAAGAGGTATCTCGATCTTCTACTAAGGTCTCGCGCAGCCATTTTGAGGCTTTCCTTGCGTCTTGCAGGATTGGTATGAACAAGAAGGTCGCAACTCCTCCCACAAGCAATGACTGAAAAATGCCCAAATGGATGGGCAGAATGCGTAGGGCGTAGTTCAGAAGGGTTAGAATTATCCAGGCCACTACGAAGTCGACCACAATCAAGAGCGGCCCACTAAGCCGTGGGTCTGTGACAATGTTGACCATATTTCCATCTCCCTCAATGGCAATGCGTAACCCATCCTCAACCGTAAGAGGATCAGCGGTTCGATTTGCTTGAAGCTCGCTCCTAAGCTTTTGCGCCTCTAACTCAGTCTTGTTGATGGTTGCCCTAGTCTTTCGAATGTTCATCCAAGCAACAGGAACGCCTATCAAGGCTACTACCAATGCAACGACTCCGGACAGAACGGCCAGAGTCACATCGACTTGTTCGAGCACGTGTTGGTCCTCGAATGCCGTTTCAGCATGAACGGGTGTTGCCACCCAAAGTGCCAAAGTGAGCCAAATATTTCTCTTCATCATCGGGAAATCCAATTCGTCAATCACCGCTCTGAGAAAGGTGGCGATGGGCGGATGATTTGTCGAGCCTCTTGCCGAAAGCTGCCGGAAACGCAACACCAGATCAAATATAACAAGATGGTAGTTTGTTCACTGGCGGCGATACGTCCACAAGCAATGAAATGTATTGTGCCGCAAACCCTTCGCAAATCCAGGTTTGATTATGCCAGGTTTTTGGCCGCAACCCGAGGAGCGGACATTCGCGCACCCTGCGGCTTCCAGCACTTTGGGCTCAAAGCCGCCACTCACTCGGTCTGACGACAATCACGGCCCCAATACAAACCACGCTTCAACCCAAGCGTATAAAACCACCCTAAAGCACTACCCGCATTTACTGTACCCACAACTCGCGCAGGTCATACAGCCCTCAACCATGCGCATGCCCGGTGCGCCGCAGGCCTCGCAGGTTTTGCCGCCCCCTGTTTGCAATGTCACAACCTTGCCGCTTGTCCCCTCAGAGAGGCCCATCGCGCCCCCTTCAATCAGGCCAATGGCCACCAAATGCTCTTCAATCACGCCACCAATCGCGGCCAATATGGACGGCACATATGCCCCTTCAACCCATGCGCCACCGCGGGGATCGAACACCGCTTTCAGCTCTTCCACCACAAAGCTCACATCGCCGCCGCGCCGGAAGACCGCTGAAATCATCCGCGTCAGCGCCAGCGTCCAGGCGTAATGCTCCATATTCTTGGAGTTCACGAACACCTCAAAGGGCTGCCGCCGCCCCTCCACCATCACATCATTGATGGTTATATACATCGCATGCTCGGACATCGGCCATTTGAGCTTATAGGTGATCCCTTCAAGGACTTGCGGCCTATCCAAAGGCTCTGACGACGCGCCCATTTCAATCGGTTCTGCTTTGGCCTCTTCCGACACACTCAGAACCGAGCCGGTCACATCATTGGGCCGATAGGTCGTGCAGCCTTTGCAGCCTTGATCCCATGCCTCCAGATAGACCGCCTTGAAATCCTCAAAGCTGATATCCTCGGGACAATTGATCGTCTTGGAGATGGAGCTGTCGATCCATTTTTGCGCGGCCGCCTGCATTCGGACATGGGCGCTTGGCGTCAGTGATTGTGCGGTCACAAAATGATCGGGGAAATCCGCATCCCCCTTCACATCGCGCCATAGTTTCACGGCATAATCGACAACCTCTTCCTCGGTTTTCGAGCCGTCGCGCTGCGTGACTTTACGGGTGTAGGAATGGGCAAAGACCGGCTCGATCCCCGAAGAGACATTGCCCGCATAGAGGCTGATCGTGCCCGTTGGCGCGATAGAGGTCAGCAGCGCATTGCGAATACCCTTCTCAGTCACTGCATCGCGCACGGCGTCTGGCATGGCCTGCATGGTCTCTCCGGCCAGATACTGGTCTTTGTCAAACAGCGGAAACGCACCTTTTTCTGCGGCCAAATCCGCGCTGGTCAAATAGGCCTCTTCGGCAATCTCGCGCGTCCAGTCCTCGGTCAGGGCCACAGCCTCGTCCGATCCATAGGTTGCACCCACCATCATCAGCGCATCAGCGAGGCCCGTAATCCCCAAGCCAATCCGTCGTTTGGCTTGCGCCTCTGCCGCTTGGGCGTCGATCGGGAAGCGCGACGCATCCACCACATTATCCATCATGCGCACAGCCGTCCGGACCGTTTGGCGCAACGCCGCAATGTCCAGGCCAGCGCCCTCGCCATATGGCGCGGACACAAACTTGGCGAGGTTCACAGACCCCAGCAAACAGGCCCCATAAGGCGGCAAGGGTTGCTCCCCACAGGGATTTGTCGCCGCAATCGTTTCCGCATAATAGAGGTTATTTTTCTGATTGATGCGGTCGATGAAGATCACGCCGGGCTCGGCACAGTCATAAGTTGCTTGCATGATCTGGTCCCACAGATCGCGCGCTTTGACTGTGCGGAAAACCGTCCTTTCAAAAACCAGATCCCAATCCCCATCCGCTTTGACCGCATCCATGAACGGATCCGTGGCCAACACCGAAAGATTGAAATTCCGCAGCCGCACCGCATCTTGCTTGGCCGCGATAAACGCCTCAATATCGGGATGATCACAGCGCAGCGTCGCCATCATCGCACCCCGGCGCGCCCCCGCCGACATGATCGTCCGGCACATCGCATCCCAAACATCCATGAACGAGAGCGGGCCAGAGGCATCCGCCGCGACGCCTTTAACCACCGCTCCGGCGGGACGGATCGTCGAGAAATCATAGCCGATCCCCCCGCCTTGCTGCATAGTCAGCGCAGCTTCTTTCAGCATGTCGAAAATGCCACCCATACTGTCAGGGATCGTGCCCATGACAAAGCAGTTGAAAAGCGTGACAGATCGGTCCGTCCCGGCGCCCGCCAAAATCCGACCCGCTGGCAGAAATTTAAAATCGGACAATGCCTCATAGAACACAGGCTCCCACTCGGTGGGTGTTTCCTCAACTGCGGCAAGTGCTTTTGCAACGCGTCGCCAGCTATCCGCGACTGTGTCGTCGATCACGCCACCCTCGGCGTCTTTTAACCGGTATTTCATATCCCAGATTTGCTCTGAGATCGGCATGGCGAATGCGGACATCACTGCTTCCCTGCAAAATGAAAGAGGACGCTACATCTAGCGCAGCGCCCTTGTTAACGCAACAAAATAGCGGATGACTTAGAAGTCGCGAAGGCCGCTGACATCCAGAAGCTCGAAGAATGACACAAGCAAGTCAGGATTGTTGGATCCCTCGATTGAGACCAGGATGCGGTTGTCGATCACCGATTGAAGCTGCCCCTCAGCCGTCAACAAAACGTTCTGACGGTTCACACGGCGCACCTCTCCCTGACCGCCAAGCATGGCCGGATTGGACAACATGCCGCCCAGCATAGCCACCATCGGACTGTCGACTGTGATCGTCAAAGAGACGCTCTCTGCATCATTGAAGTACCGCGCACCCGCCATTTGGCCGCCATTCATGCCCAACATGCCCATGGCCGCGCCTGCGGACGACATATCCTCATCTTCGCGGGTCCAGCCGTCCGGCGCATCGGGTAAAAACTCGGACAAGGCGTTCGCCTTAAGCACGTCGAGTTGCGATGTTACAAACGCTAAAATCTCCCGCGTTTCTTCAATCTCACCTTCTTGGTAGGCTTCCAGCGCATCCATCAAACCCTGCTCGATATCGTCTGATTGCGCCGTAGCCATCTGTGCGGCTGCGACCAAACACGTTGTCAGTAAGAATCTTTTCATGAGTACCCCCTTAATTCCGCGGCCTACATATCAGGAAACTCTGGGCAAATAATGACAGACTTCTCTTTTTTCGAAGAAACATACGGTTGCTCGGGCCTTGTCAAAACACCCTCAATTTGAAAGGGGTCCGCGCGAATGGACCACCTGGGGGAGTGCCATGTACCGCGCAATCACAGACACGGATGTTGAAGGGAAACGTTTGGTCGTCCGGGCCGATTTAAATGTCCCGTTGGATGATGGCCGCGTGACCGATGCCACACGGATTGATCGCTTTGCAGATGGAATGAAGCCTTTCTTGGATCGTGGTGCGGCGCTCATAATTCTAACCCATATGGGACGACCCAAAGGTGTCGCTGATCCTGCCCTGTCAGCCCTTCAGGTCAAGGACAGTTTGTCCTCAGCGCTAGGTGTCGAGGTTGCATTTGCACTAGATTGCATCGGTGCACAGGCAATCGACGCAGCAAACGCCCTCCAGAATGGCGGGGTGCTATTGTGTGAAAATCTGCGGTTTCATGCAGGAGAAACCAAGAATGACGATGCTTTTGCGGCTGAACTTGCCAAGCTTGGCGATCTCTTTGTGAATGACGCTTTTTCATGTGCGCATCGCGCCCATGCCTCGACAGAGGCAATTGCCCATCATTTACCAGCCTACGCCGGACCAATGATGATGGAGGAATTAAACGCACTTTCAGCGGCATTAGAAGCGCCGCAATCGCCGTCCGTCGCCATTGTTGGTGGCGCGAAAGTATCGACCAAAATCTCAGTTCTCAAAAACCTGGTTGAAAAGCTCGATCATGTCATCATCGGCGGCGGTATGGCAAACACGTTTCTGTTTGCGACGGGTGCGCCGATGGGTCAATCGCTGCATGAAGCCGATCAAGCCGAAACCGCGAAGGACATTATGGCCCGCGCGACAAGGGCTGGCTGCAAGGTCCATTTGCCAACTGACGTTGTGGTCGCACAAGAATTCGCAGCCCACGCACCCCATGAAACAGTTGGTGCGTTTTCATGCCCTGAGGACATGATGATCTTGGACGCGGGTCCAAAATCGGTTGAAGCGTTCGAAACGGTTCTCAAAACGTGTCATACAATTTTGTGGAATGGTCCGCTTGGGGCCTTCGAAATTGAACCTTTCGATACGGCCACGATCCAACTGGCGAAAGCAGCAGCGGCGCGCACGTCAACAGGTGCCACATCCGTTGCAGGGGGTGGCGATACAGCGGCCGCGCTCAACCATGCCGGTGTTACAGACGCATTTACATATGTATCTTCTGCGGGCGGCGCCTTCCTTGAATGGCTTGAGGGGAAAACACTGCCGGGGATAGCCGCGCTGCAGGATTCAAAGTAGGGTGAACGCATGAGCTTTGATCGCACTGTAAAAATTGCGCCCTCGATTTTGTCTGCTGATTTCGCTGATTTCGGTCGCGAAATCCAAGCGATTGAGGCGCAAGGGGCCGACTGGGTTCATGTCGATGTGATGGACAACCACTTTGTCCCAAACCTGACTTTTGGACCTCAAGCGGTTAAGGCGTTTCGCCCCCATGTCAAAACAGTCATGGACGTGCACCTGATGATAGCACCTGTTGACCCGTCCATTGCGGCCTATGCCGATGCTGGCGCAGACATTTTGACCGCCCATGTCGAGGCGGGTCCGCATGTCCACCGCACTTTACAGGCCATCCGCGCCGCAGGCATGAAAGCGGGCGTCGCGCTCAATCCCGGCACTCCGGCGGAGGCGATTGAACATGTGCTGGATTTAGCGGATCTGATTTGCGTGATGACCGTAAACCCTGGTTTTGGCGGGCAGAAGTTTATCGATATGACATCGAAGATACGTCAACTTCGCGACATGATTGGCGATCGCCCCATTCATGTCGAAATTGATGGCGGGGTGGACCCAAGAACGGCACCCAGTGTGGTCACCGCAGGCGCAGACGTCCTTGTCGCGGGATCAGCCGTTTTTCGAGGTGGATCGGTGGCACGCCCTGACATTTACGGCGCAAACATCAGCGCCATCCGCCACGCTGCAACATCATAGACGGAGATCGCCCATGCCACCTTCAACACCGCCGGTATGCCAATTTGGATGGAAGGCCCCGTCATTCGCGCTTCCTGCAACCGATGGTTCGACCTACAGTTTGGACGATATCCGCGGACAGAACGGGACGCTGATTATGTTCATCTGCAACCATTGTCCTTTTGTTCTGGCCATCCTTGACCGGATCGTGCGGGACGCGCGGGACCTGCAGAGTTTGGGCATCGGGGTTGCATCGATTTCAGCTAACGATGTAGTGGCGTACCCCGAAGACAGTTTTGAAAACATGGGCCGGTTGGCGCAAAAGTCCGGTTTCAGTTTTCCTTACTTGTTCGATGAGAGCCAAGAGATCGCAAAAGCCTACGACGCAGCCTGCACACCCGACTTTTTCGGCTTCAACGCCGAAGACGCTTTGCAGTACCGGGGGCGGTTGGATGCGTCCCGCAGCACCGCAGGCCCAACCGATTTGCGTCGCGACTTGTTCGAAGCCATGAAACAAGTCGCCGAAACCGGCCAAGGCCCCGAAGATCAAATTCCGTCCATCGGATGTTCGATCAAATGGAAGGCCGCATAGCTAGAGCACGGCAACATTATCAATCAATCGAGCGCGACCAATTTTAGCCGCTGCAAACAAGCGTGCCGGACGATCCCCAAGCTTTTCGATGGCTTCGAGCGTCTCTGCATCGCGACACTCGACATAATCAACGCTGGCAAATCCTGCGGCCAGAATACTCTCTACAGCTATTTCGCAAATCGCTGCGGGATACTCGCTTGCAGCAATATCATAAGCTGCCTTTTTCAAGATCACGTTTAGCTTCCGCGCAACGGTCAGTTCGTCAGCGCTCAAATAAGCGTTTCGCGATGACAACGCTAAACCGTAATCATCTCGGACGATCGGCGCGCCCCTAATTTCCGTCGGCACATCCAAATCCGTGGCCATGCGCCGGATGATCGCCAGCTGTTGCCAGTCCTTTTCGCCAAAGACGGCCACATCGGCTTGTGCCTGATTCAACAGTTTCGACACGACTTGTGTGACACCATTAAAGTGTCCCGGTCGCGCTGCACCATCCATGACATCCGTCAGTCCATCCACTTCAACGCGGGTTGAAAATCCATTCGGATACATGACCTCAACCCCCGGAACAAATGCAAGATGTCCACCGGTTTCAGCGATCAACTTCAAATCACGATCCAGGTCCCGGGGATAAGCATTCAGGTCCTCGCCCGCACCAAACTGAGTTGGATTTACAAAAATAGACACCACAACGCGGTCACAATCTGACAGGGCGGAAGTTATCAGGCTCAGGTGACCTTCATGAAGGTACCCCATCGTCGGGACCAACCCCACGCGACGCCCCTCTTGCTTCCAAGTCGCCACGTCATCACGCAAGCCACCGACAGTGGTAACAATCTTAGTCATGCTGCCCAGCCAAGCTGATCCGCAAGGGGTTTCCACGCAAGCACATCGCTCCAGTCTGCTGTTAGACTTTTGTAGAGGCAGGCTTGGGATTTAAGGATCGGGCCGTCCGCAAGCATTTTCAAATGGTTGGCGTCCAGCGTCGCTCCGGTAGACGTGATGTCTGCAATCGCCTCGGCCGTCAGGTTTTTCACCGTTCCCTCGGTCGCTCCTTGGCTGTCCACAAGTTGGTAGTCCGCGACGCCCGCTTGCGTCAGATACTCTCGCACAGTGTTATGGTACTTCGTCGCAATGCGCAGGCGGAACCCATGATTGGCACGAAATTCGGCTGCAACCGCGTCCAAGTCATCAATTGTTGACACATCAACCCAAAACTTGGGCACCGCAATCACAAGATCGGCAGAACCAAAACCTAGCTCTTCCATCAATGTGACCTGCGTGTCTCGCAGCGGAAGCTTTTCTTGGACAAGATCAATGCCTGTGACCCCTAAGTGAATGCGGCCTGCTGCGAGTTCTGTTGGGATTTCACCTGCGGACAAAAGAACTGGCGTCACACCTGAGATCCCATCGAACGCTCCGGCGTACTCGCGATCATGCCCTGTTTTTCGCAATGTCAGGCCACGGTCTGCAAACCACGCACTGGTAGCTACTTGAAGCCGCCCTTTGGACGGGATGCCAATTTTCAAACTGTTCATGATAGGGCCGCCTGCAAACTATCAGGTCGAATGACGGCACCCACTGCGGCCATTTTAGATCCGCCGCCCAGAGCAGCCGTCAAAGCATCATAACGCCCGCCAGTCGCGACAAGCTGGTTTTGCACTGACACGCCAAAGACGAACCCGTCGTAATATTCCATTGAAGTCAGGCCGTAAGCTCCGCGAAACTCGATTTTCGCGGGATCATACCCTTTTGAGGCAATCGCATCTGCCCAAGCGCGCAGGCTGTCTATGGCCGGCGAAAGCAACGGAAGTGGCGCAACCAATGCCAACGCGGCGTCAGCGGCTTCCGATAGGTTTGTCGACATGGCTTGCAATGCACGCAGCGCGGTCACCTGATCGCGAGGGACTTTCACTTCGTCCCTATCCCCCACCAACCGTTGAACGCGAGCGATCACGGTATCGGGCGATCGCAAACCAATCGCAGGGCCTGCATCTGCGACTTGGGTATCAAGCGCCTCGAGCGACAGAGCATCCCGACCTTGGGGATGGTCTGCCTCACCTGCGAACCGTGCAAGCAACGCGTTAAATCGGTTGGGTCGCCAGAGGTGCCGCATCAACGCACCCCGCCGCAATTCCGACATCTGCAAAGACGCGACAGCCGAGCGCATCAGAGCAATATCCCCGGTGATGACTGCTCGCCCATTTACGCCTGCATGATCTAGGGCCCGCATGATCGTATCGAAAACGTCTGCGTTGGCAGCCGCAGGATTGGTTCCATCAAAAACCTCCAGGCCAATCTGGCCGTATTCCCGCGCGCGCCCCGAGGCCGCTGTCTGCTTCCGCCAAACAGGCCCCTGATATGCATAGCGTGCAGGCGCAACCCCGCCCGCCATGTGTGCCTGAACAACCGGAACCGTATAGTCAGGTCGCAGCATCATTTCACCAAGAACAGGATCTTGGGTCACATAAGCCCTTGCGCGAATGTCTTCGCCGTAGAGATCAAGTAGGGCCGCCGCCGGCAACAGCGCATCCGGGGCCATCACTTGTGCCCCTTTGGACATCACACTCCACAATGCATCACGCATCAGCCCCCTGCCCGTGCCAACATTTTACGAACTTCTGCGACCAGATTACTGCGTGATACGGAGATCTGCGCAGGCTGGGCTTTCCATTCTTCGGGTGTTTCGATCTCGGCGGCCAAACGTGCGCCGAGGGCGAGATCCTTCAGTTGCACAATGCCTTGCGCATGCTCGTCGGACCCTTCGATGACCGCGATTGGAGAGTTTCGGGCATCTGCATACTTTAACTGATTACCAAAGTTTTTTGGGTTCCCAAGATACATCTCTGTGCGGAGACCGGCATTTCGCAACTCAGCGACCATCGTTTGGTAAGCCGCCATCCGGTCGCGATCCATAACCGTCACAACGATCGGCCCTTGTGCAATCGACGTGATCCGCCCCTTCTCGCGCAATGCCGCCAAAAGGCGATCCACACCGATAGAGACACCTGTTGCAGGGACTTCCTGCCCGGTAAATCGTTTGACCAGATCGTCGTAGCGTCCACCGCCTGCGACAGATCCAAACTGACGTTTGCGGCCCTTTTCATCGAGGATTTCGAACGTCAGCTCTGCTTCGTAGACAGGGCCAGTGTAATACCCAAGGCCGCGCACAACCGCTGGATCAATTTCAATCTTGTCCGGGCCATAGCCCTGGGCATCCAGCAACTCGGCGATTTGACTCAACTCCCCAACGCCCGTTTGCCCAATTACAGACCCGCCAACCAGCTCGGCCAATCTCGCACAGGTCGCAGCGCCAGTTTCTCGTCGCGCGTCCATAAAGCCCATGATAATCTCGGCCTGTTCATCTCCGAGCCCTGCACCCTTAGTGAAATCACCCGAGGCGTCCTCGCGCCCTTTGCCCAAAAGCGCACGCACCCCTGTTGTGCCAAGACGATCCAGTTTATCAATCGCGCGCAAAACGATGCCCCGTTCTTCACCGTGCAAATCTGGATCGTCTGTATTCAAAAGGCCCGCGGACTCCATGACGCCATTAAGGACTTTGCGGTTGTTCACCTTAATGATGAAATCCCCTTGGGGAATGCCGACCGTTTCCAACGTGTCTGCCAGCATCGCACAAATCTCGGCATCAGCAGCCACACTGGCCGTTCCCACTGTATCTGCGTCGCATTGATAAAACTGGCGATACCGCCCTGGGCCGGGCTTTTCGTTGCGCCAAACAGGGCCCATCGCATAACGGCGATAGGGGGTTGGCAGGTCATTGCGGTGCTGAGCATAAACCCGTGCAAGCGGCGCGGTTAGATCGTAACGAAGCGCCATCCATGTGTCGTCCTCGTCCTGCCATGCAAACACGCCCTCATTCGGTCGATCGACGTCCGGCAAAAACTTCCCCAGTGCCTCGACCGTCTCGACGGCTGAACTTTCCAGCGGATCAAAACCGTAACGGTGGTACACATCCGTAATCGCCCGCAGCATCTCTGCCCGTTCGATGACTTCTGAGCCCATGTAATCCCGAAACCCTTTGGGAGTTTGAGCCTTGGGCCGTGCCTGTTTCGCTTTCTTCTGGGACATATCCGCTCGTGATTGTAAGATCGTGCCGCGCTCTAACGGATGGTATGACAAGGGGCAAGGAACGCTATGCAGGACGACCTGACTGACCTTCAAATGAAGATGATGGAATTGCTAAAAACTGTCGAGGACTTGAACGAAACCGCTCTTCTACAAGACACGGAAATCAAGAAATTGAAGAACCGTCTGGCGCAGATTGAGGGCCTTTTATCCGGCCTAGACCCAGCGCTGCTGGGCGCGATCCAAATCGGCGATCAACCGCCTCCGCATTACTGATTTGCTTGCATGCTCCGATTCTATTGATTTGCGACGAATTTGAACGAAAACCTTGTGGAGTCAGGGGTTTAGGGTCAGGGAATAATCGGTTTTGCCGCCAATTGCGGCGATCATGCCATATTTGGTCTGAAAAATTACAAAAGGTGCGATCACTCACACCAACGATACTTGTTCGCGAGGCGTTCCAGCCTTTATACTCTTATTAGGCGAATGCTCGCCCACTAAGGAAGAAGAAGACTAATGCTCGTACGCTTTTTTATGGTTTTGATCGCGCTGATTGCGGCAGTTTGGTTCGGACTGGCATTGCCCGACCGGACGTCAGAACTTGCGGAATTGGAGGATACGCTTCAGTTCGAGGCGGAGCTTCGGGGCAACTCCCTTCTTACCCTTTTGGAACAGTATCGAACCGCCGCGCGGCTTGTTGCCCGCTCCGACGCCGTCGAAGAAATCGTTTCAGGGAATGGCGACGCTGTAAGAGAGCTTAACGAAACGGGCACGCTTGTGGATGCACGTGCAATTTATGTGCAACTGCGCGGACAAGGCGATACCGTTCCCCCTGGTCAGGTGTCACTCGCAAAGTTTCAGGACCAGTCTTGGCAAGACGCGGTAGAGGCGGCCTTCTTGGGCCGTGAAGCGACTGCGAGTTACGTGGACAATGACGGCACGCCCGTGTACGTCTTTTTCACTCCCCACCAACGCATATCGGGCACAATTCGGGACATTCCCGCGATTGTTGTTACCGAGGTGAGCTTGGCATCGGAGCTCGATGCTTGGCGCCAATCAGACATGCGTATCGAAGTTGTTAGCGATGCGAACCGCACACTTTTGGCCAACGACGTGCCATACGGAGAGAATTCTCAAAGCCACCAAACACGGCTTGCGGATATTGGTGCTACACTGATCACAAGATCAGACTCTCCCGACACGGTTGGTGTCTGGCTGTTCCGCTCGATTGTGACGGTTCTCGCAGGCCTTTTGGCTCTGTTCTTCTACGAGCAGCAATCAGAACGGCGCCGGGTCAACGCCGAACTCGCCGAAGCGCGGGCATTCCAAGCGCGTCAGCTTCAAGAAGAGGTGGCAACCACGAAAACAGAACTTGGTCAGGTTACCGACCAGTTGCGGGTCTCGGAAAACATGGCATTGATTGGTCAGCTTTCAGCCTCCCTCGGCCAAGATATCGCGCAGCCTTTGTCGGCCATTAAGAACTACGGTGTAGCCGCCAAGCGCTTCATGGAGCGCGGCAATGTGTACAAAGCACAAGAAAACATCGACTCCATGACAGAGTTGTCAGAGCGGATTTCGCGGATGGTTGGCTCCCTGCGTGGGTTTGCATCAACCGACGATACAACGATTGAAAGCATCAACGTAAAGTACCTCGTGGATCAGGCTGCTATCGACATGCTCGACCGGTATCCAAACCTGCGCGATTACTGTTTCATCGAAACGGCAGAAACCATGTCCGATGATGTTTCCATCACGGCTGACAAATCCCGTTTCCTACAAGTTTTGAACAACCTTCTTGTGTCGGCTTGGGAGAATTGCCGGGACAAAGACGAACCAGAAGTGGTCATCAGCCTGTCTGACCGACCCAATAACGTCACCATTGCCATCGATCACAATGGGACACCAAGTGCGGCAGGCGGTTCTGCCCTTCGCGCCGCAACCACAGGCGAAGTACCGGGACAAGGTACGGAGAGCAGTCTTGGATTTACAATCTCCAAGTCGTTTATTGAGGAAATGAAGGGCTTCCTCACACAGAAGGTATCGATGCTAGGCGGAGACCGCTTTGAAATCATCATGCCGAAAGCGACGGAGGCCAGACAATGAGCCTTAACTTCATAATCGTAAATGACGACCAGGATTTCGCAGGGTCCTTATCCCAGATTTTGGAATTGGATGACCATACTGTAACACATTACCGCACACCTAAAGCGGCCTTGGATGGCATGGGCGGTGCATTCGACGGCATCATCTTTGTTGACTATTCCGAGCGCAAAATGCCCGTCACGGAATTCCTTGCGGAACTCGAAAAAATCGATGGTGCAACGAGGGCGATTGTAACCGCAACGCCCGAACAGGTTAGCGCTGCAAAAGCTTTCCCTGATACAATTCTTATGGGTGTCCTTGCCAAACCTATCGATTTCGATGAACTCGACTCGCTTCTGACGCTTGCACCAATGCCGGGTGAAACCGTCGCGGAGGAAGAAGAAGCTGAAGCACCCGCTGAAACAAAGCAAGAAGTCGAAGAAACTCAACTCGCCGAAGCTGTGACCCTTAAGGAACCGGTTCATGTCGAGCCAGAGGTTCAGGCGGCACGCGACGAAGCACGGCGCGACCCGCTGGTGGTTATTGGGCATTCTGAAATTGCGAAGCGTCTCCATAAAGAGTGGCAGCAGCTTTTTGGAAGAACTGATGATATTGCCCTGATCGGCGATAAAGGCGTCGGAAAGTCCTCTTTCATCCGCGCTTTGGAAATGCCCGGCCCAATAGTAGAGGTTCAGTGTGCGCGGCTCGACCGCAAAACCTCGGATCGAGAGCTTTTTGGCCAAGATGAGCAGGGTCTGAACCTTTCAGGTCGCGAAGAAAGTTTCTTGGATCAGGCGCTTGGCGGAACACTGGTTCTATTCGACGTCGAACAACTTCCACCGTCGACGCAAGATGCCCTGCAAAGGGTCGTTAAAACACGTCAGGAAATGGCCGCAGCTGGCAATGCCAAACTGTTTGATTTCCGCCTGATTGTTACCAGCACCTTTGATCTACGCGAACTGGCTGCACAGCGGAAATTCTCACCTATGCTGCTCGAAGCCATCAGCCCTGTTTTCGTTGAGATCCCATCACTACGGGAACGCGGCATCGATCCTGTGATGATGTTTGAGGTGGCAATGAACCTAGCGGCGGATGAATTGCAGGTGACCTGTCCGGAAATGACGCCGAAACTGGCCTCTGCCCTATCGGCATACAACTGGCCTGGGAACTTGCGTGAACTTCGGCAGGCTGCACGGAATTATGTGATGGAACAAACTGGCGCATCCAACGGTGAGGATGGCACACAGGGTGAAGTTATTTCCCTAGCAAACACTCGCCGCGCCTAGGCTTGCCCGGATCGCCGTTCAGTCAAACCTGATTGAGCCAATCTGAGATGACGTTCACTTGCTCTTCAGAGCGAAGTGTTGGTGCATGACCTGTACCCTCCAACTCAACCAAGGTCGCCTCTGGACCACAAGTCAGCATTTTTTCCGCCGTCTCTCGTGAGAAGAACTGTGAATTCGCACCGCGCAAAATCAGGACTGGGCAGGTAATACGTTCCCATACGTCCCACATATCTACGTCGAACATCGAGATCTGATCTCGAAACGCCTCCCCAACACCTTTGTCCATTTTCATGCGGTAGCGGCCCTGGGCCGTACGATAGGTGGAATATCGCACCATGTGTTCCCAACCCGGATCATCCATCGGCCCGAACTCGGAATAGATGTCCCGCATATAGGCTTCGGCCTCGTCCTGTGTTGCAAATTCCCCTGCACGTCCGATATATTCACCAATTTTCACAAGGCTCTCACGATCAATGAGAGGGCCCACATCATTGACCACCAATCGGCGGATGGGTGATTGATGTGCGGCGGCCAAAACCATACCGATAATGCCACCCATAGATGTGCCGATCCAATCCACACCGGCCACGTTAAGACGTGCCAGCAATGCATTCATGTCAGCATTATACTGTAAATAAGTATAACCATCATGAGACAACAAATGATCGCTGTCACCGCGGCCAACCATGTCCGGGCAAACGACCCGGTACCGGTCACACAAACGCTCCGCCAAGAAATCAAAGTCGCGCGCATTCCGGCTGACCCCATGGACACAAATAACCGTATCCTTCCGCTGCTGGCGACCGGTCGGTGCACCCCATTCCAGATAGTTGATGCGGTGGAAGCCGTGAAATCCAAGACCCAACACATAATGCTTGGAGTACGCCTTTGTCGGCTGGCCAATCAGCTTTTGCACCGGTCACGCCCCCTACGTGTTAGAGTCCCGCATTTTCTCAAGCTGACTTTGAAGGGCATCAATCTGTGATTGCAAGGCCTCCAAATCGGTTTCTTCACCCTCTGCCTCTGACTTGGGCGCTTGCGTGGACTCAGGTACAAACAGTGACCAGGTTTTGCGCATCATCTCAACATTTTGCGCGGCCATCTGTCTGGAGAAATCCATGAAGGCCCGTGTATTCGACGCCAACACTTCTGCCATATCCTCGGTCATGGCGCTGCGTTGTTCGGTAAAGAAGCTCATCGATTTTGACAGATAGTCCGGCACCATCCCGGCATACGTGTCATTGTAGAACCTGATGAGCTGCTTTTGAAAATCGAGTGGGAAAAAGAACTCTCCGGACTGGGACTCTTTTTCGAAGATAATCTGGTTGAGAACTGATCGCGTCAGATCTTCACCCGTCTTTGCATCTTCGACCCTAAAGTCGACCCCTTCTTCGATCAGCGAAACAAGATCGGTGAGAACGATATACTTGCTTGTCGCCGTATCATACAGGCGGCGGTTGGCATATTTCTTGATGATTATGGGTTTCGTTTCCGTCATTTCCCCCTCTTACGCTGACCAGTGGCGGTGACAACCGCCAATACAAAAAGACCGCCGGGTGGGAGGAGGTACCCGACGATCTATCACGTTACAAGATCCGCAGCTTAGAGCGCGGAGAATGTGGAAGAATAAATCTTCTTCGCTGTGTCTGTGGTTTCAGCGTATACTTTGGAGCCCAGATCATACATCTCTTTGGATTGTGTGACGTAAGCTTCTGTTGCTGCAGATGTTTTCTCGGAAGCGATTTTATAGAAATCCGCAACATCTGTGGCTTTCGCCATTGCTTTGGCGTTTGCAAAACCAGTTGCAACGTTCGCGATATATGTGTCGAACATTTTCTTTGCCATCACTTCACCGCCTTTGAAAACGGCTGCGTTGTATTCAATCATGCCCTCAACCATCTTCTCGGAAGAGGATGCAGCTTTTGAGAACATCTCTTGGGACTTGTCGATTGCCTCTGTTGTGGCTTTCGAGATCGTCTCTTTTGCTTCAGCTTGTGACATTTCTTTCTCCATTTCGAGCCGTGGTTGGGAAGTGGGTGCGACCCGATGACCTCTCATATAAGGAATGCTTTTGTGCAATGCAACATTTATTGTGCGCCGCAAAAATATTTTTGCGTTGCACAATCGCCTTGGATTTAGGCAACGGGCAACAAACATGTGCATCTCGCCTCAGAATCCGTTTAGGATGACAACCATAGCCGGGCGGCAATTGCTGCCCATTCGCCAAATACACATCTGCACGATGTGAGCAGAACAAAGGACACACCCCGAAGATGTCGAAGAAAGTCACAGCCGCTCAGCTTTTGGTCAAATGTCTCGAGAATGAAGGCGTCGAGTACATGTTCGGAATTCCGGGCGAAGAAAACTTGGGCATCATGGACGCCCTCCTCGATAGCCCGATTGAGTTTATTACCACGCGGCATGAACAAGGTGCTGCTTTCATGGCCGATGTTTATGGCCGTCTTACCGGCAAAGCGGGTGTATGCACCTCAACGCTTGGACCAGGGGCCACCAATCTGGTCACCGGGGTGGCTGACGCAAATATGGACCGTGCGCCGATAGTGGCTATCGCAGGACAAGGCCCCACCACGCGTATGCACCGCGAGAGCCATCAGATCCTTGATTTGGTCAACCTCTTCGCTCCGATCTCAAAATACTCAGTTCAAATTCGGGAGCCCGAAACAGTACCGGAGGTTATTCGCAAAGCATTCAAATTTGCAGAAGCTGAAAAACCCGGCGCAGCCTTTATCGATTTTCCAGAGAATGTGGGCGATATGCCTGTCGAAGAGGCAAGTTTCCCACCATTGAAGGTGCAGCGGGCCATGCCCTCCATCGCCCCAGCTGGGAAGTCGCAGCAGGTTCTCGACGCGCTATCGTCCGCAAAACACCCGGTAATTATCGCGGGCAATGGCGTGATCCGTTACAACGCAAGCGACGAATTGGTCCGGTTTGCTGAGGCGATCAATGCCCCTGTCGCAACCACCTTTATGGCCAAGGGCGTCATGCCATCGTCGCATCCATTGTCCATAGGTACCGTTGGTTTGAAAGCCCACGATCTTGTGGCCTTCGGTATCGAAGAGGCCGACCTCGTTCTGTGTATCGGCTACGACATGGTCGAATATGAACCACAGCATTGGAACCCAGAAGCCAAGGCGCGCATCATCCACATCGATGGCTCCCCTGCTGAAGTACATACAAACTATATTTTGGAAATGGGCATGGTAGGCGATTTGAAAGATAGCCTATCGCGACTTGCTGACCGCGCCGAAGACAATCCCGATAACAAAGTCACTCCTTTGCATGAAACAATCATGAGTGAGCTGAACGCACATGGCGGTGATATGGGCTATCCGGTCAAACCACAAAAGATCATCTATGACCTGCGCCAAGCGATGGATCCAGAAGACATCGTTATCTCAGACGTAGGCGCGCATAAAATGTGGATGGCTCGCATGTTCCAAGCGGAGCGTCCAAACACATGCATTATCTCTAACGGGTTTGCATCCATGGGTATCGCCCTGCCCGGCGCAATTGCTGCAAAACTTGTATACCCTGAGCGCAACATCCTAGCGGTATGCGGGGACAGCGGTTTCTTAATGAACAACCAAGAGTTGGAGACTGCAATACGTTTGAAGCTGAACATCACCGTCCTCATTTTCAATGATAACAAGTACGGCCTGATCGAATGGCATCAGCTGCGCGAATATGGCCGCGAGAGCCATGTCGCCACCGGCAACCCAGACTTTAAGATGTTCGCTGAAAGCTTTGGTGCCAAAGGCTATAAAGTTGAAAAAACCGAAGACCTGCTGACCACCCTGAAAGAGGCGATGGCGGATGGCACTGTTTCGGTGATCGACTGCCCAGTGGACTACAGCGAAAACATGAAGCTGACAGAACGCCTCAAGTCGCTCGCGTCACCATTTGCAAAACAGGAGGAACTCGCGTGACCCCGTTTACCTTCCAAACGACCAAATCCATCCTGTCCGAGGTTGGTTCAACCGCGAAAATCGGTGAGCTCATGAAAGACATGGGTGTGACGAAGATCGCATTTGTTACCGACAAAGTCATTCTGGAACTTGGCCTTGCCGATGCCGCCATCGACGGGATCAAAAAGGCCGGTCTCGGCATTCATATCATTGACGATATTGTACCTGATCCCCCGGAGGCAATGATCCTGTCTGCCGTTGAGGAGGCCAAAAAAGAAGGCGTCGACGGAGTGGTTTCCGTCGGCGGTGGGTCTTCCATGGACACGGCCAAGCTGATCGCCATTCTGGTTCAATCCGACCAACCCATCGCCGAGATGTATGGTGTTGGCCTCGTTAAAGGTGGCCGCCTGCCAATGATTTTGGCACCAACAACCGCTGGCACCGGTTGTGACGATAGAAATCGGTGTCACTTCCGAACCTGTGCCAGCGG
>JBCBON010000018.1:0-42133 GCA_039821195.1 Pseudomonadota bacterium
TTCCAAAATTCAGAGACCAGTTTGAATTCGTCTGACGGCACCGCCACGACCCTCTTTTCGAGACATCGTGATCCGTGGTTTTGCACGATCAGTACCGTTTCAGTTAAAGCGGTGCTTAGCTAACCACGCAAAAGCAACCAAAAGTCCAAATTGTGAGATTTGCTTTAGGGTCTATTGCAATGTCCACTTGGCAACCAACACCTTGTTTTCGAGTTCTTGATTTCGATCATTTCATTTTGGACGAGAATATCTAGGCTTATGCTTGAAACACGTCCCAAGCTAAAAAAGAGGAACCACGGTTGGCTGCGTGGAAATATTTCGCACTTGGTTTCCCAGTTTTTGCTGCGGCTGTCTGTTTCGGGCTGCCCGCTTTGCTTCGGGCACTGGGGTTTCATCCTGTCTGACGTCAGCGCCAATGGAACAGTTTAGGTCAGATTGGGCTCATAGCAGTCATTCGCTAAGTCCTTCTTGGATGTCCGCTTTACTGAAAGCAGGCCGACGCAGATTATCACATTCTCTGTATGTGATTTTCCGAAAAAGCTAAAAAAGTGCAACTGAATGCTGTTCTCAAAAGATCAATTTTCAGAAGTTTTCAGGCTTAGGTTTCATTCATAAATTTAATATTTCGAATGCTAAATAGAATTCGTTAGGTTGTTACACAAAAAAATATTAATTCATCATTAACCTATTGATTTCATTGTTGGTAACTATGATCATAATCCGCGTGTCGGGGGTTCAAGTCCCTTCTCCGCGACCACCATCAAAACAAAATCGATCTCCATGTCTCACCCTCCGCGCAAAACCCGCCGGTAAATTGCGGTCAGGGTTGCCGCGAGGACAAGCCCGCATATCAACCATTTTGAAATCGGCTCCATCGTGCCGTCGATCAAAAGTGCATGGGCTGTGGCGCCAGCTGCGATGATAACTGCAAGCGCCGCATGGAGGGCCTTCCAGTTTTGACGCGCGATCCCAAACTGACGCCAAAACGCCGCTAAACCCAACGTCACGACGCCGGCCCACATGGCGATCACACCCCAGAGCGAAAACGGCGTCGGAGACACAAACAACAAGGCGTCAATCACATCAGGCGGGCTCGTGATCCAAAGCCCGGCCACGTGAACGCAGATGGCGATCAGTAAAAGCAGAGCGACCGTCCGGTGCGCCAGCAAACAGGCCCGAGGTGGCAAATCGGGCAGAACACGCGCTGCAAAAAGCGGCTGCATCACCAAAAGGGGCAGGGTCAGAACCCCCGCCAGACCAGCAGCGATGTAAATCGGCTCTCGCCATTGCAGGAGCGGGCTACTTATGGCGAGTGCGACAGGAACCGCACAGACCGCAAACAGGGCAAGCCAGATCAGACGCGCTTTTGTCATGCGCGACCTGAGCTTGCGTTTACACTTTTATGCTTGCTGCAGGACGAAATGAGCTTCGAGTGTTTTGTCTTTTGAAGAGGACATCACCGGCCGCAGAAAAACAGTTTCAAAATCGCCACTGTCATAGGCGAGGTGCCCATGCGCCTGTCCGAAGGCGGGAACAATTTGGGGCATTTCCAAACGGAAGACGCCGTTCGCATCGGTCAAGGTTGCGCCGTGGCTGTGCCAATCGCGTTCGTGACCTTCGGTGGTGTGCGCCCAAATCTGAATCCGTTGACCGGCAATTGGGGCGCCGTCGCCTGCGCGCCGCACTGTACCGCTCATCCAGAAACCGCCGCCGCCGATGCGTTCGACTATTGGTGCGTCCGGTCGATAGTTGTTGGACCCACCGCGCATGGATGGCGTTGGCGCCAGCCCCGCTGCTTGGGCCGGTACAACAAGGGTGGTTGATGCTGTTGCGAAAGTTGCAGCGCCGCCTACCAAAACGGAACGACGCGTCGATTTGGACGTCACGAGAGGCCTCCTTGTTGAATCGAATTGCTAAAGTTCATTTGCATCAGAGTGTAATAGCAATAGGCCGAAATCCAAGTCACAGCTTTGACAACGGCGAAAATGCTCCGAGGCGTTTTCGACCGAACTTTAAGTAATTTCAAACTCTTCCAACAAACAGGCGATGGCCGCACCATGCATATCCCTGTCGAAGCGCGTTCCTTGGAAGTTTGGTCTTGGAAAGCTGAACTTGATGACATCCAAACTTGGAATGTCAAAGCGCAGCGTGTCTTCAGGTTTCACCTGATAAAGCGCTGCAACTGCTTGCGTCGAAAGGCTTTCGCAGATCCTTTCAAACGATCCGTCTTGTTTGCAAAAGATGTCCACTGTCACCCAAAACGGGCCTGCATTTTTTGAGCGGACTTTGTCCACCAAGGCGCCAAGGCGGGGCATTCTAGACCTCTACCGTGTCAAAACTGAACGCCTCTAGTGGGTCATTCAACGCCATGACATGATTCAGGCAGAATTCATAAATCGGCCCGCGTTCGGTTTCCGCCGGGGAGAACGGAAAAGCAAAAGTTGGCAGGGCCTCGTCTGCGTCTAGTGCCAGATGAAGAAGTGCTGGGTTCAACGCGCGTGCGATTTCCGTGGCCTGCTCTTGGGTGGGCGCAGTGACAATAACCATCACACCCAATTCAGGCGCGCTGCTGTTTCGGTTTTCCAAGTGACCAAGAACCGCGTCTTTACCCATGACGCGAAATTCTATCGACGAGGTGTTCGGATTGAAATCGGTGAATTTTGCCAAGAAATCCGCTTTGACGAGGTCGATCCATCTGTCCACGTTCTCCACATACCGTGCATCGCGGATGATCACATGGGACAAGGTTTGATAACCTGCATGCGTCGCCCCTTCGAGTTTCACGGTGTAAGGCGCGGTCTCAATCCATTGGCTGCCTTCTACGCGGACCGTTTTATCGCTGACGGCCGAGTACTTGGCCTGGCTCACCTCCAGGTATCCGCCGGGCTCATACAGCTGATAGGGGTTGCTGTTCTCATAAAGCATATGCGCCGAAACCGTTCTGGGTGTTGCTTTGGCGCCGGGATCCATCGGCGTGATCTCAAACCCGGTCTCGTCGAATTCAATCAGGATCACCCCTGATCCTGGTTTCGTTGTGCACAGGGCGCCACACTCACCGATCTTTGCCCCATGCCAGGCCGCACCGACGTGACACCCCTTTGAAATTGGATAAGCGGCAATCACAGCTGTGTCCGTCGTGCGCCCGGCAATCACAATATCTGCTCCACTCTCTAACGCGTGGTTGATCTGTTCCACGCCAGCGAGAGCGACAATATTAGTGCAACTCGCCAAAAGCTCTTCGGAAATGGGCACCTCTGGCTTGAGCGGTGAGACGTCACCACTTGACAGGGCATTTGCCACCCGCGCGGCAGGCTGGTTGCATTTGATGGTACAAATCTTCAGTGATTGTCCGGTCTCCGCCGCGATTTCCTTGGCGATATCGAGAAGCCAATCCACTGCGCTGTCTGCACCACAAGTACCGGCGGTTCCAATCAACAGCGGCACATCCGCCTCGGCCCGGGCCTTCATCAAAACGGACCATTCCTTCTTGGTTGTGGCCTTGGAATACTTGCTGGTGCCGGTTCCGAGGTAAAACGGCCCGCTATCGGTGGAGCCGCCGTCGATTGCGATGATGTCAGGGTTCTTTTTCAGGCCGAGGTTTAGTGCGTCTTCAGAAAATCCAAGGCCCAATGCGCCTGATGGAATAAGAACCTTGACCAACATACCGCCTCTTCCAGTGCCTAACATTTAGACTTGGGATATCCGAAAAGTCACTTGATTCAATAAAATACATCGCACAGGGTTCGCTTGTAAGAAGAATTTTCGTAACCCGAGGGAGGATATCATGGGAATTACGACACTAGCACGCCGCGCGTTTTTGGGCGCGACATTGGCAGTAGGCCTGTCCGGCGCCGCTTTTGCAGATGGACACCAAGTTGTTGACAGCATCCACTTCCTGATCCCAGGCGGAGCAGGCGGCGGCTGGGATGGTACAGCACGCGGTACAGGCGAAGCACTGACAGCTGCAGGGCTTGTGGGTACTACATCTTTTGAGAACATGTCCGGTGGTGGTGGCGGTAAGGCCATCGGCTACCTGATTGAAAACGCAGAAAGTCAGCATGGCACTCTGATGGTGAATTCTACGCCGATCGTAATCCGGTCTTTAACAGGCGTGTTCCCACAGAACTTCCGTGATCTGACATTGGTTGCGGGCACAATCGGGGACTATGCGGCTTTGGTTGTTGGCAAAGACAGCTCAATCAATTCCATGTCTGATCTCTTGGATGCATATCGTGCAGACCCAAGTAGCGTAGCTATTGGCGGTGGTTCGGTTCCGGGTGGTATGGACCACCTTGTTGCCGCGATGGCGATGAAAGCTGCCGGCGAAGATCCAACAGGCTTCAAATACATTCCATATGACGCGGGTGGCGCAGCAATGGCGGCCCTTTTGTCCGGTGAGATTGTAGCGATTTCTACAGGCTTCTCAGAAGCGGTTGATCTTGCAGATCAGGGCGAAGTTAAAATCATTGGTGTTACAGCGGACGAGCGTGTCCCAGCAGCACCGGATGCAATGACAATGCAAGAGCAGGGCATCGACACGACGTTCGTGAACTGGCGTGGTTTCTTCGCGGCACCTGGTCTGCCAGAGGATCGTCTGGTCGCGTACCAGGAAGCGATCGCAAAAATGTACGAAACAGATGAGTGGGAAGAAGTTCGCGCGCGTAACGGTTGGGTGAATATTCACAACCCAGGTGACGACTTCCGCGCATTCTTGGAAAACCAAGAGCAAGTCATCGGTGATCTGATGAAAGAGCTTGGCTTCCTGTAAGCCGGTTTTTCACCGCACATGTGTGAAGACTGAAATAGGCTTCGGCTCCGAATAGGGGCCGAAGCTTTATAATAGAAAGTCAGAATTCTGGGGAGGGCAATATGACTTTGGACCGTTGGATCGCATTGGTGATCCTCGTCGTGGCCTGTATTTACGGGTACGCGGCATTTTTCACGATGGACGGCCTGTTGCCGCCGATCATGCGCAATACGCCTGTTTGGCCATCCACCTTCCCTAAAGTGATTGCCGTCGGTGCGATCATTGTTTCTTTTGTGATTGTGATCGGCCTTGAGAAGTCGGTCAAAGGCAGCGACGCCTCGGGCATCGATTACAAAAAACTGCTGGACTATAATTATGGTCAAACACTCGCCTTGCTTGGTCTTATGATCGCTTATGCCCTGCTGCTTCGTCCGGCGGGTTTCATCGCGGCCACCTCGGGCTTTCTGATCCTTGGCTCTGTGATCTTGGGCGAACGGAAGTTCCTCTGGCTCGTACCGATCGCCATCGCAGCGACGTTCGGCGTCTGGTATCTGGTCCAAGAGGTCTTGGGCATTTTCTTACGGCCGTGGCCGTTCTTTTTGGGGACGTAACTCATGCTTGAAGGAATCATGATTGGCCTTTCGACGGCCTTTTCGCTCCAGAACCTTTTGTTTGTTATCGCTGGTTGTTTGATTGGAACATTCATCGGGATGTTGCCCGGCCTAGGCCCAATGTCGATCATCGCGATTATGATCCCGGTGGCGATTACTCTTGGTGATCCGGCCACGGCGCTCATCCTCCTTGCGGGTGTATATTACGGTGCCATTTTTGGTGGCTCGACGAGTTCGATCCTGTTGAACGCGCCGGGGGTCGCGGGGACCGTTGCCACCAGTTTCGATGGCTATCCCATGGCCCAACAGGGCAAAGCGGGTAAAGCCCTGACCATTGCTGCTATTGCAAGTTTTGCAGGCGGCACGATCGGTGCGATCCTTTTGATGATCTTCGCGCCGATGCTCTCTAGCGTGGCGTTGCTGTTCCACTCCGCCGAGTATTTTGCGCTTATGGTCGTTGGTCTGTCTGCGATTGCTGCATTTGCGGGCACGGGGCAGGTTATGAAGGCGATCTTGATGACGTTGCTTGGTCTTATGGCCGCGACCATTGGTGAAGGCGCACAGTTCAATATGCCGCGCTTTACCATGGGCTTGATGGATCTCCAGTCGGGTATCGGGTTCATTACTTTGGCGATGGCCATGTTTGCTTTGCCAGAGGCGTTGTTCCTGGTCATGAACCCGTCACGCTCCAAAGCCGATAAAACCGATGGGGAAATCAAGGACCTTCGGATCACACGGGAAGAAGCCAAACAGATCGCTCCGGTGGTTGGGCGTCAATCTTTGCAAGGGTTCTTCATTGGAGTTCTTCCTGGTGCTGGTGCCACGATCGCAAGTTTTCTGGGCTACGCGGTGGAGCGCAACATTGCCCCGGAGAAAGAGCAAAAGGAATTTGGCAAAGGCTCGATCAAAGGTCTGGCCGCGCCAGAGACGGCGAATAACGCTGCCTGTACAGGGTCTTTCGTTCCATTGCTGACCCTGGGCATTCCCGGCTCTGGAACGACCGCGATTCTGTTAGGGGCATTGATCGCGCTGAACGTCACACCCGGTCCGCGCCTGATGGTAGACAGCCCAGAAATTTTCTGGGCGGTCATAATCTCAATGTATATCGGCAACGTGATCCTCTTGGTTCTGAACCTACCGCTGATCCCCTACATCGCCAAGATTTTGACGATACCGCGCAATTACCTGATCCCATTCATCCTCTTCTTCACGTTGATGGGGGCATATATCGGTCAGAACAATGCAACAGAGCTACTGATGCTGGTCGGTTTTGGGATTGTTGCCACGATATTGCGGTTTGCGGACTATCCGTTGGCGCCGCTATTGATCGGGTTCATACTTGGACGCATGATGGAGGATAACTTCTCCCGCTCCATGAACTTATATGACGGACCAAGCTTCCTGTGGGAGCGTCCAATGACACTGGGTCTGTTGATCATCGCTGCTTTGCTGATCTTCTTGCCAAGCTACCGGGCGCGACGTGCGAAACTGCGCGAGGCGGGCGTAGCCGATGGCGATTGATCGTCGAATTCCCGGCCCTGTGTTGGGAAAATGTAAAACTAGACGGCGTGCGTTGACCTAAAGCGCGCCGTCTTATTTTGTGCCACCGTGCATCCAAATTCATCTTTCAGGCGATCGCCCCGAGAAAAGGACATTGCTGCCCTGCGGGAGCGAGCCTTTGGCGTCTTAACGGTTTGTGGGAACGCCGCCCCTATTGCGTCCCATATCCCATTCATAATGCCAGACGCGACCCGCATTCTTGGCCATGTCGTGCGAAATTCTCCAATGCACATTGCGATCAAAGATGGCGCTCCTGCGCTGTTTATCGTCAGTTTTGGCGACAGCTACGTAAGCCCCGATTGGTATGGTGTCGATAATCAGGTGCCGACTTGGAACTATGTGGCGATCCATGTGACGGGCACGGCGCTCGCGCTTGGACCCGATGCGTTGCCTGACACGCTTGCGGCGCAATCCGCCGAGCTTGAGGCGCGTCTTGCCCCGAAACCTGCTTGGACTTCGGATAAGATGTCGGATGGCGTTTACGAGCGGATGCAACGCGCGATTATTCCTTTTGAACTGCGCATCGAGAGCATCGAGAGCACTTGGAAATTATCTCAAAACAAGCCAGATGAGGTTCGAGAAAGAACGGTCGCTCCGCTAAAGGATGCTCAGTTTGGTCTAAACGTATCTTGGATCGGCGAGCAAATGAGCGCCGCCCCTGCCGAAGAGCGACAGCGACAAGATTAACGGTTGTCGTCTTTGGCCTCTTCGCGAATTTCCCGCATGTCCAGGCCTAGAAAAAACGCCAGCAGCGAGCGGATCAGCACGAAGATACCTAAAGTTATCAGGCTTTCGCGATCCTGCACCAAACCGGTATGGATCACATCCGACACAACCATAAAGTCGATTGCGAGAATGACATGGCTCAGGAATTCTGTTCGAATATCCCGAAAGACCATCACGCATTCCAAACCGCGGAGCCGCTTAAATTCAAAGGCGACATAGCGTATGACAAACTTCACCACTGTGAAAATCAAAATCCCATAGCCGATGAAATCGACCAAAACGGTGAACCATTCAAGATAGTGGAATGCAGCGTCAATCATTTAAGCCGGGAGGTCCTGTGACCAATCTTGGTCACAGGTTTAGTTCAAATTGGCTTACTCGACCAGGTCAATCCCTTCGTCGTCGATGCCGTCAGCAATGTCTGATGCAGCGACCGTGACAACGCCCGCGCCATCATCATCTTGAACAAGCTCCAGACCTGTGTCGTCGCTGTCATCATTGCTGGCCGTAGATACACCAACGACAGAGCCGTTCACATCGCCGCCGTCTTCTTCCTCAAAGACAAATCCTTTGCCGCCATTCTCTGTGGACGTGGAATCTGCAACGAAGAAAATGACAGAGCCTTCACCCTCTTCAGAGTGCTTGAAACCATCATCTGAATTGCCGGATGCATTGGAACCCAGAATTGTCATCTGGATGTTGCCTGCATCTTCCTCGTCATAGTCGAGGCCTTCGTCGAAGTTTCCGGTGATCGTTGCGTTTGTGACTTCCGCGATGATCGAACCTTCGCCGGCTTCGTCGACGTCAAAGGCATCGTCGGTATCGATTGCGAATTCATACTCTTCAACAGATCCGTCATCGTACAGATCTACCGCACGTTCGATGCAAGTGTCGTCTGGTGTGCCTGTGATTGGGCCCGGGATGGCGTCTTCTTGCGTTGTGCCCTCATCAAACTCACCTTCTGGTTCCGCTGGCATGAACGCCTCCAACAAGCCCGGATCACAATAGTCGCCATTGTCGATGAAAGAAGAACCTACAGACTTTACAATCACATCGCCTGCCTGCCCTTCGTCCAGTTCAACGCCATCGGCGCCAACACGGGTAAAGGTGGAGTTCAAAATTGTCGCCATGATGGAGCCTTCGTCACGCTCGTCTACGCGCAGGCCGTCGGCATCAAATTTGCCCTGACCGGCCGTGTCGACCGTGACATTGTTCAGCATCACCATGATCGACGCCGCTGATCCGCCACCTGCGCCGCCAGAGCCGCCGCCGCAGTCATCAGCAAGGTTACAGTCGGAGACATGAATTCCGTGATTGGCAACATTCGAAACTGTCACATCATTCAGCGTCATGGAAACAGTGCCGGTTTGCGCCGCGTCCACTTTGACGAAAATACCTTTGCCGGCTGTTCCAGACTGATCGCCACGGTTTTCGATCGAAAATCCACCTGGCCCGTCGAATGTCAAATCAGATACTGTCAGATCGGCACCGCTCGTGACTTCCAACAGGTTGTGGTTGCCGCCGGAAATCGTTTGGCCTTGGCCAAAAATCGATAATGCGCCAGCGCCGGAATAGCTCAGTGGTGAGCCGATCGCAATGTTGCCATCTGCTTGGACGACGATCGTGTGGTCGCCACTTGCAGCGCTTGCCGCTTCCATCGCGGCGCGGAAAGATCCTTCTCCGCTGTCAGCAGTGTTGGTCACTGCAAAGTTGTCAGCCATCGCGCCTCCCGCGACGAAGCCCAAAAGAACGGTGCACAAGCTTGTGCGTGTACGAAGTGTCATACGGAACCCCCTATAGTTTGCCGGGCGTAATTGCCGGGCCTATGCGACAAGGATATGACAGTTTTACAGTCTTCTTTCGGGGTGAAGCTCAGGCCTAGAACGCGCTCACGGATAGTCTTTCAATGTGGCTAGGTGCTGTGTAGAGTACCCGTAGATTTATTTTAATACGGTTTTAGAAAAAGTGCTTTCACGGCCTGAAACATTGTTTTCGCATCGCGGTCATTTTGCATCGATCGTTATTTTTAGCGTCGCCGTAAATCTTTTGATGCTAACCGGGCCCTTGTTCATGTTGCAGGTTTACGATCGCGTGCTTGCCTCCCGGTCTGAAGAAACGCTTGCGGCACTCTTTATTTTGGTGGCGTTCCTTTATGCGTTCATGGGTGTTTTGGATTTCGCAAGGGGCCGGGTACTCGCCCGTATCGGCGCTCAATTTCAAACACGAATTGCACCGGTGGTTTTCAAACAAGCACTGACGGATGCAAAGGATGCGACTGCGCGCGGTCAGCCCGCAGTCGGTCTTGGAGAGCTTGATACGCTGAAACGGTTGACAAATTCTTCGTCGTTTCTGGCGGTTTTTGATGTGCCGTGGACACCTGCTTTCCTCGTTTTAATTTTTACTTTCCATCCGCTTTTGGGTTGGGTCAGCGTGCTCGGTGGCGCACTGTTGGTCATCGTTGCCCTTTTGAATACCTCTTTTACTCGCAACCGTGTTTTGGCCGCGCAAACTTCCGATGAAGCGGCAGACAGCTTTGTTGATCAGATACGATCCGAAGCGGAACTCATTTCTGCTCAGGGCATGTCTTCTTCTGTTATCAATCGCTGGTTCAAGTTAAAGTGCGATGCCCTCGAGATCATTCAAAAAGCCGCTGATAAAGGCGGCGCATTCACATCGCTTGGGAAAGCACTTCGTCTCTTTTTGCAATCGGCATTGCTCGCAGTTGGCGCATATTTGGTTCTGCAAAGTCAGTTGACGGCTGGTGCAATGATCGCGGCGTCCATTCTTTTGGGCCGTGCCTTAGCCCCGATTGAACAGATCATAGGAAGCTGGCCGCTTCTCTCCAAAAGCCTTCCGGCCTATCGTTCACTGGTGAAGATCACAGCGACGGCGCAAGATGAACCGGAGACATCCGGGTTGATGGCGCCGGACCCGCGCCTGACAGCAAAGAATGTGACTGTTCTGGTGGCAGGTCGAACCGAACCGATACTGCAAAATGTATCCTTCGATATAAAGGCCGGAGAGGTGGTTGGACTTATAGGAAAGAGTGGCGCGGGCAAATCGACTATCGGTCGCGCACTTTTGGGTGTAATCAAACCGCAACGCGGGGAGCTTTTGCTTGGCGGCGTTCCGATATCTCAGTTTGGTCCTTTGGACATCGGCCGGACGATAGGGTATCTGCCTCAATTGGTCGGATTGTTTCCAGGTACAATCGCAGAAAACATTGCGCGACTAGATGAAGATCTTGATATGCACGCCGTTCAAAAAGCGGCGCAGCAGGCCGGAGCGCATGACTTGATCGTTAGGCTTCCTGATGGGTATCGCACCCTGCTGGGGCATACGGACAACGTGCTGTCCGGAGGGCAGCGCCAACGCATTGGCTTAGCAAGAGCGCTTTATGGGGACCCCAGTGTTCTCTTGCTTGATGAACCAAACTCAGCGCTTGATGCAGAAGGCACCGAGGCAATGAATGCCGCGATCCGGCGCTTCCGGGACGAGCGCAAAACGGTTCTGTTAATGACGCACAGACCAATCGCGATCTCCGAATGCAGTCGGCTCATTGTGGTCGATAATGGAAAAATTGCAGCTGATGGCCCCCGCGATCAGGTGCTTTCGCAAATGATTAAAAACGCAGACAAGGTGCAGCAGGTTGTGCGCGGGGTCGGCACATGACGGACCGTTCCTTTTCCGCAACAAAGCCTCTTTTAATCGGGTATGTTGCAGTGACCCTCCTTGTGACTGTCCTTGGAGGCTGGGCTGTTGTTGCACGCATTTCTGGCGCAGTCGTCGCGCCGGGCGTCATCGAAGTCGAAAGCAATCGCCAAGTCATTGAACACCCCGAGGGGGGCGTCGTTTCAGACATCTTCGTGAAAGACGGCTCTTACGTCGAAGCTGGTCAGCCATTGGTGCGTTTGGATGGAACCTTATTGATCGCCGAGAGGACGATCATTGAAGATCAGTTGGTGGAGCTGTTGGCCCGACAGGCACGACTTGGTTCAGAACGGGACGGATTTACGGCCTACGCGCTGTCGACGGAATTGGAACAGGCCCGAGGCAAAGCGCTTAAGTACAATGAACTCATCAAAGGACAGATTGGTTTTTTGGATGCACGACGTGATGCGGCCCGATCCAACATAGAACAGCTAGAAAGTCAGCAGGAACAAATTGGACGGCAAATCGCCGGTCTTGAAGCACAGATTGATGCTCATGCGCGTCAGAAAGAGTTCGCTGAAGAGGAACTCGCAACCACGCGGCTGCTACTGGAGCGCGGATTGGCTCAAGCGCCGCGTGTTTTGGCAATTGAGCGTGAGGTGGCGCGCATTGACGGGGCCATGGGCAGTCTTGTTGCAGAACGTGCGCAACTCGGAGTGCGGCAGTCGGAATTGGAAATTGCGAAACTCCAAGTGATGACATCCGTTCGGGAAGAAGCTTTGTCGCAACTTCGCGACGTTGAGCCTCGCATTTTAGAACTTCGGGAGCGCCTCGCGAGCCTTCAAAACCGCGAAGATCGTTTGACATTGCGTGCTCCGCTCTCGGGTACGGTATACGGAAGCCAAGTGTTCACCCGCAACTCGGTTATCTCGGCGGCAGAGCCTGTGATGTTTGTGATACCGCAAGATCAACCATTGGTCATCATTTCGCGCGTATCCGGCATTGATATTGATCAGGTCGTTGTGGGACAGCCTGCAACGCTTCGCTTTCCTAGTTTAGAAACGCGCTTGACGCCGGATGTAGAGGGACGCGTTCACCAAGTGTCCGCTGACGCGTACGAAGATCAGCAAACTGGCCAAAGGTTTTTTGAGGCTGTCGTGCAGCCAAATGATGGCGAATTGGTAAAACTTGGAGAGCAAGTCTTGCTCCCCGGAATGTCAGTTGAGGTATTTATCCTGACCGGCGAGCGCTCCCCGTTATCGTATTTGGTCCGTCCACTCAGTCAGTATTTCAGCCGTGCATTCCGTGACGGGTGACTGATCTGCCTAAGTCCTAAGCAAAAAGGACACCGCGTTCATTTTTGCATCAGCCCTTGTGAATCGACGTAAACCCGCGCAGTGTTTGGTATCAGTCATTGATGGCGGAGAGCCTTACAAAGTGGAGAACAGAATGACACTGACAAAACTCTTGGGCGGACTGGCCCTTACAGCAACTCTTGCAACATCTGCGTTTGCTGACGGTCATGTGGTGCGCATGGGAACCGAGGGCGCTTACCCTCCATACAACTTTTTGAACGATGCCGGCGAAGTTGACGGTTTTGAGCGTGCAGTTGGTGATGAGATATGCGCACGTGCCGAGCTCGATTGCGAGTGGGTGACAAACGAATGGGACAGTATCATCCCGAACCTCGTTTCAGGAAACTACGACACTATCATCGCGGGCATGTCCATCACGGCAGAGCGGGATGAAGTGATCGACTTCACTCAGGACTACTTCCCACCCGATCCTTCGGCCTATGTCGCATTGGCTGGAATGGATGACAGCGTGACTTCGAAAAACGTCGCTGCGCAAACGGCGACAATCCAAGCGGCCTATGTTGCAAACTCTGACGGCACAGTTGTTGAATTTGCGACACCTGACGAAACCATCGCCGCTGTACGCTCTGGCGAAGCGGACGCAGTTTTGGCTGACAAAGCGTTCCTAGAGCCGATCGTTGCAGATTCTAATGGTGAGCTGATCTTCGTTGGCGAAGAAGTGGCCATCGGTGGTGGTGTCGGCATCGGTGTGCGCGAATCTGATGGCGAGCTGAAAGAAAAGCTCGATGCAGCAATTACGTCCATGAAAGAGGACGGCACGCTGAACGCAATGATTGCAGAGTGGTTTGACGGCCGCGTCGGCTACTAATTTGGTCGGGCCGCCTCTGGGCGGCCCATTCTTTTCTGATGTTCGAATTCTGTGGTGATCCAAGTGTCCTAGAGGGCTGGGCATGGTGGGCGTGTTATCTCACGACGCCCAAGCACATGAATTTGTACACTTCCATTCTGGTGGTGTTTGCCCTTTTGGCCCTCACGGTGCCAATGATTCTAACCCTTGGTTTTCTTGGTGCACTTGCCCGGCGGTCCCACACCCGCGTGATACGGTGGGTCGGCCTGATCTACACCTCAATGGTGCGGGGTATTCCGGACATCATCTTTTTCCTCTTTGTGCCCATCGCCCTAGATCAGGGATTTGAATATGTTCGGCATCTTGCAACATGCCCAGACTGGTCCGAGCCGGTGCGTCAGGGAAATGATTTTGTGGTTTGCGCTGCGGCCAAGCTCCCGCTGAGTTCTGCCGATCAATGGGTTCACGAAACCTACGGGTTTTTGCTTGCGGCTTTTGCGTTTTCTATCGTGTTCGGCGCTTTTGCGGCCAACACACTTTATGGTGCGATGGAAGCGGTTCCCAAAGGCCAGATGGAGGCGGCATCATCCCTGGGCCTTTCCGAGCGTCAGGCGTTTCGCTATATTTTGCTGCCGCAAATGTGGATCTTCGCGTTGCCCGGCCTCTCTAACCTTTGGCAAATCTTGGTCAAAGCGACCCCGCTGTTGTTCCTCTTGGGTGTAGAAGATATCGTTTATTGGGCCTCTGAACTGGGCGGCGCAAAGACGGCGCGCTTCACAGATTATCCCCATGGCGATTGGCGCTTGGGTTATTACACATTCCTTCTTGTTTTCTACCTGTTGCTGACTTGGGGCAGTGAAAAGGCGTTCAACCGCATCCAAGAAAGCCTCAGCCGCGGGCAAGCCGGTCTCAAGGTGTCTGCATGAGCTGTTATGAAAGCCTCAGCAACTACGCCTTCCGATCTATTGGCTTGGGGGAACGGCGCCTTCCGCTGTCGGACATTACGCTCTGTGATCAGATCGTACTGATTGGGTCTGGCATGATCTGGAACATTTACTTCGCAGTCATCGCGCTGGGTGCGGGTTTCTTCTTCTCGGCGACTTTGGCTTTTGCAAAGGCGGGCCCCAATCCCTTTTGGCGCGGGGCTGCGAGCACGTTTATCTTTGTGCTGAGGGGATCACCGCTCTTCATCCAGTTTTTCATCGTTTACCAGTTATTCGTGCTCTTGCCGAAAGTCGGCGTGACCATTCCATTGGGCTTTACCGAACTCACTGCCGAGACGCGTTGGCTGACACGGGCATGGCTTGGCGCGGCCCTTGTTTTATTTCTAAATACGTCCGCCTACACCGCCCATATCTTCTACGGTGCTCTCAAATCGGTCCCGGCAGCACAGGTAGAAGCGGCCCAAGCCCTGGGCCTCACGCGTCGTCAGATCAATCGCCTGATTTTATGGCCGGCGATGCTTCGGGTTGGCTGGGCGAGCTATACAAACGAGACGATTTTCTTGTTCCACGCCACAGCACTTGTGTTCTTCTCTAGCTTTCCGGCGTGGCGGCAATCGGGTGACGCTCTGTATTACGCAAGCTATTTTGCGGACAAAACCTTTAACCCTTTTGTCCCGTATCCCATCATCGCGGTATACTTCATCCTGTGTACGCTTGTCCTGATCGGCTTGATGGGGGCAATCGGGAAACGGTTGTCCAATAAAACGGCGACCCGTACCTAAATGCCGGAAAGGTTTAGTTGATCAGTTGAGCCTTCGCGCGCAACCATTCGATAATGTCTGGGTCGGCCCAGTCGGTATCGCCCTGATAGCGGGCAACTTCGCGACCTTCACTGTCCAAAATCAAAGTGACCGGCAAACCCAACACGGCCGCCTCCCGCGCCAAATCCTGTTTGGCATCGCGGTAAGTTGGTAAATTGGTGATACCGGTTCGTTCATAAAACCGTGCAAGCCCCGCTTCGGTATTGTGGCCCGTTGCTACAGTAATGACTTCAAAATCCTCGCCCGATGCGTCTCGCAAGGCTGAAAGCGAGGGCATTTCATGGACACATGGTGCACACCAGGTGGCCCAGAAATTCAACACCGTCAGCGGTGCGTCAATATCCGAGGTCGTCATTGGCGTGCCATCTGGTCCTGCAAACTCGGCCGCCAGGGCAGGTGCCGGTTCGTCATGGACCATCATGCCCGTTAGCGCGCTTGGCAACTGAGGTGTTCCAGCGTTTGCACCCACGGCCAGCACTGTGTAAAGCAGCGCAGCAGTTACGATCCGGGTCACAGTCATTTTGGCCTCTTACTTTTGGAACCCAAGACATGGGCAATAAAACCTCTAACGCCATGTGGGGCGGTCGCTTCGCCGAAGGGCCAGACGCAATCATGGAAGCGATCAACGCGTCCATTTCATTCGATCAGCGACTGGCACGCCAGGACATCGAGGGATCGATGGCCCATGCCGAGATGCTTGCCCAACAAGGTATCATCAGCACTAGTGACGCAAAAGCGATCCGGGAAGGCCTCCTCACGATACTGTCAGAGATCGAGGGGAGAACTTTCGAATTTTCCACCGCTCTTGAAGACATCCATATGAATGTAGAGGCGCGTCTTAAAGAACTTATCGGAGAGCCCGCAGGTCGCCTGCACACGGCCCGGTCCCGCAACGATCAAGTGGCAACCGATTTCAAACTCTGGGTGCGCGATCAAATGGACGCGGCCATTGGCGGGCTGAAGGCGGTCATGTCCGCCTTGATGGAGCAGGCCGATACAGGTGCAGATATGGTGATGCCGGGTTTCACCCACCTACAGACCGCGCAACCTGTTACCTTCGGCCACCACATGCTTGCCTATGTGGAGATGTTTGCCCGCGACGTGTCCCGGTTCGAAGATGCCCGCGCCCGCATGAATGAAAGCCCTTTGGGTGCCGCCGCTTTGGCGGGCACCGGGTTTCCCATTGACCGTGAAATGACCGCACAGGCCTTGGGGTTCGACCGCCCAGCGGCCAATTCGCTGGATGCCGTCAGCGACCGAGACTTTGCGTTGGATTTTCTAAGCTGCGCCAGCATTTGCGCCACGCATTTGTCCCGCATGTCCGAAGAGCTTGTTATTTGGTCATCGGCGCAGTTTCGGTTCGTGACCTTGTCGGATCGGTTTTCCACCGGCTCTTCTATCATGCCGCAAAAGAAGAATCCGGATGCCGCCGAGCTGATCCGCGCCAAAGTGGGTCGGATCACCGGGTCGCTGGTTGGACTTCTAACAGTGATGAAGGGACTTCCACTCGCATATTCGAAGGACATGCAGGAAGACAAAGAACAGGTCTTTGATGCAGCAGACAATTTGATGCTCGCCCTCGCGGCGATGGCCGGAATGATTGCGGACCTGAAGCCGAACCGGGACGCCCTTCATGCAGCGGCCGGGTCTGGTTATTCGACAGCGACCGATCTCGCTGATTGGCTGGTCCGCGAGTTGGGTCTGCCGTTCCGCGAGGCACATCACATCACTGGGGCCGCTGTCGCGATGGCAGAAAAAGCGCAATGTGAGCTTCATGAACTCAGCCTCCAAGACCTGCAATCTGTCCATGAAGGCATCACTGAAAGCGTCTTTGGTGTTCTCACAGTCGAGGCCTCGGTGGCGTCGCGCACCAGTTTCGGCGGCACAGCACCGCAAAACGTTAAAAGAGAAGTGGCAAGATGGCGCGCGCAATTATCTTAGCTGTTGGCGTATGCGCCCTTCTGACCGCTTGCGGCATCAAAGGTGATCCGATCTCGCCCGAGGAAGGTGGCGTGACCATTGATCGCGTCAGCGAAGCCTGATTAGGTTATGGTGTGGGCGCCTCAGAGCGCTATTTGACCCAAATATGAAAGGGAATGTCATGATCCTACGGTACACACTTCTCGTTGCAGCATGTGCTGCACTCGTTGCCTGCGCTCAGCCAGAGCCAGAGCCAGAGCCAGCACCGACGCCGATCGAAGAAGACACAATGACAAGCGGCAAGCTCTAAGTGTCTTTCCTGCGGATGATATATCTCGGTTTGGCGGTGATCGGCGCGATCATTCCCATGAGCTATTTCATCGGCTGGTTTAATGAAAATGGCTACAGCCTCACGGCAATGATGCAAGCCTGGCACGTCAATCAAGCCACGAGCGGGCTTGTCTATGACCTGACTATTGCGGCTGTAGCCCTCACGGTTTGGATCATCGCAGAGGTGATTGTGCGCCGTGATTATTGGGTCGCACCTGTAAGTATTCTGGCGACGTTTTGCATCGGTGTCTCTTGTGGTTTGCCGCTCTACCTGTTTCTGAGGACGCGAAGCACCGGATAGGCATCTGCCATCTGGACAGTAAAAGGCGACGAGGACCGTTGGATCATTTCCTCTATCGAGATGGTATTTTGCATGCCGAAGACGTGCCGGTCCCAATGATTGCTGAGGCCGTCGGAACACCGGTCTATATTTATTCGGCGGCGACCTTTGTCCGGCACTTCAAAGTGTTCGACGAGGCGCTTTCGAACGTGCCACATCTGATTTGCTACGCGATGAAGGCCAATTCTAACGTCGCAGTTCTGAAGCTCTTGGGCGACCTTGGGGCGGGTATGGATGTGGTAAGCGGTGGCGAGTACACGCGTGCCAAAGCTGCTGGCGTTCCGGGAGAGCGTATTGTGTTCTCAGGAGTTGGTAAAACCCGACAAGAAATGCATCTCGCGCTTTCGGGTGGTATTCGCCAGTTCAACGTTGAAAGCGAGCCGGAGCTGGCGGTTCTGAACGAGGTCGCGATGGCATTGGGGGTGGCAGCGCCAATCACATTGCGTGTGAACCCTGATGTGGATGCAAAAACCCACGAGAAAATCTCAACTGGAAAAAAAGAAAATAAGTTCGGTATTCCGATCTCTGAGGCTCGACGCATTTATGCGGATGCCGGGCGTATGGCGGGGATAGAGGTCGTGGGCATCGATGTGCATATCGGCAGCCAGCTTACGGATTTGGAACCCTATCGTCTGGCCTATGAAAAAGTCGCGGAACTGACCCGGGATCTCCAAGCGGACGGGCACGGGATCAAACGCCTCGACCTTGGGGGAGGTTTGGGCATCCCTTACGAGGCCTCCAATGAACACCCACCCGGACCACAGGAATACGCTCGTGTCATCGAAGAGACGGTTGGGCATCTCGGTTTGGAGATTGAGATCGAGCCGGGGCGCTTGATTGCTGGGAATGCCGGTATTCTCGTGTCCGAGGTCATTTATAACAAACGCGGCGAAGAGCGGGATTTCCTGATCTTGGACGCAGCCATGAATGACCTGATCCGGCCTGCAATGTATGAAGCGCATCACGATATTATTCCCGTGGTCGAACCGACCGTTGGCGCAGAGCAATCAGCCTATGACATTGTTGGCCCGATATGCGAATCCGGCGATACTTTTGCCAAGGGACGCAATCTCCCGGCAATTGATGACGGGGCCTTGGTCGCGTTCCGTTCGGCAGGGGCTTACGGTGCTGTGATGTCGTCCGAGTACAATTCGCGACCATTAGTCCCGGAAGTCTTAGTTCAAGGCGATCAATTTGCGGTTATTCGACCCCGTCCGAGCTTTGACGAAATGATAAACCGCGATACCGTCCCTGAGTGGCTGTGACTCGATGCGTCTGGCCTACGGGCCGGAGCTGACATGATCGAACAAGACAAATACAAGCAACCATCCAAAGCCGTTCGCGTTTTAGAACGTAAAATTCAACTCAGCCGCTTCTTTTTACGGATCGAGAGATTTGCGCGCGCTCAGTGGCTTGCCTTAGTTCTGGTTGGTCTGAGCGTTGCCGGTGTGATCATAGCGGCAGGCGCTCGCGATGGCGCCGTTGTCATGTGGACTATCGCCGTTTTGGGGACCGCAGCGGCCACGGTTGCGATGGTGGTAAATCGGGGGCGTTTTGTCCCCCCTTCACGGGAACAAGCCGTTGCGCGCCTCGATGGCGACTTTGAAACAGGCCCTGTTCTGGCGGTAAATGATGCACTGCCAACCAATGCAGATGAAACGACGCGTGCCTTATGGGACCTCCATCAAAAACGTGCCCTTGAAACCGCGCAGGCCGCGAAAGCCGCCAGCCCCACAGTCCGACTATCCGCGCAGGACCGTTGGGCCACTCGATTAGTCGTTGTTCTTTTGCTTGTAGTTGCAGTGTTCTTTGGTCGCAGCGTTGCTGAAACTGTCTCGGAAAATGTACCCGGTGCCCAAGCCGGAGAGCCGATCGCCCTTGGCCCAAGTTTTGAGGGGTGGATCGAGCCACCCGATTACACTGGCGAACCGACCTTTTACCTCGATGTGGACAGCGCAAGAACGCTGACGGTTCCCAAAGGGTCCCAGGTTCTATTGCGTGTCTACGGATCTGCCGACCGGGCCGAACTGATTGAAACAGTCTCGGGATCGGAAACAGCGTTTGCTGCGGATAACGCCGAGTTTGGCGAAGCGACGTTTGAAGTGACGCAAGAAGGGTCCATAGCTTTGGACATACCGCGCACGGGCCGAGAGACATGGTCCATCGCCATATCCCCGGACGATGTACCAACTGTTGCGTTGGACGGAGAGTTAGAGAGATCGGTCGATGGCACAATGCGCCTGCCGTTTGTCGCGGAAGACGATTTTGGCATTTTCGAAGGTCAGGTCACGATAGCCTTGGATATGGATCGTGTGGATCGGCGTCACGGTCGGGTATTGGACCCGGAGTTGTCCGAGGCGCTGATCTTGGATTTGCCAGTGGGTCTTGCCCGTGATCCGCGTGAAATTATTGATACACTCACTGAAAATCTGGCCCGCCACCCTTGGGCGAACCTGCCTGTTTCGATTGAACTTTCGGTAACGGATGGTGCTGGGCAAGTTGGCACATCCACCATTCCGGAAGCGGTTTTACCCGGCAAACGCTTTTTCGATCCGTTAGCAGCTGCTCTCATCGATCAACGCGCCGAGCTTATCTGGAACCGTGACAATGCCGATCGGACCGCGCGTCTGATCCGGGCGATCACTTGGATGCCAGAGGATTTGTTCAACGATCAAAAATCTTTCCTCATGGTGCGCACTGCATTGCGGGTGCTGGAGCGCGATTTGGATGACGTCTCAAATAACGATCTGGCAGAGGTCGAGGACCTCTTATGGCAAGCGGCTGTCCTTATCGAAGAGGGGGACATCAACAATGCGGCTGAACGTTTGCGCCGGGCGCAGGAACGTTTGTCCGAAGCGATGCGCCGTGGGGCGACCGACGAAGAGATTGCGGAGCTCATGCAAGAGCTGCGTGAAGCGATGCGCGATTACATGCAAGCGCTTGCCCAAAATGCAGAACCGATGGACCAGCAACAAGCCGGTCAGCAGGGCCAAATGATGACCCAGGATCAGTTGCAAGAAATGATGAACCGCATCCAAGAGCTGATGGAACAGGGTCGCATGGATGAGGCGCAACAGCTTCTGAACCAGCTGATGCAAATGATGGAAAACATGCGCATGGTTCAGGGTGGTCCCGGCGGTGAAGGCAATCAACAATCCGGCCAACAAGGGGAACAACTCCAAGACACGTTGCGGGAACAGCAGGATCTAGCGGATGAGACTTTTGAACAGTTGCAGGACGAGTTTAATCGCAACCGGCAACAGCAGGGCCAGCAGCAAGGGCAGCAACAGGGTCAACAACAAGGGGGCCAACAGCCTGGACAACAACAAGGGCAACAGCAAGGTGGCCAGCAACAAGGGCAACAGCCCGGTCAGGGCAACGGCCAGGATCAGCAACTGGGTCAAGGCCAGGGCGGAGAGAATGATCCAAACCGGCCCGGCGCTGGGGGCAATCGACCACCCACGGCCGAAGAGCTTGCGCGCCGTCAAGAGGCGTTGCGCCAGATGCTGGATGAGCAAAATCAGGCACTGAATGGCATGCCCGGACAGGACGCTTTGGAAGATGCCGAGCGCTCTATGGGTGACGCGGCCGATGCTTTGGAAGACGGTGACTTGCGCGGTGCGCTTGACCGTCAGGCGGATGCGATGGATGCGCTGCGCGAAGGCATCTCTGACCTAAATGAGGCGCAGCGGCAGGCCGGACAGCAGGGTCAGCAGCAGAGCGGCGGTAATCCTGATGGCTTTGGAGATGAAGTCAGCCAAGGCGACGAACGTGATCCGCTTGGCCGTTCGCGCAATAATGGCGGGTCGTTTGATGGGCGAGACGCGGACCTAGAAGCGCAGCGTGAATTCTTTAGAGAGCTGGACGCAGAGATCAGGCGGCGCGCAGGGGACCAGTCGCGCAGTGAAGAAGAGCGCGACTACCTTCGCAGACTTTTAGATCGCTTCTAACCAGGCAGTGATTGTTTCTGAAACGTGGCTCAGGTCGATGCCAACAAGGGCAAACACGCTATCGAACCCATCTACATAGACGTTGATGTAAGGCGCTGTTTGTGGCGCGGCCTCGGCGATCACAGGTCCAAAGCTGTATAGGAAAATCATCAAGACGATGATCAGCAACCCAATTGCGAATCCACCGGCCAGCGACCGGCTCGCCTTTTCTTCGCGAACTTCTACCGCTTCCAGTTCTTCCATCGCACGTCGTGCAATCGCCTCCGGCGACATATCGGGTTTCGCGATCGGCTCTGACGGGGGCATCTCGACCGGTCGGCGCGGCGCTTCGTCTTTTACGGGCGTCTCAGGCCGCTCTTCAGGTGCGGCAGGTCCCAAATCAAACGGCTTGCTTGCCGGAGGTTCCCGAGGCTCGCTTGGAGTGAAGCCGCCCGAACTGATCTCTGCGAGAGACTGACGACGACGTTTTACAGGTCCCGGTGGTGGTGGTGCTTCGGCCGTTTCAACCTCTGCAATCGCCATTTCCCCATCATCAGGGTTTTCGTTTGTGGGTGATGCCAGCGGAGGGTCGGATCGCTTTGCGCCGCCCAGCTTGCGGAAGCCGCCGCCAACCGCTTTTGGAGCTTCGGCAACCGTTTCGGCAGGCATTTCCGGCTCAGCCATGACCACGTCCACGGGCTCTGGTTCCGGGGCATCTTCCGCCATCGGCTCAGGCGTAAACACGATGTCCTCAGCTTCGGCTAACGGTGCGTTTAGTTCAGCGGGGTTTTCGGTCTCAGGGGTGTTGTCAACAAATGCGGTTTCTTCGACTGTCTCAAAGTCGTCTGCCAGTTCGGCGTCTGTGGGCATGTCAGGTACCGCAGGCGTGTCTGTTATCACGCGACGGCGCAACGCCTCTAGCGGGGATGCTTCTGGGTCTTCTTCGGTTTGAAGTTCATCGCCGCGCTGTGACCGGGCAAATTCGGCCTCTGCCTCTAAAACATCGGCGTCGAATTTTGGCGAAACGCCACTCGCATCGGGTAGAGTTTCGGCGCGATAAGAATGAAACTCGGTCGCTTCAATTTCATTGAAGTCATCATTCTCAGCGGAGGTTTCCTCTGATGCGGTGTCTGCAGATGCAAAAGCTTCGAACGCTTCGGCGACGTCCGCTTCTACCTCTGTGGTAGCCTCTGCCGCTGTCTCAGCCTCGTCAGTGACAGGCGTGTCTTGGGGTTGTTCGACCAGGGCCGATGGCGGCTGTTGAAGCCAAACATGATCGCAGCGTGCACATTGAACTTCGCGTCCTTCAGGCGGAATCGCGTTGTCGGCAACGTCATAGGTTGCCTGGCAGTTTTCGCAAACAAGTTTCATACGAGGTCTCGAACCTTCCTAACGAATCACCCTACACACTGTGCTTAAACGCCACAGCGTGCTTTTCCAAGGAAACCAACGTGTTTAGAAACACTTGTACCAGAGCGAAACCGCGTAAAAATGGCAGGAAAGTGGAGCAGACGTGATAGAATTTGGCGAAGCCTCGTTCGCCTATGGCGGGAACATTGTGCTGCGAAACCTGTCGGTGACACTGCAGACCGGCAGCTTTCATTTTCTGACGGGTCCGTCGGGCGCGGGTAAATCCACGTTTCTCAGATTATGCACCGCGTCTTTGATGCCGAATTCTGGCTTTGTGCAGCTTTATGGCCGGGATACGCGTGGCCTCACAAGGGACGAGGTCGCAGCCCTGCGTCAACGCCTTGGTGTCGTTGATCAGTCCACGCAATTCGTGGATCATCTAACCATTGCAGAGAATATTTTACTACCGGTTCAGATTTCGCACCGGTCCCAAACGGCGACCCGCGACGATCTTAAGGACCTGATGGATTGGGTGGAAATCTCTAATATTGCAGACGCTTTGCCATCCCAAGTTTCAGGGGGCGAATTGGCTCGCGCATCACTGGCCCGAGCGGTGATTACCGCACCCGATATTATTTTGGCCGATGAACCTACAGGTAATGTTGATGCAGACATGGCCGAGCGACTTGTTCAACTGATGGTGCAGCTCAATCGCATGGGCAAAACCTTTGTGATTGCCACGCATGACTTGTCTTTGGTGCGCCTTGTAAAATCACAGGTCGAGACGCGCATACTTCGGATTAAAAACAAGACACTCGATCTGGGGGCGATGCCGCTGTGAGGTTTCGAAAAGGCAACTCCATAACAGATCCGTTTCTGCCGAGTGGCGGAATGGGCTGGCTGCTGACTATCACAAGCACGGTGCTTATGTTTTTAATTGTGGTGGCGGTCTTTCTGTCCAGCGTAGCGCTACAAGTTTCAAATCGGTGGTCCGTTCAACTGGTAAATACGGCCGTCGTTCAGCTTCCGCTTGTGTCTGATGGCGAGGCAGAACGTCTTTTGAATGCAGTGGACATCGTTCTATCGCGAACCCCAGGTGTCGAGGGATACGCGCTCTTGGACGATGCAACGGTTCGGGCCGATCTTGCAGAATGGCTTGGCGAAGTGCCGCAAGATGATCTCCTTCCATTGCCGCGTTTGATACAGCTTCGGCTTGGCCCCGCGCCCCTTGATACGGTGGCTTTACAATCTCAATTGGATGCCGTCGCGCCCGGTGCAATCTTTGATGACTACAACGAATGGCGGGGGCCGCTATCTGGATCTGTGTTGGCAATTCGTATCCTTGCCTTTGGATCTGTGGCGCTTTTGGTGTTTGCTCTCGCCGTTCTGATCTGGCTTACGATACGTTCTGCGTTGTCCGCGAACGGAAAGGTCATCGAAATTGTGTCCCAACTCGGAGCGAATGAGCGTTTCATCCGCAGGGGCCTCACAAAACGGTATTTGGGTTTGGTCGCGCTCGGGGCGTTGATTGGATCTGCTGTGGCTATGATTGGAATTTACCTGCTTCCGACGCCCGCAGACGACGGGGCGCTCCTGTCTGATTTCACCCCCACACTTGCGGAATGGGCTGCAATCACTGCCGTCCCGCTTGCCATAATCTTGCTGGCTTACAGCATCATTCGCCAAACAATCGGCGAGGTGTTTTCAAAGACGCCTTAACTGCGCAATGTGATCGGGTTTGCGCTATGGGCCAAACGTGTTGCGATGACAGCTGCGAACAAGACGGCCAGTGACAGGAAGCCTGCAAGAAGATGCGCTTCCGTCCATCCAAACTGTGCCGGAAGGTTGATTCCCGATCTCTGGCTTACAATCGCACCAATCACAAAGACGGCGGCAAAAGAGCCAAGACACCCCAAAAGCACTCCACCGCCGAGGATTAAGGTCGCAAAAAACCAGATGGTTGCCGACACAAACCGAAGTGGAGCCCCGATGGCGCGCAAAACCGCGAGGTGTCGAATGAAATAGCGGGACAGAATGGCAAGGCCGCCCAAAACGGCGAAGGCGACAAGCGCAAGAGAGGTCCAGACCAGTCCGGTCGCAACAGACCGGGCATCACCAATAACCCGGTAGAGGTATCCAAGAACCGCACCGGGTAAAATCGCCATCGTGCGCGTGTCGCCAGTGAAATCCGAATGCATCTGATAGGTCCCTGACAGGCTATCGGCGACAACAACCACCGCAGATGTGCCAGGAAAAAACGCGGCATCGAAAGGTGGCCCTAACTGATCGCCGCGTTCTGGCGCATGCCCATTGGCAAGCCCATGGGTAGACCACACAGCCTCAATCGGAACAATGATTGCTCTATCCCAAGGGGAATTCGTGCGGGCCATTTGACCGACCACCTCATAGAATAGGCCTTCATGAAGGTCTTCATCAGCAGCTTCGCCGTGGCCATGCGCTGGCTCCAAACGATCTCCAATCGTCACGGGCGCATCTGCACCCGCAATCGCCTCCAATTCAGCAGTCCACAGACGCCCCGCAGACAGCCCGCCCAAATGGCTGATCAACTCGGCAGTGGTTCCAACAACAGTTGATCCCTCAAAACTGTCACCCAAACCAATGGGCGCAGCCATGTCCGTGCGCTCATGTCCCGCGATCTCGTCGAATGTAGTCCCATCTAACAACCCCACGGGCGTTGGTTGCAAAAACACAGTCGCAAATAGTAGCGAGGTTTCTGAACCGGGTGCGCCGATGATAAGATCAAATTTCTCCGCGGCCTGCGCGGTACCTACGCGAAAACTGCGTTCTTGCGCGATCAGTCCCACACCAATTGCGATTGAAACTGCGATCAGCAGCATGAACCCAAAAGACGTCCACAGGTTCGAACGCAATAGCGCCAGACTTAAAGGAAGGGGGCGGTGACCCCGCATCATGACAAACGCCAAAACGACCGTTGGCGAAATCAACAGGGCGAACATAAGACCGTGCTGAACGCCAACGGGTATGCCAGACCAAAGCGTACTCATGCGGCCAACCGCCCTTGGTCAAGCGTCAAGACGCGGTCCATCCGGTACAGAACTTGTGGGTCGTGACTGACAATTATGAGGGTTTTACCCAAACCCGTTGTTTGCGCGAAAAGGGTGTCCATCACCTTGGATCGATTTTCATGATCAAGGCTTGCGCTGGGTTCATCTGCAAGCACCGCGCGGGGTGCACCTGCAAGGGCGCGCGCAATAGCAACTCTTTGTCGTTCACCGCCCGAAAGTTGGGCCGAGCGCTTGCGCAGCGTTGGGACGTTTAACGCCGTCAGGGTTCCAACCGCGCTTTCCCCACCTGTACCAAACAAGGTGGCAATATCCGTATTTTGAACCGGAGAGAGCTCTTCGAACAAAAGATGATCCTGAAAGACGATCCCGAACATGTCGCGCCGGAAGCTTGTACGTTCGTCCTCGGAAAGCCCGGCAATATCGGTGACATGCCATGTGATGCTGCCAGTTGTTGGTTGGATCAAACCGGCCAGAGCAAAAAGCAATGTCGATTTTCCTGCGCCCGATGGTCCTGTGATCCCGATGGACTGACCAGACGCCACCTCAAACGAAATATCTTCGACGATGCCTGTCCCGTCTGGCGTTGTGACCGAAAGGTTCTCTACCGAAAGTTTCATTCCCTGATCTTAAACCAACCCAGTTGATGTTCGCTTAATAGCAGAAAACAAGATGCTAGAGAATGCAGGGCAAAGGGTTTCGGCGAAGTTTTTCGTATAGCCCCTGTCCGTTAGGACAAACGCTCTTTGCCCAAATCCAGAAAACGTTGACGCCGCTTACGCAGACGCTGCTCGGGCTTCATGTCGGCGACATCCTCCAGCATGACTTTAATCGTGCCGTGCACCCCCTCAAAGATGGCTCGATGGTCGCGCTGGGCGCCGCCAACGGGTTCTGTAATGATCTGATCGCAAACGCCTAATGCGTATAAATCCTGTGCCGTCAGGCGAAGCGCTTCGGCTGCCTCACGCATTTTGTCGGCATCTTTCCACAGGATCGATGCACAGCCCTCGGGAGAAATCACCGAATAGATGGAATGCTCCAGCATGGCGAGGCGGTCTGCCGTAGCAAAGGCCACAGCGCCGCCCGATCCACCTTCGCCGATAATCACAGAGACGACGGGCACTTTCACCTGCAACAATTTTTCCGTAGAGCGTGCAATTGCCTCTGATTGGCCGCGCTCTTCGGCGCCCTTGCCGGGGTAAGCGCCCGGCGTGTCCACTAGTGTAATGATCGGCAGGCCAAATCGATCCGCCATTTCCATGAGGCGCACCGCTTTTCGGTATCCCTCTGGCCGCGCCATCCCAAAGTTGTGGTGGATACGGCTGTTTGTGTCCGATCCTTTTTCATGGCCGATCACGACCACCGGTTGATCGTCAAAACGGGCCATACCCCCAAGAACCGCGTGATCGTCAGCAAAATTTCGGTCACCCGCCAGCGGCGTGTATTCATCGAAAAGCTCTCGGATGTAATCAGAGCTGTGGGGACGTTCCGGGTGGCGCGCGACCTGGCATTTCCGCCACGGAGTGAGCGACTTGTACATATCGGCCAGCAGTTTTTGCGCCTTCAGGTCCAGCGCTTTAGCCTCTTTCTCCATATCGAGCTCAACCGCTTCATCCCCGTTCGCCATAATGGCCCTGATTTCGGTGGCTTTCCCCTCAATCTCGGCGAGGGGTTTTTCGAACTCAAGATAGGTTTTCATAGGCGCTCCGCGTCTCGGCTGAGGGGTAAATGCCCTTTTGCCCGACCTGTTTCAACCGGGCTACTGCAAATCCGAAAATGCGTCCTGCATGCGAGTCACGGCGTCTTCAACACGCGCGCGGGGTGTGGCTAAGTTAAACCGCAAAAAGCTTTCTCCGCCGGTTCCAAAGGTGGGTCCCAGATTGGGCGCGATCTTGGCGTGTTTCTGAACCCGTGCGGTGAAGTCATCAGGCTCCATACCCGTTCCGCTGAAATCCACCCAAGCCAGATATGTCCCTTCCATTTTCATCGACTTTAGGCCCGGGATTGCATTGATGCCCGCGTCAAATACCGCTGCATTCCCTGCGATATAGCGCTGTAGCTCATCTGCATAAGCATCGCCTTTGGTGTAAACCGCTTCAGTGATTTTCATGCTCAGCGAGTTTGTACCAATGGCGAGCGCCGAGATTGTTTTGGCATAGGCCGCGCGTAGGGCATCATCGCGAATGATCACGTTGCCGGTGTGAAGGCCCCCTAGGTTAAAGGTCTTACTTGGCGCGGTCATGGTGACCAAACGATGCGTCAGCTCGGGGCATGCAATCTCTGTTGCGATATGCGTTTGGCCGGGAAACGCCAAATCATGGTGGATTTCGTCCGATACCATTAAAAGGTCATGTCGCTCACAAAACGCGCCATAGGCCTGCAGCTCGGCTGCGCTCCAAACGCGCCCTCCCGGATTATGGGGGGAACACAGGATCGCCATTTTCGCCGATCCGTCCATTTGCGCGTCATATCTATCCCAATCGTAACCATAGCGGCCGTCTTGCAATGCCAAAGGACATTCGATCAGTTTCCGATCCATGGCTTTGATGATCCGCGCAAAGGCATGGTAAACAGGTGTGAAAATGACAATGCCATCGCCGGGTTTAGTGTAAGTCTCCAGCGCAAGGCTAACGGCATTTACGATACCAACGGTCGTCAGCACGTGGTTTGGGTCCACATCCCAATTGTGCCGCCGCTTCATCCAGCCTGCGATGGCGGGCTTGTAGCCGTCCGGGTCATAGTAATAGCCATAAATACCATGTTCAGCGACGTCTCGGATACTCTCGGCAACTGCGTCCGGGGCTTTGAAATCAGTATCTGCGACCCACATCGCCAAACCATCGTCGGGCGACACACCGTAAACGGCTTCCATCTGATCCCATTTGGATGACCGTGTGCCCACGCGATCAATTAGCTCATCAAACATCCGTCAGCCTTTTCTATTAGACCAATGAGTTTGGAACGCGTGGCCGACGGCTTCAAGAGGCAAAGCGCGCCTTGCAGGTCTGTATTTGCTGCCCTATTTCCTTGGCCATGGCGATACTCCCGATCCTGATCCACCCCGACCCCCGTCTGAAGGTGAAATGCACCCCGGTCACGGACTTTGATGATGCGCTGAAAACATTGTCCGAAGATATGCTGGAAACCATGTATGATGCACCCGGCATCGGACTGGCAGCACCGCAGGTGGGTGTGACGCGCCGGATGTTGGTGATGGATTGCGCAGGCAAAGAGGATGAACCGCAGCCGATGGTTCTGGTCAACCCAGAGGTGATCGCAGCATCAGAAGAGATGAACACCTATAACGAAGGTTGTTTGTCCATACCCGAACAGTTCGATGATGTGGAACGCCCTGCAGAGGTCACTGTCCGATTTCAAGACGTCGAGGGAAATTCTTTTACCCAAGATTTTGCAGGCATTTGGGCGACATGCGTTCAACACGAGATTGACCATCTCGATGGCAAATTGTTCATTGACTATCTCAGCCGCATGAAGCGCGGGATGATCACGCGGAAAATGGAAAAACTCAAACGCGATCGCGCGCTAGAGGCCAGCTGATATGCGCATCGTCTTCATGGGCTCGCCGGAATTCTCGGTGCCAGTTCTGGAGGCGTTGGTCGAAGCCGGGCACGAGATTGTTGCCGTATATTGCCAACCACCACGCCCCGCAGGACGGGGCAAAAAGGAACGCGTGACCGCCGTTCATTCCCGGGCCGAGCAACTTGGTCTCACAGTCTACTTCCCGAAAAATTTCAAACAAGAGGCTGACCTTGCCGAGTTCGAAGCCTTCGACGCGGATTTGGCCGTGGTGGTTGCCTATGGTTTGATCCTGCCGCAACGGGTTTTGGATGCGCCCAAGTTCGGCTGTTGGAACATTCACGCGTCGCTTCTGCCGCGTTGGCGTGGCGCGGCACCGATCCATAGGGCCATCATGGCCGGGGATACCGAAACCGGCGTTTGTATTATGCAAATGGATGCCGGGCTTGATACTGGTGATATCCTTTTGCGCGATGCGACGGCCATTGGCGATGCGGACACAACGCAGACGCTGCACGATCGGTTGTCCCAAATAGGCGCGCGCTTGATCGTCGAGGCCATTGCGCAACAGCCATCTCTGTCGCCCGAACCTCAACCCTCTGACGGTGTCACTTACGCAGAAAAAATTGATAAAGCCGAGGCCGCGGTCGACTGGTCGCAACCTGCCACCCAAGTCTCGCGCCAGATCCGCGGATTGTCGCCATTTCCCGGTGCATGGACCACGTACCGAGCGGAACGGATCAAGCTGTTATTCGCAAGCGTGACAGATCAAACCGGAAACCCCGGAGAGGTTTTGGATCGGTCAATTTCCGTCGCCTGCGGTGAAGGGTCGGTCACCCTGACCGAACTGCAACGCAGCGGTAAATCCCGCATGGATGCCGAAACCCTTCTGCGTGGATTTGATATTCCCGTTGGGGCTCACCTTGGCTCTTAAAAAGTCAGCCTCCCATAGCTATCTATAAAAGCGATAGGAGGCACATATGAATTTTGTTCTGATCCTAATTGTCGGTGCTGCTGCGGGCTATTTCGCGACCCGGATTTACAATATCGAAACCGATATTCCGGCGACAGTCGCCATTGGTGTTCTTGGTGCGATTTTGGGGTATTTCCTGCTGCGCGCGCTGGGCTGGCTGTTGGTTTTTGCCGGTGGACTGCTCAGCATGTTTGTGGGCGGTATCATCGGCGCACTGCTTTTGGTCTATATTTACAAGACCTACTATCTGGAACGCTAATTTCCGCTTGGCATAGACTGCGCTTTGGGCCACCCCCATCGGGATGGCCACGCAACTTGATTATCATACGATACATGAGATTTTTTCCCGGTTTCAGGCCGAAGCGCCCGAGCCTAAGGGCGAACTGGACCATGTGAACGCCTACACGCTGGTCGTGGCTGTGGCCCTTTCCGCGCAGGCCACAGATGCTGGAGTGAACCGCGCCACAAAGGACTTGTTTGCTGTCGCAGACACCCCGCAAAAGATGCTGGACTTGGGGCTGGAGCGGGTCACCGAATATATCAAAACAATCGGGCTTTATCGCAACAAGGCCAAAAATGTCATGAAACTCTCAGAGATTTTGGTGCGGGATTACGGCGGCAAGGTGCCCTCTAGCCGCGCAGCACTCGAGAGTTTGCCGGGCGTTGGACGCAAGACGGCCAATGTTGTTCTGAACATGTGGTTTGGACAACCAACTCAGGCTGTGGACACGCATATTTTCCGACTTGGCAATCGAACTGGCATTGCACCCGGAAAGGACGTGGTCGCCGTCGAGCGTGCGATAGAGGATAATATTCCAGCTGAATTTCAGCTCCATGCACATCATTGGATGATTTTGCATGGCCGTTACGTGTGCAAAGCGCGCAAACCCGTCTGCGCAAATTGCCTGATCGAAGATCTCTGTCCGTTTGAGGAGAAAACGAAATGACCAAACGCTTTGATGTTGTCGGCGTGGGCAACGCGCTTGTGGATGTATTGGCTGATTGCACAGACGAGTTTCTGGCTCAGGCGGGTGTCGAGAAAGGTATCATGCAGCTTATTGATACCGCGCGCGCAGCCGAGCTTTATGCGATGATGGGCCCCGCCAAGGAAATCTCTGGCGGTTCTGCGGCGAACACCGTGGCCGGGCTCGCGGCACTTGGTGCAAAAACAGCCTATGTCGGCAAGGTGAAAGACGATCAGCTTGGCGATGTCTTTGCCCATGATCTTGTGGCCCAAGGCGCGGCCTATGAGGTTGCGCGCGCACCGCGATCAGAAAATGCCGAAACCGGTCGAAGCCTGATTTGTGTCACCCCGGACGGGGAGCGATCAATGAACACCTATCTTGGCGTCTCAGAATTTTTGTCGCCTGACGACATCGACACGGGAATGATGGCGGATGCGGATTGGCTGTATCTTGAAGGGTACCGGTTTGACGGTCCCGAAAGCCATGCCGCTTTTGCTAAGGCGATCACAGCCTGCAAGGCTGCGGGTGGCAAAGTCTCGATCACTCTGTCTGACCCGTTTTGTGTCGAACGGCATAGAGATGCGTTCAAAACCATGATCGCCGATCATATTGATTTGCTGTTTTGCAATGAGCACGAACTGATGTCGCTTTACGAGACGGACGATTTGGAAGCGGCACTTTCGGCAACGGCGCGGGATTGTGACCTGACGGCCTGCACGCTCGGAGCGAAGGGGGCTGTTATCGTCTCTGCAGACATGCGGGTTCCGGTTGCTGCCACTGCCACAAGCGTTGTGGATGCCACTGGGGCAGGGGATCTGTTCGCCTCTGGGTTTTTGTACGGTTTGGTGACGGACCGACCGCTAGAAGACTGCGGACGGATGGGATGTGTCGCTGCCGCCGAAGTAATCAGCCATGTCGGCGCGCGTCCCGATCAGGACCTCAAGCTCCTTTTTGCAAAGGCAGGCCTTTAAGCGCCCAGCACCGCGTGAATTTCATCGAGGTCGATTTCGCCCACCGGGCGTTTCCGACCCGGGTCCTGAGCATCGTATTTAAACAGCTCGAAATCGCTTTTGTAGATTTCGTAAACAAGATGGCGGGACAGGTCGTCGAAATACTCTTCGGGTTTGTGCACCATTTTTGGCCCATGTTCAGCGCTTTCGTTGAAGCGCGGCACCGACGCTAAGGCAATCGACTTTGGCGTACTAGCTGCCGCCAAAACGGTTTGCATGCCGTCGTGAAACTCTTCGGTCGGCAGAATATGTGTGTAGCGCCCACCGTTCACAATCAGCGTTGAAATATGCCCCGACATTGAGGACCAGTGAATATCCGGGTCCATGGGGTGGCGGTATTTGATGGTATCGCGGGCAAACAACAAGAACCGACGAAAAGAGGCAATTTGGTCAAAGTCTCCCTCCACTTCGATCCCATACATCTCAATCAGTTTTTGAACGAGGTTGCCGCGATAGCGCTGTCCATTTCGCTGAATGCCACAAATCTTGTCAAAAAACGCAGAAAGGATCCGATTGTAGGGGTTCCTTACAAAAGTAAACGTCGGGCGGTCATGTTCCGGCACGCGCTTTGAAATCGCGTCGCGCGACGTATCCAGAGCCCATTTGTGCAAGCCCTCTTTCGCGTCATGGATATCACCGTCGAAATACGTTCCATGGTCGGAATAGTACATAATCTGACCAATCGTCGAACACGCGCATTTCGGTACGACGCGATAAATCATACTTTCGCTTTGCGTCATCCAGACGCCCGGAAATCCCATTATGTCCCCCTTACTCTCCTACCGGTATCAAACAATCACTTTCTAAAAATCAACTTCGGCGCCGTGAATATCACCGATTGATCGTGAGGCAAATATGGGAAAAAGGGATACAGATGGCTAAGATTGTATACCTTTTGCTGGCGCATAACCGTCCCAAGGAATTGGTCGAAACGGTTCAGATGCTCTGCGCCGAGGGGGATTACGTCGCCATTCACTTCGATAGGAACGCTCCGGCGGCAGATTTCGCGCACATACAGTCGCAGTTGAAAGATACTGAAAACGTCGTCTTTGCACGGCGTCGGCGGTGCGGCTGGGGTGGTTGGTCCCTAGTGGGTGCAACGCTTGATATGCTGCGCGCGGCTGAAGCCCAATTCGAAGATGCAACGCATTTCTACCTGATCTCCGGGGCTTGCGCACCGATCACGCCACGACGCCAGATAGCAAAGACACTCGACGAGACTGCAAAGGACTTCATCGAAGTGGAGGATCTGGAGCGCTCTGATTGGATCAAAACGGGAATGAAAGTGGATCGGTATCAATACCGCCATTTTTTTAATGAGCGGACGCAACCCACGCTCTTTTATCAGTCCCTCGCACTTCAAAAACACTTCGATTTAAAACGCGAACCGCCTTTGGGTCTGGAAATGAAAGTGGGCTCCCAGTGGTGGTGTCTGCGTCGCAAGACCGTTGAAGCGGTGCTGGACTACATCAAAAGCAACCCGTCGGTTCTGCGATTTTTCAAAACCACATGGATCCCCGATGAGAGCTTTTTTCAAAGCATCGTGTCGCGGTTGGTGCCAAAGTCAGAAATCACAGGGCACCCGCCGACATTGTTAATGTTCACCGATTACGGCGTGCCGGTGACGTTTCACGCCGATCATGGCGACTTCCTGAAACGTCAAACGGCCTTCTTTGCGCGCAAAATTTCCGGCACTACACCTCAGTTGCGACAGGACCTTTTGGCACATTACCGGCAAGGGACCACAAAGCCGGAATACGGGTCCGACCCTCGCAAGCAATACAAGTTGCTGGCCGAGGCGGGCAGAACTGGCGACCGCTTTGCCATGCGAATTTGGGATAAGGGAATGTCGGTGCCCCGAGAAAAGGATCTTATCATTATCACCGCAAAACTCTGGCACGAAGGGGAGGCGTTACGACAGGCCATTTCGGAACGCTTAAGCATCCCCAGTGTCGGTTATCTGTTTAATACCAATCTTCCCGATCTCCCGGATCTGGGCGGCTTGCAAAGCCATGTCGACAAACTTGCCAAACATCGCAGGGCGGTCATCAAGTTGCTGTTTGATCATTATGGCGCCGATCGTTTGGTGATATGTCTCGACCCCGAAAGCACCGTAATTCTCGATGATCTGGCCCGCGATAAAGGCAACGTGACCGTGATCTATGTGGATCGCTTATTGGACGAAGCGTACTTCAAAGGGCACGCAGTACGAACTGGTCAAATCGAAGATGCTGTCAGCGATAGCGACTGGCAAGCGATCTATCGATCGCTGCGGGAACGCTTTGAACGCTCTGTTGGCGAACTGCAGCACCCCCGGCTTTTTGGCTATACGGAATTGCGCGAAAGCGACGCCAAAGACCGCCGCGCAGAACGCCTTGCAGCAGCCCTGAACTGTGATAGCGCGCAGGCAGCGGAGATTATTGCGACTTCTCAACTCTTCAAGGAGACCGAACATGCCGAGCTATGATACAAACAACATCTTTGCAAAAATCCTGCGTGGGGAAGTTCCTAACGATACGGTGTTGGAAACCGAGCATAGCCTTGCTTTCAACGATATTGCACCGCAAGCGCCGCGCCATGTTCTTGTGATCCCAAAAGGGGCTTACATGGCCTATGATGATTTTTCATCGGACGCGAGCGCAGAGGAACTGGTTGATTTTCACCGCGCTGTCGCAGAGGTCATCCGCATTATTGAAGCCGAGGAAAAAGGGTTCAGAGCGATCACGAATGCCCGAACTCATGGCATGCAAGAGGTTTCCCATTTCCACATGCACATTTTGGCAGGTCAGTTGATGGGACCGCTTCTCGCCTCTTGAGCGCGGTAGAACGACTCGCTACATCGGGTGCGAAGAGAAGGATCAGCATCATGCCGGACGCGCCCGAGGTCATAGAGGTCGACAGCTATCGCATTGCGTGTGATGGAGGCGGATCGGGCGGGCATCCCCGCGTATGGTTGCAAATCCCCCGCGAAACGGGCTGGGTCGAGTGCCCCTATTGCGACGCAAAATACATCATCAAAAAAGACGCTTCGGACGATCACTAAGCACCGCACGCCCCGGCGATGAGGCGTTCATTGCCTCTGCCTCGTAAACCACTAAACAGGTCTGGTGAGTTCATTGGAGGCGGATCGTGACGAATAGTATTGGCAAAGGGCATCACCTCCAACTGATCGATGGGTCCGGGTATATTTTCCGCGCCTATCACGCCTTGCCACCACTCACGCGAAAATCCGATGGCCTGCCGATCGGGGCCGTGAGCGGCTTTTGCAACATGATCTACAAATTCGTCGAAGATCAGTCAGGGCACGATGCGCCGACCCATGTCGCTGTTGTGTTTGATCACAAGGGAAAAACCTTCCGATCTAACATCTATCCCGAATATAAGGCGAACCGCCCGCCCGCGCCCGAAGATTTGGTGCCGCAATTTCCCCTCACGCGCGAAGCTACGCGCGCGTTCAATCTGGCCTGTTTGGAAATTGAAGGGTTCGAGGCAGATGACATTATCGCCTCGCTTGCCAAGCAGGCGGCGCGCGTCGGTGCGCGGGTGTCAATCGTTTCGTCTGACAAGGATTTGATGCAGCTTGTGGGTGACGGGATAGAGCTTCTTGATCCCATGAAGAACCGCCGGATCGGCCGCGAAGAGGTCGAGGGTAAATTTGGCGTCGGGCCCGAGCGGGTCATCGACGTACAAGCCCTCGCAGGTGACAGCGTTGACAATGTTCCAGGTGCGCCCGGGATCGGTGTCAAAACGGCCGCGCTTCTGATCAATGAATATGGCGATCTCGAGAGCTTGCTGGATCGTGCCTCGGAGATCAAACAACCGAAACGGCGGGAAACCCTGATCGATTTCGCCGATCAAATACGGATTAGTCGCGATCTGGTCACCCTCAAGACGGATATGAGTTTTGAGTTCACGCTAGACGATTTGGAATATCGCGAACCAGAATCTGACAAACTCTTGGGTTTTCTGGCAGAGATGGAGTTTCGGACACTTTCCGCACGCGTCGCGAGCAAGCTTGGTGTCGAAGCCCCCTCCATTCCAGATAAGTCGCCCGATCACCCAAAGCCGGGCACGCCTGCGCAAATCCCTTTTGAAGAGGCGCGCTATGAAACCGTCACCTCGATGGAAGACTTGCAGGGCTGGATTGATCAGATTTATGGCCGGGGCTGGGTCGCGGTCGATACAGAGACAACTGGCCTGAATGAGATGACTGCGGACCTTGTGGGCATTTGCCTTTGCGTGGAAGCAGGATATGCCTGTTATATCCCACTTGCCCATCGCGACGGGGAAGGGGACCTATTGGGCGGTGGCGCGCTGTTGGATGGTCAGCTTGATTTGGAGACTGTCGTTGCGACGCTGAAGCCGGTTCTGGAGGATCCAAGCATCCTCAAAATCGGCCAGAACATGAAATATGACGCCAAAATGCTGAAACGTTACGGCATTCATTTGGCCCCGATTGAGGACACAATGCTTCTCTCCTACGCTATGCATGGCGGCATGCATGGACATGGCATGGACACCTTGTCAGAGCGGTATTTGAACCACAGCCCGATCCCGATCAAAACGCTGTTGGGGACTGGGAAGTCGGCGAAAACCTTTGATCTTGTGCCCATCGAAGAGGCGACAAAATACGCTGCCGAAGACGCCGACATCACCTTGCGGCTCTGGCAACTGTTCAAACCCAAACTTCATCAGGTGCAAACGACCCGGGTTTACGAGACGCTGGAACGCCCGATGGTGCATGTGCTGGCCGAGATGGAGATGCATGGCGTTAAAGTTGACCGCGATGTGCTCTCGCGCATGTCAAATGACTTTGCGCAAAAAATGGCGGGCCTAGAGGCGGAAATTCATGAGGTCGCGGGCGAGAGCTTCAATGTCGGCTCACCCAAGCAGCTTGGCGAAATCCTATTTGATAAAATGGGACTCGAAGGTGGCAAGAAGGGCAAGACCGGAGCCTATAGCACGGGGCAGGATATCCTAGAGGACTTGGCGGCAGAGGGGCATGGAAACGGCCTGCCGGCTCTGGTTTTGGATTGGCGGCAAATGTCCAAACTGAAATCCACCTACACCGATGCGCTTCAAACCCATATCAATTCAGAGACGGGTCGCGTGCATACCTCTTACGTGATTACGGGTGCCAATACGGGTCGGCTCGCATCGACCGATCCCAACCTTCAGAACATCCCTGTCCGTTCAGAGGCGGGGCGTAAGATCCGCGAGGCGTTTATCGCCGAGCAGGGCAACGTTCTGGTTTCGCTGGATTATAGCCAGATTGAGTTGCGTATTCTGGCCCATATCGCCGAGATCGACAGCTTGAAACAGGCCTTCCATGAAGGGCAGGACATTCACGCGATGACCGCGTCCGAGATGTTCGAGGTCCCTATAGAAGGCATGGACCCAATGGTCCGCAGACAGGCCAAGGCGATCAATTTTGGCGTGATCTATGGGATCAGCGGCTATGGTCTTGCGCGAAACCTACGCATCCCTCGGGCCGATGCCCAAGGCTTCATCGATCGGTACTTCGAACGCTTTCCCGGCATCCGAGATTACATGGACAGCACGATTGCTTTTGCAAAAGACAACGGCTTTGTGCAGACGCTGTTCGGCCGGAAAATCCATACGACTGAGATCAACGCCAAGGGCCCCCAAGCCGGTTTCGCCCGCCGCGCGGCGATCAATGCTCCTATTCAAGGTACAGCGGCCGACATTATTCGACGCGCCATGATCCGCATGCCAGATGCGATCAAAGACCTTCCATCAAAAATGTTGCTTCAGGTTCATGACGAACTCATTTTTGAGGTACCTGAAGACGCTATCGAGACGACCGTCGATCGTGTCAGAGAGGTGATGTCGGGTGCCGCCGAGCCTGTGGTCAAGCTCGACGTGCCTTTGGTGGTGGATGCGGGCCACGGCGCCAACTGGGCCGAGGCCCACTGATCACTGAACCGTAATATCGATCCGTTCGGCGACCACATCGTCCCCATTGGCATTGGTCATACCCAGAATGTACCGAAGCTCGTAAGTCCCGGCCTGATCTGGGAGCGTCAGCTCAATTGGGCCATCCCCGTCGATCCGTGTCGCAGTCAGGCGCTGGTGCGGTCTCGACCCCAATTCAGCGACGGAAATATAGTCTGGGGCAAAACCCGGGCCTGTCCAGTTCACGGTGATCGTGCCGCCCGCTGTCAGTGCGCCTTCTATGGTCATCGACACATCGTGATTTTCAATTGAAATTGGAATTTCTTGAACCACCACATCGTCGCCATTGGCGTTTGTGAGCGCCAAAACATAGCGGATCACATAATCCCCACCACGCCCCGGCATCAGAAGCTGGGCCGGCGACCCATCACGCACCACAGCGCGATAGATGCGTTCATGGTTTCTCGTGTCCGCCGTCGTCACTGAAATGTAATCACCCGCTTTGGACGGTCCTTCGAAAGTCACAGGAATCGTCTCGCCAGCTAGGGCAGAGGCCGGAGCCTGCAGTTCCGCAGTTTCAGCCTCTACGGTCACCATTTGCATCGCCAAAACCTCATCGTCACCATTCGCGTTTGTGACAGCCAAAACGTATCTGATCTCATACTCGCCAGGTGTGCCCGGCATCAGAAGGCGAAGGCGATCCCCTTCACCCAGATCTGCCCGATAAACGCGTTCGTGGTTCCGCGACCCCGGGACTGCTACGCTGATGTAATCACCCGGTGCAGAGGGCCCCGTCCAAGTGACCACAAGCTCGTCGCCCGCTTTGGCTGTTGGCTCGGCAGAAATCGTCGCACCAACTTCTTCGATGGTGATTTCTTGCGTGGCCATCACACGATCGTCCCCATTGGAAGGTGTCATTGCAAGAACATAACGAAGTTCATACTTACCTGTTTCGCCCGGCATCAAAAGACGCACGCGATTGTCGTCGGTCGCAATGCGCTCGGCATGCACGCGTTGATGGGGTTTTGCACCGATCGGCGCGATGCTGATATAGTCCGCACCATATCCCGGACCGGACCACTCGACCGAAATTGTCTCGGCGGCTGCGGCGCTGGTTGGCCCGGATATCGTGGTTTCAATATCCGTAATCTCGATCGACTGTGTCGCCATCACTCGGTCATCACCATTGGACGGCGTCATACCCAACACATAGCGAAGCTGATACGTCCCGGTCTGTCCGGGCATAAGCAGTCGCACGCGATTATCACTTGTTGAGATGCGTTCTGCATGGATGCGCTGATGCGGCCTGCCATCCTCGGCGCTCACACTGATGTAGTCGGGCGTGTAGCCGGCACCCGTCCATTCCACCACGATTGTCTCCCCAACCGATGCGGTTTCTGGTGCAGATATCGTCGTGGAAATGTCACTCACTTCGATCATGGCAACGGCCAGAACTACGTCATCTCCATTAGATGGCGAGTTCGCTTGCACATACCGCAGTTCATACATGCCGGGCTGGTTTGGCATCAGGACGCTGGTTGAATTTCCACCCTCCATTTGGCCACGATAAATCCGTTCGTGATTGCGCGTACCTTCCGTTGTCACAGAAACATAATCGCCAGCGGCGACCGGTCCGTCCCATGTCACCGGGATGGTCTCACCAACCAAAGCGGTTTGCGGCGCGCCAAGCTCTACTTGTGGCATAAATGGCGGCAGAAAGATCACTTGGGTCGTGGCCAGATTGGCAACGTATTGGATTTGCATCGCGCCAACGGCCTCATCGGTCGTGCGCAGAACCTCAATGTTATAGGTTGCACCTGGCAGGATATCGAGGCTGATCGCCGCTGCAGGCTGGTTCGCCGCCAATGGTTCTGCCGCACCCGGCTGCGAAATCGTCCAGAGGATATCTTCTGTGATGTCGGTCTCGCTACCTGTTTCTCGCGCAACGATTGTCACTCCGATCGGCTCTGGTGGCGGTGGAGCTGCAACCAGTTGCAATGCCGCGGCCAACTCGTCCGCATTTTCAGCTGGTAGGAATTGACCCCCGGTATTCTCTGCCAGACACTGGAGGCCCGCTTGATCCGCGGCGGCCACGTCAAACCCAACCACATGCGCCGTAAAATCCACACCGGTTTCTTCCAGCTGTTGACCAATCGCGCAAGGATCAAAGTCACATGTTTCCACACCATCAGAGATCAAAATAACGGTCGCCTTGTCCTCTTCATAGCGAAGCTCTTGTGCCGCCCGCAGAACGGACTCGGACAAAGGCGTTTTGCCTTTTGGGGAAATCGCATTCACAGCCGCCGCAATTGCGCCGCGGTTATTCAGGGCAGGGGGCACCAGCGTTTCAATGTCGGAACAGTCCCCTTTGCGGTTATGCCCATACGCCGTCAGGCCCAAAGCCTGATCTGCCGGGATGGTTTGAAGCAGGTTGCCCACCACCTCTTGTGCGATGGTGATCTTTGCTACCCCGTCGATTTGCCCCCACATGGAACCTGAAGCATCCAGCACCAAAATCGTTTTATTCGCAGCACTCTGTGCAAACGCCGCGCCAACCAGACTGACGCTTACCGCCAAACCCCAAAGCAAGTGTTTCAACATGATTTTCCCCTCGTCGTACCAGCATTATCACGCGCTTTTACTATGACGTCTGTGTGACAAGTGGGCACCTTTTTTAAAAGTGTTTTTCGTCACCCTCTGTCAAAGCGCTTTGCTCTCTTTGTTCGGGCAGGTAGGTCTGGAACCAGTGAAAAAGGGTAATGTTGCATGACGCATCTGGGTTTGATCGGCATTGGCGTGATGGGAAGCGAGCTTGCCCAGAATTTTGCGGAGAAAGGTCACGACCTCTCGCTTTTGGATCGCAGCGCCGAAAAAATGGAGGCGGTGTTGGATACGGCAAAAGCCCAGAACTTACCCGGTAAACTGACCGCCTTTGTGGACATGTCCGCGTTTGTAGCCTCGCTGAAGACACCCCGTTCGATCATGGTTTTGGTGCCCTCCGGCGATCCGCTGGACCAGGTGATTGCCGGGCTCCGGCCGTTGCTCGCGCCGGGCGACGTGCTGGCGGGTGTGCTCGCAGATGGTTCGGTCTTCATCTTCCCGCAAGATCGCGAGTTCATCAACATCTTCGGCGCGATCACCCTCGAGCCCGCCTCGCCGCCGCCGGCCGATCCGATGCCTCAAGACCTGCCCGTCGGGGGCCTCCGCCCCGGCCAGTCGCTCACGCTCGGCCCCGGTCAGACAACGCCGGACGACTACCGCGTCCTCCGGGGCTCGCTCACGATCGACGGTGGGTCGACCGGCGACGACCTCATGCTCATCGGCGACCTCACGCTACTCAGCGGCGAGACCGGACGCTGGCTCTCCGTCTGCGCCGGATCGACGGTCCGCATCGACGGCGGCGCGCTCGGCTTCGGATTCGATGTCGCCGACAGCGTTCTGATCTCGTCGGGTTCCGACGGCGGGGGCGCGTCGGTGCGCGGGAACAGCACGGCGACCTTCAGCGGCGGGAAGCTGTTCGAGCGGGCCGAGTACGCCGAAACGGTGCCGGTCCGCCTGATCGGCGGCGAGTTCTTCGTCGACGGCGTCCCCGCCAC
>JBCBON010000019.1:0-41801 GCA_039821195.1 Pseudomonadota bacterium
GATGTGGAGCTGATTGCACCGATCGCGATGGAAGAGAAACTGCGCTTCGCGATCCGCGAAGGTGGCCGCACCGTCGGCTCCGGCGTGGTCTCAAAAATCCACGAGTAATCTCGCGGAGATATGAAGTTTATGCAAAAGGCCGCCCAATACGGGCGGCCTTTATTTTTGTTAAACAGCGTAAAGCTTAGTTAGCGTCAGAACGTGAATTCGCTGACAGCGGGAACTCGCCGGAGAATGCGTTACGTTCGAAGTCGACACCAGCAACCAGGCCATTGCCTGAGTCATCGCCGTTTGTTGCATTCCATGCTGCAAACTCTTCTGCAGATACGCCACCGTCATAGATGATGGACGCTACAACACTGCGAACCGTTTGACGTGCGTCAGAGCTGTCGCCGGAAGACAGAACAACGTTCAAGCCTTGCAAAGTGTCTGCTGGGATTTGAGCAACTTCAGACGCGGAGAAGCCGAGGTCCATAATGTCTTTTTTGATGGCTTCGTTAGAAGGAACCATCGCGAAAGCGGATGTGGAAACCAAAGCTGCGAAAGCTGCAAGAGTGAGAGTACGTTTCATTTTATTTACCTTTCTTAGGTTGGGCGTGAGCCCGGTTTGTGTGTGCCCCCTTGTGGGGACCGGATCGTTCGTCCGATGAACAACACTTAGGAAATCGACGCCGATCTCGCCAATCACAGGTCGACCCACGCAAATTCACTGAGGCGTGCGTCACGCGTGCTCACAGCGGCTTGAGATTGGTTCGGAGAAGCCGAAGCATCAAAAAAAGACATTATTTAACAATGGCTTAAGATATTGTTCAGGTGTTTTTTGTGTTTCAGTTTCTCACAGGAAGAGAAGAATACCGTCGTGCAGCTCTGGTTTTCAACGCGCCCGTGATGGCCAATTTATCTTTTTGTGAGAAAAGCGCGGAAAACTGAAAAATACCTCACTGGTCTGTGTGAATTGTGTCTGTGCAAGCGGGGCATTCGCGTGTGAATTTCCCAGCTGCTTCGATGAAACGTGCTTGAAAAAAGAATCGTGGGTCTTTAAGCGCAAAGCCTGGTCTAGGGGTTTAGCTCAGTTGGTAGAGCATCGGTCTCCAAAACCGAGGGTCGTGGGTTCGAGTCCCTCAGCCCCTGCCAGCCACCAATAGGGTTAGTGTTAAGTTTGGGGCTTATTCGGCCTAGCCAGTTGTATCGTCGGTATCGGCCGGACGCCGACCCTCTTCCCTTACCCTGCGGCCCTCTTCCTGACAGACCTCATCGGCCTCGGCCAAAGTCATTCGGGATTGTGGGAAGGCAACCGCTTCATCCCAGAGGACGCGATCGTCACGATACAGCTGACAGGTGACAATACCTTTCGGCGTTTTGACCAGAACGGGTTCTGACAAATACTCGGCTTTGTCCACGGAACACCCCGCCACAACCAGTGCAGTTACGCTCAGAACAAGTGTTGTCTTTTTCATTGTGCCTCCAATCAAACGCGTTTGACGCTTCTACTCAGCTTCAATCAAATGCCAATAGGTCATTAAAAAAAGCCAAATCGAAGGAGAATTTGTGGAAACAAATTAGTTCTTTTCGTTGAATGGTGAATTTGGATAGCGGACGTGAACCAATGTCAGGCCATCCGGGGGTGATACCGGACCACACGCTTGGCGGTCTTTGCTTTCCAAAGCGTCTTTCACTTGATCAGGGTGCCAAGCGCCGCTCCCGACGCGCTCCAGTGTTCCGATAAAGCTTCTCACTTGGTTATGAAGAAAACTTCTGGCGACAATTGAAAATGTGTACTTGATGCCGCCGCCGGGATAGTCTGCAACGTCAATATCCAGTCCGTCGAGCGTTTTGATGGGGCTTTGTGCCTGACACATGGTCGACCTAAACGTCGTGAAATCATGGTTTCCAATAAGATGCGCAGCCCCGGCGCGCATGGCGCCCACATCCAACGCGTGTCCGATATGCCAGACAAAACCCCGGTCGCGCACAATCGGGGCACGGCGAGCCACAATCTCAAAGCGATATGTGCGTTCAATAGCGCCAAAACGTGCGTGAAAGTCCCCATCCACTTCGACGGCGGCTGTTAGGGCGATCGGGTCTGGTTTGAGATGATGGTTAATCGCTTGCCTTAGTCGATCAGCCTGCCAAGGTTTCTGAAGGTCGACATGCCCGACCTGGCCCTCTGCGTGAACCCCGGTATCGGTGCGACCTGCGCCAAAAAACGTATGTGGGCCATCCTCGAGCTTTTCCAATGCGGCTTCGATTTGACCTTGGACAGTTATGGTTTCCGCTTGGCGCTGCCATCCGGTGAATGGTCTTCCGTCATATTCAATTTTAAAGGCAAAGCGCGGCATGGAGCGCGCGGTAGCGCGGCAGCACCGGTTTGCCAATCCCCTAGGAAAGCGCACCAATCGCCCTTAGATGAGGTATCCGCAAAGTGAAGGAGCCCTTTTGCGACAATCCCCTCTGGCAAAAGCTGCCCTCACCGTAGAGAAGGGAGCCGGCCGTTTACAATCAGCAATATTTGAAACGACGATCCGGTTAGGGGTTACGGGGCTGTCTCGGGCCGGAAAGACGATTTTTATTACGTCTCTGGTGGAAAACCTTTTGAATCGCGATCGGATGCTCAATCTCAAGTCCGCCCACAGGATAGAGGCGGCCTACTTGCAGCCACAACCAGATAAGACTGTCCCTCGGTTTCCAATCGAAGAACATTTACATGTACTCTCTGGTTCGAAACCTCAGTGGCCGCAGTCAACGCGGTCGATCAGTCAGCTTCGAGTTTCGCTCCGGGTCAGATCCGAAGGTCTGCTGAGTGGGTTCCGCGGCTCACGGACGATCCATATAGATATTGTGGACTACCCGGGTGAATGGCTGCTCGATCTTCCTTTAATGGATTTAGATTTTGGCGCCTGGTCAAAGGCTGCGTTGGCCTCGGCCAAGGCGTACAGAGTAAACCCCCAAACGAGTGCGTTCTTAAAAGAACTGGAAACCGTTGATCCAGCGGCACCCTTCGACGAGGCGCTGGCACAGCAATTGTCAGAGCTTTTCACAGAGCATCTCCGCCATGCGCGTATGCAAGGGTATTCATCATTGGCGCCGGGGCGATTCCTGATGCCAGGCGATCTTGCGGGTGCGCCCGTTATGATGTTCGCACCGCTTCCGTCGGGTCGTGGTGGGCGCGGGAGTTTTGCAGCTGAAATGGAGGCCCGCTTTGAGGCCTATAAAAAGAGGGTCGTCACACCGTTTTACCGGGATCACTTTGCTAGACTTGATCGTCAGATCGTTCTGTTGGATGTCCTCGATGCGTTGGATCAGGGACCGGCAGCACTTGCAGACATGCAAAAAGCCATCGGTGAAGTGCTGGAGAGTTTTCGTGTTGGGAAGAACTCTGTCCTCACGCGCTTTCTGACCCGCCGGATTGATCGTATTTTGCTGGCCGCAACAAAAGCCGATCACATTCATCATACGCAACACCCACAACTCACAACGTTTGTGCAGGCTTTGGTCCGGCGCGCCAAAGAGAAGGCAGATTATAAGGGTGCACAAACACGCAGTATGGCGGTCGCGAGTTTTCGGAGCACAACAGAGGCGACGCGCGCCCATCAGGGCAAAGAGTTGGGCATGGTTGAAGGACGGGTCCACCCAAGTGGCGCCTTAAGCGCAAGCTTTCCCGGTGATCTTCCGACAGATCCTGGTATCTTGTTTGCGGATGCGCGGGACGGGAAAGACGACTGGTCCGAACTAACCTTTGATTTGACCCGGTTCCTTCCACCGATTGGAGGACATAATACTCGAGGCGGTCTTCCCCATATCCGGCTGGACGAAGCGGCGGAATTTCTATTGGGGGACATTCTATGAGCCAGAAACCTGTGCGCATTGAACTGAAAGACACGCCGTCCGCTTTCGATGCGCAACCCATCGTGGTTGAAGAACCCAGCCTACCTGTCCGCGCGGACCTGCGGCGCAGTCAAAAGCCGCGTCTTTGGGGTGGGATCGTCTGGACGGCTTTCCTTGGTCTTTTGGGACTCGTCTTGGTGACATCCTTTACCCAATTGATCGAGACCTTGGTTTTGCGATCGCCGGTGCTGAGTTGGGTTGCACTGGGCTTGCTCGCCGTTCTTGGACTCGCAGCCCTGATTTTCGTGTTTAAGGAACTCTTTGCTTTGCGCCGGATAAGACGGATTGATGCGTTACGAAACGCGACGGGGCAAAACTGGGCGGGTTTATCCCGACAAAACGCGTTGGATATCTCAGGTCGCATCGCGTCGCTTTATCGATCATCGCCCGAAAGGCGTTGGAACCTTACGAAGCTGCAAGAGGTGCTGCCGGAGGCATTAGAAGCGAAGGATGTGGTCACACAAACGGAACGGCACTTAATGGCCCCCTTGGATGAGGCGGCCTTGGTGCAGGTGCGCGCGTCCGCGAGGTACGTTGCGACCGTAACTGCATTTGTGCCACTGGCCTTTGCTGATGTTGTAGCGGCTTTGGTCGTGAACATCCGTATGATCCGCCAAGTTGCAGCTATCTATGGTGCAAGAGCCAGTCTGCTTGGGAGTTTTCGTTTGATCCGGGCCGTGACAACCCATCTTGTCGCTACAGGTGCCATTGCACTGACGGATGATCTCTTGGGGTCCGTGGCCGGTGGGAGTGTATTATCGAAGTTCTCGCGCAGGTTCGGGGAGGGCGTTGTCAACGGTGCACTGACCGTGCGGGTCGGCATTGCTGCGATGGATGTCTGTCGCCCGATGCCGTTTGCGGCCATTGAAAAACCCAAAACACGCAGTGAAGTGATGAAAGCCCTTTCAGATCTCTTTAGCACATCTTGACTGTGCAAAAGAGACGATCTGACCGCTTTACGCCCCCGAAGGCTGAGCCTATACGCGCAGCCCATGGAGCTTGGGTTTGCGATACGAATTATCCGCCCGGCGGCTTAAACTGGCCGGCCGGGACAATGGCGACGGGACGCCTCGCCGATGCTAGACCCACACCCTGATAAAATCCGGATCAATACCCATGTGCGCTGACACACCCGACTACAAAGATACCCTGAACCTGCCGAAGACCGACTTCCCGATGCGGGCGGGCCTGCCGAACCGCGAGCCGGGCTGGCTGGAGCGCTGGAATGAAATTGGCGTCTATGATCGCCTGCGCGAAAAAGAAGGCCGCGAGCCGTTCACCCTGCATGATGGACCACCCTATGCGAACGGTCATCTGCATATCGGTCACGCGCTGAACAAGACCATCAAGGATATGATTGTGCGATCCCATCAGATGATGGGTTTTGACGCACGCTATATTCCCGGCTGGGATTGCCATGGATTGCCCATCGAATGGAAGATCGAGGAACAATACCGCAAAAAGGGAAAGAACAAGGATGATGTGCCCATTGTGGATTTCCGTCAGGAATGCCGAAAATTTGCCGAAGGTTGGGTGGATATCCAGCGCGAGGAATTCAAACGTCTTGGCATCACTGGGAATTGGGCCGAGCCCTATCTGACCATGGATTTCCATGCGGAACGCGTGATTGCCGAAGAGTTCATGAAGTTCTTAATGAATGGCACGCTTTATCAGGGCTCAAAACCTGTGATGTGGTCGCCAGTGGAACAGACCGCTTTGGCGGAAGCGGAAGTCGAATATCACGACAAAGACAGCTTCACGATCTGGGTGAAGTTCCGCGTGACCGAGGGAAGCTCGGCCGAACTTGGCGGGGCTTATGTCGTGATCTGGACAACGACGCCTTGGACGATGCCGTCGAATAAGGCGGTCGTTTACGGCGAGGGCATTTCCTATGGCCTTTATGAAGTGACTGCGACGCCCGAGGAATGTTGGGCTTCTGTTGGTGACAAGTATCTGCTCGCGGATAACCTGGCCGTGGACGTCTTCAAACGCGCACGTTTGGAAGAAGATCAGTATACGCGCGTTCGCGACGTTACCGCGGAAGAGTTAAAGGGCCTTGCACTGACGCATCCGCTTTATGGCTCCGAAGGGGGCAATGGCGAATGGGATGACATCCGTGATTTCCGCTCTGCAGATTTTGTGACCGATACCGAAGGCACGGGCTTTGTCCATTGTGCGCCCTCCCACGGGATGGAAGAATACGAGCTGTTCCGCGATCTCGGAATGCTCGAACAAGTCATCACCTATAATGTCAAAGACGATGGCGGGTTCCGCGATGACCTGCCGTTCTTTGGTGGTAAATATATCCTGTCACGCAAAGGTGGCGAAGGTGACGCGAACACGGCTGTGATCAACAAACTGGTCGAGGTGGGCGGTCTGCTCGCACGTGGCAAGATCAAGCACAGCTATCCGCATTCATGGCGCTCTAAGGCCCCGGTCATCTATCGCAACACGCCGCAATGGTTTGCCGCGATTGATAAGCCGGTGGGCGATGGTCAGGACACGCATGGCAAGACGATCCGCGAACGTGCGCTGACCGAGATCGACAATGTGAAATGGACGCCACAATCTGGTCGCAACCGTTTGCATTCGATGATGGAGGCGCGGCCCGACTGGGTTCTGTCGCGCCAACGCGCTTGGGGTGTGCCGCTGACTTGCTTTACGAAAAAGAGTGCGCTGCCGACCGATCCGGACTTCCTGCTTCGCGACCCAAAGGTGAATTCTCGGATTGCCGAAGCGTTTGAGGTCGAAGGCGCAGATTGCTGGTATGCCGATGGCGCGAAAGAGCGCTTCTTGAGCAATGACCACAATCCGGAAGACTGGGATCAGGTGTTCGATATCTTGGACGTTTGGTTCGATTCCGGTTCGACGCACAGCTTCGTTCTGCGCGATCGTGAAGATGGCACCGAAGATGGCATTGCGGATGTCTATATGGAGGGCACGGATCAGCACCGTGGCTGGTTCCATTCTTCCTTGCTGCAATCCGTGGGCACGACGGGCCGCGCGCCGTACCGCAACGTTGTGACGCATGGGTTTACGCTCGATGAGAAGGGCATGAAAATGTCCAAGTCGTTGGGCAATACCATCGTGCCGGAAACGGTCGTCAAACAATATGGCGCGGATATCCTGCGCCTTTGGGTGGCGCAGACGGATTACACGGCAGATCAGCGGATCGGGCCGGAAATCTTGAAAAACGTAGCGGACAGCTACCGCCGTTTGCGCAATACCTTGCGCTTCTGTTTGGGCTCCTTGCCGGATGAAGTTCCGGCGATGCCTGCCAAGGCCGATCTGCAAGAACTGGAGCAGCTGATCCTGCATCGCTTGTGGGAAATCGACGGAATCGTGCGCGACAGCTATAAGCGGTTTGATTTCCAAACGGCGTGGCGGACGGTGTTTGAATTTACAACGCTGGACCTCTCCAGCTTCTATTTCGATATCCGCAAAGACGCGCTTTATTGTGATGCCAAAAGCAGCCCACGCCGTGTGGCCGCCGAGGCCGTCTTGGGGGAGATCTATGCGCGTCTGACCGGATGGCTGTCGCCGATCCTGCCTTTCACCATGGAAGAAGCCTATCTCGAGCGGCATTCCGAAGGGTCGATCCATTTGACCGATATGCCTGCAACGCCGGATGAATGGCGCGATGATGCGCTGGCGGAGCGGTCCAAGATCGTGCGTGCTGTGCGCCGCGTTGTGACAGGTGCGTTGGAGCAAAAGCGAGAGGCCAAAGAAATCGGCTCTTCGCTGGAAGCGGCACCGACGGTTTATCTGGCGGGTGAAGCGGCCAAGATCATCAAAAATGAAGAGACCTTCGCGGATCTCTGTATCACGTCGCAGATCACGATTTCGACCGCTGAAGCGCCATCAGACGCGTTCCGATTGGATGATGTCGCGGATGTCGCTGTGGTTTTCGCGAAGGCCGAAGGTCAGAAATGTGCGCGCTCGTGGAAAATCCTGCCGGATGTGGGTCAATACGCCTATCCGAATGTCACAAAACGGTGCAGCGAAGCGCTTGAAGAGCTGGAAAAAGAACCCGGCTATGAATGGCTGGCCGAGGTGAAAGCCTGATCCGACACGCTTAAGTTAACAATTTTAACACGCCGAAATCAGGCGTGTGATCTGCGTGGGATATCTGTGAGACGGGCGGCGGACATCCGTAGGACAGTCTGTCGCTCATCCAAAGGTTAATTTACTTTGGTCGTGTCATAGGTTTTTGACGGATCGCAAGATCATGCCGAGCCCCAACAGGCCAAAGGCGCTGCCGAAAACGGCATCCGCCGCGCGGGTGAACCGCTGATACAAGCTGCGCATTCCGGACGCGGAAAAGATAAACCCATAGGTCCCGTAGATCAGGAACAAGATCAGAGAGGATACGCCCGCAAAAATCAGGGTGAACCAGATCGTGTGTGTGACGCCGGCCACGAAGGTCGACAGCGACGCCCAAAGAAGCGCGACTTTGGGATTTGTTGCGGTCACGATCAACCCATATCCCAGATCGCCCCAAAAGCCGTCGGATGCTTTGGGCGCGATGTCACTGCCCTCGCCGCGCAGGGCGGAGCGCCAGCCTTTGAACCCCAACCATGCCAGATAGGCTCCGCCACAAAGGCCGAGTACGCGCAGCAGTACAGGGTAGGCCTCGAACAACAGGCCCAATCCATAGGCGGTCAGCATCGCCCAGAAGAACCCGCCCAAAGCGATCCCGAGTGTGACGGTCAGCGCCGCGCGCCGGCCTGCGCCCAACCCGCGAGAGGCGACAGCCACCATATTGGGGCCGGGTGAAATGGCGGCGGCGGCCAGTGCGCCCCAAGCCGCGAGAAGTGTCAGAAATGTTTCAGTCATGAGGATTTTCTTTTGGAGAGGTTTAGAGCATTGTGAGATTTGAATGCTTCGATTACGGTCGAACTATGAAACATGGACCAGATATCGCGCGCATTGCCGCGCTGATCGGCGACCCCGCGCGGGCCAACATGCTGACCGCCTTGATCAGCGGAAAGGCTCTAACCGCGACCGAGTTGTCTTTGGAGGCGGGCGTGACGCTGCAAACGGCGAGTTCGCATTTGAAGAAACTGGAAGAAGGTGGGTTGTTGATTCAGCGCAAGCAGGGTCGGCATAAGTATTTCTCGCTTGCCGATGATGACACGGCGCATGCCTTAGAAAGCCTGATGGGGCTTGCGGCAGGGCGGGGGCAATTGCGGACACGCACTGGCCCGAAGGATGACGCGCTGCGCTATGCGCGGGTTTGCTACAATCATCTGGCTGGCGAGATGGGCGTGCTGATTTACGACAGTTTCCGGCAGCGCGGGTTTCTGGCGCTTGATGAGGCCGGGCTGACGCTGTCGGATAGCGGCCGGGATTTTGTCACGGGGTTTGGGATTGATTTGGCCACGCTTGAAGCGAAGAAAGCTCCGCTCTGTCGCGAGTGTCTGGATTGGAGCGAGCGGCGCTCCCATCTCTCGGGGTCTTTGGGCCGATCTATACTCTCTCAGTTGGAAAGCCGCAGATGGGCAATGCGCGACAAAGACAGTCGCGCCATTCGCTTTTCAAAAACCGGGGATCAGGCGCTGCGCGAATTGCTTGCGGTTTAGGCCGACGCTGTTCGAACGATGGCAATTGCCGGACGGCTCTTCTTTTCGCTTTGTACAACTTGCTCCGCGATCATATGCGCGGTTACTCCAGAAAGAGTCCATCCTAGGTGCCCATGGCCCGTGTTGTAGAACACGCGCGGTGAGCGGCCTTGTTCGACCTTTGGCATCATGCTGGGCATCATGGGGCGCAGGCCGGCCCACGGCGTGACATATTCGGTGGAGACTTCGGGGAACAGGCGGTTCACCCAATCGGTCAAGGGTTTGATGCGATCCGCGCGGATGTCGTAATTGTAGCCGTTGAACTCGGCCGTACCTGCCACGCGGAAGCGGGTTTCGCCCAGTCTGGATGTGACCAGTTTGGCTTTATCGTCTAACAGGGACACGGTTGGTGCACGCAGTCGGCTGACGCGATCCTTTAGGTCCACCGTGATGGAATAGCCTTTGACGGGGTATACATTTGCGCGGTCACCAAATTGCCGCGCGATTTCTCGGCTGCCAACGCCCGCGCAGACCACCACTTTGTCGGCCTCAAGCGCGACTGTGTCACAGGCAATGCGAATGTTTTGCCCCGTGTCTTCGACATGCTTGACCGTCGCGCCGTGGACGAATGTCACGCCCCCTTTTTCACAAGCGCGCGCAAGTCCCATTGTGAATTTGTGAATATCGCCGGTGCTGTCGCTCTCGGTCCAGAACCCGCCGACGAATTCCCCTGTTAATGTTGGTTCTTTGGCGCGGACTTCGCTGGCTGTCAGTTCTTCACGGCGCAGACCACCCTGTGACAAAAGGCGAGAGACCTCGCGCGCATGTTTAAAGTCAGCCTCAGATTCGTAGAAATGGAGGATGCCTGCGGGCGACCAATCAAAGTCGCACTCTGCACGATCCGCCATGCCCAAAAGGTGTTCGCGCGCACGAATGGCCAATTCCGCTGTTTTGATGGTGTTGCGCTTATAGTGAGGGATGTTTGCCAGAAACTCGGTCATCCAACTGATTTTGTGCCAGCCGGGTCTTGGGTTCATCAGCAGGGGCGCGTCCTTGCGCATCAACCATTTGATCGCTTTCAGGATGGTCATGGGATGCGTCCACACTTCTGCATTTGAGGCCGAGAGCTGACCGCCATTCGCAAAACTGGTTTCCATACCAGCATAGCGCTGGCGGTCGATGACGGTCACGTCAAAGCCGCGCTCCATCAATTGAAAGGCTGTAGTAATGCCTGTGATCCCAGCGCCGAGGACTGCGATATGTGTCATGTCTAAGCTCTCCGTTCATGACGCAGCAAAGGTTCCTTTACCCTTACCGGCCCCGTCCGTCCTGAAACCTGAGAGTTTCACGCCATTTAGACCACCCAATTGGCGCTTGCTCCTTCGGTGGGGCGAGATGCCCGCTCTCCGGATTTAGCTTGTTCAACCGGTCCTGATGCCTGAGAGATATCGGGGCGATTTCCCCTTCGGCGGTGCCCAGTGGCACACTCTCCCGGTTAGAATGGGTGCTGTATACACTTGTCTACTGATCACATGCAATGCAGTTTGCGTCACGGCGCTGTGTCGTTTTTTAATCATGTGCTCTTTTAGCGGTGCGTCAGTTTTGTTTACGAGCCGCCAATGGATGAGCGAGGTCGTAGGCTTCCATAAGCCGTGCTTCGTCTACTGCGGTATAAATCTGTGTCGATGACAGGCTGGCGTGCCCGAGGAGTTTTTGGATTGATCGCAGGTCGCCACCCGCAGACAACAAATGGGTCGCAAAAGAGTGTCGCATGGCATGTGGGGTCGTGCCTGGTGGAAGGCCGAGCATCTCTCGGGCGAGTGCGGTAGCCTTTTGCACAACACCCGGTGACAAAGGACCACCACGGGTTCCCCGGAAAATGGGCTCATCTGGAGTTAAATCGAACGGAACCAACTTGGCATAGGCGTCCACAGCCTCTCGCGCCAAGGGGATCACCGGTACAATACGATCTTTGCCGCCTTTTCCGGTGACTTTGATTGATGAGCCGAGTGGTAGATCAGCGCCCTGTATTCCCAATGCTTCCGAAATCCGGAGGCCACACCCGTAGAGGAGAATAAGAACTGCGCTGTCCCGCGCGGCAAGCCAAGGTTCGCTGCGGTTTTGCGCCACGGTTTCAATCAGGTTTTTTGCGGCATCGGCGCTGACGGCCCTTGGCAAACTGCTTTGAAACTTGATCGGCTTCAGTGCTGTGACTTCAGAGATATCAATCCCGCGGCTGAGGTTTAGATAGCCGTAAAAGCCTTTAATAGCCGAGATAGAGCGCGCCACCGATCGCGCCGAACGGCCGCGGTCCCTCTCGGCTGCAACCCAAGCACGCAGATCTCTTAATGTGACTGACGAGAGCAGGCCAAAGGACAGGCGGGACCCAAAATGCGCCTGAATAAACCCCAAATATGACCGAAGATCATCGGCATATGCGCTGAGTGTTTTTTCCGACAGACCTTTCAGTGCACGGCTATGGTCTAGCCATTCTTCCAAGAGATCGGCTCCAACGCCAAGGTCTATGGGTTGGTATTGGTCCACAAAAACACCAGCATCGAGTGAAAAAATTGGATCAGGTCTTTCCGCAAATTGGGGGAAAAACGGTCCATACTGTCACCGGTAAGGACAAGAACCGCAACATCTGACAGGGGCAGTTCAGCCGTCAGGCCGTTCATACTGAGCACTCGAAGTTGGCGTTCCTCGATTTTTGCGTGCGGAATTTTCAGAATTGGGGCGAGGTCATTTTCAATGCGTGCAACCAGCTCCTCCCGATTTGCTGCCTCCGACAGGTGGACGATCGCTCTATGAATTTGAGAAACGGCCGAGGCGGTATCGTAAGACGCAGAGGTTACCTGATCCATTTTATCGGTCAGGCGCTTTACTTCTGACTGCATGCCTTCTAGCGCTTTGGACCGGATGTCCGTCGTCTCGCCGCTATGGGCGAGGTGATGCACCAGGGCAGCCATAATCTCCGGATCGCTTGTGAGCATTTCGGGATTGTTCAGAAGCATGTGACGCACAGAACGCGTCAGCCTTCGGTCGTCTTTTGAAGCCAGTACGGTCAAAGGATCTTTTGTCCGGTTTTCGCCCAGTCTGACATGAAGGCATCGAGACCTTTGTCGGTAAGAACATGATCCGCCATTTTCTTGATGACTGCAGGCGGCGCGGTTGCCACGTCCGCACCGATCAAAGCGCAGTCCTTCATGTGGTTCACCGACCGGATGGAGGCGGCAAGGATCTCTGTGCCAAATCCATAATTGTCATAAATCGTGCGGATTTCTTCGATCAACTCCAGCCCATCCAAGTTGATGTCGTCGAGACGACCGATGAATGGCGAAATGTAGGTTGCACCGGCCTTAGCCGCCAACAACGCTTGGTTTGCCGAGAAGCATAAAGTCACATTCACCATCGTCCCTTCGGCAGAGAGTGTTTTGCAGGTTTGTAACCCCGCCCAAGTCAAAGGGACTTTGACAGCGATATTGTCCGCGATTTTCGCAAGCTTCCGTCCTTCGGCGATCATGGCATCGGCCTCTAACGCCACCACTTCTGCGGACACTGGACCATCGACCATATCGCAAATCTCTTTGGTCACTTCCAAGATGTCGCGACCTGATTTCAAAATCAGGGACGGATTGGTCGTCACACCGTCGACCATGCCCAGATCATTCATCTCTTTGATCGCATCTACATCGGCCGTATCGACAAAAAATTTCATAGCAACCTGCCTTAGGGGTTTGTTTTGAACTCGTCCCTAGCATAGCCTTGTGGGCCAAGTCTGTGAATCCCCAAACGTGAGAGAGGTGATGGCGAGGAATTATCCCGGCGGGACACCGCTTTCCGTGCTGACGACCCAACCGCTTGATGGTCCTTTGGACTACCTCGCGCCAGAGGGCGGGGCGGCTTTGGGTGCGTTTGTCAAAGTGCCTTTGGGGCCACGCCAAGTGCTGGGTGTCATCTGGGGGGAGGCTCAGGGCGATTACCCCGTGGAAAAACTGCGCCCCATCACAGCGGTGGTCGATGTGCCGCCGATGCGCGCCGATATGCAGGATTTTCTGATGAAGACGGGCGCATATACTTTGACCCCGCTCTATCAAATGTTGCGGATGACGATGCGGGTGCCCGGGTTGGCCGACCCACCTGGGGACCGCACTGTATACCAAAAAGGCTCCAGTGCGCCTGACCGGATGACGGATGCCCGCGCCCGTGTCATTGATGTGTTGGAGGAAGACCCGGACAAACTTTATTACCCCAAAGAACTTGCCGATATGGCTGGCGTGTCGGCGTCTGTGGTCAAGGGATTGGCCGATCAAGGAGTTTTGTTGCCGCGTTCTGCCCCGCGCGATGCGCCTTACACCAAGCTTGATCCAAGTCGACCCGGCAAAACGCTTTCGGACAGTCAGAAGGACGCCGTGGACGCGTTGAGGGCAAAGAGCGATCAGCGGTTTTCGTGCACGCTGCTGCAAGGGGTGACGGGGTCAGGGAAAACGGAAGTTTATCTCGAGGCCGTGGCGGAGTGCTTGGCGCGTGGTCAACAAGCGCTGGTTCTGTTGCCCGAGATTGCGTTGACGGTTGATTTTCTGGACAGGGTGGAGGCGCGATTTGGCGCGCGCCCAGCAGAGTGGCATTACGGCGTCACCATGACGGAACGCCGGCGCTGTTGGCGCATGGTGGCACAGAATGGGGCGCAGCTTGTGGTGGGTGCACGCTCTGCGCTCTATCTGCCCTTCGCCAATCTGGGCCTGATCGTGGTCGATGAAGAACATGACAGCTCATACAAACAAGAAGACGGTGTTTTCTATTCGGCGCGTGATATGGCCGTGATGCGCGCCTCTATCGCGGGGGCGCAGGTGATCCTGGCGAGTGCCACGCCTGCCTTGGAAACCTGGGTGAATGCAGAGGCCGGGAAATACGACCGGGTGGTTCTGGATCGTCGGTTCGGAGCGGCAGAACTTCCCGAGATGGTGCCCCTGGACCTGCGTGAGGAAGAGATGTCTGCGCAGTCGTGGATTTCGCCGCGCCTCGCTCAGGAAATTGATCGCCGCCTCGAGGCAGGGGAACAATCGCTCTTGTTTCTCAATCGCCGCGGTTATGCGCCGATTACGGTGTGTCGCGTATGTGGATATCAGGTTGGGTGTGATCATTGCGATGCGCGGATGGTCGAACACCGTTTCCGCGGGGAGTTGATGTGCCACCAATGTGGAGAGACGAAAGACAAACCCAAAACCTGCCCCAGTTGTGGCATTGAAGATCGCTTTGCCCCGATTGGGCCCGGCGTTGAACGTTTGGCAGAAGAGGCAACCGCCCGATTTCCAGAGGCGCGTATTGCATTGTTGTCATCGGACCTGATGCTGTCAGGTCAGCGCCTGCGGGAGCATATCAAATCCATCGCCGAGGGAGAGGCGGATGTGATCATCGGCACGCAGCTGGTTGCCAAAGGGCATAACTTTCCGCTGCTCACCTGTGTTGGCGTGATTGATGCCGATCTGGGATTGCAGGGAGGAGACTTGCGCGCGGCCGAGCGGACGTTTCAATTGATCCGGCAGGTGGCTGGTCGGGCGGGGCGTGCGGACCGTCGCGGTACGGCCTATATCCAAACCCACCAGCCAGAGCACCCGGTGATCAAGGCCATTATCTCGGGCGAAGAAGAAGCGTTCTGGCGGGCTGAGGCCGAGGCACGGCGCAGCGCAGGTGTCCCCCCGTTCGGGCGTTTGGCGGGTGTTGTGATCTCTGGCCAAAACCTCTCCCAAGTGCAGGGTGTCGCTCAGGCCATGGCGCGGTCTGCCGGACCTTTGCACGCAATTGGAGCCGAGGTTTTTGGGCCGGCGCCCGCGCCGATTGCCCGGATCAGAGGGCGGCATCGGATGCGGCTACTTGTGCGCTCTGCCAAAGACCCGCGATTGCAAGGGGCGCTTTCACTTTGGCGGGACGGTGTGACCATTCCCAGCCAAGTCCGCGTTAGCATCGATATTGATCCGCAGAGTTTCTATTAGCGGTGCGCCCAAATTGCCGTTTTCAATCGCGAAGCAATGGCGTAACCCCCGCTCGATATGACGATTGAAAGCACAGATGCACTGACGCCGCAGCCCGGTATTTTGGACATCGCCCCCTATCAGGGCGGCAAGTCCAAGATCAAAGGCCGCAAAAAAGTCCTGAAGCTTAGCTCAAACGAAAACCCGTTTGGGCCAAGCCCGCACGCTATTGCCGCCTATGGCGATGTGGCGGACGCGTTGCATCGCTACCCAAGTGCGGATCATGCAGCGCTGCGAGAGGCGATCGCGGACATCTATGCGCTGCCAGCCGAGCAGCTGATCTGCGGTGCCGGATCGGACGAAATTTTCACCTTCATTTGTCAGGCCTATGCTGGGCCGGGTGACGAAGTGATTGTGACCGAGCACGGCTTTTCGATGCATAAGATTTGCGCGCTTGCCGCAGGCGCAACGCCCGTGACTGCCCCGGAAGTGGGCCGCGTCGTCTCGGTCGATCAGATCCTGTCCCATGTGACCGAGCGCACAAAGATTGTGTTTGTGGCCAATCCGGGAAATCCGACCGGCACCTTTGTGCCTAAAGACGCGCTGGAGCGCTTGGCCTGGAGCCTGCCGCAATCGGTGCTGCTTGTTCTGGATGGCGCCTATGCCGAGTTTGCGGATTACCGGCTTCGCGATCAGGGCGGCTATGATGGCGGGGCGTCATTTGTGGACGCCTATCCCAATGTGATTATGACCCGTACCTTTTCCAAAGTGTATGGGTTGGGCGCGGCCCGTGTGGGCTGGGGATATGCAAACCCGACAATTATTGATGTGCTGCAACGGGTGCGCGGGCCGTTTAATATCACGGCGGGATCACTGGCCGCGGCCTCGGAAGCCGTCAAAGATGTCTCCCATACCGAGCAGTGTTTGTCAGAAAACTGGCGCTTGGCGCAGGTGATGACGCAGTCCTTGCGCGGCGCGGGCCTGTCCGTTGATGAGAGTTTTGCAAATTTCCTTCTGGTGCGCTTTGCGTCCGCGCAGCAGTCAGATGCGGCCCATGCGGCCCTGCAAGAGGCCGGGATCATCGTGCGCCAAGTGACGGGCTATGGGTTTCCAGATGCGTTGCGGATCACCATTGGCACCGAAGAGGAATGCGCCGCCGTTATGGATCAGCTGACATCCTTTATGAAGGATGCCGCGTAATGGCCCTGTTTGAGCGTGTCGCCCTGATCGGTCTTGGCCTGATTGCGTCCTCCATTGCTCATGCCTGCAAACGGGGCGGGGTTGCAGAGCATATCACGGGCACGGCGCGGTCAGCAGAAACCCGCAAGACGGCTGCCGATCTGGGCTATGCCGAGATTTTTGACACAGCAGAAGAAGCGGTCGCAGGCGCGGACCTTGTCATCTTGTGTACACCCGTAGGGGCCATGGGCGATATCGTGGCGCGGATCGCCCCACATTTGCGTGAAGGGGTGATTGTGACGGATGTCGGCTCGGTCAAACGCCGCGTCATTGAGGCGGTTGAACCGCATCTTCCAGCGCACGCGCATTTTGTCCCCGGTCATCCCGTTGCGGGTACTGAGAAGTCGGGACCAACCTCGGGCTTTGCCGAGCTTTTTGACAATCGGTGGTGCATTCTGACCCCGGTCGAAACTGGCTCGGATGACGCGACCGAGAAGCTGCGCGCGTTTTGGGAAGCGCTGGGCGCGAATGTGACCGAGATGGATGCAGCCCATCACGATCTGGTCTTGGCAGCCACCAGCCATGCGCCGCATCTGATTGCTTATACGATGGTGGGTGTAGCGGACGATTTGGAGCGCATAACCGAAGAAGAGGTCATCACGTTTTCAGCCGCGGGGTTTCGCGATTTCACGCGCATTGCGGCCAGTGATCCGACCATGTGGCGCGATGTGTTCCTCAATAACAAATCGGCAACAATGGAGATCCTTGGACGCTTCATCGAAGAACTGCTCGACTTGCAACGGGCGATCCGCAATGAAGATGGGGACAAGCTGCATGCGTATTTCACGCGCACGCGGGACATCCGTCGGGGGATCATCGATGCGGGGCAAGATACTTCGGAAGCTAATTTTGGGCGCCGCCCTTAGTTGCTCAGCGCCGCTCCAGGCCGCAGCGCCAATGGTTTCCAGTATACCTCAAACGCGTCCCAATCTTACCAGCGCAGCTCCCGTGGTGTCGTCCATTCCACGCGTGAGGCCGACCGCAACCAAACTCGCCAGAGAGCGCTCGATTGAGACAACGCCCAATATCGACACCGCAGAGTTGATTTTGGCGATGGGTCAGCGGCCAAAGACAGCGGCTCGACAATGCCGGAACGATGCTTTGGTCGGCGAGAGTATTCGCCGCATCCCCGGGGAGCTTCCGGGATGTGGAGTGAAAGAACCAGTACGCCTCACGTCGGTTCACGGTATACAACTTAGTCGAGCAGCAATTATGGATTGCCGTACTGCGGATGCGTTTGCGATTTGGATCGATAAAACTGTGGCCCCGGAATTTAAAAAAGTGCGTCGGCAGGTCGAGGTCATCGATGTTGTTGCAAGTTACGACTGTCGAACGCGCAATAACCAACCCGAGGCTAAGATTTCCGAGCATGGCAAAGGGCGCGCGGTCGATGTCGGTTCGTTCGTTTTGGACAACGGGCAACGCGTGAGTGTCTTTGTCGATTGGAACTCGGACGCATTTCGAAACACAGTGCGTGCGCTTCACAAAGGTGCCTGTGGCCCATTTTCAACGGTCCTAGGCCCAGAAGCGGATCGCTTTCACGAAGACCACATCCATATGGATACGGCGCGGCGAAACTCTGGCTCTTACTGCCGCTGAACCGGCCAGATTACAGGCGCTTCGCCCAATGGAAACGGGCCTGCGTAAGCCTGTCGGTTTGAAAAGCGCAGAGTGAAATCCAAGTGCTCTTCGTTTCCGGAAAACCGAGAGAGGAGTTCAAGCCCCGTCGTAACAGCTGCGGCTACATCGTTGGATAAAATGCCGTTTTGAGACGCCATTGAAACAATGTCCTGCCAATTTTCCGCACGAACAGCCAAACTACCAGTGGGGTATCCAGCGCGGTCAACTTCTAGGTCGCCAGTGGCACGCAGCCGCATATCTGAAAACTGTATCTCAAGATTGTCGACACTCAGATCGCGTAGATCCGGCCCCGAGCGCGAGAGTGCAGGGCCATCCCACACGCCTCTGAAACCTGCTGTTGCTGTGAAATTGATGGTTTCAAATTGCGTTCGGTCAAGATTGGCGCGGCTCAGTTGTGACAAAAGGCTGGGGCCCAGTCCGACATTCTTCGCGCTGATCGCGATATCATGGGATTGTACTCCACCCGGTGTTTTTCGGGTCGATACGCGTAAGTCTTCAACCGTTACGGCATGGTCCTCGGACTTGCCTTCAGAGAGCCAGACAATTCCAGTGCCCTCGAAGCTGCTGCGATTAAGTTCAAAGTCCGTACTTGGTTCAAAAACAACGCTGCCTTTTAGATCGGAGTGCGAAATCAAAAAGTCTTCTTTGGGTGTTCGCAATTCATGTTCGGGTGGGAATACCAAAATAAGGTGATTGGGTTGATAGCTGAGTGACAGAATTTCCAGCTCTGGGGCATCCCATGCCCATCCTGTGTCTGTGTCGGCCAGCTTCACACCTTTGAGGTATGTATCATACCGGTTTGGGAAACCCCTGACGTCGAGCTCGTCATACTCGGCGATCCAACCTTGTTCCTGCTGTTCAACGAACCAGTTTTCTGCTCTTTCGGTTTTGGCGTCCTCGCCATATACCCAAAGGCCAGCCCAAATCGCGAACCCCGCAAAAATAATGAATACTATTCTTCGCATGGTAACCCCCAGCGCATCGCCCAACGCTCTCATTATGAAAGTCGCATCCCATGAGCACAAATGAAGTTTGGGTGTTTGGTTATGGGAGTTTGATTTGGAACCCGGAATTCCCGTTTGAAGAGCGACAAATTGCCGAACTGGCCGGGTTTCAGCGTCGATTTTGTATGCTGTCGATCCATCACAGGGGCACTCCTGAGCGGCCAGGCTTGGTTTTGGCACTCGATCATCGCGATGAAAGCTGCTGCACTGGGGTGGCGTTTCGCTTGGCGCGGGCCAATCTTGACGCAGATCTGGAGCGTTTGAGAGAGCGTGAACTTGTTTCGTCAGCTTACGTGGAAGAGGTGCACGACGTTCTGCTCGAAGATGGGAGAAGGGTGGACGCGTTGTGCTATGTTGTTGATCGCGACCATCCTCAATATGTCGCTGAGCAGTCTTTGATCGACCAAGCTACGCAAATTGCCCAATCTGTCGGCGGCAGAGGTCCGAACCCTGAATACCTGTTTGAGACTTATCGGACGCTTAATACATTGGGGATAGATGACCCTGATCTCGCATTTTTGGATCGAGAAGTGCGCAAGCTGATCGGATAGAGAGTCTAATATTTTGGAGGGTTTCGACTTGCACCGGACTCCGCTAAATCGGTTATAACACAGGAGCAGGATCATAGGTGGCACGTCGAGATCAAAGTAATACCCCGTCCTTTTCACGCCCGACGCGTCAAATCATTACAATGATGATTGTTGTCGGGTTGGTGGCAGCAGGCGGCTATCTGATTTATCCGTCCGTTTCGCCGATCTTCCTGGCCTCACCCTATCTTAACGGGTTCATCGGTGCCGTTTTTGTCCTTGGTGTTATCTCGTGTTTCTCACATCTCTTTTCGCTTGGCAGTTCGATCAGCTGGATTGAAGGATTTGCCGGTCAGCGGCCAGGTTACGAACAGACGCCCCCGCCGCGCCTATTGAAGTCCTTGGCTGCGATGATGCGCAACCAATCTATGAACCTAGCGATCACTTCGTCCAGTACTCAGACATTGTTGGATTCGGTCGCAACCAGGTTGGATGAACGCCGGGAAATTACGCGCTACATCATAAATCTGCTTATTTTTCTGGGCCTCCTTGGGACTTTCTATGGCCTCGCCATCACGGTGCCTGCGGTCGTCGACACCATCCGGTCGCTGGCACCCGAAGAAGGACAAAACCCGATGCAAGTTTTTGATAACTTGATGTCGGGGCTGGAGACGCAACTCGGCGGTATGGGCACGGCCTTTGGGTCGTCCCTGATGGGGCTAGCCGGATCACTTGTGGTTGGGTTGCTGGACCTTTTTGCGGGGCATGGACAGAACCGCTTCTTCCGCGAACTTGAAGAGTGGTTGTCATCGTTGACTGCGGTTGGTGCAGGTGATGAAGGGAGCGGCACATCTGCGGGTGTTGTCGATCATATCGCCCAGCAATCCGAATTGATGCGGGGCTTGTTGGCCGAGATGTCATCGCGCCAATCCGAGGCCGATGCACAGATCGCTGCGATGGCAAAAACGGTTGGCCAAATGGCCGAGGCCCTCGCCGCTGATCAAAGTCTCGAACGAGAGGCGGTTGCTGAAATCCGCAAAAGTCAGGCGGAACTTGTGACGTTGCTGACCACTGCCACAGCGAAAGGTGAGGGCTTTTTGGATGACGACACGCGCACACGTTTGAGAAACATTGATGGGTCATTGATGCAAATGCTTGAAGAGCTCGCAGTTGAAAAGCAGGCGGACTTCGAAGGGCTGCGCAAGGATATTCAAGCCCTGACCTCCGCGATCGGAAAAGCCACCTAATGGCCTTAAGCCGCACACGCGCCTCGGCTGTTCAAAACAGCATTTGGCCGGGCTTCGTTGACGCTATGACCGCGCTTTTGATGATCTTGATGTTTGTTCTGACCATTTTCATGGTGGTGCAGTTCGTCCTTCGAGAGACGATATCCGGTCAGGAAAGCGAGCTTGGATTGCTCAATGAAGAGATCGCAACCCTCTCAGAGGCGCTTGGTCTTGAACGCAGCCGTACAGCAGAGTTGTCCTCTGATTTAGATCAGGCACAGGCGCGAATTTCGGACCAGTCGGCGACGATTGCTGGCCTGACCACGCAAACGGAAAATCAGGCGGCACAGATCGCAGCGTTTGAAAGTCAGGTCGCAAGCCTGCTGGCGCAAAGCGCGGACCAAGAAGACCGGATTGCCGCGCTTTTGGCTGATCGTGACGCACTGGAGGCGGCGAACGCCGCTGCGATATCCGAAAAGGAAGCAGTTCAACTTGCGCTAGCGCAAGCCCGCTCAGAGATTGACGCCCAGGCGGAAGCAGCCCGGCTTGCCGCGGCGCGACGCGAAGCGTTGGAGGCGCTTGTTGCTGATTTGCAGTCGGAAACGGATGCACAGAAAGTAAGGATCGAACAAGCCGAAGCCGATTTGCTTGTGGAGGCGGTAGCAGCGGAACGATTGCGAGCGCAACTTGCGAATTCCGAAGAAGAGTTGACGGCGATGACGCTTGCGCTGGAGGATCAACGCCAAAAGGCAGAAGACACGCTGACCTTACTTGCCGCATCGCAAGCTGCAGAAGAAGCGCTGCAGGCAGAAAACATCGAAGCTTTGAATGAATTGGAACGTCAACTTGCTTTGCTTGAGGTCGCAAGAGCAAGTCTTGCAGAGCGGACCGACGAAGTGAGCGAGAATGAACAACAACTCGCGCTGTTGAATGCGCAGTCGATCGAGTTGCGCCGCCAGTTGAACCAGTTGCAAGCATTGCTGGATGAGGCAAATGCGCGAGATGAAGAGGCCCAAGTGCAGATTGAACTGCTTGGCCAGAACCTCAACCAGGCTTTGGCGCGCGTTGCGGTCGAGGAACGTCGCCGCGCTGAACTGGAAGAAGCCGAGCGACGGCGGTTAGAAGAAGAAGCCAAAGAATTGGAAACATTCCGCTCCGAGTTCTTTGGTCGGATGCGCAGGCTGCTGGAAGATCAGGATCAGGTGCAAGTTGTCGGGGACCGCTTTGTATTCTCGTCCGAGGTTTTGTTCCCGCCCGGATCAGACCAGTTGGGCGAGGCCGGAAAGGCCGAGATTGCGCAAGTTGCGAATATCCTATTATCCGTTTCTCAAGACATTCCGCCTGAACTCGACTGGGTGCTTCAGGTGGACGGGCACACAGACAACGTTCCTATTTCAAGCAGCCAGTTTGCCGACAACTGGGAGCTGTCGCAGGCACGCGCCTTGTCGGTGGTTCGATTTTTGTCAGAGGATCTGGGCGTTCCGCCATCGCGATTGTCGGCAAATGGTTTTGGAGAGTACCAGCCCGTCGATCCTGCCAACACTGAAGAGGCGCGTAGCCGAAACCGGCGGATAGAATTAAAACTTACCGAAAAGTAATCAGCTCACGAGTTCGAAAACCGTCCGTTTGCCAACGCCTTTAAGCTCCACGCATCCGGCTTCTTTGATCGAGAAGTCTTCACCGATCTGCTTGGCCGTTTCTTCGCTTATGATAATGGAGCCTGGTTGGGCGTGGCATTCAATGCGTGCCGCCATATTTACGGTCTTGCCCCAGACATCGTAAAACGGCTTATGTGTTCCAATTACGCCGGCGACGACCCCACCTGTCGCGACGCCAATGCGGATGTCGAAATCTTCGCCAATTTCCGAAGCAAAACGCCTTGCCTCCGCTTTCATTTCCAAAGCCAAAGCTGCAATTCGAGATGCATGGTCCTGTTGGCTGTTCGGCATGCCGCCCGCCACCATGAATGCGTCTCCGATCGTTTTGATTTTTTCCAGTCCGTGGCGCTCTGCCAACAGATCAAACCGTGTGAAAAGGGCGTTTAGGAAGGCTACAAGACGCTCAGGGGATTGCGTCTCGGCGCGGGGGGTGAACCCAACAAGATCAGCGAACAGGATTGTTGCGTCCGGGTGATACTCCGCAATGGTCTCATTTGGATACTGTTTCAACTGCGCTGCAATTGGCTGCGGCAGCATCCGGGCCAAAAGGTTTTCAGAAAACTGATACTCTTCATTTAGCATGACCTCTGCCCGGTGCGCCTGCAAAAATGCATACAGCACCATGCAAAAGATGAAGGCCACAGCGATGGGAACTGTGATGTAGTAAAGCGCGTTGATTTGGAGGTCAGAGACGACGATGTAACTCGCGGGTTCGGGATACATCTGATCGAAGAACATGAACAAACCGACCTGCAATAAAATATTGATCATGGAGATCAGGTTCTGCCGCACGCCCATGATCAGGATCGCAGACGCAACGCCGGACAGGAAAAAGAAGTGGAGACCAGAGTTGGACCCAAATGTGTAAGCCGTAAAAACCCCAAAGCTGAGCCAGATGAAGAGATTGTACAGAGCTCCGAACATGGGATGAATTCGGTGCAGAAGCGGGGTCAACAGCAGTAGAAATGCTGCGGAAAGGTTAACTGCGATCGGTAAGCTGAGGTTTTGGCCTGCGACGAGGGCGAACATGACCGAGTAAAAGACCATCAAGATGGCGGTCATCAAAACCAAAACGTTAGTTAGGATCAGCCTGCGTTTTTGCGTGCCTTCATAGCCAAGAGTTCCTTTTGTCAAAAAGCTCAGCCAGCCCGTCGCAAATTCGTCCAACGGGTCAACCCGGGACGGCCCACTTGACGTGTAGATCTGTTCAGAATTCGCGACCATGCCCTTTGATCGCGCGAATCGCAGAAGCAATCAACGATTCTTGTCAGTGATTATTGTCACGCCTTGCGCAAATAATGTGTGAATTGCGCAAGGCTGTGTCGATTTAGTCCGCCGTTAGTAACGGAGGACGATCATTGGAGAGCTTTGGGTTCTCAGGCGGCTCAATCTCAAGATGCAATTCACCATCCTTGAGCATGACCTTTACCAACCCACCTTTGGTGAGCTGACCAAACAAAAGCTCTTCTGCGAGCGGCTTTTTGATGTTCTCTTGGATCACGCGGCCTAAGGGGCGCGCACCCATTTTGTCGTCATAGCCTTTGTCTGCCAGCCACTTGGCCGCATCATCGCTCAATTCGATCGAGACATTACGATCCATCAGCTGCGCTTCCAGTTGCACTACAAACTTGTCGACAACCTTCATGATCACCTCTTTTGAGAGAGGTGCAAAGCTTACCACTGCATCAAGGCGGTTTCGGAATTCCGGCGCAAACGTCCGTTCAATCGCGGCCGTATCCTCGCCTTCGCGCCGATCACGTCCAAATCCCATCGCTGCCTTTGCTTGTTCAGCTGCGCCCGCGTTCGATGTCATGATCAGGATCACATTGCGGAAATCGGTTGTGCGACCGTTATGGTCCGTCAGTTTCCCGTTATCCATCACTTGCAAAAGGATATTGAAAATATCGGGGTGTGCCTTCTCGATCTCGTCCAGCAATAAAACGCAATGCGGATGCTGATCCACCTTGTCTGTGAGCTGGCCGCCTTGATCAAAGCCGACATATCCCGGAGGTGCGCCAATCAAACGGCTTACAGAATGCTTCTCCATGTATTCGGACATATCAAAGCGGATCAGCTCCACTCCGAGCGTATCCGCTAACTGTTTGGCCACTTCGGTTTTACCCACCCCTGTAGGGCCTGCAAACAGGTAGTTCCCGATGGGTTTCTCTGGTTCGCGCAGGCCGGCCCGGGACAGCTTAATTGCCGCAGACAGCGCCACGATGGCTTCATCCTGACCGAAGACAACGCGCTTCAAGCTGCTTTCGAGATCAGCCAGTACTTCGGCGTCGTCTTTTGACACGTTCTTGGCCGGAATGCGCGCAATCTTTGCGACGATGTTTTCAATCTCTTTTTGACCGATCGTTTTACGTCGCTTAGATTCGGCTACGATGTGCTGATGCGCGCCCGCTTCATCGATTACGTCAATCGCCTTATCGGGAAGCTTACGATCATGCATGTAACGATGAGACAGCTCGACCGCCGAGCGGATCGCATCATGGGTGTATTTTACCCCGTGATGCTCTTCGAAGTAAGGTTTCAATCCTTTGAGGATTTTCACTGCGTCGTCGACTGAGGGCTCGTTCACGTCGATTTTTTGGAACCGACGCGCCAGCGCGCGGTCTTTTTCGAAATGCTGACGGAATTCCTTGTAAGTCGTGGATCCCATGCAGCGAAGTTTTCCGCCTTGCAGGGCAGGCTTCAGCAAGTTGGAGGCATCCATCGCCCCGCCAGAAGTTGCACCGGCCCCAATCACCGTATGGATTTCGTCGATGAACAGCACCGCATCGGGATGCTCTTCCAATTCCGTCATGACCGCCTTGAGACGCTCCTCGAAATCTCCGCGGTAGCGTGTGCCTGCGAGCAGGGCCCCCATATCCAGTGAATAAATCGTTGTTTCCGCCAGCACCTCAGGCGTTTCACCCTGTACGATTTTTCGCGCAAGCCCTTCGGCAATCGCCGTTTTGCCAACGCCTGGATCACCAACTAGGATTGGGTTATTTTTCCGACGGCGACATAGAACCTGAATACACCGCTCCACCTCGTGGTCACGGCCGATCAACGGATCAATATTGCCCTGACCCGCCTTGGCATTGAGATCGACGCAGTATTTTGCGAGTGCAGAGTCCGCGTCCTGCCCTCCAACTTGTTCTGCATCGGAAGCTACTTCTTCTGAGCCTTGCACTGAACGGGTTTCCCCATAAGCAGGATCTTTCGCGACGCCATGTGCGATGTAATTCACCGCATCATACCGTGTCATGTTCTGTTCTTGCAGGAAGTAGGCCGCGTGGCTTTCTCGTTCTGCAAAAATCGAGACGAGGACATTTGCTCCTGTCACTTCGGACCGACCCGAGCTTTGGACATGGATTGCGGCACGTTGAATGACACGCTGGAATGCTGCGGTTGGTGCAGCCTCCGATCCATCGACATCGGATACAAGGCTTTCGAGCTCTGTATCCAAAAAGTGCGTCACTGCGAGACGCAGCGCATTGAGGTCCACCGAACAGGCGCGCATGACTTTTGCCGCATCAGCTTCGTCGATCAAAGCGAGCAGCAAGTGTTCTAATGTTGCCAACTCGTGGTTGCGCGCGTTCGCGCTGGCCAGAGCTGCGTGAATAGCCTGTTCCAATGTGGATGAAAATGACGGCATAGACTACCTCGTGCGGACACAAGGCGGGCGGAATAGCCCGCCTATAGGATTAGATTTCGATTTAATTCGCCGGTCTTCAAGTCTTTTCTTGGTTTTAATCGCGGCTTCGTGACACGCCGCCGTGATTGCCTAAAACCCGTCTTTTCTGGCGCGAATTTCAGCAAACACCGCTGCATCGCTAACATCCTGCATGCCAAGGAAGGCTTTTACATCCGGAGAAATTGCCCGCAGGAACGGATTTGTGGTCAATTCGTCGGCCAGAAGGGACGGCACGGTCGGAATGTTTGCCGTACGACGCGCAGTGATGTCGTCAATTCGCGCATCCAAAAGGCCATTGTCGGGGTCTACGGATTTGGCAAACTTCGCGTTACTCGCTGTGTATTCATGGCCTGAGTAGATCAAAGTGTCCGATGGCAAAGCCGCGAGTTTGCTCAGGCTCTCCCACATCTGATCTGCTGTCCCTTCAAAAAGGCGACCGCAGCCCATAGCCATAAGGCTGTCGCCGGTAAACATGGCTTTGGAGTCTTCGCAATAGAATGCAATATGACCTACCGTATGTCCTGACACGTCAATGACGGTTAACTCTGACGCGCCGATCTCAATGACGTCGCCCTCTTTCACTGCGTGATCCAGCGGTGGCAAGCGATGTTTGTCTGCCTCAGCTCCAACCACGGCTGCATCCTGTTTGATCCCGGCAAGACCATCAATGTGATCAGAATGGTGATGCGTCAGCAAAATCATGTTTGGCGTTAACTCGCGGGAACGCAGCTCTCGTTGGATCGGTGCAGCCTCGGGTGCATCGATCACGGCCACCATCCCGGTTTCGGAGCAGACGGCAATGAAAGCATAGTTGTCTGACAAACACGGGATCGTGGTAATTTCGAGCGTCATAGCTGACTCCTTGAATTTTTGCAGTAACGTGGCACACCTAAGCGCGATATTCAAAAGGACCAGTATGCATCTCGATGTGATCAACCTTCGTGGGTTCTATTACCGTACTGCATTGGGGCGGTCTGTCCAGCAGGCCGTTCGCGGTCAGATTGAACTTATGTGGCCCAATACTGACAGTCTGACTGTGGCAGGGTTCGGATTTGCTGCACCCATGTTACGCCCCTTTCTGGCGACGTCTCGCCGAGTGATTTGCCTTATGCCTGGGGGACAAGGGGTCATGCATTGGCCCCAAGGAGAGGCGAACTGTTCAGCCTTGGTGGATGAGTTTGATTGGCCGGTGGCCACTGGACATGTAGATCGCCTGATCGTCCTGCATGGATTGGAGACGTCCGATCACCCCGGTGCGCTCTTAGATGAAATATGGCGCGTTTTGGCCCCGGGAGGCCGTGTGATATTTGTTGTTCCAAATCGAACGGGGCTCTGGGCGCGGTCTGATGCAACACCGTTTGGATATGGTCGACCCTACAGTTTGGCACAGTTGGAAACGCAACTGAAAAACCATGAGTTTTACATCGAGCAAATGAAGACTGCTTTATATGCGCCGCCCAATCATAAAAAGTGGCGTTTGAAATTAATGGAATGGCTGGAGCGTTTCCGACCGAAAGTGCCTTTCTCTATTGCCGCCGGCGTTTTGTTGGTGGAGGCGACCAAACAGGTTTTTGCACCGACGAAGCCGGGACTTGCCGAACGTGTCAGGAAACCCCTTGCCGTCATCGAAGGTCTAACGAATCCGGCACCCAAGCCGGTCTCCAGTCGATCCGCAAAATTGGTTCAATCATCGGGGAATCGGCATCGGCCCAAGAATTAGCCCGACAGACATTGCGCGAATGTAAAAATTATAGCGCTAACGCGTCAGTCGGATCGCTTGCCACCCCAAAAGCCCTTTGCTAAGAGGCGTCGAGTTTGGAGGGAGGTGTCCGATACGTCCCGACCACAACAATTAATTCGGAAGGCCTCTCGTGTCCGACACTGTGTCATACTCTGCTGAAATCGCAGCACGCTACGCCACGGCCATTTTTGATCTGGCGAAAGATTCCAAGAAACTTCCCGCACTTGGCAAAGACATCTCCGCACTGAGTGATGCTCTCAAAGAAAGTGAAGATATGAGCGCGATGATCCGCTCGCCGATCTACACCCGAGATGAGCAGCAAAAGGCGATTGCCGCTGTTTCCAAGAAGATGAAGTTGAGCGAGATGATGGGCAATGCGCTTCAGTTAATGGCGACCAAACGCCGCCTGTTCGTTTTGCCTGCTTTGCTGTCGCAGTTGAATGCGATGATCGCAGAAGAAAAGGGTGAGATCACCGCAGAAGTCACGTCTGCAAAGAAACTTACCAAGGCGCAAAGCGACGCGCTTGGGAAAACACTTTCCGACAAAGTCGGCAAAAAAGTTCAAATCGAAGCGACCGTGAATGAAGACCTGATCGGTGGCCTCGTTGTTAAAATTGGATCGCGCATGATTGACAGCTCGATCCGCTCGAAACTCGCGAAACTTGAAAACGTAATGAAAGAGGTCGGCTAATGGCACTCCAAGCTGCAGAAATTTCTGCGATCCTTAAGGACCAGATTAAGAATTTCGGCCAAGAGGCAGAGGTTGCCGAAGTAGGTCGTGTGCTGTCCGTTGGTGACGGTATCGCCCGTGTGCATGGTTTGGACAATGTTCAGGCCGGTGAAATGGTTGAATTCCCCGGTGGGATTCGCGGCATGGCGCTGAACTTGGAAACAGACAATGTTGGTGTCGTTATCTTCGGTTCTGACCGTGACATCAAAGAAGGTGACACAGTCAAGCGTACGAATTCGATCGTGGACGTACCGGTTGGTAAGGGCCTTCTTGGTCGTGTTGTTGACGCCTTGGGTAACCCACTGGATGGCAAAGGCCCTATCGCATCGGATACTCGTGCAATCGCCGATGTTAAAGCGCCGGGCATTATTCCGCGTAAATCGGTTCATGAACCGATGGCGACAGGTTTGAAATCTGTGGACGCTTTGATCCCGATCGGCCGTGGCCAGCGCGAGCTGATCATCGGTGACCGTCAAACGGGTAAAACTGCGGTGGCTTTGGATACGATCCTAAACCAGAAAGCCTATAATGACGCCGCTGGCGATGATGAAAGCAAAAAGCTGTACTGTATCTATGTTGCGGTTGGGCAAAAACGCTCCACAGTTGCGCAGCTTGTCCAGAAGCTCGAAGAAACGGGCGCGATTGAGTACTCGATTGTTGTGGCAGCGACTGCGTCTGATCCAGCGCCGATGCAGTACCTTGCGCCATACTCGGCGACTGCAATGGGCGAGTATTTCCGTGATAACGGAATGCACGGCCTAATGGTTTATGATGACCTGACAAAGCAAGCGGTTGCTTATCGCCAGATGTCCTTGCTGCTGCGTCGTCCGCCTGGACGAGAGGCTTATCCTGGTGACGTTTTCTACCTTCACTCCCGCTTGCTTGAGCGGTCGGCGAAGATGAATGATGATGAGGGAGCGGGTTCTTTGACGGCTTTGCCTGTGATTGAAACTCAAGGCGGTGATGTGTCGGCGTTTATTCCGACCAACGTTATCTCTATCACCGACGGTCAGATTTTTTTGGAAACGGAACTGTTTTACCAAGGTATCCGTCCAGCCGTGAACACAGGTCTGTCGGTTTCTCGTGTGGGATCTTCGGCACAGACTAACGCGATGAAATCCGTTGCCGGTTCGATTAAATTGGAGTTGGCGCAGTACCGTGAAATGGCAGCGTTCGCGCAGTTTGGCTCTGACCTTGATGCCGCGACGCAGCGCTTGTTGAACCGTGGCGCGCGTTTGACCGAGTTGTTGAAGCAGCCTCAGTATGCTCCGCTAACCAATGCCGAGCAGGTTGTTGTCATCTTTGCCGGTACAAATGGCTACCTCGACAAGATCGCAGTGGGTGAAGTGGGTCGTTTTGAAAAAGGTCTGCTTGAGTTTGTTCGTGGCAAACATGCCGATATCCTTGAATGGATAACAAACGAAGACCCCAAGGTTAAAGGCGACGCAGCCGATAAGCTGAAATCGGTCGTCGAAGCGTTCGCCAAAGACTTCTCCTAACTGACCGATAAGGAGGTAGGCAGATGCCAAGTCTCAAGGACCTCAAAAACCGGATCAGCAGCGTCAAGTCGACGCGAAAGATCACAAAAGCGATGCAAATGGTCGCGGCAGCGAAGTTGCGCCGTGCCCAAGAGGCCGCTGAAATGGCCAGACCCTACGCCGATCGCATGAATGCCGTGATGGGCAACCTCGCAAAAGGCGTTGCCGGGTCTGACGGTGCACCCAAACTTTTGGCCGGTAACGGCAAGGACGAGGTGCACATGCTTGTCGTGGCGACAGCTGAGCGTGGACTTTGTGGTGGCTTTAACTCGTCCATCGTAAAGCTGGCGCGTCAACATATCGAAAAACTGCAGGCTGCTGGGAAAACCGTTCAAATTTTGACCGTTGGCAAAAAAGGCCGCGAACAACTGAAGCGCGACTTTTCCCATCTCTTAGTGGATCATGTCGATCTGTCAGGATTGAAGAGTGTTGACTATGACAGCGCTCAAAAGATCGCAGCCGACTTGGTTTCCCGTTTTGAAGACGGTGCTTTCGATAACGCGACAATTTTCTTTAATCAGTTTCAGTCGGTCATCAGCCAAGTGCCAACAGCGCAACAGCTGATCCCAGCCGAGTTCGAAGGCGATGAAGACGGCGAAGCTCCGCTTTATGATTACGAGCCGGACGAAGAGGCCATCCTGACAGAGCTTTTGCCGCGAGCGATTGCGACGCAGGTGTTTACGGCACTGTTGGAGAACGCTGCATCGGAGCAGGGTGCTCGGATGTCTGCGATGGATAACGCGACGCGAAATGCTGGCGAAATGATCGAAAAACTTACGATCCAGTTTAACCGGTCGCGTCAGGCGGCGATTACAAATGAACTGATTGAAATCATCTCGGGGGCGGAAGCACTTTAGATGAAACGCTACCTGCTCGTCATTGGTATCGCAGCTCTTGCTTATTTGGCGTGGCCGTTTGTGGCCATTGCTCAGCTGGGTAATGCTGTGCAGGGCGGTGATGTCGAGACCTTGGAAAAACGTGTCGATTGGGACGGTGTGCGCGGGTATTTGAAAGCGGATTTGTCACAAACTGTGTCCGCTAATTTACAAGATCGTGCCAACAACAGTGGCAATGCGCTGGGCGGGCTGCTGGCAAGTGTGTTTGCCCCAAGTGTTTCAGAGGGCGTCGTTGACGGGTTGGTCGATGCAACGGTGACGCCCGAGGTGATTGCCGAGCTGTCGAAACGTCGTTCAGATTCGAAAGATGCCGATACAATCGAAGCGCGGCGTGAAGAGATGCTGAAAGATCCATTGAAGCATGTTCAATGGGCTTTCTTTTCCGGCCCCACCACGTTCGAGGCGCAATTGCGGCCCGATCGCGGTGAACCGGTGACGCAGTTTAATTTTGAGCTTCAAGGGCTCAATTGGAAATTGGTGCGGGTGATCCCGCCCGAGAATTTCTCGCTCCAGGCGGGATAAAAACGGAGAGCTGATATGGCGAAAGAAATGACAGTCGGTAAAATCACACAGGTGATTGGTGCCGTTGTGGACGTTCAGTTCGATGGCGAGCTGCCAGCGATTTTGAACGCCTTGGAAGTGGACAACAACGGCACACGGCTTGTGCTGGAGGTTGCGCAGCACCTTGGTGAGAATACGGTACGTGCAATCGCGATGGACGGCACCGAAGGTCTCGTGCGTGGCCAAGAGGTCAAAGACATGGGTGAACCGATTGCTGTTCCCGTAGGTAACGCGACGCTTGGCCGGATCATGAACGTGGTCGGCGATCCGATCGATGAGAAGGGTCCTGTTAAATCTGACGAAAAACGTGCGATCCACCAAGACGCGCCGGAATTCGACGAGCAGGCGACAACCTCCGAAATTCTTGTAACGGGTATCAAGGTTATCGACCTACTGGCACCATACGCGAAAGGCGGTAAAATCGGCCTCTTCGGTGGTGCGGGAGTTGGTAAAACCGTTCTTATTCAGGAACTGATCAACAACATCGCGAAAGTTCACTCGGGCTACTCCGTTTTTGCCGGCGTTGGTGAACGGACACGCGAAGGGAACGACCTCTTCTACGAGATGATCGAAGGCGGCGTTATTAACCCTGACAATCTGGAAGAATCCAAAGTGGCCCTGGTTTACGGTCAGATGAACGAGCCTCCAGGGGCGCGTATGCGTGTTGCTTTGACGGGTCTGACATTGGCCGAGCAGTTCCGCGATCAGTCCGGGACTGACGTTCTGTTCTTTGTCGATAACATCTTCCGCTTCACACAGGCGGGTGCTGAGGTGTCCGCCCTGTTGGGTCGTATTCCTTCTGCTGTGGGTTACCAGCCTACGCTGGCCACCGACATGGGTGCGATGCAGGAACGCATTACATCCACCAAAGCGGGGTCCATTACATCTGTGCAGGCCGTTTACGTTCCTGCGGATGACTTGACCGACCCTGCGCCTGCGACATCATTTGCGCACTTGGACGCGACAACGGTTCTGAACCGTGCGATTTCCGAGCTTGGTATTTACCCGGCTGTTGACCCGCTGGATTCCACATCGCGGATCATGGATCCGCTGGTTGTTGGTGAAGAGCATTATCAAGTGGCGCGTGACGTCCAAGGTATCCTGCAGCGGTATAAGTCCCTGCAAGACATCATCGCGATTTTGGGCATGGACGAACTCTCGGAAGAGGACAAACTGACCGTTGCGCGGGCGCGTAAGATCCAGCGTTTCTTGTCCCAGCCCTTTGACGTGGCCAAAGTCTTTACGGGTGTGGACGGTGTTCAGGTGCCTTTGGATGAAACGATCGAGAGCTTTAAGGCGGTTGTTGCCGGTGAATATGACCACCTGCCCGAGGCGGCCTTCTATATGGTGGGCGGCATCAGCGACGTGATCGCGAAAGCCGAAAAAATGGCTGCGGAAGCGGCGTAAGGAAGCGAGATGGCAGAGACATTCCAATTTGATTTGGTATCGCCGGAGCGCAAATTGGCCTCGACGCGGGCGAGTGCAGTGCAAATTCCCGGCTCTGACGGGGATTTCACGGCCATGGCGGGTCACGCGTCTTTCATGACGACATTGCGTCCGGGCGTGCTGCAGATTGAAGCGGACAAAGACGGGGGCGATTACATCGTCTCCGGCGGGTTCGTCGAAATCTCGGCAGACGGTGCATCTGTTTTGGCGGAAAAAGCCGTGCCATTGGCCGACGCGTCCCGCGAGATGGTCGAAGGTCTGGTGGCGGATGCAGAGGCCGCAGCGGAGGCGGCAGCTGATGTCGATGTGGCCGCCAAACGTGTCGCGGATATGAAGGCGTTGCTGGATCGGGTTTGATCCTGTCGATCGATTAAGAATTTTGAAAGCCTCCGCTTTGCGGGGGTTTTTGTTTGAGTTTAATCGTCTCCGATGTATTCTGGATTCTTGTTTTGAATTTGGACATTTACGATGGATGATAGGAAGGAATTTGTTGGGCTGAGTGCGAAAGTCCTGGAGGGGCATTCCTTTTACGAAATCATCGATGACGCCTATCGTTTCTTTCGATATCAAAAGCCAACGGATACCGGCGTCTGTAAATCATGCTGTATGTACCCAAGAATTGAGCGAGATTTTTTCAATCCAAAAATCAGTGAGCTTCCCCTTAAATATATCCAAGACTGGTATTTTGCAGCGGTCGACCTTGAAGGGTTGCCCAAAGGTATTTGGGGGTATTTGCTGCCACGAATTCTCGAAGTATTGGCCGCCGAAGAAGAGCCTAGCAATATTGGAATTGAAGTTGCGCTTAAGCGGTTCGATACAGGCAATCCTGAAAACTGGAACCGTAACGAATGGGATGTACTCGAGCGCTTTCGACACGCCTATATTGAGCGAGAGCTGAGCAGGGACGTCCCTGCTGAAAATGAACATTTCGAATACTGTCTTGATGATGTTTTGTGTATGTTTGGTATTGCGGGATGGGATCTAGACGATCTTATTGGCCAGCTTCGGAATGCGCCTGACGACAAACTTGTAAACCGCATATGGATTGACTGGTGTCGAAACGATCTATCGTGGGGTTCAATATGGACTAGTGTATTTTGGGAAGGCAACCAAGAGCAGAGAATGAGAGAATTTTATACCTCTCAAGAAATGAAAGAACGCATCGACAGAATTTTTTTCACGAGTAGTGACGCAATAGTCCAAAAGCGAGCTAGTGATGTTGCTTATGTAATCCACCATTCCAAAACTTGATTGTATATGGTGTGTATTGACCACTAACGGAGCGCCGCAGTCGCGACGCGCGCCCGTCCCTTTTCGCTGAAAGCGCACCTGTGGTGCCACCAGGCGCGTTCCTCGCCAGCCTCGGGCCGTGCGCGTCGCACCGTTTACCACCCAAGTCCGAGCCATGAAGGCCACCCAAACGAATTTTCTTGCTATGTGACCACGACTCACGTTAGAGGCGCACCATAGCCGCTTGTGGACGAAATATCGGCGGCCCTCAGCCTTTGACACATTCTGTGTAGTGGGCTGGCCCAAATGGGCACCGAAACCAACGGCGTTGATCTTCCCTGATGCCGATAAGACGATGAAAGACCCGCTGTCCCGACAGACTATTACGGTTGTACGGCGGATGGACAAAACACCCCTATTGACACATTTTAAAGATCTAGGCCTTCCAGAGCCTATCCTGCGGGCAGTGGCTGCGCAGGGGCACGAAACCCCAACACCGATTCAAGCCAAAGTCATCCCATTGATGCTGCAAGGCCGCGATGTCGTGGGTATTGCCCAGACGGGCACCGGCAAAACGGCAAGCTTTGTGCTGCCCGTGCTGACGTATGCATTCGTTGACGATGAAAAGCCGGATCGGAAGCATTGTAAGTTTCTGATCATCACGCCAACGCGTGAGTTGGCGACGCAGATTACGGAAACCATCCAAGTCAGTCGCCGCTTTATCGCGGCTTCGGTCCATACGATTGTGGGCGGGGCGAAGATGGGCCCGCAGGTCAAAGCGTTGGCCCGGGGTGTTGATGTGATTGTTGCCACGCCGGGGCGCTTGATGGACCATATGGCTCAAGGCACTTTGGTTTTGGATCAGGTGCGCGCGGTCGTATTGGATGAAGCAGATCAGATGATGGATCTTGGCTTCTTACCCGCCATTCAGAAGATCGTGAAAGCGCTGCCGCCGAAACGTCAAACGGTTCTGATGTCGGCGACTATGCCGCCTGCGATCCGCGCTTTGGCTGATCAATTCTTGAATGATCCGGCCGAAATCTCGGTCGCGCCGCAAAGCCAGCCGATTGATCGGATTGAGCAGACTGTGATCCACGGTCCTGCGGATGAAAAGCGTGAAAACCTGTTGCGGGTTTTAGCCGATAAGAAAGCGAAATCGACGATCATCTTCACGCGGACCAAGCGCGGTGCGGATCGTTTGGAAAAGTTCTTGAAGGCCGAAGGGCATGAAGCCGCAGCGATCCATGGTGATAAAGCCCATGGCCAGCGCGAGCGTGCTTTGCGCAAATTCAAGCAAGGCGATGTGACGGTCCTGGTGGCCACAGATATTGCCGCGCGCGGCATCGATATTGATGGTGTGAGCCATGTCGTAAATTTTGAGCTGCCGAATGTGCCCGAATCCTATGTTCATCGCATCGGTCGGACCGCGCGCGCTGGCGCGAGTGGTGTGGCCGTGTCCTTGGTTGCAGCGGATGAGCTGAAACATCTCCGCGCGATTGAAAAAGTCATCGGTCAAAAGATTGATGCAATTGGCGACGTGCCGCAAGAAATTCACAAGGCCAAGCCGCGTCGTGGTGGTCGTCCGCAGGGCAAACCACGCAATGCATCGGGTGCCAAACCGGGCGCGCCTAAATCAGGCCGCCCGCAGCGCAATCGCCGCAATAAACCGAGTTCAAACAATCGCTCTGGCCCAAGGTCACAGCGCAACAAATCCGCTGCGTGATCGCAGGGACTAACCCAAGGCCGATCACGGCACGCTATTGAAAGGACAATATAATGGCGACTGGTACAGTAAAATGGTTCAACACAGATAAGGGCTATGGCTTTATCGCACCTGAAGGCGGGGGCGACGATGTGTTCGTACACATCTCGGCGGTTCAGGCGTCGGGTTTAACCGGACTGAGCGACAACGCAAAAGTAGAATACGAAGTTCAGGTCGACGAGCGTCGCGGAAAATCATCTGCTGTGAACCTAACAGTTTTGTAAGGTTCAGGTCTAAAATTTTGACCGGGGGCAGCCAGTTTGCCCCCTGTTCTTCTACCTGATGGCTCTGCAACTGATCTGACGGGGCTTTTCGCAAGTCCGAAATTCACAATTGGTCCTTAATTACAGATCCGTTGTATCGTCCCAGTTGATTTCAGGTTGTTGGCCAATGATCCCATGCGGATTGTGTGACCCATCATTGATGTAATAGCCAAATCGGATTTCGTCGAAATCCACCATCTCTTTCACACCGGGCAGATTATATAACCGGCGCGTAAAGCGCCACAGGTTCGGATAATCTACGACCCGTTTGCGCGTGCATCTGAAATGTGTGGCGTAGACCGTATCGAACCGCACAAGTGTCGAAAAGAGCCGAAGATCGGCCAGCGTCGGCGCGTCACCGAACAGATAAATCTGCCCGTCAAGACGCGCTTCCAACCCATCCATTGTTGCAAAAACCGTGTCCACGGCCTCATCATATTCATCTTGGCGTTGGGACTTCCCTGCGCGGTAGACTGCATTGGAAAGACCATCGAAGATGTGCTGGATAAACACAGCGATCTCTTCGGCAAGGGCGTCCGGGTACAAATCGGGCCCATCGGAAAGCGCATTAAAGGCCAACATGATATCGGCGGACGAGTTCGAGAGGATCTGTTCCTTCTCTGTATCCCACAGGATGGGAACGGTCGAGCGGCCTGTGTAGTCCGGGATTGTTTTAGTATAAAACTGATGCACGTGCTGCGTGCTGTCTCGGTTCGGAAGGGGACCTCCGGGCAAAAGGCCATAACCCTGAACACGTGGCCCACCGGCCCATTGAACTGCGATGCGATCGCCCAGCCCAGACAAGGTTAGTGCCAGCACCGCCCCGTGCGACCACGGGCAGCTTGCTGACGCAATCAGGTAGAATCGTTCCTTGGCGCTGTGCAGAAGGGTCAGCGTCTCTTCACCCAAATCTGTTGGAAGCGCGCTGACCTCCCGCCGGTAGGTGCCGTCCACCATGGAACGGTCCGCGTCGTCCTTCCAAATTCCGTCGATCAGCATGCCCATCGGAATAGCTTTCCTCTCGTTTGTTCCAAGCTCATCTATCGCAAAAGTTCACCCAAAACTAATGATGTTAACTCAGTTTAGCGCTCCTAACCCCCTCCGAACTTGCAGTTGGTCAGGCTGTGCATTGGCAGGGGTCGGTGAGAATACCTGTCGACCATACCGCCATCCCGTGTCCGCTTGGAAAGCGCTGCGTGACCCAATGTCATTGTCGCGCTTTGACCTTCAGCGGTCGAGTTTTGGCCAGTTTGTCGCAGCCGCTGGTTCTACGCGAGGACAGATTTTGGAGCAGGCCGAGTCCTTTGGGGGACCGTGGTAGGTGGAACATGACCAGTTTTGACATGGGGCGCGTGCCCCCGGTCACCTTTGGTGCGGGGCGTTTGACAGAGTTGCCGGATATCTTGGCCCAACTGAGCAGTAGGTCAGTTTTGATTGTCGCAGATCAGTTCTTGGCAGAGCTTGGCGTGACAGATCGCTTAGCCGGGCTTTTGAAAGCCGCAGGCATCGGCGTGGAAATGGCCGCCGTTATCATGGGTGAGCCAAAAGAAAAGATCGTCGACGAGCTTTGTACTCGTGCCCGCGAAACAGGCGTCGCAGCGGTGGTCGGCATCGGCGGAGGGGCGGCGATGGATGCGGCCAAGTTGGTCGCCACTTTGGCACCAACAAATACACCCTCATCCCATTATGCCTTGGCGGCTAACCCTTACCCATCGAAAGGCTTGCCTTCGGTTGCTGTGCCTACAACGGCAGGGACCGGATCAGAAGTGACACGTACGTCAATCGTGTCCACTGCGGAAGGTACAAAAAACTGGTTTTGGGGCGAAGAGTTGATGTTCGACCACGCGCTGCTTGATCCAGAACTGACAGTTAGTTTGCCAGCCCACCTTACAGCTTGGACAGGCATTGATGCGGTGGCGCATGCGGTAGAGGCCGCAACCGCGAAAACTACTAATGCAGCAGGTCTGCTCTACGGGCTGGAGGCGTTACGCATTCTTTCAGAGTGGCTTCCGGTCGCGGTGCACGAAGGCAGTGATGTCGAAGCACGCGGTCATGTTTTGTGGGGCAGTACAGTTGCGGGGTTGGCATTACACAACTGCAATACGCATATGGGCCACAACATCAGCCATGCGCTGGGTTCTTTGGCGCGCATTCATCACGGGCATGCGACGGGTTTGGCTTTGGAGGTTACTTTTCCTTGGTTGGTCGAGCGATCAGAGGGCGCAGAGAATTATGCGAGAGCCTCAAAAGCACTGGGAGGTGCCGGGGATGCATCCGCTCTGCCAGATACATACTCTAGCCTAATGCGTGCGATTGGGATTCCCCTGGAACTGCCGCAAGTCTGTGAGGGTGTGACCACAGACATGTTGGCGACTAGCATGAAAAGCGAAGCAAATTTTGGTATGGCACAGAACGCCGCCTGTGCGATCAGTGAAAAGGATCTGGACCTTTTTGCAGGTTGGATGACCGATTTACCGATTTACCGGGTGGCGTGACCCGATCAAAAGTTTCTGATGATGAAAATGTCGTTTTCGATGGACCATTGCATTTTGTTTTTCCGAGCGAAGTCTACCAAGGTGTCTAAACTTGGGTAACCGTCATCTCCGTCGGAGAACAAGCGGACGTCGTCGATAAAAATTGCTACCTTTGCAAATTGTCCCAAGTTATTTTCAATCTCGCTCAGCTCTTCAGATATAGGAGAGATCTGCTCTCCGAGAAAAGTCGCTCCAGCCGAGTAGTGGCCATCAAGCCAAAAATTGATATCGCCTTTCAAGCTGGGGAGTAATTCTGGAAAGGTACTTTCGCTTGGAGCGTTGATGAGGGTAACATTTGAGCCCCTGAAACGCTTTTTCGCCCGTTCGAACAACTGTGTCTCCGGCTCTAACGAGTAGACCTGCGGTGCGCGGGCCGAGAGAAACTTAGTTGTTGTTCCCAAATAGGTGCCGGTCTCAACCCATTGTGCTTTGGCAATGCTGTACTTTTCCAAAACCTTTTTCTTTATGAACTGCGGTCGCGGTCCTGTATAACCGCGCTTGCGCCATTGGAATGCACGCAATGTAGGAGCAAGTGCCTCATATAACGGTAATAACACCGGAGATCGTAGCATACTACGAAGGAGAGATTTGACATGCATCGGAGTCAGCCCTTTGCTTGGAAATAAGGTTAGGAAACCTGACGTTTTTGACAACCTGTTTGTTGAATGATGTGAGAAACAGCGACCGTATCATTTCATTGGTAGAGCCATGTACAGCTTTTGGGCGTCGTCGAGCTTGGGCGTTCAACGATCACATATAAACGTATTTTTCCGCACCCTGTTCTTCGGGCCGGCCAATATATTTCGGCAGATCATCGTTTATTCCAAGCCAAGGTAGCTTGCTTTCCCAATTGACATGAAAACTGGGTTTAAACTTATTGGGTTCGTCCAGGGACGACGCATAGAGGTGCATGCCACCTGGATAATGCGCGGCCTCAAACCCTATCGGGGCGCCACAATCCGGGCAGAAATGGCGGAAGGTGCCGGGAGAGCTTTCGAGTGTTTTGACCGGGCCACCTGTCCATTCGAAGTTTTTAGTCGGCACGCCCAGCCAAGCCACCACAGGGGCCGAGCAATTCCGGCGGCAATCATCGCAATGACAATAGCAGGCCCAGGTGACGTCTCCCGTATAGGCCCAGCTTGTTGAGCCACAAAGGCATCGTCCTGTCGTTGTCATCGCGCACTCCAGCTGAACTATTTTTTTGATTAATAGCGGAAGCTGGTGTGCGCTGATGTGTCAACCGATGTGCAGGATTACAGCTTGGGCACTCCAGCCGATGAGCTTACCGTTGTCTCAAGTCTTTTATTGGGCTTCCTAAATTTTGGTAGGAGAGGATTAAAATTATGAGTTTCAAAATGTGCTTTCGTACTGCGGCAAAGGTCGTTGCTATTTCTAGCAGTGCTCTTTGTTTGTCGCTGTCTGTTCTCGTCGCCGAGGACATCGCATGGGACGCAGGGTCATACGAACCGTATCCGATACCTTACTTCGTAGATGATATAGAGCGATATCCATCGACAACACCTGCAGAGGGTGCGGTAAACCGGCATGGTGAAATCGAGTATATTGGTGAGGGTGTGTTTGCCACACATTGGTTTACCGAGATTGACAACGCCGCTTGGCACTATGTGACGGCGGGCGATCCTTCCAATGACGTGGTTCTATTCCTGCATGGGTATCCCGATACGTGGTATGCGTACAGTCACGTTATGGCGAAACTCTCCGATGAGTATTACGTGATAGCTCCGGATTCTATGGGTTATGGCCAATCTGACAAACGACCAGAAATTGACGTAAGCTATGCGTCTTCTGCTTCTGGTGTTTCAAAACTGATGGATATCATTGGCGCAGATAGCTTTTACCTTATTTCCCATGACCGGGGGAGTATCATCAGCGATCACTTGATTGCGGACGCGGATATAGCCGCGCGCATCAATGGGTTTTTGCGCATGCAACAGTCCTTTGATCAGCCCCATGGATACCCCAGACCGCCCCACCATCTTATGGCAAAACCTGAGTTTCATGCAGCGGAAAACATGATCCGCAACATGTATGCGAGCGAGTATGCGTCGGTCGATTTGCCTGAAACGGAGCTCGCCCGCCTCGAATGGGAATGGGGGTTTGCGGGAACGCCGGAGGCTTCGGCGCGAACGTTTCAAGGTACGAGTTTCGATATTGAGCTCGAATTTCGAATGGCGAACACGATCCCGAACATGACGATGCCTGTCCTTATTCTACAAGGTGTTCATGATCCTGGTCAGCGTCCGGAAGAGTATTACAGATCGGCGAATGTGATCCCCAATGGTCGTGTGGTTTTTGTTGAAGCCAACCATTTCATTCATACAGAAGTCCCTGAAACGGTTGCACGCCTGGCGCGCAACCTCTTCCAAAAGAAAAATGCTGATCGCTCTGAATTGGTCAGCTGGGAGCCGGTTGAGTTTGCATATCCAGAACGAGAGATTAGCGAGTAACTGTTGCGTCGCGCAGCATCGGGCAGATACTGTCTGATGTTACTTCTCATCTCTTTTCGCCAAGCCTTTGGATGACCAGTGCGGCCGCCGGGCCAGAACTGTGGAGGAGACGTATGTCGGATCTGCAAAATTGAGAGGCCATATGGATGATGTCTTTTGCATCCAAGAATTGGCCGCGCCCGGTGACAGCGACGTGTTTCGAAAGACCGTAATCAAAAAGGGTGCGAGTTTTGC
>JBCBON010000001.1:0-177181 GCA_039821195.1 Pseudomonadota bacterium
ACTTCGGGCACTCTCAGATTAAGTGTCATAACTGTCCGCCTGTTTCATATGCCTCTTTTGGGCAAGATTATTACCTTTATCGTAGCAAATTGATTCGCAGTCGTCATCTAATTTCTTAGCCTATACACAAGACGTAAAAATGACGTTTCTACCAATTTTCTCGGAACCATCGGACGGCGCGTCGCAAGGACCGTGTTTGCAACCCTGAAACCGGAAGATCGAAATCCCAACACTCGTCCTGAGGATGCGCAGAATAAAGCACCAATCCGACTGCTGCCGCAAAACTTTGTCCGGTTGCCGCCTGCGGCAGACCCTGAATGCGCATGGGGCGGCCAAGCCGCACTTGTTGGCCAAGAATACGCGTCGCAAGACCATCAACCCCCAATAGGTCGCTCATCCCGCCCGTCAGAACAATGCGTTGCCCTGGCAAGTAATCAAAGTTCGCCTCTCGCAAGCGGTCGCGCACATCTTCGAAAATCTCCTCAAGACGGGGTCGCATTATGCCAATCAGGTCAGCCCTTGAGATCTCGCGGCGGTCGTGATGCCAGTCGCCCGTGTCTGCACCGATATCGATCATGTCACGATCATCCACGCCGGTGGCCACCACACCCCCGTGGAGGGTTTTGATCCGCTCGGCCACCTGCATCGGAATTTGAAGGCATTGCGAAACATCGCTTGTGACCAAATTGCCTGACAAAGGGGAGCTGTCCGCATAAATCATGTGCTTTTTATAGAAAATCGACAGAGAGGTTGTTCCTGCACCAAGATCGACACAAGCCGCGCCCAACTCTTGTTCATCTTCGACCAATGCAGATATGCCCGACGCGTAAGGTGCAGAAATCACGCCCGCAAGCTCCAGATCACACCGCTTCACGCAGGCGATCAGGTTTTGCAGCATGCTGGTACGGACAGACAGAAGATGCATGTCCACAGACAAGCGATTGCCAACCTGGCCTCTTGGATCAGCAAAACCACTGCGATGATCTACTGTGAAATTGACGGGCATGGCATGTAACGGTTCACGTCCTTCGCCCAAGTCAGGCACGTCGCAAGCAGCAAGCGCATTGGCGATGTCCTGATCTTCGATTTCATTCACACTCAGCTGAACATCGCCCGACAGACCGTAACTCCGTGGATCACCGCCAGAAAAACAAACAAACGCATGGTCAGCGACGACGCCTGCCATTTTTTGCGCCGCTTGAACCGCGGTGCGAACTGCCCGTTCGGTTTCCGCCATGGCTGAGATTTCGCCATATTTTACGCCGCGAGAACGGGTGGTTGCCACACCAATCACCCGAAAGCGATTGTGACGCGCAATAACATTTGGCCCATCGGCAGCCTCTTCCTGAACGGAAGGATCGAACTTGATGATCATGCACACTATTTTCGAGGTGCCGATATCGAGGATCGCTACAATCCCTCGTTGGAGTGCCGCTCTGCGTTTTTGGCGGATAAGGCGCTGGCGCTCAAAAAGGTCCATCTGGTTACTCCTCAGTTTGCAGGTCGCCGGTCGTGGAGATCAGCACTTGGTTGTCGATGGGTGTGGATTGGCCAACGCGAATGGTCGGCCGGCTTAGGTCTCTCAGGTCAATAGCTGTGATATTTCGATCAATCAGGGCGTCTTCGGCCACAAGGGAAAGCAAATGGGACAAGGCCCGTCCCGGTCTTTCTTGCGGAAGTTTTACCACTGTCCCGCCTGTAAGGACGAGGTCCCATCGGCGTTTACCGACGCGTTTCAAAGCCCGAATATCAGTCGCCAGCGGTCGCGCCTGCCGAAAGAGATGTAACGCCTCTTCCACTTCCGTTTTTGCACCCAGACCAGCAATTATCGGCAATCCGGGATAGGATGACCGCTCGTCTACGTAGGCGGTACGCACACCTTCAAGATCAATAGCCTCTAGCCCGGTTGGTCCACGCCACAGCAAAACGGGAACCCGTTCGGTCACATCCACTTGCAAGATACCGCCTGCCCGCAAATAGACTGAAACGGCTTCGATCGCATCAAGGCGCTCCAGCCGATCTTTCAACGCGTTCAAATCCATTTCAAATGAGCTAACGGGTAAATCTAAGCCTGAACTCAGACGTATCTGACGGTCTACGCGCGGGCTTGCGCCCTTAACTTCCATCACCTGCACGTAAAGTTCAGGCCGTTGGACAATGTCGGCACGAAGTTGCGTGTATGTTGATACGATGTCCTGGCGCAGCTGAGCATTGGTGAATAGCAGGCCGACCGCACCCAAAAGTACCAATGCCGGAACACCGCGCAGGATGGCCGCCCTGCTCCGAGGGCGCAGCATCAAGCGGTCCCAACGGTATTTGGCACGACTTGGCGCCGGATCATGTTTTGCCTTCGCCGACTTTTCAACTTTGCCCAGCCGTGCTGCGAACCAAGCAACCAATGATTTCTTTTTCGGCGCTTTTTGGGGAGCCGTCTCCGGTTGAACTTTGTCCAGAACCACAGGCTCTGGCGCTTTCACTTTGGTGACTGGCGGCTCGGCTCGTTCGGTTTTCTTCTTCTTAAACCAACCTTTTTTGCGGCGTTTTGGCAGTTGCGTCGGAGTGTCCGACTTTGTTTTTGCCCCGGGGCGCACGGCTGGTCCTAACGGTCGCATGACGCATCCTCCACAAGCGCGCGCAGAAGCGCACCAAAACTGATCCCAACGGCTGCCGCCTGCTCTGGCGACAATGAGGTCGGCGTCATTCCGGGTTGAGTATTTGTCTCCAAGAGGAACAACCCATCGACGCCTTTGGCCTCATCCCAGCGAAAGTCGGTTCGGCTCAGACCGCGGCAACCCAATGCCCGATGCGCGGTCAGCGCATGGTCCATGCAAGCATCAAAGACAGATTTCGGTACTTCTGCGGGAACAACATGCCGCGAACCACCGTCGGCATATTTTGCGTGATAGTCGTACCAACCCGATGTGAGGATATCCGTTACCGTCAAAGCGCGATCACCAAGCACCGACGCCGTCAATTCCCGACCCGGTATGAACGCCTCCACCATCACTGTGTCGGGCATATCCGCTGCTAATTTCGGTGGGCCGTTTGCATCTTCATGGACAAGATAAACCCCAACAGATGATCCTTCGTTGTTGGGCTTTACGACGTAAGGCGGTGTCATCACATGCTCAGATGCAACGTGCGCTTTGGGAAACAGCCCGCTTTCAACAACCGGCAGGCCAACACTGCGATAAACCGCCTTCGACTTTTCCTTGTCCATGGCCAAAGCCGAGGCGAAGACGCCTGAATGCGTGTAAGGAATGCGGAGCCATTCCAGCATGCCTTGTACGCAACCGTCTTCACCCCAACGCCCATGGAGTGCATTGAAAACAACATCTGGATTGGCAGCACGCAAGTCTTCGGACAGTGTCGGACCTGCATCCAACTCTGTCACCTCAAAGCCCTCTGCGCGCAACGCGGCTGTGACCTCTTTGGCCGTTGCAAGCGACACATCCCGCTCGGATGATGGACCGCCTTTTAGCACTGTTACGCGGGGAATTGCCTTGCTCGACATGCCCGCCTCAAATCGCCCCTTTTGGGGTCTCGTTTTAGGTTTGGAGTGGTTTTCCCACCCTCTTAATTTCCCATTGTAGCTGGATATTACTGTTTTGGAAAACCTTTTTTCGCACAAGCTCTCCAAGCCCCTCCAGGTCTGCTGCGGTCGCATTTCCGGTATTGATCAGAAAGTTCGAATGCATCTCGGACATTTGCGCGCCCCCCAGACGCGCACCGCGCATGCCGGCGTCGTCAATCAGCTTCCACGCTTTCAGGTCCATGGGGTCATCCGCCTCGCCTGTGCTGGAAAAACCAGCCGGGTTCGCAAAAGTCGACCCACACGAGAGGTCCTTGACCGGCTGGCTTTCGGCACGTTTGGCAAGCTGGGCCTCCATTTTGGCGTGCAACGCCTCTGGTTCGGCACGCGCACCCTCCAACAGGACAGAGGCAATCAACGCACCCTCGGGCAGTTCGGAGTTTCGATACGAAAAACCGATCTCATCAGCAGAAAGCGTCTGTGGAGTTCCATCGCGCAACACGAGATCAACTGAGCGTACAGCATCCGCCACATAAGTCCCATAACATCCCGCATTCATCTTGACGGCCCCGCCCATCGCACCCGGAATTGTCCGTAAGAACGTCAGATCGACGCCCGCTTCAGCAGCTTTACGCGCAACATGGGCGTCCAAAGCGGCAGCGCCAGCGCGAATATTTGTGCCCTCGACTGTAATCTCATTGAAACTGCGTCCCAATTTTATGACCACCGCATCCAGCCCGCCATCCCGGATAATCAGGTTGGACGCGACACCGATCGGAAAAACCTCTCCCTCGTAACGGGCCAAAAACTCTTGGAGATCGGCCTTATCGGCTGGTTGGAACAAGTAAGCCGCCGGGCCACCCACCTTTAGCCAAGACAGTTTGGAGAGTTCAAAATTCGGCGTCAGTGTGCCGCGAACCTCTGGGATCATTCTGCTAGAACCTTAGGGAGGTTGTTCGCCCAGGTGCTGACCGTTCCAGCGCCAAGGCACATCAACAAATCCCCTGGCCGACAGTGCTCTCGATAGAACGCGGCAAGTCCAGCCTCATCCTCAACGGCACTTGCTGCGCGGTGGCCATGGGCCACAAGTCCCGCGACAAGATCATCGCGCGACGCACCTTTGATCGGCGCCTCACCTGCGGCATAGACATCCGTGATGCCAACCACATCCGCATCATTGAAACAGCCGCAGAACTCTTCAAACAAATCCGACAAGCGCGAGTATCGATGGGGCTGATGCACTGCAATCACGCGACCTGATGTGGCCTGGCGTGCAGCTGACAACACCGCGGCAATCTCCACCGGGTGGTGGGCATAATCGTCTATGACCCGCACACCGTTCACATCTGCGACATGCGTGAATCTTCGCTTAACGCCGGCAAAAGTTGCAAGCCCCTGTTTAATCGCTTCCAATTCGACGCGTAAATGCCGTGCCACCGCCACAGCGGCCAAAGCATTGGAAACATTATGGTTTCCTGGCATTGGCAGGGAACAGTTTTCAATCACCGCCCCCTCTGCCTGCAACTGAAGGTCGAAATGTGCAACACCTTGCTCGTAGCGCAAATTGTAGGCCCGGACATCTGCTTGGCGGTTGAAACCGTAAGTTAAAACGCGACGATCATTCAGCCGACCAACAAGGTTTCGCACCTCCCGATGATCAGTGTTACAAATCGCAATCCCGTAGAAAGGGATATTAGATGCAAACTGATAAAACGCGTCTCTCAGAGCATCGAACGTTCCGTAATGCTCCATATGTTCGGGATCGATATTGGTGATCACTGCGATGGTCGCGGGAAGTTTGTTGAACGTGCCATCAGACTCGTCCGCCTCAACTACCATCCAATCGCCATCTCCCATACGCGCATTCGATCCATAGGCCTGAATGATGCCCCCGTTGATCACTGTTGGATCAATCCCACCTGCATCCAAAAGCGAAGCGACCATCGTAGTTGTCGTGGTTTTGCCATGCGTACCCGCAATCGCAACGTTGGAGCGCAGGCGCATCAATTCGGCCAGCATTTCGGCGCGTCGCACAACCGGCAGACCGGCGGCACGCGCCGCGTCCAGCTCTGCATTGCCAGGCTTGATAGCACTCGAAATCACAACAACTTCGGCCTCACCAATGTTTTCCGCGCGTTGACCCACAAAGATTGATGCGCCCATCTCAGCCAAGCGTTCCGTGATGGCACTTGATTTCAAATCAGAGCCTTGGACCTTATATCCTTGGGACAACAGCATCTCGGCGATACCGGACATCCCAATTCCACCAATACCCACGAAATGGATCGCGCCCAATTCGATCGGGAGTTTTGTGCGCACCATCAGGCTACTCCTGCGCTTTCCTCGACCAGATCAGCGAGGCGTTCTGCGGCATCTGGTCTGCCGCGCAAAACCGACTGTCCCGCCATTTTTTTAGCTGTGGTGGCGTTCCCAAGAATATCCGCCACATGCTCGGCCAGCTTGTCCGGTGTCAGGTCCGCTTCGAGGATCATTCTAGCACCTCCCGCTTCGACCAAACCGTTGGCATTCGCGACCTGATGATTGCCAGCCGCCGCAGCGAATGGCACCAAGATTGCTGGCCGCCCAATGGCGGTGATATCCGCCATGGACGACGCACCAGAGCGTGAAATCACAAGATGCGCCCGCGCCATCCGTTCAGGGGCGTCCTTAAAAAACGTGGACACCTCGCACTTAATTGCGGCAGCTTCGTATGTGTCCTTACAGACCTGAAGGTCCTCTTCGCGGGCTTGTTGGGAAATGCGCAGGCGGACGCGCGTGGTTTTCGGCAAGTGGGCCATGGCATCGGGTACAACGTCTGACAAAACCTTCGCTCCTTGGGAGCCACCGATAATCAAAACTTCGAGTGGCCCTTGGGTCAGCGAAGGATAGGCCGTGCCGACTTGTTCGCGTACTTGCTTACGGACGGGGTTGCCAATGTCGATCCCTTCAACACCCTCAGGCAGCTCGGTTGGCCAAGTACCGCACGCAACACGCCCCACGCGCTTTGCAAGAAGCGCATTCACGCGCCCCATTATACCGTTTTGCTCGTGCAAAAGGCGGGGTACTTTGAGCATTTCTGCGGCAAGCATCGCAGGCAAACTCGGATATCCGCCAAAGCCAATCACCGCAGATGGCGGATCAGCAAGCATCGCGCGCCTGGCCTGAGCCGCACCGCGCAAAATCCGAAACGGCACCATAAGCTTCGACAGCATACCGCCACGCGCAAATGTCGCTGCGTCGATCACCTCAACCTTCACCGAATGGCTGTAGCCACCAGTGTATCGATGACCTCTTTCGTCAGTGGAAAGTTTCACGCGCCAGCCCCGGCGCAGCATTTCTTCGGACAGCGCCTGAGCGGGAAACATATGCCCGCCCGTGCCACCAGCCGCCATGATGAGTAAAGGTTTCTTAGCCATCGGCGCGGGCTGTCGCATCCCCCAGCGCTTCTTGCAAGGCCCCTTGCGGACGGGCCCGTGTAAAGGCAAGAACACAGCCCATCAAAAGCCCCATCGCGAGCATAGATGACCCACCGTAGGAGACGAAAGGAAGCGTCATACCTTTAGCGGGCACAAGGCGAACAGCCACCGCCATATTGATCAACGCTTGCATACCAAAAAGCGTCAAAAGGCCGGTACCAGCCAATCGAATGAACGGGTTGCGCTCTTGCGTCAGGCGGAAAAGCCCACGCAGAACAATTGTCGCAAAAAGGCCGATAATCACAAACACAAGAATCAGGCCATATTCTTCGGCCGCGACCGCGATAATGAAATCGGTGTGTGCATCCGGCAGCGACCACTTTACGGTGCCCTGACCAACGCCAACGCCAAAGAAACCACCTTCTTGGATTGCATTTGCGGCATACCCAAGCTGAGTTCGCGGGTCGATATCTGGGTTGAGGAACCCGTTGATGCGGTTCGCAAAATGTTCGGATACAGAGTAAAAATAGACCCCCACGGCAACCGCAAGTGCCGCCAGAACAACCATCAAGGTCATGGCCGCACCCGAAACAAAGAACATGACCAGCCAAGCCAAAAATACGACCATAGACTGACCAAAATCTGGCTGGATGACGAGGCTCGCAATCACGCCAACCAAAACCATAAACGACAACAGTCGGCCAGGCGGCCCTCCGACCGAGAGGCTTGCCGCCATCATCCAAGCCGTCAGGATCACGAACACGGGCTTCAAAAACTCAGATGGTTGAATCGATATGATATCAAGCGAATACCATCGCACCGCGCCTTTACCAAAATCTGTACCCAGCCACGGCAGCAATGCCACCGCAATCATAGCGCCGATGAACCCGAAGACACCCCAACGGCGGATCGCATTGGGCGACATCATCGACACGATCACCATAGTGATCAGTGCGAGCGAGCCGAAAAAAATCTGTTTTTGGACGTAGTAAAAAGAGCCGAGACCGTTGCGGGAAGCAAGTGGCGCGGACGCCGCAAATCCCAGAAGAAGTCCGATCAGGCACAGTAGCAACACTGCACCGATTGTGACGTGGTCAACCGTACGCCACCAACGTGAAATTAAGGGCTCCGCTGGCTTTGCTGCCACCGTGCCAAAGACCATGTCTGTCATAGGTCCGCCTGTCTCTGCTCGGGCCTCTAACGGGCCTCTTTCCAATCAGATAACCCAAAATTTGCTTGGAAATCCAGTCTTTTGTCGATCACGCGCTTGGCAGCCTCGGCGCGTCTTCGACGCTCAACGCCACACCGCTTACGCCTTGGGCGCGCATTGCGGCAATCAAGACTGTGCTTTGCAAAACAGCCTCGTCTATTGAGAGGCCTGCTTCGCGAATGTTTGAAATGCAGTTGCGTGCACTGTCTTGCGTCTCTGGCTTTGGGTCCCAGGTGATATAGACGCCCAAGCTGTCCGCGGCCGACAGTCCAGGCCGCTCCCCAAGCGCCATGACAACCAATTTTGCATCCAACGCGGTGGCGATCTGATCCCCCAAGGCGACACGGCTTAGCGTGGCCAAAATAATCGGGCTTGGCGTCCAACCTGACCGGGTTAACGCGTCTGCCAACGCGGCCATAAAGGCTGGTCCATTTAAGTTTGCCGCAATCGCCGAGAGGCCATCGCCAAGCACGAGGGCCACGTCATAGCGCCCCGCCTCTGAGCGAAGCGCCAGCCGAGCACGATCGTCCAACATGCGGCCAAGATCGGGCCGTTTGATGTATTCCACCCGAGAGGCCGCAGCACTTTGCACGTCAAGCGTCGCAAGCCCATGCGCCTGCAATATTGATTGCGCGCTTTGATGATCTAAAGCCGCGTGAACGGCGGCTTGGGCTTTGGCGTGATCAAGCGCAAAGCTTTGTGTTTTAGCTGTCGTCAGCGCTTGGCGGCGATTGCCATGTTCCAGCCGTGCCTGGGTCACTGCGCGGATTTGGGTCAAGAGCTTGTCGCTTATGTCACTCATGACGCTTTCGCCAATTTCAAAGGCTCTGCCATGGCAAGCAGATCGGCTGTTTGACTGCGTTGACCAAAGCCACTTTGCGCCATCCAGGCTTCGAACTCAGGGGCCGGAAGTTTGCCAAGCGTGTCGCGTATGAAAATCGCATCATGATGGCTGAGCGATTGGTAATTCAGCATAATGTCATCGGCACCAGGGACTGTAATCACAAAGGTAACGCCGGCTGCCACAAGCGACATGAGCAAGACATCCATGTCCTCTTGATCCGCGAAGGAATGGTTTGTGTAACAAATATCCACGCCCATAGGCAGGCCAAGCAGCTTACCGCAAAAATGGTCTTCGAGACCGGCGCGGGTGATCTGCTTTCCATCGGCCAGATACTCGGGCCCAATGAAACCCACAACCGTGTTCACCAGCAGTGGTTCATAACGCCGGGCCACGGCATAGGCGCGTGTCTCCATGGTTTGAAGGTCCATCCCGTGATGGGCCTCGGCAGAGAGGGCGGCGCCCTGACCCGTTTCAAAATACATCAGGTTCGCGCCTGCTGGCAGGCGACCAATGGATTTCGCGGCCTCATGGGCCTCGTCCAGAAGCCCCAGCGTCACCCCAAAGCCGCTATTGGCTTTGGCGCTACCCGCAACTGACTGAAAGACAAGATCAATGGGGGCGTTTTGTGCCATCGCATCGATGGCCGTCGTCACATGCCCCAAACAGCAATGCTGCAACGGAATATCGTAATTGGTGCGGATCGCCTCCAGTACGTCGCAAATCCGTATGTAATCAGCTACAGTGTCTGTCGCGGGATTGACCCCGAGAACGGCATCGCCACACCCCATCAGCAACCCGTCCAAGGCTGCCAAAGCAATGCCATAACTGTCATCGGTTGGATGATTGGGTTGGTTGCGGGTCGACAACCGCCCTGGCAATCCAATCGTGGTTCTTGCGCGCGTGACAACTTTACATTTCTGCGCCACGGCAACCAAGTCTTGCGCCCGCATCACTTTAGAGACAGCCGCCGCCATTTCCGGCGTCAGACCCCATTTTAGATCGGCGAGAGTTTGCGATGTGGTTTCCGGTGCCAAAAGCCAATCTCGGAAGCCGCCGACAGTCAGATGCGAAATCGGGGCAAAAGCCATGTCGTCGAATTGATCGAAAATGAGCGCGGTTACCTCGTCGCCGTCCACCTCCATGACATCTGTTAAGAACGCCTTCAGTGGCAAATCCGCCAAGCACATTTGCGCAGCGATCCGCTCCACGGGACCATCAGCGGCCAAGCCAGCAAGGTGGTCGCCTGTGCGCTCGGGGCTGGCTTTGGCCAAGAGCGTTTTCAACGACGAAAAGCTATACCGGGTGCCCTCTAGAGTGATTGAAAAAGCCATGGCACCACCATGCATGGCGGGCGCGAGCGATCAAGTTAGCCTTGTAAAAATGGCTCTATGGCGGCGATGAAGGCATCGCCCCGTTTTTCAAAATTTGAGTATTGGTCAAAGCTTGCGGCCGCGGGTGCCAAAAGGATGACGTCGCCCTCCACGGCCTGCGCGACCGCAGTGCTTACTGCCGAAGCCATATCGCCAGATAACGTCTGTGGCACGCTGCCCAGTTGCGCGCTGAACGCGCCCGCGCTTTCGCCAATGAGATACGCATGTTTGACCCGGTCGAACAGCGGCGCAAGGGACGCTATGCCACCCTCTTTTGCAACACCGCCTGCAATCCAGTGAATATTTTCAAACGCCAGAAGTGCTTTCTCAGCGGCATCGACATTTGTGGCCTTGCTATCATTGACGACCAGCGCGCCGGCGCTTGTTTTTCCGATAACCTGGCACCGATGGGGCAGCCCGCGAAATGTCCGCATTGCGTCAGCAATTTTTTCCGGTGCTTGGCCGAACGAGCGGGCCACAGCATAAGCTGCACAGGCGTTTTCGTGGTTGTGACTTCCCGGAAGGGATTGCATCTCCCGCAGATCAATGCTCACCACCTGACGACCTTTCCGCCACTCGCTCAAGAAACCCTTGCGCGCAAACACCGACCACTCTTGTCCGTGTAACTTTTGAACACTGGATATCGTGATGACAGGATCACCGCTTGGATGCTCTTGCCGCATCTGGTTGGCCAAATAGCGCCCTTCAATTTGATCGACACCAATGATTGCACGCTCTGGCCCACCCTCGGAAAACAAACGGCGTTTCGAGGCAAAGTATCCGCCCATGCCACCATGGCGATCCAGATGATCCGGGGATAGGTTCATGAAAACTGCGATGTCTGGCGCAAGCCCGCGCGCCAATTCAATTTGATAAGACGAGAGCTCCAGCACCACAACTTCGCCGTCCTCAGCTGGATCAAGATCCAAAACGCCACGACCGATATTCCCGCCCATTTGCACAGGCTTACCCAAAAAGCGGAGGATATGGGACAGCAAAGCCGTCGTGGTCGACTTGCCGTTTGACCCGGTGATGCAAACCACTTTGGGGGCCACATTGAACCGCTCCCAACTTTCGTCGCCGTAGGATCGGAAAAACAAACCGACATCGTTATCGACGACAACGCCCCTATCCCACGCTTTGGCGATAATGGGATGCGGTTTCGGATAAAGATGGGGAATACCAGGTGACACCACCAAAAGGATTACATCCTCCCATGAGGTATCTTTATTCAGATCGGCAAGTACCAGACCCTGAGCTTTGGCGGCCTCGCGCCCCGCTTCGTTATCGTCCCAACAAATAACGTCAGCTTTGCCCGCCCGAAGCGCATGCGCCGCGGCAAGGCCAGAGCGACCCAGCCCAAAAACCGCAACCTTGCTGCGCGCATAGCCGCGGACCGGAAGCATTTAACGGACTTTCAAGGTAGCCAGGCCAATCAGCGCTAGAACCATGGCCACGATCCAAAAACGTATCACGATTGTGGGCTCTGCGAGGCCTTTCTTTTCATAGTGATGGTGCAATGGGGCCATCAGAAAAACACGGTTTCCGGTGCGTTTGAACCAAAACACTTGGATGATCACAGACAAGGCTTCGGCCACAAAAATCCCGCCCACAATCGCCAAAACGATTTCGTGTTTTGTACAGACTGCGATCGCACCCAATGCACCGCCCAAGGCAAGCGATCCAGTGTCCCCCATGAAGACCTTGGCAGGAGGGGCATTATACCAAAGGAAGCCAAGACCACCTCCGATCAGTGCAGATGTGAAGACGAAGATTTCTCCGGTACCTGCAACGTAATGCACGTCCAGATACTCTGTGAAGTCCGCGCGGCCAACCACATAAGCAATCGCGCCCAGCGCACCGCTCGCGATCATCACCGGCATAATGGCCAAACCGTCCAAACCGTCTGTCAGGTTTACCGCATTTGCCGCGCCGACAATCACGATCATCGCAAACGGGAAAAAGACGTACCCAAGGTTGATCAGGGTGTCTTTAAATACCGGAAGCGCAAGCTGCCGGGACAGCATGTCATCATGCAAATACGTCGCCCAAATCGCTGCAATCAAAGCGATCACGAAACCAATGGCCAAACGGGCCTTGCCGGAAAAACCTTTCACAGTCTGTTTGGTTACTTTGAGGTAATCATCAATGAACCCGATCGCGCCAAACCCAAATGTCACCAAAAGGATAATCCAGACATAACCGTTGTCGGACCGCGCCCAAAGCAGTGTGGACAACAAGAGAGAGCCAAGGATCATCATCCCGCCCATAGTCGGCGTACCCGCCTTGGCCACGATGTGACTTTCCGGTCCATCTTCGCGAATAGGTTGGCCCTTTTTTTGAACCTTTTTCAGCCAGGAAATAAGTGGCGGACCGATTAAGAAACAGACGATCAGAGACGTGAAAAACGCAGCCCCCGCCCTGAAGGTGATATACCGAAACAAGTTGAAGAAACCGCCATTGTCCGACAGCTCGCTTAGAAAATAGAGCATTTTTTAAGTCCCCCCCAAGGTCTTCAAATGGGTCACAAGTCGGCTCACCTGAATGCCCTTAGACCCCTTTATCATGACAGCGTCGCCCGGCAAGAGCAGCGCGTTGAGTACGTTCAGCGCAGCTTCAGCATCGATAAAATGAGAACCGCGCTTGGCAGTTGGCAACGCTTTGTGGAGTGCTTCCATCAAGGGGCCAACTGTGTGAACCTGATCTATTTTTGAAACGGATGGTAATTCTGCGAGACCTGAGTGCAGGCTTACTTCATCTTCGCCCAGCTCCAGCATATCGCCGACGATCGCGATTTTGCGTATCGCCCCTGCCTGTATCAAGACGTCAAAAGCTGCCGCCATCGAAGTCGGGTTCGCGTTGTAACTTTCATCAATCACGCGAATGGTCCCGCCTTTCCAAGGAGTGTCGAACTGGGCTCCGCGACCGGCTGGTGACCCCCAACCTGAAATAGCCGTCATCGCCCTTTGCGGGTCAGCGCCAAGCGCTTTGACAGCGGCCAAGACACCCAGCGCATTGATTGCAAAATGACGCCCCGACGCACCCAAATCAAAAGAGTGATCGAGCCCATGCCAAAGGAATTTCACATGTTGACCAGTACTCGACACCTGAACCGTTTCGAAAATGGGATCCGAGTCAGTGGCCTCTCCAAACCAAACGAGGTCACGGCCTTCCAAAATCTGCGCTACCACAGGCCGCGTTTCAAAATCGGCATTTACAATTGCAACACCGTCCGGCCGAAGGCCTTCGACAATCGAGGCTTTCTCGCGCGCAATTCCCGATACGTCTTCAAACGCTTCAAGATGCACGGCGGCCACCGTTGTGATCATCGCGACATCCAAATCTGCCAACCTCGAAAGCGGAGCAATTTCGCCCGGGGCGTTCATACCAATTTCGATAACAGCGAAGTCCGCTTCTTTTGGCATGCGCGCCAGCGTGAGCGGCACGCCCCAGTGATTGTTGAAACTGCCCTCTGCCACATGGACCTGCCCGGACGGCTCTAATGCGGCTTTTAACATCTCTTTGGTGCTGGTTTTGCCAACAGATCCTGTGACGCCAATCACTTTGGCCGCGGCCCGCGCACGACCAGCCCGTGCCAGCGCCGCCAACCCCGCCATCACGTCATCCACCAGAAGAAGATTATCCGTCTCTGTGACACCATCTGGGACATAAGACACAAGCGCGGCGGCCGCCCCTTTGGCGAAAGCATCCGCAACAAAGTCATGACCATCACGCTGATCTCTTAACGCGACGAAAAGGTCCCCCTTTTGAATGCTGCGCGTATCAATTGAAATTCCCGTGGCTTCCCAATTCCCTGAACTGCTGCCGGCAGTCGCAGCCAGTGCATCTGCGGATGTCCAAAGCACGCTCATGATCGCAGCCCATCCAGCGCGGCCACCGCGATGCTGGCCTGCTCTACATCATCAAACGGATAGATATCGTTTCCAACAATCTGTCCGGTCTCGTGCCCTTTACCAGCGATCAGCATAGCATCACCGGCCCTTAGTGCATCGACGCCAGCCAAAATCGCATGTGCGCGATCGCCGATTTCATTGGCCTCTGGAGCGCCCTCAATGACAGCCTTTCGAATGAGCGCAGGGTCTTCACTGCGCGGGTTATCGTCGGTCACGATGACAACATCACTATGCGCGGCGGCGGCGGCCCCCATCAAAGGCCGCTTGCCTGCATCCCGGTCACCGCCCGCCCCAAGTACGACAACGATGCGTCCCATCACATGAGGCCGCAGCGCCTGCAAAGCGGTGGCAACCGCATCGGGAGTATGAGAATAGTCAACATAGACGGGCGCACCGTTTTGCCGTGTCGCGGCAAGTTCCATCCGACCGCGGACACCTATGAGTCGAGGTAAGATCGGCAAACAATCCGAAAGCTCGGCACCTGTGGCCACAACAAGCCCCAGAGCGGCGCAAATATTCTCAGCCTGAAATCGACCGATTAAATGAAGATGAACCCGCGCCCCTTCCCCTTTCCAGTCGATTTGAATGTCCTGACCGGTATCTGTGAAACGATGACCCGACAAAGCCAGATCAGCCTCCGGCGTCCCATAGGTGATGACGCCCAGCCCAGCTCCTTTCGCGATGTCGACGACATCCGCCCCTTTTGGGTCAGCTAGATTGATAACGGCGGTCGACCCTTCCGGCAGCACGCGCGTAAACAGCCCCATTTTGGCATCGAAATAGGCCTCAAACGTCCCGTGGTAATCGAGATGGTCCTGAGAAAAATTGGTAAATGCACCCGCCGTAAGCGTGACGCCATCCAGTCGGTTTTGATGCAAGCCGTGGCTCGACGCCTCCATGGCGGCATGTGTGACGCCGTTCCCAACCAAGTCAGACAGAAGTTTGTGCAACGTCACCGGTTCAGGCGTTGTATGGGACAGCGGCAGTGACACAGCGCCCTCCACACCAGCTGTGCCAAAGTTTACAGCAGACTTCCCTAAACCAGCCCAAATCTGTCGCGTAAAATTCGCAACTGAGGTCTTGCCATTTGTACCTGTGACGGCGGTGATCACTTCGGGCTGAGCCTCGAAAAACCGCGCAGCCACTTTAGCCAGCGTGCGACGCGGGTGATCGACGACGATGAGCTCCGCGCGTGAGTTGGCAAGTTCATCTTGAGCGATTTCCGCGCCCTCTTTGTCCGTCAGTACCGCCGCCGCATCCATCCGCAACGCGTATTGAATGAATTCTCCACCGTGAACTCGACTGCCAGGCAAGGCTGCGAACAAGGCCCCTTCTTTAACCTCTCTGCTATCGACACAAATCGATGAAATCATAACGTCCCGCCCACCCTTCAGACCTAGTTGGCTCAAAGGTTTTGGCGAAGGCTGGGACATAACGATCCTATTGAGACGTCAGAAGAAGCTGAGGCGATGTTTCCGCCTGCTCCTTTGGACGCAACCCAAGCATAGGCGCAACCCGAATTATAATCTCGGACGCAACGGGCGCAGCAGTCCATCCTGCGGTTCTATGCGCCTCGCCGGCGGTCTTGATTTCTGGTTCATCCATGGACACGACAAGAACATATTGAGGATCATCATACGGAAAGATTGATGCAAATGTCGTGATCAGTTTGTCGTCTTCGTAACCGCCCGTTTTCTTGATCTTTTCCGCTGATCCCGTTTTTCCAGAAACGCCATAACCCGGCACATCAGCCAAGCCCGCTGTACCCTCTGGAGATATTACAACACCACGCAGCATTTCTAACAGCTCTGCTGTTGTTTCTTCGCTGTAGACTTGGCGCTGTCCAATTGGTTCTTGTTCCAGTTTCAGCAGCGTTGGCGTTACCTGTTTACCGCCATTGCCAATTGTCGCGTAGGCGGCAGCAAGATGAACTTGCGTAACCGACATCCCGTGCCCGTAGGAAATGGTTACGGTTTCCAAGTCTTTCCAATTTCCAGGCCAAAGTGGTTTGGCGCGCGATGCCTCGGGCAGTTCAAGTCCGCTGACATCTTTCAACCCTAGGTTTTCTAGCATTTGTTGCTGAGCAGGCTTACCCGCCATCAAAGCGAGACGACCGGAGCCAATATTTGACGATTTGATGATGATGTCTTCGACACTCAGCTCAGGTCCATAATCGTCGAAATCTTTGATCTCAGCGTCAGCGACCTCCCAAGGTCCAACAGTATCGATCATTGTGCCCCTATTGGCGATCCCACGCTCCAACGCGAGGCCAGCCGTAAAGATTTTCAGCGATGACCCAAACTCGTAAAGACCCTGAGCAGCGCGGTTAAAGAGAGGGTTGTAAGCCGCCTCGCCATCTTGTGGCGGCGCGGGGCGAGAATTTGGATCGAAGTCGGGTAAAGACGCAAGGGCGATGATCTCGCCCGTCTTGACGTCCATAAGGGTCGCCGCGGCGCCCTTTGCCCCCATCACGTTCATCCCTCCCTCCAAGACACGTTCCAATGTTGCTTGAACGCTCAAATCAAGTGACAGCTCCAACGGCGCACCGCCAAGCGAGGGATCGCCCAACATATCGTTGAACATGCGTTCTACACCTGCAACGCCAATGATCTCTGCCGAGGTCACAGCTTGGCTGCCGTAGCGCGCACCACCCAAAATGTGTGAGGCCACCGAGCCGTTTGGATAGAGGCGCATTTCCCGCCGCCCAAATTCCAGTCCGGGCTCACCGATATCATGCACCGCTTGGCGCTGTTCGGGGCTCATGGTGGATTTGAGCCAGATGAACTTACGCTTACCGCTTGTAAAATCTTTGGTCAGTTTTTCTTCATCCAAGTCTGGGAAGATTGCCACAAGCTCGCTTGCTGCGCGCTCCGGCTCAATCATTTCCAAAGGCCGGGCATAAAGTGCGCGCGTCAGGAGGTTGGTCGCCAAGACATTTCCGTTTCGGTCATGGATTTCCGCTCGAGCCGTAACCAAAGTCGAATGGCTTGCAGCCGACGTTGGCTCTTCTGGCTTGGACGTCGCCAGCAAGGCCATACGTCCACCGACAGTGACAAAGGCGAGGAAGAAGCAAAGGCAGAGTAGGATCAATCGTGCTTCTGCTTGTCTTCTAAGCGCTTTTTGTGACTTTCGGTCCCGTCTTGCGCGGGCCGCCTTTTCAACGTGATTGGGGTTCTCGCCGGTTGCGCGCGCATAGATCACTCGTGCAAGAGGTCTCAAAGGAATTCGTGTCATGGGTATTGTCCTCCGACCTTCACGCGCGGCGCTGTTGGCGGTTCATTCACCCATTGTGCTTCTGGGAACTTCGGCTCGGGGGGCGAATATGTCGGCAACTCGTCCAACGTGCCAAAATGATCTGCAGTCATTGGGATCAGTTTCAGCGTTTCAAAATTCATCTCCGCCAGCCGTCGCAACCGATCTGGCCTATTCAAATAGGCCCACTCGGCCGTGAGAATTGCGATCGCCTCGCGCCGATCAGCAATCTCATAACGCAATGCTTCCACCCGTTCGATCTCGGCTTGGGTTTTGTAATTTTCGGAGTACGCCCAATAGGCCAGGACCGTAAGCACTGAGCATCCAAGCAAAAAGAAAACACCGCGCATCATGATCGTCCTTTTTTCTGAGGAACACCAAGTGATTTAAAATCAAGGGCATGCGCTACAGCCGCCGTGCGACGCCCAATACGAAGCTTTGCAGACCGAGCGCGGGGATTTTTAACAACCTCGTCTTCAGAGGCTTCGACCGCTTTTCGCGTAACGAGATCAAAACTGTTTTCCGCGATCATTTCCTCTGGGGCATAGCGACTGCCGCCACCGAGTGTTTTGCTGCGCGCTTGAAAGAACCGCTTCACGATCCGATCTTCAAGCGAATGAAAACTGACAACAACCAGCAGACCATTCTCGCGCAGTAATTTTTCCGCTGCTGAAAGTCCGAGAGCCAACTGATCCAACTCTGCATTCACCGCGATGCGCAGCGCTTGAAAACTGCGCGTTGCCGGGTGGACTTGTCCCGGTTTTGGCCTTGGCAAAGCACCTTCGATAACCTCGGCCAACTCCAAGGTTCGTGTAAAGGGTCGTGCCTCAATGATGCGCTTGGCGATCCGCCGCGATGCGCGCTCTTCGCCGTACAAAAAAAGAATGTCTGCCAATTCCGCTTCCGCGGTTGTATTCACCAATTCCGCTGCGGACGGACCCGATTGGCTCATGCGCATATCCAGCGGACCGTCTTTTGCAAAAGAGAAACCACGTTCGGCCTGATCAAGCTGCATACTGGACACACCGATATCCAAGACGACACCGTCCACAGCATCAATGCCAACAGTCTGCGCAAGCGCTTTCATATCTCCAAAGCGGCCTTGCAGCAGAGTAATCTTGGGGTCATCCTCAACCCAAGCCGCATCTCGAACCACATTTGGATCTTGATCAATACCAATCACATGCGAAGCACCCGCGGCCGCCAAAGCCCTTGAGTAGCCACCATTGCCAAAGGTCCCGTCAATCCATGTCCCATGCACAGGGGCAATTCGTTCCAGAATGGGCTCGATCAAAACGGGGACGTGCGGCGCGACCATCATACCTCCCCTTTTGATTGCAGCAATGTCCGCGGGTCGAAGTCTTCGCCTTTCTCGGCCCGGTATTGTGCATGAATATTTGACATCCGCGATCTGCGGTTTGCGTAGGCGTCTGGATTCCAAACCTGAAAGGTGGAACCAGCGGACACAAACTGAGCTTCGGTTGTAATTCCAACTTTGTCCCGCAAGTCCTTCGACAACACCAAACGGCCACTGTCGTCGATGTTCAGATCGACCGCGTTGTTGGAGTAAAACTCTTGCAACAAAAGCTGCTCGGGCGAGCCCATAGGCATCGCGTCAATCTCTGCCTCAAGCTTGGCCATAGCCGTCATGGTGTAGCCTTCAAGGTAACCACGATGGTCGTCACCAAAAACAATCACAAGATTGGGCTGCAGGCCTTCGGTCCAATCGGGATCACCGGCGCTTATCACACGCCGATAGGGTGCCGGAACCGACACCCTTCCCTTCGCATCCACTTTGTGGATCGAAGACCCTCTGAACCACTGCGCCATTGCGCCTGCCCTCAGCGCCCCAAGTGAAATGAAAACGGCGGATGCGATGTCTGCGCATCACGATCCGCCGTAAGTCCCATTCGGGATGTCCGGTTTGTCGGGGCACCTTGGGGTCTGCTCTTGCCCACTCCGGATCTTGTTTTTGCGGATGAAGGGGCGCCTGTATGAAACCTTTTGTGGTTGTGGGGCTTTTCACCCTCTTGTCACAAAACCCTCATTCATCTGCATTTGGGTTAGCATGCCACTTTATGGTACTCAAAGCACTTTTATCCCCCATCAGATAAAAAATCGTTCAAATGGGCACTACTTCTAGCGTTTGTGGGCACTACACAACAAGATGTAGGCTAATCTTAAAGAATAGGGTCTACATTTGGACAAAAGTATAGGTGGGGTAAAATCCCATAAAATTCCGATGGAATAGGAATTTTGGCTGCAGATTAGAGCGCCGGACAGGAACAAAAAAAGAACACTTGACAGGGTGGAAAAAGTGATTCGTTTTTCCGGTCAAGAACCTTGCAGTTTCTGACGTGCAAATCGAGCAACATGTTCTCGGTATGGTTGCGAAACCCGTCCTATACCTGCGTCACTCACACTCCAAGACGACGTATACTCGACGCTGATACCGTCGCGAAACAATTCTAGGTCGGTTTCTTTGTCCAAACGACTGATCAAAGCCCGATAGGATATCGAATTGCGGAAGTGTGATTTGCGCAAAATTACTTCGGATATGCGGTCATATACCGGCGGAAGAAATTTATAGTGTTTGAAATGAAAGCTGGTGTCACACAACAAGTCGGCCTTCACGAAATGACCTGAGATAAGCTTTTTCACCCGCGCAGGACGATAAAGCATACTTTTTGTGATAAGATCATAAGAACCAAAGACACGCGCCCGTACCCCGCCATTCAGAACTTTATGGGGAGCGGGAATCGCGTTCGCACCGGACAAGTACCGCTCTTCGACCTCTGCCATAGAGGTCGCTTCGAAATACACATCTTCGGCAATCCAGTTTCGCCCCTCATCTCGAGCCGGAAGTGTCTCAGGATAAAGATCAATCATATACGTCAGTGCCGCATCGCACCCCTCCTCATCCAGATACGCGACAAGACCCGAGATCGGCATATCTTCGGACCCCGGATAGTCAAAAAATTCGTCGATGTCGGCCAGCAGCGTCCACCGCTCGCGGCCAAACTTACGCGGTAGAAACTCAAACATTGCATACTTAAAGAAACGATAGGAAAGCGGCGTCTGAAAAACGCTGACGCCAGGTTCGGACAGGAGCAATTCTACAGAGCCGTCCGTCGACATATTGTCCAAAAACACAAACTCTTCGAAGCCCAATGCCCGATAATGCGAAAAGAACGCAGGAATAAGCGCAGCCCCGTTTCTTTGGACACACGCAACGAGCGGTAAATCAGAGCGTTCAGCGCCCGTTCGCGTATCGCCAACTGGCTTGGCGAACCGAGTAAGCAAAACCAGACCAAGAGACCTCGCCACGGGTCGAAAAACCGACAAGTCCCAAACGGCCAGCACGAACCGGACAAACGGCGTAGCTTTACCTTTCATTGAACGCATTTGCCGGGCGAATCTTGATCGTAGCCCCGGCACGAAAACGATAAGAGCAATCGCTGCGATCAGCACCAAAACACTAAAGAGAAAGTCGCTCACGGGTCCCCCGATCTTCGACACTGTATGCGCACCAAGACGCGAAGGCTCAATAGACGAGAGAATATGCGGATGGCCTATAAGCCGGATTTTGTTCCAGGGTCGCCCCCTTCGATGACCATTCATCTAGGCCCGCAGTTGCCTGCGCGCTCTTGCAACCAACCCGGACCTGCTGGGGCTGAAGCGGCCCCGGGCTTGCACCCACGCGGTCCCTATTCGGTTTTGCTTCCAGCGGGGCTTGCCAAGCGGGCGCTGTTACCAGAACCCCGGTGGGCTCTTACCCCACCTTTTCACCGTGACCCGCTGTTACGTTCAGGTGCGGGCCGTCTCTTTTCTGTGGCGCTTTCCCTCGGGTTTCCCCGGGCGGGCGTTACCCGCCGCCGTCGCTTCTTGAAGTCCGGACTTTCCTCGGGGGTTGCCCACGCGGTCATCCAGCCATCCGCGAGGGGCGAATTATGTCTCCCGCTGTTTTATGTCAATTCCGATGCGACCCCAATCGAAACGAGGTCCAGGATCGAGCTTCCGGCCCGGAGCGCAATCTTCATGTCCGATGATTTTTCCCGGCGCGATACCCCAGCGCTCGGCGATCTGAGGTAACAGTGCGTCCAGCGCATCCATCAGCCGCGCTGCAAACGGTGACGCTCCATCATTATCAAGCTCGATCCCAATGGAATGGGAATTCACATCCGTAATGCCATTCCATTCGCCCGCACCTGCATGCCACGCACGCATCCCTTCATCGACAAGCTGTGTGACCGCCCCATCGCGTGCGATGACATAATGGGCCGACACTTCAAACTCGGGATCGCACAGCCGCTCAATCGCAGCTTCCGCACTCTCCATGGCGGTATAATGGATCACGATAATCGAAGGGGTGGCCCCATCACGCCGCTCGCCAAAATTCGGGCTGGGCTCCCAGGTTACCACCACTTCTCCGGCTTGGCTGAAAATCCCGCGCCCCGCTCTAGCGCAAAGGCAGTGTTCAGCATATCCGCCTCTTCCCAAGGCCGACCTATGATTTGCAAACCAAGCGGCAAACCTTGGGCGTCAACTCCCGCTGGGACCGAGACACCCGGCAGACCGGCCATATTGACCGTCACTGTGAAAACATCATTGAGGTACATCTGCACAGGATCAGCATCTGTCATTTCACCGATGCCAAAAGCCGCGGATGGTGTTGCCGGCGTTAGGATCGCATCGACACCGGTGGCGTACACGTCCTCGAAATCTTTCTTGATGAGTGTGCGGACGCGTTGGGCTTTGCGGTAATAGGCGTCGTAAAAACCCGCCGACAGAACATAAGCACCGATCATGACCCGGCGTTTTACCTCATCGCCAAAACCCTCTGCACGCGTCTTGCTATACATATCATGTATACCGTCCCCCTGCGCGAGCTTCGCACGATGTCCGTACTTCACACCATCATACCGCGACAGGTTCGACGATGCTTCGGCAGGTGCGATCACATAATAGGCAGGCAGAGCATATTTCGTATGTGGGAGCGAGACATCAACAATCTCAGCGCCAGCATCTTTGAGCATTTCAGTCCCTTGCGCCCAGAGCTTTTCGATATCCGAAGGCATACCGTCCATCCGGTATTCTTTGGGTATGCCGATTTTCTTCCCTTTGATGTTGCCGGTTAATGCGCCCTCAAAATCCGGCAAGGGCAAGTCCGCCGATGTACTGTCTTTCGGGTCATGCCCCGCCATCGCCTTTAACAGGATGGCAGCATCCCGCACAGACTTTGTCATAGGCCCGGCCTGATCGAGCGATGACGCAAAGGCCACGATGCCCCAACGGGAGACCCGCCCATAGGTCGGCTTTACCCCCACGATGCCGGTGAATGCCGCAGGTTGTCGAATGGACCCACCCGTATCTGTGCCAAGTGCAGCAAGGCACAAGTCGCCAGACACCGCTGTTGCCGACCCGCCCGAAGACCCGCCGGGCGTGAGTGCCGTGTCGCTGCCCTGACGACGCCAGGGCGAAATCGCCGGACCATAGGCCGATGTCTCATTAGAAGAGCCCATGGCAAACTCATCCATGTTGAGTTTGCCAAGCATAACTGCGCCCTGCTCCCAGAGTTGGGTCGTCACGGTGCTTTCGTATTCGGGTTTAAAATCCCGCAGAATGTTCGACGCAGCTTGAGAATTTACACCTTGCGTACAGAACAAATCTTTGATCCCCAACGGAATGCCCGTGAGGTCGGCCGCATCTCCCGATGCAATCCGGGCGTCGGCGGCCTTCGCCTGTTTCAGCGCAAGATCGCGTGTCACGATAGAATATGCATTCAAAGGCGCCGCGCCTTCGGCTGCTGTCAAACAGGCTTCCGTCAGTTCTGTCGCAGAAATGTCTTTTGCATGTAACTTTTCGCGGGCCTCAGTGATGCCAAGCGCATTCAAATCAGACATTATTCAACCACCTTGGGCACAGCGAAAAACCCCTCGCGGGCGTCCGGCGCATTCTTCAAAATCTTGTCCACCATATCGCCATCGGTCACCTCGTCTGCACGACGCTTCAGCCGCATCGGCGTGACAGAGGTCATAGGCTCCACGCCATCCACATCCACTTCGTTCAACTGTTCCATGAAGCCCAGAATACCAGAGAGTTCCTGGGCAAGCTTCGGAAGGTCATCTTCCTCAACGGCAATGCGCGCCAGATGGGCCACGCGCCGGGCGGTATCAATGTCGATGGACATGTGCGGAATGCTCCTCGTTGGGATATCGCGCACGTTTAGCCAGCCATCTTTTGAGGTGCAAGATAGGGAGCTTATGAACCACGCTTCGTTGCAAAAAAATCCTTGAGAAGGGCCGCGCATGCCGCTTCACCGACGCCTTCATAGATTTCTGGACGATGATGCGATTGCGGTGCATCGAAAACCCGCGCGCCGTGAATAACGCCGCCCGATTTTGGATCGCTCGCCCCGAAATAAAGCCTTCGGATACGCGCATGGGCAATTGCACCAGCGCACATCGCGCAAGGTTCCAGCGTGACGTAAAGATCGCACGCCTCCAATCGCTCTTGTCCCAAGGCGGCCATGGCCTGTTGCAGGACCAGCATCTCTGCATGCGCGGTGGCGTCCAGGCGCCCTCGCGTTTCATTTCGCGCTTTCGCAATCACTGTGCCATCTTTGACAATGACGGCCCCCACGGGCACCTCATCTGCATCAAATGCCTCTTGGGCTGCCTCCAACGCCTCTGACATGAAACTCCGAAAAGCCATGCTTTTCCCTATGCTTCTTCTATCGAAGCGGTCTAAGAGGCTTGCCTGAGATTTGCAAAGGGCGGACATGGACGACACAGCAGAGCGCATTGCCAAAGTGCTGGCCCGCCGCGGCGTTGCCTCCCGTCGTGAGGTAGAACGGATGATAGAGGCCGGGCGCGTGGCCGTGAACGGCAAAACCCTGTCGACGCCCGCCGTCAAAATCACTGAGCAGGACAAAATCACCGTCGATGGCTCTCCGGTTGCGGCGGCGGATCGCGTTCGTCTTTGGCGCTATCACAAGCCTGTTGGACTGGTCACAAGTGAACGGGACGAGTTAGGGCGCAGGACGGTATTTGATGCTCTGCCCGAGACCATGCCGCGGGTCCTCTCAGTTGGTCGGCTGGACCTCAATTCCGAGGGGCTTCTTCTGCTTACGAATGACGGCAACGTGAAACGGCGTCTGGAATTGCCGTCCACTGGCTGGTCGCGCAAATACCGCGTTCGGGTCCACGGTCAGCCAAAGGACCAAGACTTTGCGCCGTTGCGCAAGGGCATCACCGTCGATGGTGATCGCTTTCAAGGTATGGAGATCACGCTCGATCGCCAACAAGGCACAAACGCCTGGCTCAGCGTGTCTTTGCGCGAGGGGAAAAACCGTGAAATTCGCCGCGCCATGGAGGCAATCGACCTCAAAGTGAATCGGCTGATCCGGGTGTCCTACGGACCGTTTCAGTTGGGCGACCTAGCCAGCGGAGAGATCAAAGAGTTGAGTGGTAAGGCTATAAAAGATCAGTTGGGCAAACTCGCCGGCTAGGATTTCCCCTCAAGACTTGCCAAACTCCGGCAACCAAGCAAGGAAGTTACAAAAGACCGGGGGAAATCATGCTTTCATTTCTGACGCTGGAGAATTTGGCCAATTTAGGCGTACTCATTTTCCTTCAGGCCGTGCTTGGCTTCGACAATCTGCTTTACATTTCGATTGAATCTCAACGTGCGCCGCAAGAACATCAACAGCGGGTTCGAATGTGGGGGATCATGATCGCAGTCGCACTTCGAATTGTGCTGCTATTCACGATGATCCAGCTGATCGATGCGCTCAAAGATCCATTCTACGTCTTTAACTCTCCGGGCATCATTGAAGGCGGCGTAAACTTCTCCACGGTGGTGTTCATTTTTGGCGGAATTTTCATCATGTACACCGCTTTCAAAGAAATCACTCATATGTTGTCTGTGCATGATCTGGCGCACGGGCCCGAAGAAAAATCGCCCAAGACTGCCGCGCAGGTTATCACCTTGATCGTGGTTATGAACTTAATCTTCAGTTTCGACTCGATCCTATCGGCTTTGGCCATAACTGATGTGTTCCCAGTGCTGGCAATCGCGATCCTCGCTTCTGGCGCTGCCATGCTTCTGCTCGCGGATGGCGTCACCAGTTTCTTACGCAGGAACCGCATGTATGAGGTTCTGGGGCTTTTCATTTTACTGATTGTTGGCGTCGTTCTTCTTGGCGAGGCTGGCCCTGCCGCAGCCCATGCAATGCACGATGATAGTCTGCAGATTAAAATTTTTGGCTATGACCTTCTGCCCATGTCCAAAACCACGTTCTATTTCTCGGTGATTGTTCTAGTTTTGGTGGAGTTTGTGCAAACGGGTTATCAGCGGAAACTCGATGCTGAGCGGGCCGAAGGAGCAAAGCCACACTAGCGGTTAAGCCCCACACAGCCTATATACGACGTGAATGAATGAGGGGCGTGTTCTATGAACCCGGCTAGTTTGAAGCGTTTTGCCTTTTTTGGCTTGGTGATCGTTCTAGTGATTGCCGTTGGCACTGCTTTTGGAACCGCTGGATAGGCCCCAATGGCGCAAAGATACGGCGGCAAATTTAGCAAAAGTAATGAAAGCATGCGGGACTGGTCCGGGGCTAAACCCCGTCGTAGCCGATTTGCTGTACGCGTCGTTGCGGCCATGGCAATCCCACTGTTTATCGCAGGTGTGTTAGAGCTGACTTCGGGTGATGTGATTTCCGCGATCATCGAATGGGGTGCGGCCTTGGGCCTGGGATTTGCTGCGTGGTTAATCGACGAAGGCGAAAAGGCCCAAGAAGCGTTCGAAGCCCGCCAAATCGCCAAGCCGCCTTCGTTTCCGCGCAAGATTTTCGGTTCGGTCGTGATCGGGTTTAGCGTGTTTGCAATCTACTTTGGCAATGGTGACCTTGGATTTATCAATCATATCCTGCTCGCCGGGCTCTCGACCATTTTAGCACTGGTATCCTTTGGCTTAGATCCAATGCGATCAAAGGGACTGGAAGGGGAAGACAGTTTTGAACGCGAACGCGTCGCCATCGCGATTGAAAAGGCGGAAACGTACGTCGTCGAAATTTTGGAAGCTGGCAAACGGATCGGTGATCGGAATTTGACCGATCGCGTGGAGCGGATGGCGAAATCGGTGCGCACTATGTTTCGCACCATCGAAGATGACCCCAGAGACCTCTCGAGTTCGCGAAAGTACCTCTCTGTCTATTTAAAAGGGGCGCGTGACGCGACGCGCAAATTTGCCGAACTGTACAGCCGCACCAAAGACAAAGACGCCCGTGCAGAATACGAAGCGCTGCTTGAAGATCTTGAAACGAGTTTTTCCCAACGCCGTGAAATTCTGTTATTGGAAAACAGAACAGATTTGGACGTTGAGATTGAAGTCTTGCGCGAACGCCTCGCCGCCAGCACACTGAAGCCATAACCGACTAGAAGGAGCCTCCCCCATGGCGGAAAAAGCAACCGAAAAAGCAAAAACAGCCGTGCAGGAAGTGGAAGAGGTCACCTCTGTAACGCTGCCAGAACCCAAAGGCGAACTGATCGTCATCGAAGATGTGAAGCCGGATCAGAAAAAAGCGATCCTATCTCGGATGAAAGAAATCGACATGGAGAAAACCCAGTCGATCATCGAGTTTGGGTCTTCCGCGCAGATCGAACTGCAAGCAATTTCTCAGGAAATGCTGTCGGGTGTGAAAAACAAGGACGTGGGTCCCGCAGGCGACAGTTTGCGAACGATGGTAACGGCCATCCGTGGCTTTTCCGTCGATGAATTAAACCCAAATCGAAAACGGTCTTGGTGGGAAAAGCTTATGGGCCGTGTCGTGCCTGTTGCGAAATTCATGGCCAAATACGAAGAGGTGCAAGGCCAGATTGATATGATCACCGAGGAGCTTTTGGAACATGAACATGTCCTTTTGAAAGACATTAAGTCCCTCGATAAGCTCTACGGCAAGACGCTCGCGTTTTATGACGAGTTGGCGCTCTATATCGCGGCTGGGGAGCAAAAACTGGCGGAGCTTGATGCCAAGACAATCCCGGCGATGGAACAAAAGGTCGAGACTGCCAAGAAAGATCAGGGCGTGATCCGCGCACAGGAATTGCGCGATATGCGCGCTGCCCGCGATGATCTGGAGCGCCGCGTGCATGACTTAAAACTGACGCGTCAGGTCACGATGCAATCCTTGCCATCTATTCGGTTGGTCCAAGAAAACGACAAATCCCTCGTGACCAAAATCAACTCGACCTTGGTCAACACGGTTCCACTTTGGGAAACACAACTCGCCCAAGCGGTGACAATCCATCGCTCTCGCGAGGCCGCGGAAACCGTCAAACAAGCAACTGACCTGACAAACGAGCTGCTAGAGGCGAACGCGAAGAACCTGCAGGAGGCCAACCGCGAAGTACGCGAACAAATGGAGCGCGGTGTCTTCGATATCGAAAGCATCAAGAAGGCGAACGAATACCTTATTTCCACCATCGAAGAGAGCTTGGCGATTGCCGACGAAGGGAAGGCACGTCGCGCTGAGGCCGAAAAAGAGTTGGTCGTCCTCGAAGAGAACCTCAAAGACACGCTTGCAGCGGCGAAGGCAAAATCCGTTGCGACCTCTGGGCGCCCGGTAGAGCAGGATGCCCCGGATGCGGATACCTGAATACATCGGTGAAACCACGTAAAAGGAGCGGCGCATGAGCATCTTTGACTTCCTCTCTGGGCAATTCATCGACGTTATTCACTGGGTGGACGACACGCGCGACACCATGGTCTGGCGGTTTGAGCGTCATGGTCATGAAATCAAGTACGGCGCTAAGTTAACAGTACGCGAAGGCCAGGCAGCTGTTTTCGTCCATGAAGGGCAGTTGGCGGATGTCTTCACGCCCGGCTTATACATGTTGGAAACCAACAATATGCCGATCCTGACGACGCTGAACTATTGGGATCACGGCTTCCGCAGCCCCTTCAAGTCAGAGATTTACTTCATCAACACAACTCGGTTCACAAACCTCAAATGGGGCACCAAAAACCCCATCATGTGCCGTGACCCAGAATTTGGTCCAGTCCGGTTACGTGCCTTTGGTACATATGAAATTCGGGTGACCGATCCCGCAAAGTTCCTGACAGAAATCGTGGGCACGGATGGTGAGTTTACGACAGACGAAATCAGCTACCAAATCCGCAACATCATCGTCAGTGCGTTCTCGGCAAAAATCGCTGCGACGGGAATTCCAGTGCTCGACATGGCGGCTAACACACCGGATCTCGGCAAACTGCTTTCCAAGTTGATTGCGCCGGAGCTCGAGGCTTACGGTCTGTCTCTGCCCGCGCTGTATATTGAGAACATCTCGCTGCCTGAAAAGGTTGAAGAGGCATTGGACAAACGGACCTCGATGGGCATTGTCGGTGACTTGAACGCCTATACCCAATTCGCAACGGCCGAGGCGCTTGCCAAAGGTGGCGGGGACAATGGCCTAGCCACTGGTGTTGGTGCCGGTCTTGGCATGGCGATGGCCGGTCAAATGGCAAACCAAGGTCCTTGGACGGCGCGTCCGATGGCTCCGCCGCCACCACCGCTGGAGCATCCTTGGCACATTGCAGAGAACGGTCAAACTAAGGGGCCATTCTCTCGTGCGGAGATGGGTCGCATGGCAGCGAGTGGGGAACTTACACGCGAGACACATGTCTGGACCCAAGGGCAAGATGGCTGGCTGACCGCGGACGAAGTGGATGAACTGGCCACGCTGTTTACCGTGATGCCGCCCCCGCCACCGGGAACCTAAACCTGCATGAGCGAGACAACGCTCCACCGTTTTCCTTGCGACACATGTGGATCCGACCTCCGCTATGCTCCGGGCACGGATCTTATGATGTGCGACCATTGCGGTTCGCAGCAAGAAATTATCGGACAACAGCCATTTGAGAGAGCAGCTTTCGCCGAGCTTGATTACCGCAAAGCGATCAGCGACGGCTTATCCGATATGGATACCGAAACCGTTCGCACATTTTCATGCGAGAACTGCGGTGCACATGTGGAATTTGATCCTGCCACCCATGCTGCCGAATGCCCCTTTTGCGCCACGCCAATCGTGTCCGGTACCGGCGAAGAGCGCCTGATCAAACCTCGTGCCGTTTTGCCCTTTGTTCTGACTGAAAAGGCCGCACGAGAGGCGATGACAGACTGGCTTGGACGTCTTTGGTTTGCGCCCAATGGCCTGTCTGAATACGCCCGCAAAGGGCGCGCCATGGAGGGGATTTATGTGCCGTACTGGACCTATGACGCAGACACCAAAACGCAATACCGCGGGCAACGTGGGACCGTTTATTACGTCACACAGCGCGTGCCCGTCATGGTCAATGGCAAACGCCAAATGACAACGAAGCGTGTGCCAAAGGTCCGGTGGACGCGGGTCTCCGGGCGTGTAGCGCGCTTCTTTGATGACATACTGGTACTTGCCTCAAAATCGCTTCCGAAATCCTATACGGATGCGCTTTCGCCCTGGGACCTCAGTCAGATGGAACCCTACCAAGAAGAGTACCTCGCTGGGTTCCGGGCAGAGGCCTACACAGTCACCTTAGAAGATGGTTTCGCCGAGGCGGAGGCACGCATGGCCCGCATGATCGAGCGGGACGTAAAATTTGATATCGGCGGTGATCGCCAACGCATCAGCGCGCTTGATACCAAAGTTGGCACATTGACCTTTAAACATGTGCTCCTTCCGGTTTGGTTGGCCGCCTATAAATATCAGGGCCAAACGTATCGCTTTGTTGTCAATGGACAGACCGGAGCGGTGAAAGGGGAGCGTCCCTATTCGACAATAAAGATTGCTTTGGCTGTTGCGCTGGGGCTGTTGATTGCGGCTGCGATAGGATACTTAGCGAACTCACCCGAAGTCCAAAACAGCTTGAACGGATTTTAATGCTTTTCCCTTTTCGCGATCATAACCCCTCTCGCAACACGCCTTATGTGACTTGGGCATTAATCGCGCTGAATGTCCTGATCTTCGTCGGTACGTGGCCGCTCTTCACTGATGAACGCGCGTTGATGAGCTTTTTTGGTGACTGGGCGATGATCCCAGCCGAGGTCTCTGGCCAGGGTGAGTACTATACAATGCTGACATCCATGTTCTTGCATGGCGGCGTGATGCACCTGGTGGGCAATATGCTGTTCCTCTATATTTACGGTGACAACATCGAGGATCAGATGGGGCCGATCCCCTACTTGCTGTTCTATCTGGCTTGCGGTTTCGCAGCGGCCTTTGCCCATCTCATAACGAATGCAGGTTCTAATGTTCCGACGGTCGGTGCATCGGGCGCAATCGCGGGTGTCATGGGGGCGTACATTCTTTTGTTCCCGAAGGCGAAGATCGATATCTTATTCTTCCTCGTGATATTTATTCGAGTTTTCACACTGCCGGCATTTCTTGTGCTTGGTTTTTGGATGGTCAGCCAATTCATCAGCGGGTTTTCGACACCAACGGGTGGCGGTGGTGTGGCCTATTGGGCGCATATCGGGGGTTTCGTCGCAGGCGTTGCACTCATTTTCCCACTATGGTCTCGCCTGGGCGGGCCTGCATTTTGGCAGCGCACCCATTTCCATCCCGATCACGAGCCAACGTTCACAACGCGCACCACATCCATCCCAACCATCCGGAGACGGCGATGAGCAAAGGTCGAAAACTGTCATGTCATTGCGGAGCGGTCGAGTTACGCGTGGTGCTCAGTGACACGCTCGAAAACTCTCGTCGATGCGACTGCAGTTTCTGCAGGCGGCGCGGAGCAATGGCCAACACGGCAGCCTATCCTGACGGTATTGAGTTTGTGAAGGGCACCGAGTTCGTAACGAAATATCAATTCAACACCAACACCGCTGAACATTATTTCTGCAAGATATGCGGGATTTATACGCATCATCGGCGTCGCTCGAACCCGAACGAATATGGTGTTAATGTCGGCGCGCTGGAGGGCGTGAATCCGGCCGAAATCGACCCGGTGCCGTGGAATGACGGCGTGAACCATCCCAGAGATCAGACCTGAGCCCGCACGCCGACTATGACAGCAGTTGATCAACAAAACCCGGCACGATGTCTTCGGCGGGTCCCAAAGTGCTTTTGTGAAACTCCGCTGACCGCGCAGAGGGCTCTAGATTAAACTCGAGCGTTTGCGCGCCCCGTCGTAGCGCCTCTGTCAGGAAACCAGCCGCAGGGTATACCTCTCCACTGGTTCCAATGGATATGAAGGTCGTTACGGTTTCAAAAGCCTCGGCGATGCGATCCATGTGATAAGGAACTTCGCCAAACCAAACCACATCGGGACGTATCTTTCCTTGAACGCCACAGCTGGGGCAAGCGCTCTGCCCGTCCATGTGACCCGTCCAGTGCATCCGCGCAGCGCACGCATTGCACAACCCCTGTAGCAGACTGCCATGCATGTGTATGACGTCCGGGCTGCCGCCGCGTTCATGAAGATCATCCACGTTTTGAGTTATCAACGTCACGCGTCCAGGGAAATCGACCTGCAAACGGACGATCGCGTGATGTGCTGGATTGGGTCTGACCCGTGACAGATTTGCCCGACGTTCATTGTAAAAAGCATAGACTAGATCAGGGTCGGCCGCGAAGCCCTCGGGCGTTGCAAGTTGCATAACATCATGATCGCGCCAGATGCCGCCCGCCCCCCTAAAGGTCGACAAACCAGACGCCGCCGAAACACCCGCGCCAGTTAAGATGACGATATGCTCATCCAAGATTTACGCGCCCAAACACCACCGCATAATGGCCTTTTGCGCGTGGAGCCTGTTTTCAGCCTCGTCAAAGACCACCGATTGCGGGCCATCCATGACCTCATCGGTCACCTCTTCATTTCGGTGCGCCGGAAGACAGTGCATAAAAACGGCTTGCGGGTCCGCCAGGGACATCAAATCGGCATTCACCTGAAACGGTTTTAGCAAATTATGCCTGCGTTCTTTGGCATCTTTGGAGTCGTTCATCGACAACCATGTATCCGTGACCACAAGATCCGCCCCGTCAACGGCTGCGTTTGCGTCACGCATAATCGACACGTTCACACCAGCTTTGCGCGCGTTTCCAATGATCTCATCTTCTGGGTCCAGCGCCTCGGGCCCTGCAATCACCATGTCAAAGTCAAAGGCCGCTGCAGCATGCAGGAAAGAATGACACACATTGTTGCCGTCTCCCAGCCAAACAACTTTTTTGCCAGCAATCGATCCCCGATGCTCTTCAAATGTCATGATGTCCGCCATAATCTGACACGGGTGGCTACGATCCGTAAGCCCATTGATCACCGGAACTGTTGCATGCTGTTCCAGTTCCAACAGGGTCTCTTCCGCGAATGTCCTAATCATAATCAGATCGACATAACGCGAGAGGACGCGTGCGGTATCCGCCACACTTTCCCCATGGCCGAGCTGCATTTCCTTGCCAGAGAGAACGAGTGTCTGACCACCCATTTGGCGCACGCCGACATCGAATGAAACACGTGTTCGGGTGGACGGCTTTTCAAACAACAACGCAACCATATGACCGTCAAGTGGGCGGCCATCATCGGGAACCCCCTTAGGACGGCCGGAGCGCGCTGTTTTCATCTCATGCGATTGGGTCAAAATGGCCTTCAAATCCGAGGCATTGGTTTTGTCGATATCAAGGAAACTTGGCATTTCAGTTCCTGTTTCTGGGGAAATCGCGACAGGCCTGCCGCATTAGGTTTCGATCAAATTGAGGACGCGGCACTTCGCAGTCGGGACACTCCCTCGGCCATGTCATCATCGGAAAGGTTCAACGGTGGCAGGATGCGAATAACATTTTGCCCGCCCGGCACGGTCAATAGCCTTTGGGAGTATCCCGCTTTCACAACGTCCGTATTAGGCACTTTGCACACCAAGCCCAGCATAAGGCCTGCACCACGAACCGCCGAGAACACATTGGGGAACTCCGCGACCAAACTTTCCAGACTTTGGCGAAGCTGGCCTGCTCTGCGGTTGACGGATTGAAGGAAACTCTGTTCCGCCACGATATCCATCACAGCGGATCCGACCGCACATCCCAACGGGTTGCCGCCATAGGTGGACCCATGGGTCCCGGCCGTCATACCAGACGCTGCATTGGCGGTCGCAAGACATGCCCCCAAAGGAAAGCCGCCGCCAATCGCTTTGGCAATCGCCATAATGTCAGGGGCAATCCCAGACCACTCATGCGCAAAGAGCTTGCCCGTTCGCCCCATGCCGCATTGGATTTCATCAAGGATCAGCAAAATACCGTGACGATCGCAGAGATCCCTAAGACCGCGCAGACATTGATCCGGAACGGGGATAATGCCGCCTTCACCTTGAATGGGCTCCAACAGAATTGCCGCGGTACGGTCGGTTATTGCTGCTTCAAGTGCATCATGATCTCCGAAGGGAAGATGAACGAACCCTGGCAAAAGGGGGCCAAACCCTTTTGTTAATTTTTCAGCACCGGCGGCCGAAATCATTCCCAAAGTACGGCCGTGAAAGCTGTCTTGGAACGATATAATCTCGACCCGCTCGGGCGCGCCGTTTTCGAAATGAAACTTCCGGGCCATTTTCACGGCGCATTCCATCGCCTCAGCCCCGGAATTCGTAAAGAAAACCGTATCCGCAAAACTTGCCTCAACCAGTTGACCTGCCAGTTTTTCCTGATTTGGAACGTGATACAGGTTAGACGTGTGCCACAGTTTTTCCGCTTGATGGGTCAAAGCTTCAACCAATGTGGGATGCCCATGGCCCAGTACGTTTACCGCAATACCCGCCCCAAAATCGAGGAAAACCTCGTCTTTATCGGTGTAAATCCAAGATCCTTCGCCACGCACGAAGGCCATATCCGCACGCGCAGAGGTGGGCATAACTGCTGGCATAATTGACATGGCAACCCCGTCATCAGAAAGCGAAAGATATGATCGAACGTCACAACCAAGTCAATCAATCTGATTTGGGTACAGTCCTTGAGGTTGCCCGCTTGCAGCGTTATATCAGCCCCTTGTGTAAGGGACGAGGTCGGGATGTCTTGGACAGATGAACGCGTAGAAATCTTGAAAAAGATGTGGGGCGAAGGAAAGTCTGCCAGTCAGATTGCAAAAGAGCTGGGCGGCATCACCCGCAACGCGGTAATCGGAAAGGTGCATAGGTTGGGCCTGTCAAACCGGACTGCATCGAAAAAGCCGCCGGCGCCTGCTAAGGAAAAAGCCAAGCCGGCGCAGACCGAAGCAAAGCCAGCGCCCAAAAAGCCTGAGGCACCTCGCCCGCTTCATGTGGCCAATGCAACATCCATACCTCCGCGGCGACCTATCATCACAGCAGGGCAACCGCTTCCGCCACAACCCAGCACCAATGAAATCAGCGAGCAAGCTTTGGCGAATGCTGCAGCTGTTGTGAAAACGTCCAAACGTCTCACTCTTATGGAACTGACAGAGCGTACCTGCAAATGGCCGGTAGGTGACCCGGCGACTGACGAGTTTTGGTTTTGCGGGCACCCGACGGAGACTGGTAAACCATATTGCGAGGCGCATAACGCAGTGGCGTTTCAGCCCATGTCCTCGCGCCGGGATCGCCGCCGGTAATGAAATTCAAAGTCGCCATCCCAGTCTTTCGGATGTTCGACGAAGCAAAAGCACGCGAGTTTTATATCGAGTACCTTGGCTTCAAGGTAGATTTCGAACACCGGTTCGGGGAAGATATGCCCTTATATTTGGGGCTCAATTGGCATGGATTTGAACTCCATCTGTCCGAACATCATGGCGATGCGTCGCCCGGCGGCTCGGTTCGCGTGTCAGTTGATGATCTGACTGCGTTTCACGCTGCACTTCCGGACTACAAATATGCCCGACCCGGAATATTGGAACAAAGCTGGGGCATGCGCGAGGTGCACATTACCGATCCGTTCCACAATCGTATAATCTTTTGCGAGGATATGTGACGTGATGCCTCTGGCATTCGGCGGATACCGCATTTACACCTAATTACCATGATCAAGTACACGCTCAAATGTCAGCACGGCCATGCATTTGAAAGCTGGTTTGAATGCGCTGAGGCCTTTGACAAGTTGCAAATCGCCGGATTGATCGAGTGTGGCCTGTGCGGCTCGACGGATGTCGAAAAAACTTTGATGGCCCCTCAAGTGAAGACTGCCAAAGGCAGACCTGATTTGATCAAACCCATTTCAGAAATCGAGAAAGAGATCGCCCAACTGCGCAAAAAAGTTGAGTCCAATGCCGAGGATGTGGGCAAAAACTTCGCCAAGGAAGCACGCGCCATGTATTACGGCGACAAGCCAGAGCGGGCAATTTATGGCCAAGCAAAACCAGAAGAGGCGAAGTCGCTGACTGAAGAAGGCGTGCCTGTAGCGCCATTGCCTTGGGGTCCGAAGACCACAAACTGATCGGGCCTTGCCCACCTTTGCCCATTCACGTAACGCCGCCCCCACATTCGAGGGGAGAATTAATGTCTCGGCTGGTTATGAAATTTGGCGGCACCTCCGTCGCCGATCTGCACCGCATAGCAAACGTTGCGCAAAAGGTGGCAAAGGAGGCCGCGGCGCATGACGTGATTGTCATCGTGTCGGCTATGGCGGGTAAGACTAACGAACTGGTCGGTTGGGTGCGTGAAACAGACGAGCTTTATGATCGCGCAGAATACGATGCTGTCGTATCAAGTGGTGAAAATGTAACAGCGGGTCTTTTGGCCTTGCGGTTAACTCAAATGGGCATACAGGCCCGGTCGTGGCAGGGCTGGCAGGTACCCGTCCAGACAACCGGCGCTCACGAAGCGGCACGGATTGAGAACATACCAAACGAAAATCTGAACGCGGCCTTTGCAGCGGGCATGCGTGTTGCCGTTATTGCAGGTTTCCAAGGTGTCGGCCCTGATGGCCGGATAACCACGCTGGGTCGTGGAGGATCTGACACAACTGCCGTTGCGTTCGCCGCAGCGTTCGAGGCAGAGCGGTGCGATATCTATACCGATGTAGACGGCATTTACACAACTGATCCACGTGTCGCGTCCAAAGCGCGCAAAAAGCGCCGGATTTCATATGAAGAAATGTTGGAGCTGGCCTCTTTGGGGGCGAAGGTTCTACAAACGCGATCAGTAGAGCTGGCGATGCGATACCGGGTCAAACTGCGTGTTTTATCGAGTTTCGAAGACGAAATAGGTGAGAGCGTTGGGACGCTGGTTTGCGCCGAGGAGGAGATCATGGAGAACAAAGTCGTTGAGGGTGTGGCCTATTCCCGCGATGAAGCGAAGCTGACCCTGCTGTCGGTCGCCGACCGGCCTGGGATCGCCGCTGCAATTTTCGGTGAGTTGGCAGGAGCAGGCGTCAATGTAGACATGATTATTCAAAATATCTCTGAAGACGGGCGAACGGACATGACCTTCTCTTGTCCCGTGGATCAGGTCAGTCGTGCGCGCGAAGTTCTGTCAAACGCAAAAGAGAGTGGAACGTTCAACTTCAAAGAACTTGTTGCTGACGACCAAGTCGCCAAAGTTTCAATTGTTGGGATCGGCATGCGCAGTCAGACAGGCGTCGCATCCAAGATGTTCAAAGTCTTGGCAGACGAAGGCGTGAACATTCAGGTCATCGCAACCTCTGAGATCAAGATATCCGTTCTGGTGGATCGGAAATATATGGAACTTGCCGTCCGCTCGCTGCATGATGCTTTCGAGTTGGAGAAAGCGGTTTAACTAACATGGTAAGCGTATCGGGGGGCGACTCCCGCAGCCTATTACGCAACCTTCGCGACACGATGGCGGAGGATGGCGATGGTCAGCAACGCCTGAACCACATCGTGGAGCTTGTTGCTCGTTCGATGGCGACCGAGGTGTGCTCTATCTACCTAAAGAGGGATCAAAACACGCTAGAGCTCTGTGCAACGGAAGGTTTGAATCCAGAGGCCGTTCATCAAACACGAATGCGCGTCGGTGAAGGCCTTGTCGGTAAGATCGCGAAAAAAGCTGCTCCAGTTAACGAACGGAACGCAACAGATAACCGCGCCTTCCGGTATATGCCGGAAACCGGCGAGGAGATCTTTACGTCGTTCCTAGGCGTGCCGATTCAGCGCCTTGGCGAAATCCTTGGCGTTCTCGTCGTACAATCCAAGGATGCCCGCGATTTTACCGAAGAAGAGATTGGTGCGCTTGAAATCGTTGCCATGGTCCTCGCAGAAATGAATGAGCTTGGCGCATTCGTCGGAGAGGGCGCCGCCCTTTCTGCACCACATATCCGTACGCAGGTTTACGATGCGACGATTGCCCAAGAAGGCGTCGCAAGCGGTACGGTGTTATTGCATGACCCCAAGATCGTTATTTCAAATCCAGTTGCCGATGACATTGACGGAGAAAAACGGCGGCTTGAGGCTTCCCTGGATCAATTACGCGTGTCTGTTGACGACCTCCTAAACGCCAACCTCATAGGAGCGACTGAAGAAAAGCGCGGTGTACTCGAAGCTTACCGAATGTTCGCCTACTCTCGAGGGTGGCATGATCGTATGATTGCCGCCATTGATGGCGGTTTGGCGGCCGAGGTTGCTGTAGAAAAAGAACAGTCCGCGACGCGGGCGCGTCTCTCGCGAGTTCCTGACCCTTATTTGCGCGACCGCATGCATGATTTCGATGATCTTTCAAATCGGCTGCTCGCTCTACTAACTGGTCAAGGTCGTGATATCTCGGAAATCCCTGCAGGTGCCGTACTGGTTGCACGAAATATCGGGCCGGGAGAATTACTTGAGTACGGCAAACGCTTGGCAGGTGTCGTCCTTGAGCAAGGCTCGGTCGGCAGCCACGCCGCGATCATTGCCCGCGCCTGGGCGATCCCAATGCTTATCAAGGCTGACGGGATTACAAGGGACGCATTGAACGGCGATAAAATCCTTGTCGATGGAGATGATGGCCTAGTGCATCTGCGCCCAGACGAAGGCGTTCAAAAGGCATTTCAAGACAAGATCGCAATGCTGGCCAACGCACAGAAGCGTTACGCTGAAATTCGCGATCTCCCTGCCGAAACCAAAGACGGAACGGCCGTATCGCTGATGATGAATGCAGGGCTTCTTCCTGATCTTCCATCTTTGGAAAGTTCCGGTGCCGAAGGTGTTGGGCTCTTTCGAACCGAACTCCAGTTCCTGATGCGCAATTCAGTGCCGAGGCGCACCGAACTTGCAGAGGTCTATGCCCGCGTTCTGGAAGCAGCGCAGGGCAAACCGGTTATTTTCCGAACGCTCGACATCGGTTCCGACAAAGTTCTTCCCTTCATGAAGCAAACTGTCGATGAGCCAAACCCTGCGATGGGATGGCGCGCGATCCGTCTTGGGCTCGACAAAAAAGGTGTGATGAAGATGCAGCTACAGGCTTTTTTTAGGGCTGCACAAGGGAAGCCAATGCAAATTATGTTTCCCTTTGTTGCCCAGTTGGAAGAGTTTCGCGAAGCGCGCCGCGTCGTCGACGAAGTTCTGCGCAGTGAACAAAAACTCGGCCACAAAATTCCGTCTGACTTAAAAATTGGGGCTATGCTGGAAACACCAAGCATGGTTTTTGCACCCGACGTATTTTTCACGGAAGTCGACTTCGTGTCTATCGGTGGCAACGATTTGAAGCAGTTCTTCTACGCAGCGGATCGCGAGAACGAGCGTGTGCGCCGACGCTATGACACCCTGAATGTAAGTTTTCTTTCTATGATCGAAATGATTGCAGCGCGGTGCGACGCCGCAAACACGCCTGTCAGTTTTTGTGGAGAGGACGCAGGCCGTCCCATTATTGCGGCCTGTTTAGTCGCAATGGGATTACGGAGTTTGTCGATGCGTCCCGCTTCGATTGGACCGGTAAAAAGCATGATCCGAAAAATTCACCTCTCAGAAGCGCAAGACATAATCACAGCCGCCAGAAAATCTGGCTCGCAATCTGTCCGTCCCGCCGTTCGCGAGTGGCTCTCTGATCTTTAGTTAAACAGTGATACGTCGCGGATGCGGAACCAGAAATCTTTTTCCGCAAGCTTGATATCTTCTACCTTTGCCAATTCGTCAAAGTTGAAGATCACCTCTTGAAGCGAAGGCATGCTCAACAACGGCGTGAGTTCCGTTGTCGGTGTCCGAGAAATATCGAGCTGTCGCAGGTTCGGTAGCCGCAGCAAAGGTGCAAGATCCCGCACATTGGTTTGAGCGACGTTCAGCACCTCAAGAGATTCCAGAGTTGTGAACGACCAAAAGTTGTTCACCGGAGCACCCTCAAGATTCAATTCGATCAGGTTCGTAGACCGCCTCAGCGGTGCGAAATCCTGCACGTTCGTACCCCGCAAGAATACGCGCCGCAGATTGGTAAACCCTTCAAGGCCCTGAATACTCGTCACGGGTGTCCGAGAGATATCGATCACCGAAATACCTTCCAAAAACCGGATCGGTGTAATGTCCGCAACGTCCGTCCCGGCCACATTCAAAAAGGTGATACCCGTTAAATTTCTTATCGGACGGAGATCGCGAACCCGCGTGTTTTCAAGATCAAGTACCTGCAACGCTTGTGAGGTTTCAATCCCGCTGAGGTCGGATACATCCGAGCCCGATGCCACCACGCGACGTAAGCGCGGTGACTGTGATAAGGGATCCAAACTCGAAACCGCCGTGTTCCGAACGAACACAGACTCCAACAAGGGTTTGCCAGCAAGGGGATCCAAGGAACGCACACTTGTGCCTGACACATCGATGCGTCGAATTGCTTGCAGCTCCGCCACTGGGTCAAGCGACGCGACCTGCGTTTCAGGGACATTTAAGACTTCCAAGCCCGTCATGCGGCGGATCGGCTCAAGCGAATTAAGGTCGGTATTTTCCAGCTGTAACGACTGCAGCCCCACCAATTCGGACAACGCGTTCACGTTGGAAATATCGGAGTCCGTCAGAATAATGTTTTGCAAACGTCGCATAACGGGCAGAACACCTTCGGCATCGAAGCGGACATTCAGGAAGAACGCACTTTCAACGCCTTGGAGCGGGTCCAACTGACCCGCGACATCGGACAGCGCGATATCTCGAAGCTCAATCTCTGAGCATGCTGTGCTGACGCAATTTTGGATCGCAGCCAGCGCAGTTTCCAAAGCAGTTTCGGTTGTTACCTCCTCCACTTCGACAACCACCCGGGATGGTGGTGCGATCACCAATGGCGTGGTTGGCATTGCAACGGCGGTCGGCGATGTGTTTACGCCACCGATCGATGGCAATGTCGGCGCTGTCGTGCTTGGGGCAATAGCAGCCACTTGATCGTCTCCCGGTACGCCCAGCGGCAGCGTTGGAGACGGAGTGCCTGTTGATGGCACAGAAAGCGCGGTCTGTGTTTGCGAGCCCGTCGCTGGAACCGGCACCGGAGCAATTGTCACATTGGTGGCGATGGCACTGTCCGCGCCCGGCGCATCCAGCATCGCCATTTGCGGCGCCTCGGGCGGGTTGCCCGTTTGGAAGGTACGGTCAGGCCATGTCGCATATATGGCGTAACCCACCGCGAGGTAGAACAACGGAATAAGTAACCGAAATAGTTGAGCCATGTCCTATCAGTCCTTTTGGCCGCCTACGCGGCTCTTCGCTCTGCTCTTATCACGCCTTAGATGCGCTTGAATACACCGTTTCGGGGTATATTGTCCCATATACACCGGAAAAAGCGTTCTCTTTCAACTCTTTCCTGAGAACCCGATCCGGGTTTGTAGGCGGTGGAAAAAGCAAATCTGGCGCTTTTTCGAAGCCAAAGCGTCCATAATATGGCGCGTCACCAATCAGCACCACGCGCTCCCATCCCAAAGCGGAGGCTGAAGAGAGGGTTTCGGTCATCAATATGACGCCTAAGCCCTCCCCTTGGCGAGTTGGGTGAACTGCTATAGGCCCCAACAGTAAGGCCGCAGCAAGTTGCTCGCCAATTCGGATGGGCCAGTACCGAATTGCGCCAGCCAGGACACCATCGGTATCGCGCGCAACGCAATTCAATCCCGACACCGACGCGACACCTTCACGCAATCTGTAAGAAGACAAGGCTTCGCGACCTGGTGCAAAACTCAGATCATAAAGAGCCTCGACCTCTAGGCGATCTGCCTCTGTTTCTTGGGAAAGTGAATACACGAGCCCGCTGGTCCCTTGCGTGGTCTTATTTCCGTTTCTAAACGGGCCTAAAGCACAGGAATAAAATGTTCTACCATACGAGTGAAGACCACGGCCTAAAATATAACCCGTTGAAGGCCATCATCGCGCCGCGACCCATCGCATGGGTTTCAACACGGGACGCAAACGGCAAGGACAATTTGGCCCCCTACTCTTTTTTCCAAGCGATGCAGGACACGCCTCCGGTGCTTGGGTTTTCATCCGGGCATAAAAAGCCCGGCTTCGACACTGGGAAAGACAGCGTCGCCAATATCAAAGAAACCAAACAGTTCGCGGTCAACATTGTGCCATTTGCCATGCGTGACGCGATGAATGTCAGCTCAGCACATTTCGAACATGGCGTGGATGAATTCGAACAAGCCGGACTTGAAAAAGTGGCGGCACAGGCCGTTGACGTATCTCTGGTCAAGGGCGTGCCCGTTTCAATGGAATGTCGCCTGCGCGACGTGATTGCCTTAGATGAAGCTGACTGGGTAATTGGCGACGTCGTCGCAATCCACATCGAGGACCAATACATAGTCGACGGGAAACTTGATGTTACCAAATATGAACCGCTCGCGCGCCTCGGTTACAAAGACTATGCAAAAATTGACGACGTATTTGCCTTGGAGCGGCCCAAGGCCTGAAAGGATAGACTATGGACACGGTGATCGGAGTGATGGGCGGCAGCGGTGTTTATGACATCGAGGGATTGGTTGACGCAGAATGGGTCACCATCGAAAGCCCGTTTGGCGCTCCGTCGGACGCATTGCTTCATGGCACGCTTGACGGTGTGCGGATGGTTTTTTTGCCGCGCCACGGGCGTGGTCACAAACTCAGCCCGACAAGCGTCAACTATCGAGCGAATATCGACGCGATGAAGCGCGCAGGGGTCACCGATGTTATCTCCGTGTCAGCCTGCGGATCATTTCGAGAGGAGCTTGCACCAGGAGACTTTGTGCTGGTGGACCAATTCATTGACCGGACCTTTGGCCGGGAAAAGTCTTTCTTCGGATCAGGATGCGTTGCTCATGTTTCTGTTGCACATCCTACGTGTCCAAGACTGATGGATGCCTGTGAAACGGCCGCAAAAGACGCTGGCATCACGGTTCATCGTGGCGGAACATATCTCGCGATGGAAGGGCCACAGTTTTCGACACTGGCCGAGTCAAAACTCTACCGAGAGGTTTGGGGCTGTGACGTCATCGGAATGACAAACATGCCCGAGGCCAAACTCGCTCGCGAGGCAGAGTTATGCTACGCATCTGTCGCGATGATTACCGACTATGACAGCTGGCACCCAGATCACGGCGAAGTGGACGTGACCCAGATCATCGCAACTTTGATGGGAAATGCCGGAAAGGCTAAAGACTTGGTTTCAAGACTGCCAACGATCCTTGGCTCTGATCGACAGCCATGCCCCCATGGATGCGATCGTGCCTTGGATGTTGCCATCATCACACAGCCCGATGCCCGTGATCCTGAAATTGTAAGCAAACTCGACGCCGTCGCGGGACGGGTCCTTTAAGCCGCATCCTCTTGATTTGAGGACTTTTGGTTCTCATCTAAGAATTCGGTGATGAAACGTCGGATCTCGCGGGCGGCAGATGTATCTAACTCGTCGCAGAGTTCCACGAACTCATCGCGCAGCTCTTTGTGCAGCCGAATGATCAGCTGACTGTCCTTTTTTTTCTTTTTTTTCTTCTTTTTGTCGTCGACCACGTCAAAGCCCTTGAAAATTTGATATACAATGTATATACATATCATACACCGTTGCAACAAATAAGGACGCAATCCTTAGAAAAAGCAACAAAAACAAAGAAAGGGAATACACATGCCTATGTACACAGCCCATTGCCTTCTAGTGCAAGAGCGGCAGGACTGGGCGAAACCCAAGCTGCCATACATGCCACTGAGCATGTACGCTCGGGCCCTTCGCTCAATACGCAGACACGAACGCTAGGTTGATATAGACCTCGCTTATGACTATCTGGGGCGGTCACACTCAAGGACCGTCCCAGAATGACTGAATTAAAAGACTATATTCGGACAATTCCGGACTTTCCGCATGAAGGGATCATGTTTCGCGATGTGACCACCCTCTTTGCAAACCCGGCCGGGTTGAAACTGGCAATCGATCAAACTGTAGACCTTTATAAATCCGCCGACATAACACGCGTGGTTGGTTTGGAGGCACGCGGCTTTATTCACGGAGGCGCGGTGGCTGCAGCACTCGGCATCGGCTTTGTTTTGCTACGCAAAAAAGGCAAGCTGCCCGGCAAAACCCTGACTCAGAGTTACGATCTGGAATACGGCTCTGCGACGATCGAAATGCACGAGGATGCAATCGAAGCGGGTGAAAGAGTCCTTCTCATCGACGATCTGATCGCGACCGGCGGTACGGCTGAGGCGGGCATTAGGCTGATAGAGCGCGTGGGCGCTCAGGTCACGGATGCCAGTTTCATTATTGATCTGCCAGACTTGGGCGGTCGCAAGAAGATTGAGGCTTTGGGTGTGAAAACAACCGTTCTTGCCGCTTTCGAAGGTCTTTAATCCGCCGCGAAAAGCACCCCGGGGTTCATGATACCATTTGGATCCAATGCGGATTTGATCCTCCGCATAACCGAGATTTTTGTCGGGTCAGAGTACTTCTCTAGGTCATCCACTTTCATCCGACCTACCCCGTGTTCCGCGGCAACCGACCCATGATACGCATGAACCAGATCATGCACGGTCTCTTTTATGGCGGGTCGCAAGTGGTCCAATGTGTCCCTGCTTTGCCCCTCTTGCGGAAAGACGTTGTAGTGCAAGTTGCCATCCCCAACATGTCCAAACGCACCTACGCGCACAGGACCAAGAGACGTCACTTTGGCATCAGCTTCCGCAATAAAATGCGGAATAGACGATACTGGAACCGAAATATCATGATTGCTCACGGCTCCGACTGCACGATTGCCCAATGGAATGCTTTCTCTGACAGCCCACAACGCATCGCTCTGAGCGGAGGATTGCGCAACCAGTCCATCGGACACAAGGCCATCGAGCAAGGCTGTTTCAAAACTTGCTCCAAGGCGTTCCGTAATGTTCGATCCCGGTCCCCCTCCCAGTTCGACCAATACTGACCATTCGGGAATTTCGTTCGTAGGAAGAGACACATTTGGCACATAATCTCGAACAAATCCGAGACCCAGCTTGTTCATCAATTCAAAGCTCGAGATCAAACCACTAAGATCGACCTGATATCTCGACAGCAAATCAACCGCCGCTTCTGGATCAGGAACAGAAAACCAGCCTGTAACATGTTCCATTGGTTTTGGTGAAAGCTGCACGGTTGCTGCCGTAATGATCCCAAGCGCTCCTTCCGAGCCGATCAGCAAATGGCGTAGATCAAATCCGGTATTGTCTTTCTTAAGCTTTTTGAGGCCATGATAGATGCCGCCATCTGGCATGACGGCCTCGATCCCAAGAACGAAGTCGCGTGTGTTGCCATATCGGATTACTTGGGTGCCGCCAGCATTGGTCGCAAGAGTTCCACCAAGGCGCGCCGATCCTTCCGAGGCGATAGATAGCGGGTAAAGAAAACCCTGTTCATCCGCCGCTTTTTGCGCTTCCGCGAGGATCACACCGGCCTCTGCTGTTAAAATGCCGGCGGATGTATCCACGTCTCGGATTGCATCCATTTTTTCCAACGACAGGATGACGGCAGAAGGACCGCCGTCGGGTTTGGTTTGTCCACCAACAAGGCCCGTACCACCCGCATAGGGAACGATCGCGATCCGGAAGTTATGGCAGGTAGTAACAACCTTTGAGACGTCCATGGTGGATCTTGGGGTCACCAGAACAGTTGGCGCCGCCGAAAACCGCCCCCGCGGCTCTTCAAGGTAGCGTGCCTCGGCCGGTTTTACATTTTCTGAGCCAATCAGTTTTCCAAGCTGCTCGGCAAATTCCGGTGTTACCGGGCTCAAGTCTCTCATAAGTGTTCGCCGCTTTGCGGCCCGCGTTAGTTCTCTTCAAATGCGCTGTTGCGATACAATGTCGGTGGCAGAACGTACACAGTTGGACGGATGGGCAAAGTGTCCTGACTGACAATAATTGACCCCGACTCGACGTCTAAGATTTCGAAGTTTTCACGCATCCCATCTAGGAACCGGCTCAGTGAGGCACGCCCCCAATAATGCATAGGCAAAACCACGGACGCACGGACGCGGTTCATAATCTTTAGAACCGTTTCAGTATTCAGCGACAGCCCTCCATCCACATTCGTCATCACCACGTCCAAACGCCCGATCATCGCATATTGTTCGTCGCTCGGTTCATGATGCAAATGGCCCAAATGTCCGATGCACAAACCACCAACTTCGAAGATGAAAATCGAGTTTCCATCCGGTTGCGAGCCTGACCAAGAGGACCGAATATCGGTCGTAACGTTGCGAACGCGCAATTCCCCTAGATCAAGATCATGTACGGCGGGTTGCCCTTGAGGCGCCCACCCCCGCAGTACATGTTCAACACCTTCTGGAATGTTGGATGTGAAATGGCTGTCATGTGCCCGGTTCATCGTGACGATGTTGGGAACTTCCGCATCTAGTCCGATGAACCCGTTAAAATCCGTGACAACAGAATGTCCTCCGAATGTATCAATGCGATACATCGCATGATCGATGAACGTGATCCGAACCTCGTCTTTGACCAAGGCTTGGCTTGATGCCTGTTGGATGACCGGTTCATTTTGCACCATCGCAAGACAATGCGCGGGCGTATGCTCGACCTGAGCGAAGGCAAATCCTGGAAGTAAGACAAAAAAGGCGGTGAGGAAGGCGCGCATTGAAATCTCCTTGGTTGGATATCCCAACGATGGCGCAATTCTTGGATTCGTCCAAACAAAGCCGTCCAAGACAGTGTCAGGGTGGGATCACATTTACGGGTCGGCGACCGCGCGCTTTCGTCTATCGGGTCGAAGGGCGGCATAAATCACATGATCCTGCCAAAGCCCACCAATTTCAAGATATGCTTTTGCGACACCCTCGTAGTGAAATCCGCATTTCTCCAAGAGCTTTCGGCTGGCGACATTGTCAGGAAGGCACGCGGCCTCTACACGGCTGATGGATTTTTGCTCGAACGCAAAATGCAGTACGGCCTCTAAGGTTTCCTCCATAAACCCTTGGCGTTGGAAAGCGCGGCCTATCCAATACCCGATTTCTGTAGAGCGGTTGGGACCTGTACGAATGTTATCAAGTGTAATCGCCCCAAGCAGAGCACCGTCAGACTTGCGCTCCAAAAACAACGGCACTGCACGGTTTTCGTCGAATGCTTTCGCAGCCCATTTTACCCGATTACGAAAGGCGGCCTTTGAAAAGTGATCCGGCGACCACGCAGGTTCGCACGCTTGAAGCTGCTCGGATGCGTCCCGGCGCAAAGCAACCCAATTTAAATGATCGTTCTGATCCGGCAGGCGCAGATACAAGCGCTCGGTTGCGACAATAACATCGCGCCTGCGAGAAAACATCACGCCGCCAGCCGCTCCAGCAGCAGGTCGTGATCCTGTGCACTGTCCACTGGTCCGTAAAGCGCCGAAGCCATCTTCCCCGAGGTTACAAGACGCTCTGCGAAACTGGTCACGTCCGAGCGGGTCACGGCATCAATACGCCCTACCACTGTTTCAATCGCGGGCACTTCGCCCCAGATTGCCACCATCCGCGCGAGACGTTCACAGCGCGACGATGCGCTCTCTAGGCCCATCAACATGCCCGCTTTAAATTGCGCCCGTGCACGATTTATCTCGGCTTCAGTCAGGTCAGATGCGCTCCGCCGAAGTTCGTCGATGCAAAGGTCCATCAACAAGGGCGTATCTGCGCCGGATGTGCCTGCATAGACCGTCAGCATGCCTGTATCGGCAAAAGCACCGATCTGAGCGAATATGGAATAACACAGGCCCTTTTTTTCACGTGCTTCCTGAAACAAACGCGAGGACATCCCGCCACCCATGGCAATCGTATAAATTTGCGCTGCATAAAGCGATTTATCGGTATAGCTGGGCCCTTCAAATGCCAATGTGACATGGGCCTGCTCTAGGTTTTTGACCTGCCGCATCCCGCCGGGCGCGAAGCTTCCACGCTCTAGGAATGAAGGAGCACCCGCAGGCAGGTGGCCAAAGGCCTGCTGTGCGAATTCGACGATCGTGTCATGGTCCACTGCACCTGCGGCCGCCAAGATCATCTCTTGAGGGCAGTACCTGTCCGCCACAAAACGCTCAAGATCGTCGCGGTTAAAACGCCGGACATTTTCCTCGGGTCCAAGAATACTGCGCCCCAAGGCCTGATTAGGAAAACTCACCTCTTGCAGCCAGTCGAAAACAATATCGTCGGGCGTATCCAGCGTTTGACCGATTTCCTGTAAGATCACACCCCGTTCGACCTCAATCTCTCGCGCATCAAAGATCGAATTCAGGACAATGTCCGAAATAACATCCAGCGCAAGAGGCACATCAGGTCGAAGCACACGGGCGTAATAAGCCGTCATTTCACGGCTGGTATAGGCATTGATGTAACCGCCCACATCTTCAATGGCCTCTGCGATTTGCAGTGCTGTCCGCTTAGCAGTTCCTTTGAAGGCCATATGCTCAAGAAAATGAGCAATACCGTTTTGTTCGGGCGCTTCGTGGCGCGCGCCAGAGCCGATCCAAACGCCAACAGATGCAGATTGCAGACCCGGCATGTTTTCCGTCACGATACGGAAACCGTTGGAAAGAGTTGTCAGTTCAACGCTCATGCCGGGATCCTATCCAAGATATGGCTCTCTACGTCAGACAATGTATTGCCCACTTTCTTAATGCGTTCTGGGAGGTCGAAAAGATTGGCCATCCGCGCCGGCAACTCTGGCCGGTGTCCGATCGCAGCCTCCACGGCATCAGGGAATTTGGCCGGATGTGCGGTCGCCAAAGTGATCATTGGAACCTGCGCATCCCTCTCAATTGTATTCGCCACATGAACCCCGATAGCGGTATGCGGGCACAGAACCTCTCCGCTTGTAAGAAGAGCCTGCGTAATGGCAGCACTGGTTTCGGCCTCGCCACAGCGCCCCGAGTCAAACTCTGCTTTCAACCTTTCCAACGCACCTTGGCTAAGCGCATAAGCCCCTTCGGATTTTAGGGACTCCATCAGCTGCGCGACGGCCCCGCCTTCCCGATCATAGAGGTCGAACACCAAGCGCTCAAAATTAGAGCTAACCTGAATATCCATAGACGGGCTAATCGACGGCATGACAGTCTCTTTGGTATGCGCGCCGGACTGTAGTGTTCGGTGCAAAATATCGTTTTGGTTTGTGGCAATCACCAAGCGATCAATGGGCAGACCCATCCGCTTGGCCACATAGCCAGCAAAGATGTCCCCGAAGTTCCCTGTTGGAACACAGAAACTTACTTTGCGGAACGGTGCGCCCACGGCTACGGCGGAGGTAAAATAGTAAACGACCTGCGCCAAGACACGTGCCCAGTTGATAGAGTTGACACCCGCCAAGCGCACCCGATCCCGGAATTCAAAATCGTTGAACATATCTTTCAAAAGCGCCTGACATGTGTCGAAGTCACCCTGAATGGCAAGGGCATGGACATTGTTGTCGGGCGGTGTTGTCATTTGCCGGCGCTGCACCTCGGATACGCGCCCATCAGGATACATGATGAACAGATCCACTGCGTCCAGCCCCTTAAAGGCTTCCATCGCCGCAGATCCCGTATCCCCCGACGTCGCACCGACAATCGTGACCCGATCACCGCGGTGCTTCAGCGCGACTTGGAACATCTGACCGATCAATTGCATGGCAACATCTTTGAACGCCAGCGTTGGCCCGTGAAACAGTTCCAGCAAAAAATCGTTTGGACCCGTCTGAACAATCGGACAGCGCGCCACATGGCCGAAACTCGCATAAGCCCGCTCGATAATTTCGCGAAACTCTACATCCGTAAACGTGTCACCAACAAACGGACGCATCACACGATAGGCCACGTCCTCATACCGGAGGCCTGCAAACTCTTCGATCTCCGAATGCGTCAGAATAGGCCAGCTTTCCGGCACATACAGACCTCCGTCCCGTGCCAAACCTGACAGCATAGCCTCTTCAAAGTTCAGGACAGGGGCGGTCCCACGAGTTGAGATATAGCGCATCTTACGGCTCCTGTGCTTTGGCCCCCGAAGAGCCCATTCGAATATAGGCAAAAACCGTCATGCCTGCCCAGGCAAGAGCCAACAGAAACCACGTGATTGCATAGCCGAAATGGTCATTAGGAAGGTTGTGCGCGACACGTTGGGGAATTGTGCCGAAGTCCGGTTCGACTTGGGTCGCAACAATAAGCACCCGTTCGGTATCAAGATATTCGGGCATCAGCTCTAAATCGCGGGCAAAGAATATGTTCTGCGCAAAGTCTGGCATCGGTGTGTAGCGCGGATCCACTTCGTTGGGGAAATACACATTCCCGACGATGCTGATGCCGCCAAAAAGTTGCTCAAACTGCGGTTTTTGATCAATCGGCACGAAGCCCAGATCAATCATCACGCGGCGTCCCGGCGCGGCAGCCGCTGCAATCACCTTGTAGCCGGGGCCCGTGTTCCGATCCGACGTCAAGAAATGCGCAGTGGATCCGGTAAGGACACCTTCAAAAGTCACCTGGCGGTAATTGTCATAGGTTAGAGTCACTACGCTCGGCAATTCCACCGGCTCTTGGGACATACGCGACTCGATTTGGGCAAGCAGATCGGTTTTCCATTCCAATCGCTGCAACTGCCACATGCCAAGCCAAACCAAAATGGCGACACCAGCAAGACCAAAAAGTGCAAAAAAGACCCGAGACATCATCAGCCTTTAATCAAAAACGCAGGCCCGAAGGCCTGCGCGAGATTGCCTAATATCCTTTGGAGATCAAGCACCCCAGATGTAAATCGCAGCGAAGAGGAACAACCACACAACGTCAACGAAATGCCAGTACCAAGCGGCAGCCTCAAAACCGATATGGTTCTCTTGTGTGAAGTGACCGCGCATTGCCCGCAGCAAACACACCAACAAAAAGACAGTACCGATGAACACGTGGAAACCGTGGAACCCCGTCGCCATAAAGAAGTTGGCGCCATAGACGTTGCCACTGAAATCAAACGCGGCATGAGTATATTCGTAAATTTGGAAGAATGTGAAAATAACGCCCAGTGCGATTGCACCCACCAAGCCCCAAACCAAACCTTTGCGATCATTTTCATGAACCAATGCATGGTGCGCCCAAGTGGCAAAACATCCTGAACACAGCAAGATAAGTGTGTTGATCAGTGGCAAGTGCCACGGGTCAAACGTCTCAATCCCCGCAGGTGGCCAAACACCGTCGCCCGGTTGACCAGCAACGCCCGGCTCGTGGGGATACAGCGCATTCTTAAAAAACGACCAGAACCAAGCCACGAAGAACATGACTTCTGATGTGATGAATAAGATCACACCATACCGCAGGCCGATACGTACAACTGGCGTATGATCTCCGCCATGTGCCTCACCGACTGTGTCCGCCCACCAGCCAAACGCGGTATACAGAACCAGAGCTAAACCTATAAAGAACGGCCATGGTGTGTTGTTTTCGGGCAACCACCAAACGCCACCGGGCAGATTTGGTGAAATCCAAACAACCACACCTGTAAGCATGATAAATGCGCCAAGCGCCGCCAAAAACGGCCACACTGATGGCGGCAAAATATGGTAGTCATGATTTTTTACACCTGCCATAGCTCTCTCCTCACTATTTGCTGGTTTATTGGGCTGTTACCGCGCCTTGTCCATCTCCTGCAAGTGCGGCTTGATCAACTTCCGGCAGTTCCGTTTCGTGGAACGTATACGACAGGGTGATCGAATTGATATACTTCGCTTCTCGGTCGTTTTTGATCTCGGGATCAACGTAAAAGCTTACGGGCATGGACACGCGCTCACCCGGCTGCAGCACCTGCAGTTCAAAGCAAAAACACTGTACCTTCGTGAAATACGCGCCGGCGGAATACGGATAGACGTTAAAACTTGCCGTGCCTGCAATCGGTCGGTCCGCTGGATTGTAGGCCTCATAAAAGGCCAAACCATTCTCACCGATACGGATTTCCGTTGTCCGGACCTCGGGCTTGAAATCCCATTCAAAGCCGCGATCTTTGGACGCGTCAAACCGGATTTGAATGGTTTCATCCAAAACCTCGACAGAGCCAGCATCTGCAACTTGTGTCACTCCGCCAAAGCCAGTGACCCGGCAAAACCAGTCGTAGAGAGGCACAGAAGCGAAGGCCAATCCGACCATGGTTACGACCACTCCGGCTGCTTTCAGCGCAGTTTTCGTATTCTTATCCATCACTCCACCTGCTCTAGTTGGGGGCGATAAACATGATCGAACGCTTCCATATTGTGACCCGCCATCATCTTGGCGACGGTCACTGCGAAGACCAAACCAACGAATGCAACAAGGGTCACTCCAACCCAAACATTATTTCGCGCCTGTCTCTCTTTGATTGCGTCATCTTTCATTAGAACACCTCTGGCCACTCAAGTGGGATGTAAGCGTTCAAAACCTGCCCCAAAAGTAGTGCGGCGAAGAGCACAAACAAAAAGTACAAAGATTGCCGAAACACGGCTTTCTCAGTTTTGAAGTTGTCTGCTTCGGCCTCGGCCGTTGTTCGCCGCGAAATTGTCCATGCGCCATAAGCAAACCGCGCCATCACAAAGGCTGCGACGACGGTATACAAAGGACTGCCGATCGACGAAACACCAAGCGCAAGCACAACAGGCGCTAGGATCAGCGTGTAGACAAAAACCTGTTTGCGGGTCGCGTCAGTTCCGTGCGTCACCGTCAGCATTGGCACATCCGCATTGGCATAATCGTCGCGCACAAAAAGGGCGAGTGCCCAAAAATGGGGAGGCGTCCACAGGAAGATGACCAAAAACATCAGAACAGACTCGATCGAAACACTACCCGTGGCCACAGCCCACCCGATCATCGGAGGGAACGCGCCCGCAGCACCCCCTATTACAATGTTCTGCGGCGTCGAGCGCTTGAGCCACATCGAGTAAACCACAGCGTAAAAGAATATCGTAAACGCCAACAAAGCCGCGGCGACAAAATTGGCTGTGATCGCCAGCATGACCACGGCGACACCACTCAGCCACAAACCCAATTGCAATGCCTCTGACGCTGCAACCTTTCCGGCTGGTATCGGACGGCCCTCTGTGCGGCGCATCCGTGCATCAATATCGGCATCCCACCACATATTCAAAGCACCCGATGCACCAGCACCCAATGCGATAAACAAAATCGACGCGAAGGCGAGCACCGGGTTCACAGAAACCGGGGCAACCAAAAGCCCGATCGCAGCAGTAAACACAACAAGCGACATGACGCGCGGCTTCAGAAGCTTGAAGTAATCTCCAAACTCTCCGCCATACGTGATCTGCGATGTGCTTATATCAGCCATGGGCGCGTAAGAGCCTCAACGATGAGGCTCCCTTTCGTAACACGAGGTTATTGGTTTTCAGCGACGTCTACATCGCGCGGGATGCCACCATAGTGCGCGATCGCGCCGTCCAGCCACGCTTCATATTCAGCCTGCGTAACGGCTTTGACTGTAATCGGCATATAGGCGTGGTTGATGCCGCAAAGTTCGGAGCATTGTCCAAAATACACGCCTTCCTTGCCCTCGTCGACGTTGAACCAAATTTCGGCGAGGCGTCCTGGGATAGCGTCTTGCTTCACCCCAAAGGCCGGGATCGTCCAAGCGTGGATAACGTCAGCACCCGTTACCTGAATAACGACGTTCTGCCCTGTCGGGATCACAACAGCAGTATCAGTCGCCAGCAAATACTCGTTATCCGCATAGCCGAACTCTGCCAACTCATCGCGCTCCAGCATGATACTATCAAACGCAAAGCCGTGATCGACATACTCATGTCCCCAGTACCACTGATACCCCGTCGCTTTAATTGTCACGTCAGCTTCTGGGATTTCCATCTGCTTGAACAATAGCGTCAACGATGGCGGCATAATCGCAATCAGGATCAAAACCGGGACAACAGTCCACGTGATCTCGAGTGCCGTATTGTGCGTGAACCGCGACGGGGTCGGGTTCATTCGTTTGTTGTAGCGGATAACGCACCAAATCAGCAAAGCGACCACAAACACGCTGATCGCCGTGATGATAACAAGAAGATAATTGTCCAACCAGACGAGGTCCGCCATCAACTCCGTCGCGGAGGGCTGAAAGCTGATACCGCGTTCCACCGGAACGCCGATGCTTTCTAGGTTCTGCGGCTCTTGCTGCGCAAAAGCGGGTGTAACGGACGCAAACAGTGTTGCGCAAATTCCAAAAAATCTTGTCATAACGGTCCTGTCTCTCCTCAGGGAAGCCACCCACACGGGATTGCCTAGGGAAATTCTAAAATCATATATGGGGTAAGACCTCAATAGCATCCTTTGCGGCAAAGAGACGCCGCCCCCTGTTTTCAAAGGCCCGTAATGTCAGAAAATACCTTCGCCCCGTTTGAGACGCATTTCTCCAAAGAAACTGCGCGATCCATTCTGCAGCACACTCTTTCGGGTGCAGATGATGGCGAAATTTTTCTGGAGCGGCGCCGGAGCGAATCCGTAGTCCTTGATGACGGCCGCATCAGGTCATCGAGTTATTCTTCGAACCAAGGGTTTGGCCTGCGTGCCGTTCGCGGCGAAACCACCGGATACGCACATTCCACCGAAATGACCGAAGCTGCACTGAAAAGAGCCTCTGAAACGGCTCGTCTCGCGATCGGCGACGGGGGCGGCACCTTGGCATTGGGTCCACAAAAGTCGAACACCAAACTTTACCACGACGAAGACCCAATCGCGGCTGTCAGCTTTGCGCGGAAAATCGAGCTTCTGCGCGAACTAGACGCGTACGCACGTTCGCTAGACCCTCGGGTGGTACAAGTCACCGCAACCATCGCATCGGGTCTGCAAGAGATTGTAATTCTAAGACCGGATGGGGACGTCTTTACCGATACGCGTCCAATGTCGCGGATGAATGTGTCCGTGATCTTAGAGAAAGACGGACGCCGAGAGGCGGGCGGTACAGGCGGCGGCGGACGCTATGCGATCGAACAAGTCCTCGAAAAAGACGTATGGCAGTCCAAAGTGCATGAAGCGTTGCGCATCGCTAGCGTCAACTTAGACGCAGTTGCCGCGCCTGCCGGCGTCATGGATGTGGTACTCGGCCCGGGTTGGCCCGGCATTTTGCTGCACGAGGCGGTGGGGCACGGGCTTGAGGGCGACTTCAATCGCAAGAAGACATCGGCTTTTGCAGGTCTGATGGGTCAGCAAGTGGCAGCCAAGGGCGTTACAGTTTTGGACGACGGGACGATACCGGATCGTCGGGGATCAATTTCGATTGATGACGAGGGAACGACGTCTGGTAAAAACGTCCTCATCGAGGATGGTATTCTGGTCGGTTACCTTCAGGATAGGCAGAACGCGCGCTTAATGGGCGTTGAGGCGACTGGAAATGGCCGTCGGGAAAGCTATGCCCATGCGCCCATGCCGCGTATGACAAATACCTTCATGTTGGGCGGCGACGCCGAACCAGAGAGCATCGTTGCCGATCTCAAAGACGGGATCTACGCCGTTGGCTTTGGGGGCGGCCAAGTGGACATCACCAATGGAAAATTCGTATTTTCCTGCACCGAGGCGTATCGCGTCAAAGACGGCAAAGTGGGCGCTCCGGTTAAAGGCGCAACACTGATCGGGGATGGCGCAACAGCCTTGCAACACATCCAAGCCATCGGCAATGATCTGGCGCTGGACCCTGGCCAAGGGAATTGCGGTAAGGCCGGCCAATGGGTGCCCGTGGGTGTGGGCCTTCCGACATTGAAAATTGGCGGGTTGACCGTGGGCGGATCTGAGGCGGGTTAGGTTGCGGTCGCTGCGCGACCGCGATGGCGAGGGGCCAGCCCCTCGCGCTCCCCAGGGATATTTCCAAAAACAAGAAGCATGATAGCTGTTGCGAACGGATCGCAAGTACTTACTTACCGCATATGAAACGCAGAGTCTTTCTTCAATTGGGTGGGGCCGCGGCGACTTTGCCTGCTCTGCCAGCTGCGATCCCCGCTGCGGCGACGCAAGCGGCTGTCCCTGAAACTATTTTGGGCGGGCTGAACGCCTATTCTTGGGCGCGGTATGAAGCGCGGGTCCATGGCAAGCTGACCACTGCAATGCTGGAAAGGATTGGGTTCGAACCCAATCAAGCCCTTCACATGCTGCAAAGACTGGCGGGCGAAGGTGTGCTTCAAACCTCTGGCGGGACAGGTGTGTTTTCGACGACGCAGCATTTCAAAGACAGTTTCAGAAAGAAACTTGCGGTGAAAGTTGAGGAACTGGCTGAAAAAGCGGCTCAGGATTTGTTGGACGCGGATAATCCCAATCTATCTTCAAAGACCTCCAACCCTTCGACCAGCATCGCCTCGGACGGGGACATATGCGACCGCAATGTCGAATTGAGCCCGCCTTCCGTCGACAATCCCGAAAGCGCCTCGGACACGCCACCAGCGGGCAGTGTTGAAAACTGCGCAGACAGCAAAGAGGCAATATAAGCCTCAGCAGCTTTGGCATCACCCGAATGCTTGGCAAGCCAAGCCATGGCGGCCTGAACCTGCGCCAAGGTCGTGGAACACAGTGCCGTCGCCGCGAAATGGGCGTTCAGCCCGTTTTCTGTTTCAACTGGGATGATCGTGTTCGCATCGCCGAACAGGTCGGACACCAAGCCTGCGTTTTCCTTTGGGTAGACAGGTAAAGGGCATCCCCCCGTCTCGATAAAAGGCAGTGGGATTGTGATGGCGAACTGCGTGGCTGGCGCGCAGGTCGCTTCCAGTTCCGCCAACGGATAATCGACCATGACCGACACAACCTTTGTTGTGGGCGTAAAGGTGAGCGTTGGGATCACCGCGCGTGCGACATCGGCCAGCAAGCAGAGGATCACCGTATCCGCTTCGGCCGCGATCTCTTCATTGCACTTGATCTCCACATCCGGCAGCTGGACAAGTTCCGCAGCAATCTCTGCATTGCGCGGGGAGACCCAAATCTGATGCCCCTTCCCCGTCAGCCCTTTGACCTGCGAGGCCGCAATCGCGCCGGTACCGATGAAGCCGATGATCAAGCGCGCAACCTCGCGCCTTCCGGATCAAAAGGCGGATTGTCTAGAATTTTGGCCCCATGGGGCAGACCAAGTACGGCGACATCTACTTCCGCACCAGGCTCGGCATAATCCGTCTTGATAAATGCCAAGGCGAGCGACTTTTCGACCGTGTATCCATAAGCGCCCGAGGACACGCGACCCACGGCTGTGCCATCCTTGGCAAAGACCGGCTCGCCCCCTGACGCATCCGCATTGTGATCCACATCGACCTCGAGCATCACCAGTTTCTCGCGCGGGGCCTTGTCCATCAGCGCGGCATAGGCCTCTTTGCCCAGGAAATCCGCCTTTTGCATTTTCACCAGACGGTCGAGGCCCACTTCTTGCGGCCAGTATTCCGGCGAATATTCCCGCCCCCAAGAGCCGTAACCCTTTTCCACCCGAAGGCTGAGCAAGGATCGTCCACCCACGGGCACAACGCCAAACGCGGCACCTGCTTCGAAAATCGCCTCATAGAGCGCGAGTTGGTCCTCTTCGGCGACATAGATTTCCCAACCCAAATCGCCTGTGAAACTGACGCGGATCGCGATTGCCTTCAGGCCTGCAACCTCAATCTGCGCGGACCGCATGAACTTCCAAGCGTCATTCGACAGATCTGCATCTGTCAATTTGCCAAGGAACGCGCGGGCATTCGGCCCCGCCACGTTGAAGCCGCACATCGCCTCGGTCTGGCTGGAAAAAGTCACCGTATCGGGTTTCGGGACGGCCTTAAAAAAGCGCTGGTGATAGCGTTCGGCCATACCGGAGCCCACCATGAAGTAATCCTCGTCGCCCAGTTTGGTCACGGTGAAATCCCCCGCGATACCACCGCGCACGCCCAAGAGCGGCGTCAGGCAAGAGCGCCCGATTTCCTTGGGCACGTAATTTGCAATGATCTTATCGAGCCAATCGGCGGCCCCTGCCCCGCTGATCCGGTATTTCCCGAAATTCGAGACATCGACGACGCCGACGCTCTCGCGCAGCGCACGGCATTCACGACCCACTGGCTCGAACCAGTCTTGGCGGTCAAAGCCGTAATCCTCGGTCCCGTTGCCGCCAAACCATAGCGGATGTTCCCACCCATAGTTCAGGCCAAAGACGGCCCCCATCTCTTTCTGCTTTTGGTAAACAGGGCGCATGCGCATCGGGCGGCCCGCGTCTCGTTCTTCATAAGGGAAGTGGATTTTAAAGCGGTTGGCGTATTGATCGGCGACCTTGGCCTTTGTGAAATCCTTACCCGCCCAATGGCCAAAGCGCGCAAGGTCCCAAGGGAACATGTCAAACTCGCTTTCGCCTTCGATGATCCATTGCGCGGACATCAGGCCAAGCCCCCCGGATTGCGAGAAGCCCGGAATAATGCCGGTGCAACAGAAATAGTTGGACAATTCCGGCACAGGGCCGAAGAGCGCCGCTGAGTCCGGTGACCAGATCATTGGACCGTTGATCACGCGTTTGACGCCCACTTCGGCGGCGGCGGGAACACGCGTCAGCGCGCGTTCGATATTTTCCATAATCCGGTCGAGATCGTCGGCGAAAAGCTCATGCCCGAAATCCTGCGGCGTGCCCTCTTCGGCCCAGAACCGCAGGTCCTTTTCATAGGCGCCGATCAGCAATCCATTGCCCTCTTGCCGCATATAATACTCGCCATCGCGGTCCGCGACCGAAGGCAGGCGACGGTCCATTGCCTCGATCTCTGGAATGGCATCGGTCACCAGATATTGATGCTCGGTCGGCTGCAGGGGCAGTTCGATGTCGGCCATCCGCGCCACCTCGCGACCCCAAAGGCCACCTACATTCACGATCCAGTCGGTTTTGATATCCCCTTTGGGGGTCTCAACGACCCAGGTGCCATCGGGTTGCGGGATCGTCGCAGTTGCAGGGGTAAACCGATAAATCTCGGCCCCCAGATTGCGTGCTCCGATCGCATAGGCATTGGTGACACCCGATGGGTCCACATTGCCGCCGAGCGGTTCATACATGATGCAGCGGATATCGTCATAATTGACCAACGGGTTTTTCGCAGCCGCCTCTTCCTTGGACAGCTCGTAGAATTCCGTGCCGAAAACCTTGGCCTTGGCCGATTGAATGCGCAACTGATGCTCGCGCTGTTCGGTTTGCGCCAGATAAAGCGAGCCAGGCTGAAACACGCCACAGCTTTGGCCCGTTTCCTTTTCCAACTGCGCGTAAAGCTCCATCGTATAATATTGCAGCTTGGAGATATTGTTCGTGTCATGAAGCCCATGCAGGTTCGCCGCGGCATGCCAGGTCGATCCTGATGTCAGCTCATCGCGTTCGAGCATCACGACATCTTTCCACCCCAGCTTGGCGAGATGATACAGGATCGAACAGCCGATCACTCCTCCGCCGATCACCACGGCCTGTGCATGCGTTTTCATCTGTCTCTCCCTTTTCGCGCGGTCGCGATGTTTAGTTTTCAACGGCGCGCGAAAGGCGCGCCTTTTTTAGGCCTCTCGCCCGCGTTTTTTTAATTCTGATCTGATGTCTTCAGCCTCGGGCGCGCCATCCTCAAGCGCGAACACATAGGCATGGACCAAATAGAAACAGCCCGCGTTTTCGTCGCCATCTGCCAGCTTGGCCAAACCCTGATCCCAATAAAGTGTCATGATCTTGCGGCGATCGCCTTGATCAAATGCCGCAAGCAATTCGTCATTCTTCACTCGGCCGCCATCCGTCCGGGTTCCAATTGGGCAGCCACCCAATCATGGAACATATGCGTCGGGCTATCCATGGCAGGAGAGAATTTGCCTCCGTCAAAAAACCGACCCATCCGCCCCTTTTGCATGCCCTCGACGACGAAAATGTCCTCTTCAAACACAAGTTTCCATTGCTTGGTGTTTGCAGCGCGCAGGTCGGCGAACCCGTCTTCAGCGGCCTCGGGTGCGGCATAATAAAGCTCGATATGCTCGACGGTGCGGTCTTTGGCTTTGGGCTCCAGCACGATTACAAAGACATGATCGCGATGCACACCGATCAGTGTGTTTGGATAGACGGTGATGTATTCCGCAGACGTATCCCATTTGTCGGACAGTCCTTCGAAATCCGGAAAGGTCTCACCGCCCTCGCCATTCAACTGTTGATAGACCAGCGTGCCCTGACCGGAGAACTTGAGTGGTTCTTCGACATTGTAATGATCCTCGAGACGCGAATAGGAATTCAGCGCCGGATGCACCCATGGTAGGTGATAGCTTTCGCAATAATTCTCGACCGCGAGTTTCCAGTTGGTCTGAACCTCCAGCGTAAAGCTGCTGTCCGCGCCGCCATGATAAATCGGTTTGTCGGCAAATTCCGCCCAGCGCGCGATCAATTCAGCATGCGCCTCTTCGAACGGGGCGGCTGTGCCCGATACATTCACAAAGACAACATCCATAAACACATGGGAGCGGATTTCGATCAGGCCCAGTTCATCGCGTTTGATGTCATCATGCAGGTTCTGGCCTGGCCCGCCCACATGGGGCGTCGAACGTAGCTGACCATTCAGACCGTAGCACCAGGAATGATACGGGCAGCGGATTGTCCCGCGAATATTTCCTTTTTCCTGGACAAGGATCATGCCGCGATGACGGCATGTGTTTTGATAAACTCGCACCTGCATGTCCTGATCGCGCACCAGCAATAGCGGCATGCCCAGAAAATCAACCGGCATTGCATCGCCCTCGTTCGGGATATCTTTGCCAAATCCAACCCCGGACCAATTCGCAAAAAGCACCGCTTCGCGCTCTTCTTCGAAGACAGTATCAGAAACATAATGCGCGTTCGGCAGGCCTTTGGCTTTGGCCACGTCCACCCGCACGTCAGACAGGTTAGTCATATGCTCTCTCCAAAAAAACTCAGCGGATCAGAAGTCTTACTGCGTTAGTGCTAAAGAGCCTTAGGCCAAAAACTGAATTTTTTTCGTCAAAACGAGGTCTGTTCGCGGCAGATTACGTGTTGGTCTGAACCTCTTCAATCAAGTCAGGCGTATCGACCCGCGCCGAATTCACTTTGGGGTCGACCCTGTGCATCTTAAAACTACCGGGGGCACTGGGACTAAAAACCTCGGTTGTATCGGGTGACAGGGACAGCCAATTTTTAAATTCTGTTGTCGCTACGGTGACGGGTTCTCGGTGATGGATAGCCTCAATTGGCACTGATGCAGGTTTTGTCAGTATCGCGCATGTAATGCGCCTCTCCCCATCTTTACCTGTCCAAGCCTGCCAAATCCCAGCAAAGACCATTTCAGCACCATCAGTTCGCGTGATGTAGTAAGGTTCCTTTGGTCGATCTTTCTCCCGGTGCCATTCGAAGAAGCCGCTGGCCGGTATAAGGCATCTGCGACGTCGAAAGGCGGTGCCAAAGGCAGGCTTCTGAGTGACCGTCTCTGATCGAGCATTTATCAAAAGTGGACCATCCGACGGAGATGCATACCAGTGCGGAATAAACCCCCAGCGCATCGAGGTTATGACACGTTTGCCCTCAAACATAACGCAAACAGGAATTTGACTGGTCGGGGTCACATTATATTTCGGCCCACCGAAATCCGTTAGAATTTCGGCATCAAAGAGATTGGCCATCGCCTTTTTCGGTAAGGTCAGGGCAAAACGTCCGCACATGGGTTTGGACACTAGTCAACTTGAAGCGCAAGACAAAGCCTGTCACCACAGCCATATGAAATCTGTTTTCCATTTGGCTTATCATGTGACCGACCTCGACGCCGCTCGCGTCTTTTATGGTAAGGTTTTAGGGTGCGAAGAGGGACGATCGACACAGACTTGGGTCGATTTCAACTTTTTCGGTCATCAGATCAGCTTGCATTTGGGAGAGCCGTTTCCAACCGCCAATACAGGCAAAGTTGGGGACCATATGGTGCCTATGCCACATCTTGGTTTGGTTCTTTCGCTGAAGGACTGGCAAGCAATTGCGAAGCGGTTGGCGGTCGCCGATATTGATTTCGACATTCCCCCGCAGGTGCGCTTCGAAGGACAGCCGGGCGAGCAACATGTCATGTTTTTCCGCGACCCATCTGGCAATCCGATTGAGATCAAAGGCTTCGCGAGCACCGATGAAATCTTTGCGTTGTAAGCAAGGTGTAACCTAGAGCGCGCTTTGCGTGCATTGCGCTTGACGGTTTTTGGCAGGCGGGCCAAGGGCGCTGCGATGATGATTTACAAAATTTTCCAGGTAGACGAATGGGCTGAGCTTGATGACGAAGGCACGACGCTCGGCGCGCCGATCGATCTGCAAGATGGTTTCATCCATTTCTCCACGGCGGAAACCGTCGGCGAAACGCTTGAAAAGCATTTTTCAGGTAAGTCAAACTTGATGCTTGCAGCGGTGGAGGCAGACCAATTCGGATCAGAATTGAAATGGGAGCAAAGTCGCGGAGGACTTGATTTCCCGCATCTCTACGCCCCTCTGCGGCGGTCACAGGTTGCTTGGATAAAAATCATCCCCGAAACTGCCAAAGCGCCAGAGATTGAGGCGATGCTATGAATTTACTCGAACGTATCGGCATGCCTCTTGTGAAACGGCTGGACCCAGAAGTCGGACATGACGTGACCATTCGCGCGCTGAACGCTGGCCTTGCACCGCGGCGCGGCCCCTTTTCGACACCGCGACTTGCACAGACTCTCGCTGGGTTGTCTCTGCCTAACCCAGTTGGCCTCGCAGCAGGTTTTGACAAAAACGCTCAGGCCATGGCGCCGTTGCTGAAAGCAGGGTTTGGTTTCATCGAGGTCGGTGCGACCACACCCAAACCACAGCCTGGCAATCCCAAACCGCGGCTTTTTCGGTTGAGCGAGGATCTGGCAGCGATCAACCGATTTGGATTCAACAATGACGGTATGGAGGTGATCGCAGAGCGGCTCGCTGCGCGCACGGATCACGGAATTGTCGGACTGAACCTTGGTGCCAACAAAGTGAGCGCGAACCGAACGATCGACTATATCACAGTGCTCGAAACATGTGGGCCGCATGTCGACTTTGCGACCATCAATGTCTCGTCCCCAAACACAGAGCGTCTGCGGGAACTTCAGGGCAAAGATCAACTTTATGGTCTTGTGAAGGGCGCTCAGGAAACGCGGGACAGTTTCAACAAGCGCATTCCAATTTTTCTCAAAGTCGCTCCAGACATCGACGAGCGTCTCATCGAAGACATTTCAGAGGTCGCTCGCATGACGCGGATTGATGCTTTGATCTGTACCAATACGACGATTGCGCGGCCGGGTTTGCAGTCCGAACATGGCATTCAAAAAGGGGGGCTTTCCGGCCGTCCGCTGTTCGATATTTCTAACGCTGTTCAAGTCGAATTCGCTCAGCGCCTTCAGGGAAGTGTACCCATTATTGGTGTCGGTGGCGTATCCTCCGCACAGGATGCGTATCGAAAAATCCGTTTAGGGGCGTCGGCGGTCCAACTGTATACTGCGCTCGTTTTTAACGGTTTCAGCTTGGTGAACAAAATTGCCAAAGGGCTGGATCGCCTCTTGGATGCTGATGGCTTCAATCACGTTTCCGAGGCAGTCGGCGTAGATCTGTAACCTTCGACGTCGCGTTCTAACGCCGGGTATTTTAATCCAAGCGTAACCCCACGTGCTGCGAAAAAGATCAATAACGCCGCCCATAACCCGTGGTTTCCAAAGGCAGGCATCAAAACTGCGACGGAACCTGCATAAATGATTGCAGACACAATCATCATATTGCGCATATCCCTCCCTCTCGTCGCCCCGATGAAAATCCCATCCAGCATCCAGCTTGGCCCTCCAATGAAGGGTGCTGCAATCATCCAGGGCAAAAAGATCCAAGCAATGGCTCGCACATCTTCTGCGGTGGTCATGAGTTGAATGAAGGGCCATCCAGCGACCCAAAAAACCAGCGCGACAAATGCCGCAATGGCCATGCCCCAAAGACTGGTAAGGTAGACCGCACGTCGCAGGCGCGCTTTGTCTCTTGCACCGGCGGCTTGGCCAACCAGCGTTTCCGCTGCGAAAGCAAATCCATCTAGCCCATAAGCAGAAATGTGCAAAAACTGGATCAGGATCTGATTGGCCGCGAGCGTCTTGTCATCAAAGCGTGTGCTGAGAAACGTAAAGCTCATAAAACTTGCCATCAACACGGCAGACCGGATCATGATATCAGAATTGACCGACGCAAGCCTTTGCATTTTGGCACGGTCAAAAACAATATCCCAGCTGGGCCAAGGTGCGATCAGAGCTTTGCGTACCAACCATAATCCTAAAACCAAACCAAGAGCCTCGGAAATCACGGTTGCAATCGCAACCCCGGGCACACCCCAACCAAACCCCAGAACGAAGAGGAAATTGAGAGCAATGTTCAATCCGTTCATGAACAGCTGTAGGACGAGTACGGCATCGGTTCGTTCATGCCCAACCAGCCAGCCAAAAATGGCATAGGTACCAATGACAAACGGCGCAGACCAAATCCGGATTTCCATGTAGCTTCGGGCCAATAGGTTGACCTCTTGCGATCCACTCGAGAGCCATAATCCGGCTTGGATAATCGGCCATTGCAAGACGATTGCCCCAAGGCCGAGCACGATGCTGACCCCCAAAGTCCGAAACAAAAGACTTCGGACCTCAATCGGATCGTTATTCCCAATGGCCTGTGCGGTCATTCCAGTGGTGCCCATGCGCAGAAAACCAAACAGCCAAAACACCGATGTCATCACAATAGCGCCGATGCCCACAGCCCCAATCGGCGCGGCTTCACCCATCTGCCCCACAACAGCAGTGTCGACGGCACCCAGAATTGGCACCGTTGCGTTCGAAATCACCACCGGAAGGGCAATGCGAACAACACGTCGATGGGTTAGTCGGTCCATAAACTCACGCTTTCACATCCCCTGTCCTTTGTCAGGTGGGTGATTTGGTTGCCTGCACACGGTTGCGTTTGACGCCGCGTAACGGCATAACTTGCGGACCGCTGGGAGGGTGGTGCGATGGAGGCGAAACTTACGCTCAAACAGATGTGCGAAAAGTACAATGTTACGCCGCGCACGCTGAGGTATTACGAATACATCGAATTGCTTACGCCAGAGCGTGACGGGCGTACGCGATATTTTGGCACCCGCGAAGAGGCACGACTCAAGCTCATTCTGAACGGTCGGCGTTTTGGCTTTCAGCTAGAGCAAATCCGACAGTGGCTTGAGCTCTATAAAGATGACCCTGACAATCGGGCACAAAATTCCGCATGGGTAGAGCTTGCCACAGATCAGATTGCCGAGCTTGAGGGCCGCAAGGCCGAGTTGGAAGATATCATAGATGAGCTCACGAGGCTCCGGGATGCTTACAAAGACAAGCTATAAAGCGGGTTCCTGCGAGAGTACCTTAGACCGGTTTGACGCCACGTCGCATCCAAAACTCTTCAAAACTCCTTCCACGAAGCTTACGTTAACGTAAACTAGACCTCGATTCGGGAGGAATACCAGTGGGTAAGACACTGACCATTTCGCAAATGTGCGAAGAGTTCGGCGTGACGCCGCGAACGCTTCGTTTTTACGAAGACAAAGAGCTTTTGTCGCCGATCCGTGATGGCCAAAAGCGGCTCTACACAAAACGCGAAATTGGTCGGCTTAAATGGATCCTCCACGGCAAACGTTTTGGATTCGCCTTGGAAGAAATTCGCGAGCTTTTGGAACTCTACTATCTTGGCGACCAACAAGAAACGCAACTGCGTCGCACCTACGAAGTGGGCGTTAAGCATCTTGAGACACTTCGCGCCAAGAAAGAAGAACTGAACTCGTCTATCGATGATTTGGAGGAGCTTCTGGCAACGTGCCGGGAGTTAATTGAAACACTGCCGAACAAACAAACGGCAGCAGAGTAAGGGAAGAGACTTATGCCAGTGTATAACGCACCCGTAAAAGACATGCAGTTCGTCATTCAGGACGTTCTGAAAGCTGCTGAACAGCCTACAGACGGCTACAGCGAGCTGACTGCGGACATGACATCTGCAATCCTCGAAGAAGCGGGTAAGATTGCAACGGATGTTATGTTGCCGTTGAACGCATCAGGCGACCGCGAAGGTTGTACTTTGGAAAACGGCGTTGTGCGCCCGCCAAAAGGGTTCAAAGAGGCGTTTGACCAGATGCGCGAAGGCGGCTGGACAGCGCTGGATTGTGATCCGGAATATGGCGGCCAAGGTTTGCCGTACCTGATGGCAACATCCGTGGCTGAGATCATGTCAGCTGCGAACCAGTCCCTGATGATGTATCCTGGCCTGACGCATGGTGCTTATTCCGCGATCCACGCCCACGGCTCAGATGAGCAGAAAGCGAAATATCTGCCCAAAATGGTCTCTTGCGACTGGACAGGCACAATGAACCTGACAGAGCCGCATTGCGGCACGGATTTGGGCTTGATGCGAACCAAAGCGGTTCCTCAGGACGACGGGACTTATAAAATCTCTGGCCAGAAAATTTTCATTTCCGCCGGTGAGCATGACATGGCCGACAACATCATTCACCTCGTGCTGGCCAAAATCCCTGGTGGTCCAGAAGGTGTGAAAGGCATCTCACTCTTCATCGTACCAAAATTCATCGTCAAAGATGACGGCACGTTGGGACCGCGCAACGGCGTGTCCTGTGGCAAAATCGAAGAGAAGATGGGCATCCACGGGAACGCAACATGCGTCATGAACTATGACGAAGCGACCGGCTATCTGCTGGGCGAAGAGCATAAGGGCATGCGCGCCATGTTCACCATGATGAACGAAGCGCGTTTGGGCGTTGGCCTTCAAGGCGTGTCTCAGGCGGACGCAGCGTATCAAAACGCGGTGGTCTATGCCAAAGATCGCGTTCAGGGTCGTGCGGTGACTGGCACTGAGCATCCTGACAAAGCAGCCGATCCAATTATCGTGCATCCCGATGTGCGTCGCATGTTGATGAACCAAAAATCCTTTGTCGAAGGCGCGCGCGCCTTCACATACTGGGGCGCGATGATGATCGATCAGGCCCACAAAGATGGGAATGACGATGCGGACGGATTGATTTCTTTGATGACGCCGGTCCTGAAAGGCTTCCTCACCGACGTGGGGTACGACATGACCGTTCAAGCGCAACAGGTCTATGGCGGTCACGGCTATATCGAAGAATGGGGCATGTCTCAATTTACGCGCGATGCCCGCATTGCGATGATCTATGAAGGGGCTAACGGCGTCCAGGCGCTTGACCTGATCGGTCGGAAACTGCCCAAAGATGGCGGTAAACATCTGATGGCGTTCTTCAACATCATCAAAGAGTTCTGCTCGGAAAACAAAGAGCACCCATTGGCCGACAAATTCATTGAGCCTTTGAAGAAAGCCTCCAAAGACATGCAGGCAGCGGCTCAGGAATTCATGATGAACGGTATGAAAAACCCGAACTATGCCGTCGCTGGGTCTTCCGATTTCATGCACATGTTTGGTCACGTGGCGTTGGGCTACATGTGGGCGCGTATGGCCTTTGTCGCACAGGAAAAACTGGAGGCTGGCACAACCGATCCTGATTTTTACGAAAACAAGATCAAGACCGGTCACTACTACATGACCCGTATGCTGCCGGCGACGGCCATGCACCTCGCACGGATTCAGTCAGGCGATGAGCCTGTGATGGCGCTGGCTGAAGAGGCATTCTAAGGTCGGCGAGACAAGGTAATCCGAGGCGCGCAAGCGCCTCGGTCCTTTTGGGAGAGAATGATGGCCAAGCCCCTGCTCTACTGTTTCGGAGAAAGCGGAAACGCTTATCGTGCAGCACTTTGCATGACACTTTGTGGTGCGGACTACGAGCAGCGCTTTGTCGACTTCTTCAATGGCGAGGCGCGATCGCCCGAATACCTCGCAAACGTCAATCCCATGGGCGAAGTTCCAGTCCTTCAACGCGACGGCAAAACATACACGCAATCTGCTGTCATTATGGATCTGATCTCTAAAGAAACAGGCCAGTTCATCGGTCAAACACGCGAAGAAGAGCTTGAGGTTTTACGCTGGACGATTTGGGATAACCAAAAACTGTCCGGCTCGGCTGGGCCGGCCCGCTTTATGACGAATTTCTTGCCCGAAAAACTCCGCAAAGTGGATGTTGGGCAATTTCTGATCGGCCGCACGCTGGCTGCCCTCAAGGTTCTGGAAAAGCACCTTGAGGGACGCGACTGGGTCGCAGCTGACTATCCAACGACAGCGGATTTTTCGTGCTGTTCCTATCTCTACTATCCCGAAGAGTTCGGCTTCACCCGCGCAGACTGGCCCAATATCGACCGTTGGCTCTCCAATATCTCGGAGCTTGACGGCTGGCAGCATCCCTATGACCTGATGCACCGGGCCTTTCCGCCCAAGGCCGCAGCATGACGGACCTGACAGTTATATTGCTTATGGCACTCGCCCTGTCCTGCTCTGTGGCGTTGCGTCTTGGCGCTCGTGCGGCAGATCACCCCGATTGCGAAATTTTTGTCCATGAGGTCTCAAAATTTGGAACCGCCTTATCTTTGATCATCGTTTGGGTCGCGGTCGCGGGCGTTTTCTTTGGTGGCCTCGCATTGCTTGGCCTTCCAATTACACTGGGTCTGTGCGCCGCCGCGCTGGGCATTTCCTATTTCGTCCCTGTTGGACCGGAACTCGCGGGCCTTCTCCGCTTTCAATTCCTCTTCGCCGCAATAGCCGTGATCTCCACGATCATCATGCTGACCGGCACAGTTGCTACTTATGAAAGGGCACTTCAATGACCGATGCTTACATTTATGACACTGTGCGCACGCCGCGCGGTAAGGGCCGGAAAGATGGCGCGCTTCACGAAGTCACGGCCGTGAAACTGGCCGCCGACGTGATGGACGAGTTGGTGACACGTAACAATCTGGAAGACACGTCACAGATCGAAGATGTCATATTGGGCAATGTCACACAGATCGGCGAGCAAGGCGCATGTCTTGCACGCTCTGCGGTGCTTTATTCCGATAAGATCAATGAAAGTGTTCCTGGTGTGTCTGTGAACCGCTTTTGTGCCTCTGGCCTGGAGGCTGTGAATATGGCGGCGAACCAAGTGCGCGGCGATGCAGGCGATGTTTATATCGCAGGTGGCGTTGAAAGCATGTCCCGCGTCCCAATGGGTTCGGATGGTGGCGCGATCGCAGCTGACCCGTACTTGGCAATGAAGTCCTATTTCGTGCCACAGGGCATTTCATCCGACATCATCGCGACCGAGTATGGGTTTTCGCGCGATATGTGTGACGAATACGCCGTCGAATCCCAAAAGCGGGCAACAGCCGCACGCGAAAGCGGCAAGTTCAAGAAATCTGTGATGACGGTAATGGACCATAATGGGCTACCTATTTTGGACCATGATGAGCAGATCCGCCCGGGTACTGATATGCAGGCGCTTGGCGCCTTGAACCCGTCCTTCCAAATGATGGGCGAGCAGATGCCGGGCTTTGATGCGATTGCGCTGATGAAGTACCCGCATCTGGAGAAGATCAACCATGTCCACCATGCGGGCAACTCCTCTGCGATCACCGATGGAGCCGCGGCCGTTCTGATTGGGAATAAGGAATTTGGCGAGCGCAATGGCCTGAAGCCGCGCGCGCGTGTGCGTGCGACCGCAAAGATTGGCACAGACCCAACAATCATGCTCACAGGTCCAGTTCCGGTGACGGAAAAAATCCTGAAAGAAACCGGCATGGAAATTGGAGATCTGGATCTGTTCGAAGTCAACGAGGCTTTCGCTTCGGTCGTCTTACGCTTCATGACGTATTTCAATGCCGATTATGACAAGCTGAACGTGAATGGCGGTGCGATTGCGATGGGTCACCCGCTGGGTGCCACAGGTGCGATGATCCTTGGCACGCTGATCGACGAGTTGGAAGCCCAAGACAAAGAGACCGGTCTTGCGACGCTTTGCATCGGCTCCGGCATGGGTGCCGCAACCATTATCGAACGTGTGTGACGCGAGAGACTGAGGAGAGAAAAATGGCTGAATTTCATTATGAACTAGACTCTGACGGCGTTGCGATCATCACATGGGATATCGCGGACAAGTCGATGAACGTGCTGACTTTGGAAGGCGCGGCAGAGCTGAACCAACATATCGACACGGTTCTGTCCGACGAAAACGTTAAAGGCGCGGTCATCACGTCTGGCAAGAAAGATTTTGCTGGCGGTATGGACCTCAACATCGTTGCCAAAATGAAGGCGGATGCGGGTGACAATCCGGCGCAAGGCGTTTTCGATGGCGTCATGTCGTTGCACCATATGCTGCGCAAGATTGAGCGCGCTGGCATGGACCCAAAGACCAACAAAGGCGGCAAGCCAATCGTAGCTGCGCTTCCGGGTACAGCCTTGGGTATCGGGTATGAAATCCCGCTGGCCTGTCACCGCATTTTCGCGGCGGATAATCCGAAGGCAAAAATCGGTCTGCCAGAAATTTTGGTCGGCATATTCCCGGGTTCCGGCGGCACGACGCGCATCGTTCGTAAGATGGACTTGATGTCGGCGGCGCCAATCCTGCTCGAAGGCAAGCTGTCTGCACCGGCGGACGCTTTGAAAAAGGGCATGATCGACGAAGTTGTTCCGGCTGATGAGCTGATCGCGAAGTCGAAAGACTGGGTTTTGAATGCAGGTGACGCGGATATCGTAAAGCCTTGGGACCAGAAGGGTTACAAAATCCCAGGTGGCGCGCCGTATCACCCGGCAGGCTTTATGAACTATGTCGGAGCCGCGGCGATGATCCACGGCAAAACACGCGGCGTCTATCCGGCGGCCCGCGCGGCCCTGTCCGCAGTTTATGAAGGCAACCAAGTGCCTTTCGACACGGCGATTCAGATCGAGGCGCGCTGGTTCACCAAAGTTCTGATGAACCCGTCGTCATCGGCGATGATCAACACGCTCTTCATCAATAAATCCGCATTGGAAAAAGGCGCGAACCGTCCCGATGTCAGCAAAGACATGAAGACGAAAAAGCTGGGCGTCATTGGCGCGGGCTTTATGGGCGCTGGCATTGCCTTTGTTTCCGCGAAAGTCGGCATCGAAGTGATCTTGATCGACCGGGATCAAGAAAGCGCAGATCGCGGCAAAGAGACGATCAAGGGCATTTTGGACGAAGGCATCAAGCGCAAGAAAGTCACTCAAGAAAGTGCGGACGCAACTTTGGGCTTGGTCACACCCACGGCAGACTTCGAGAAGCTTGATGGCTGTGATTTGATCGTCGAAGCCGTCTTCGAAGACATGGGCGTGAAGCACGAGACCACTCAAAAGGTCGAAGCGCAGCTGCCCAAAGATGCGATCTTTGCAACTAATACGTCGACCTTACCGATCACTGAGCTGGCGAAAGCCTCTCGCAATGACACGCGCTTCATCGGCATTCACTTCTTCTCGCCAGTGCACAAGATGAACCTTGTGGAAATTATCAAAGGCGAAAACACAGGCGACGAAGCGGTCGCGAAAGCCTTGGATTTCGTCGCTCAAATCAAGAAGACGCCGATCGTGGTGAACGATGCGCGCTTCTTCTACGCGAACCGCTGCATCTTGCCTTACGTGAACGAAGGCGTGCGGATGCTTGATGAAGGGATTTCTCCGCATCTTATAGAAAATGTCGCTAAAGATATGGGCATGCCATTGGGTCCGCTTCAGCTGGCCGACGAGGTGGCCATAGACCTAAGCTATAAGATCATGGTCGCCACGCAAAAGGCCTTGGGTGATGACTATCCGTTCAGCGCGGCGGATGACATCATCGCATGGCTTAATGGCGAAGAGCGCTACGGCAAGAAGGCCAAAGCGGGTTTCTATGCGTATGACGACAAAGGCAAGCGGACGGGCATCTGGCAGGGCATCACGGATAAATATCCAACGGCCGAAGACCAGCCAGAGGTTTCCGAAGTGCGCCATCGTTTGATCATGGCGCAGGTCCTAGAGGCCGTGCGCGCCTTGGACGAAGGTGTCCTTATGGACATCCGCGAAGGCGACGTGGCCTCAATCTTGGGCTGGGGCTTCATGCCATGGTCTGGTGGTCCGTTCAGCTGGCTGGACATGATCGGGGCAGAGCAAGCCGTCGCGATCTGTGACGGACTGACCGAGAAGTTCGGCGAACGTTTCACAACACCGCAATCGTTGCGAGACATGGCTGCGAAGGGCGAAGACTTCTACGGTGGGGCGATCTCGGGCAAAAAGGCGGCCTAAGCGCGCTAAAATAACAAAGTTAGGGGGCCAGTTTGGCCCCTTTTTTACTGGCTGACCGCTTGGTCTGGTTGAACCAACTCGGCTGTGGCTTGAACAACTTCACCATTCACAGAAAACACAGCATGGTTGTGCGCATTCAGCGTCACCGTCAATTGATGCGTACCTGGCTCCTGCGGATCGATATGAAAATAGGGTCCATAAAGCCGTTGGAGCTTTTCCCCGTTGAGGTACACGTGGCCATGCCCCTCGTTTGCAACCAAAGCACCACGAACATTTTCCGGAACGAATAAAAAGTTCGTCGTTTGAACAAAAACATTCCATCCACTGCCCGCATCTTGTGACACCTCCAGCTCAATGGTCGGCGCATTCTCAAGGGGCACGTCCATCCGCATTTCGGACATGTCATGGTCTGCGGCCAACTCATCCATGTCGGAAAAGCCAGCGGTCATTGTCCCGACTTGCCGGTCCGGAGCTATTACCATGCCAACGAACACGGCACCGATGGTCCAGTACGCCAGATAAGACAAACGCACATTCTTCAGGGTAAAGTCCCGGTCTTTCAGCTTAGCGAACATCAGACCCTACTCCGCTGGTGTTGTCGCGAGTGTGGGCGACTTTGGCTTGTTCAAAGTCGGGTTGTCGACTTTCAAACGCTGACCGTATCCCAAAAGCATCAACAGGATCGCCGTCGCAATCAATGGCATATGACCGACAAATTCCACCAGCGCAGGTTCGTTCAAGCCCATCAAGAGAAACGCGATATTGGACGCAAACATGACGGCCGAAATCGCAATTATCGTCAGCCGGGTCACCACACCCAACACCAGGATGATGCCCATCGTCACCTCGACAGCCCCGGCTGACAGGACCAGCAACTGATCTGTGAACCATTCAAATCCAAGCATCTGCATGAAGTTCCAGTTGTAATAATCGACAAAGCTTTGACCTAAAACCGCGCCGGTGATCTTCTCGGTGACCCCTAATGTGATGAAGGCGATCCCGGTAAAAATTCGGAGAGTATCAACAGAATAGGGTTTAAGCTTCATGCGCAGGTTTTGATCGGGCACAAAATTAAAGAACAGGTACAGCGCGATGCCGATAAAGTTGATATATTCCAATCCCTTTAGGAATCCGTATTGCACCATCGTTCCAAGCACCAATAAGATCAGCAAAATTGCCGCATGATGAATGAACAAATTCGCCATCAACATGATGCCAAGGATCGCTTGCGCGAACAGAAGTGTCGTGCCCAGCCCACCATAGGCAACCATGTGGGGCGCAATCAAAGCGCCACTATAGGCCGTAAGCAGCAATGAAATGCCTGTGAAGATGCGCAAAAGCTGAATGGCATCATGACGGTATTTCGTATCAACAATTGAAATACGGGGCAGCCGACCATCCAAGGCAATGGCAGCCAAAATCATCACCAAACTGATGCCGATCCATACCAAAACATGCGTATCAGTCAGGCTATACGTCGGAAATGTAGCAAGTGCCGGGTCATTGGGGTCCGTAAACCACCGCACATGCGCAAACACAGCAGACGGTATGATCGCCAGCAGTAAAGCGCCCGCTGCGATCTTGGATTTAGACCCTAAAACGTCTGTGAACATTCACACCACCGACATCTCCTTACTTGCAAATAGATATAGCGATCGGTATTTTCGGAAACCGGGAAACTTCGTCGCAATACCGCTTCCAGCTTGCAGCCGCGATCGGCCATGATAACGCTCGCGAAACTCTTTGAGGTCGGAATGAACACCAACCATCGCGATCAGTTTCTAAAGCGCGCACGCGACAGCTATTCTGTGATGGGCATACTGAACGTCACGCCTGACAGCTTTTCCGATGGGGGGTGGTTTGATGACCTTTCTACGGCTGTGGCGCAGGCCGATCTTATGATCTCTGAGGGGGCGGATATTCTTGATATTGGGGGCGAGAGCACGCGACCGGGCTCTACCAAAATATCGGCTGAAGACGAACAAGCCCGTGTGATCGCGCCGCTGACCGCGATCACGTCCAAACATGACATTCCGATCAGCATCGACACCTATAAGGCCGACACGGCGCGCGCGGCCTGCGCGGCAGGCGCCTCCATCATCAATGATGTTTGGGGACTGCAAAAAGACCCCGATATGGCGGCCACAGTTGCCGACACCGGTGCCGGGCTCATCCTTATGCACAACAGCACTGAACGCGATATGCCGACCGATATCCTGAGCGACATGTGGGCGTTTTTTGACCATTCACTGTCGCTTGCCCAAGCTGCCGGCGTGCCAGAGGATCACATCATCCTCGACCCGGGCATTGGTTTTGGCAAAACATTGGAGCATAATCTGACGATCTTCGAAAATCTGACGCAGATGCAACGCTATGGTCTGCCCTATTTGATCGGCCTTTCACGAAAGCGTTTTATCGGGGCGATTTTGGAGAAAGAGGTCGATGATCGCTTGATCGGGACGGTCGCATCCAATCTCTATTGCTTCGCAAAGGGGGCTTCGGTGTTTCGCGTGCACGATGTAGGTGAAAACGCAGATGCTCTTAAACTTTGGAGTGCCATCGAGGGGAGTCAGTGATGGATCACGTAAGGGTCGAAAACCTCTGCATTCATGGTTTTCATGGCGTGATGCCGCAGGAACGTGAAATCGGACAACGGTTTTACGTGGATATGGATGTACTGGTCGACACTCGCACATACACACATGACGATGAATACAGCCGCGCCGTGTGCTACGGAGGCCTGTGTGAAACGGCGCAATCTGTCAGCAACAGCCAAAAGTTCAACTTGATAGAGACGTTCGCGGACCGGGTTGCGACAGCAATTCTGGAACGCCACGAAGCGGTGTCCGAAGTAAGCGTTACGATCCGCAAGCCGTCAGCCCCAATACCTGCGAGCCTTGATACTGTCAGCGTCACAATCACCCGGACACGCAGTGACCTTGCATAGCTGTGCCCTCGCCCTTGGATCGAACATCGGTGATAAAGAAGAAAACCTAAAGGATGCCGTCGCCGCTATCGGGGACATTACCCATACAACTGTAACACGCGTGTCGCAGTATTATCGGACCGCCCCATGGGGCGACACAGATCAAGACTGGTTCCTGAACGCGTGTGCAAAGATAGAGACCGAACTTCCCCCTTTGCAGCTACTATCAGCTCTGAAGGGAATTGAGAGCAACTTAGGCAGAACTAAAACGCGACGATGGGGGCCTCGTGTCATCGACATCGACATCTTGACCTACGACGCCGTCGCCATAGCCGAAGATACATTGACCATACCACATCCCCGCATGACGGAACGGGCATTTGTTCTTGTACCCTTGGCCGAGATCTGGCCGGATTTGCGTGTAAACGGCCAAAGCATCGAAACCCATCTTGCGCAGTTATCCCGCGAAGACGGGGACGTTTTTCCCTACAAACCGTAGTGATCAATGACCATTTGCGATGGCTCCCAAAGCTCCACTGGATTGCCCTCCGGGTCATGGATCCGCACAAACCGGCCAATCACGCTGTTCCATTCTTCATTCGTGATAACCTCGATATGTGCCATTTCTAACTGGCCGATCATTGCATCCAGATCGCGCACCCGAAAATTCATCATCCAAGCTTGCGAGGGCGGAAAGTAATCGCTGCTGAGTTCAAACGGCGCAATCTCAGTAGGTCCTGCCTCTTGAGCCCAACTGCCCGGCTCCATCCCAATACCCAAGTGCTCGTGATACCATTTTTTTAATGCGGCGGGGTCTTTAGCGCGAAAGAAAAGGCCGCCGATTCCAGTTACTTTTTCCATTCCAGGCTCCAATAATGCCGCAAGCCTAGGCAAAAGCCGTCGTTCCAGCTACACTTATTCTCAACGAACCCAACAAGCGGGTCGCAACAGGCATGACGGCATTAGAAGAATATTCGCGACTAGAGGCTACAGGCCTTTGGAAAACGGCGTCTCAGGCGCAGCGTCGTGAAGTCATCGTAAGCTTTGGTACGGCGACGCTTGTCCTGTCAGACATCAATGAGATGCCTCTCACGCACTGGTCTTTAGCGGCTGTTGAGCGACTTGGCTCGAAGGTGCCTGCGATATATTTTGTGGCTGGCGACGAAGAAGAGACACTGGAAATCGCCGATCCCGCGATGGTCGACGCCATTGAGCGGATCCGCCTCCCACTTAGACCGCAAGAGCCCCATAGTGGTAGCCTTCGGCTAGGGCTGTTTCTGGCAAGTATTCTTAGCGCGGCCCTCGCGATCTGGCTCTGGATGCCCAACGCATTGGCAAACTACGGTGCGCGGATAATCCCTGCCGCCAAAGAACAGGAGATCGGCAATAACCTGTTGGGATATGTTGAGCGGTTCACCGGACGGTCCTGCTCTTCTGAAGCGGCGAACCAAGCGCTTGCACGGCTTCATGCACGCGTATTGCCGGGTCAAAGAGGGTCACTGCGAATTGCAGAGCTTGGCGCACAAGCGGCGCTCCATTTACCAGGTGGCATCACCATGTTGCATATCGCGGTCATCGAAGAATTCTCCGGCCCCGCCGTTGTATCTGGGTATGTATTGAGAGAAGATATTTTTCGACGATCAACGGATCCAATCGCCGATTTTCTAAAATCGGCCGGCCTTGGGTCAACAATCTGGTTCCTCACGACTGGTGAACTCTCCGAGGACGTGTACGAAGACTATGCGCGAAACAAAATCACATCGCTGCAGTCACCGCCCACAACGCAGCAGTTGCTCCAGCGGTTTGACATTGCGGAAATCCCCAGCACGCCATTTGCTTATGCCTTGGATCCTAGTGGCGTCACCACAAAAGAGCTGATTGACAATGATCCGGTTCCGCAACCTGAAGAGCCGTTGATTTCTGAAACAGATTGGCTTGCGATTCAGGCCGTTTGCGATCCGACCTAAACCAATTTGCAATGCGTCTGATCCTCCATCTCGGCCCACCAAAAACCGCGACAAGTTTCCTTCAAAACAAAGTGTTCCGCTTTTTGAAAGGGATCGACTTTCTCGAAAAAGGCCATTTGGAAACCGTCGGTTATCAAAAAGGCTCAATTCGCGATCTTCGTCGGTATTTAAGTGAAGAAAAGTCATGGCGTGCAATCACGCTTGCGAGGGCAGCAAATCAATATCTACGACATCTGAGGCAGTCAGCTCACCGGACTGTTTTGATATCCAATGAGAACCTAACCACGACGGAATACCGCCTTTTTGTTTCCCGTGGCAGCACGCCTTCGCAAGTCGCCAACAGATTGCATCTCTTGGCAAAGCGGGGCGGCTTTGAACAGCTCGACGTGATTATTGCCCAGCGACGCGCAGATCACCTTTTGGCCTCTCGCTATGCGCAGGGGGCCCATCGACAAACCTATTTCAACCAGACTGACTTTGATCGCAGGCTTGCCCGCATCCTGCGACGAGGGGCAGATTGGCGCCATTATCGGTGGCTGAAGAACGACGCAGCCGTTGACAAGCTGCGCTCAGCCCTTGGCTCAAATCATGTCCATCAGTTTGACTTTGATGCATTTCAATCGAGGCCGAAAGCGGAGGTGGAGAAACTGATCGCGTTCATAGATCCTTCCCAAGCTGGATTGATGGACCGCTTGGCCAGTGTTGATCCAGACCTCTTTCTACCGATCAATGATCGCAAACTAACCGAAAATACTTGGCGATTGGCCCGCACAGAAGAGCAAATTGTCCTGTCCGAGCAGACAGCGGAGGCCCTTCGAAGAACGTTTGGGTTTTAAACTTGCTTCAACTGACCTGACTCAATTTGAACCACCCGGTCCATTTTCTGTGCCAACTCCAGATTGTGGGTGGCTATCATGGCAGAAAGCCCGGTTTCTCTAACCAGATACATCAATGTTTCGAACACAGCGTCAGACGTCGTGGGGTCCAGATTGCCTGTAGGTTCGTCAGCCAGCAGAAAGTCCGGGGCATTCGCCAAAGCCCGGCACAGTGCGACGCGTTGTTGTTCCCCGCCCGAAAGCTCTGCAGGACGATGATGTGCCCGCTGATCCAGCCCAACGGTACGCAGCAATTGTTCGGACCGGGTCTCTGCCTCGGACGCAGACAGGCCCGATGCGCGCATCGGCAAAGCTATGTTTTCAACAGCGCTGAACTCAGGTAGAAGATGATGGAACTGGTAAACAAAGCCCAGTGTTTTCCGCCTCAATTCCGTTCTGCGATGATCGCTTGCATGGCTGATATCTTCGCCGCCGATCAAAACCGCCCCACTATCGGGAGTGTCCAGGAGCCCGGCAATATGCAGCAAGGTTGACTTGCCTGCGCCCGATGGGGCGATAAGGCCAACGATCTCACCCCGTTGAATAGTCAGGTCAACACCGACCAGGACGTCCAACTGATTGGGTTTTCCAAGGTTGTAGCCCTTGTGAACATCGGCCAGTCGCAAGACAGCATCACTCATAGCGAAGCGCCTCTACGGGGTTCAGACGAGCCGCCCGCCGCGCCGGAAAATAAGTGATTGTAAAAGACAATCCCAAAGACAATGCGGTGGCTTTCAGAACATCGCTCAGATGAAGTTCGGCAGGAAGGGTGGATAGATACCTGACCTCGGGATCCCAGACACCGCCTCCACTGACATAGTTTACCACTGAGAAGATCGGGTCGATGTAAATCGCAAAGAGGCATCCCAGGATCACCCCTATGATTGTACCCGCGATCCCAATACCCGCGCCGCAAATGAAGAACACGCGCAAAATAGTTCCTTCGCTAAGACCGATCGTTCGCAGAATTCCCACATCTCGGCCTTTGTTCTTCACGAGCATGATCAAACCAGAGACGATGTTCATCGTCGCAATCAAAACTAAGATCGAGAGGATCACAAACATCACCGCATCTTCAATCTCAAGCGCTCGCAAAAACGCGCCGCTCGCATCGCGCCATGTCCAAACAAGCGCGTTTGCGCCCCCTGCACTCCCAAGTTGGAGTAGGCGCTCTTCGATGGCTTCGGGTTCGGCAACCATCACCTCGAACTCATCAACGCGGCCCTCGCGATTGAAAAAGTCCTGAGCCTCTGAAAGCGGCATGTAAATCCTGGTGCCATCAATGTCGAAACGACCCACCGTGAAAATATAGACGACCTCATACGTTCCTATTGCAGGTGCAGTCCCAAACGGCGTCTTCAGCCCATCTGGCGAGGTCAGCGTAATCGCATCCCCCAACGCGACGCCCAACTCTCTTGCAAGGCCGGAACCGACCGCCAGCCCACGTTCAAAATCATCAAGATTGCCTGCGCTCTCTTCGGGATCAACAATCAATGGAAGTGTTTTGAGATCCTCCAGCGTCTCTCCATAGACCTGAGCACCCACGCTGCGTCCACGACCAGATGCCAGAACCTGGGCGCGAATTATGGGGGCAACGCGCGTCACCCCTTCGACAGCGCGAATATCAGCAGCGCGCGCTTCGTAATTGTCGAAGCTTCTTTGAATGACACCGTCTTGGTCAATATGCTGTGCTGCATAAATCGTGGCATGGGCATTTGCGCCCAAAATGGTCTCGACAAACTCCGTGCGAAAGCCTGTGCGCACGGCCAAGGTTACAATCAAAGCCGCCACGGCCAGCGCGATCCCAATCAGGGAGATCCAGCTCATCGTGGAAATACCGCCCTCGGCGCGCGTTGCACGCAGGTAACGCCAGGCAATCAGAAACTCGAATGCCGCAAAGGGACGCGGATTGCTCATGCGTAGCTACGGCGACGGCGGCGACGCGTCATTTTGGTGAGACCAATCATTGTAAACAAACCAGCCAAAAAGCCTGATCCCGTAAACGCAAAGCCATCAGGCGTTAATGGAACAGCCGGTTCAAAATCACTCCACGTGCTTTCGATCAACTCGCGATCTGTAAGCCCATTAATATAGCGAACCCGTTCAAAAGCGGTCGCTCCGCGCAGGTTTTCATAGTCCGCGCTCAGCCTCTCGTATCGTCCGATCGTCAGGCGCATATCGCTTTGGCGTTGGTCCAAAAACCTGGTGCCCGACAACTCCTTAAGAGCTTCCTCGCGCGTCAGATCTGCTGCGCTTGCGGCATTGTCAAAGGCCACCACTACCTTTTCCAGTTCATCAACTGCGCCGCCAAGACGTTGAACATATTGTTGGCTGAACTCGGGGAATTGCGACGCCCCTGCGGCGAGAACAACTCCAACGCCCATGTTCAAAATGCGAGACATGTTGGCATCATCCCTTAAATCTCAGCATAAATCTCTGCCAAACGCGTCAGGGCCGCCTCGGGCGGCAATTCTTCGCTTTCTCCGGTGCGACGTGACGTGAGCTCCACCACACCGTTTTTCAATCCACGCGGCCCAACGGTGATCCGCCACGGAATCCCGATCAGGTCCATAGAGGCAAACTTGGCGCCTGCACCTTCTTTGCGATCATCATACAAAGGATCAAGGCCAAGAGTTTTTGCGGACCGATAGAGGTTTTCACAAGCTGCATCCGCTTCGTCGTCGCCTTGTTTGAGGTTCACAATAGCGACACGGAATGGGGCCACGCTCTCGGGCCAGATAATGCCATTGTCGTCATGGTTCGCCTCGATCAACGCCCCGAGAAGCCGCGACACACCAATCCCGTGAGAGCCCATGTGGACGGCTACGTCCTTTCCATCAGGGTCGGTCACCGTCGCCTTCAATGGCTCTGAATATGTTGTTCCAAAATAAAAGATCTGTCCAACCTCGATACCGCGCGCGGTCCGACGCCGCTCTTCCGGTATCTTCGCAAATTCAGCCTCGTCATGCGTTTCATCTGTGCGTGCATAAAGGGCAGTGAACTCATCCATGATGGCCTGGCACTGCGCTTTGTCGGTGAAATTAACTTCGCGTTCACCCAAACGGATATCCGTCACTGCAGAGTCGTAGAACACCTCGGACTCGCCCGTTTGTGCAAGCACCAAGAACTCATGCGTGTAATCGCCCCCAATCGGTCCAGAATCCGCACGCATTGGAATGGCCTGAAGTCCCATGCGTTCATACGTTCGCAGATAGGTCACAAGATGGCGGTTGTACGAATGCAGCGCGTCTTCTTTTGTCAGGTCGAAATTATAGCCATCTTTCATGTAGAACTCGCGCCCTCGCATCACCCCAAAGCGCGGGCGGACCTCGTCACGGAATTTCCACTGGATCTGATACATCGTCAGCGGAAGATCCTTGTAGCTTTGCACATTGTTGCGAAAGATGTCCGTAATCATCTCTTCGGCTGTTGGTGTGTAAAGCATCTCGCGCTCATGGCGATCCTGCATCCGCAACATCTCTTGGCCGTAGCCGTCATATCGACCACTCTCGCGCCACAGATCGGCAGATTGGAGCGTCGGCATCAACATCGCAAGATGGCCAGCGCGCGCTTGTTCTTCATGTACGATATCTTCAAGTCGTCGCAGCAGTTTAAATCCCATTGGCAGCCAAGAGTATATCCCTGCGCTCGACTGTCGGATCATACCTGCACGCAACATCAAACGGTGCGATACGATCTGAGCCTCCGCTGGGTTCTCTTTCAAAATGGGTAGAAAATACTGGCTCAGTCGCATGGGAACTCACGTGTTTTGAAAGTGATTAGGCGATGGATGAATGGCGTGCAACGCCTTAGCTCACGAGCAAATCTTTGACTCAAGACCAAGGGCATTTGCAGCATCGGCAAGCCGACGATCAACCTGCTCGCCATCAAAAGCTTCCGCCTTGGTGCCAAGACGCAGGCACAAAACGCCGTCATGCGCCGAAATGGTAACACCTTCTAATCCTTCTGCACCAGCGCTGGAAAACAGGGCACCGAGACGCATAGTTAACCCGACCGCGCGGGCGATTTGGTTTGCTTCAGCCGACAGCAAACTGCTCATCGCCTGCAATGATGGGTTCGACAGACGCATTGAGTAGCGATGCATCAACGCAATACCCAAGAACACTCTATCGGCATGGGATAGCCCGGCAAGATTGGCGCGAGCCGCAGTATCGAAGGAAAACTCGGCTCGGTAGTCTGGATGCGACCGCCAATTGACGTCATGCAAAAGACAGGCTGCGTGAATAAGGCGAACTTGCTTCACACTGCATTTTCGAAACAGCGGCAAGACCCAGCCAAAAAGCGCATGACCAAACTCCGGAAAACGCGCTGAACGATCCGCCATCGTCGCGGCTGCAGATATCAACGGGTCGCGCTCGCGAATTTTGGTTGGAAGGGCGTCATACAGCGCACCTTCCCGTAGCCCGAAACTCGAAAGGAGAACACGTTTGGGGCTAAACGTATCGATGACCGCCAACAGAACCTCGCAGGCATTCGGCAAAAGCTCAAACCGATCCGTCGAAATGTTCAAATCGCTTGCGATGGCGGCCGCTTCGCAGTTTTCCAGCATTTGCTGAACCGCGCGCACACCGTCCCGCGAAATTTCATAGTCATGAATAATCGTAAGCGGATAGTTCAAACGCTCCATATCCAACCGCGCGATGGCACGAAAAGAGCCCCCAACAAGAAACAGCGTCTTGAATTTCTTCGGAAACGGATCGCGCAGGGCTGCAAGGGATTGTGCAACATCCTTGCCGCCACCCGGAGCAACCGACAAAGGCGCATATGGGGTGCTCACGCAATGAAAGGCCTCGCCTTTTTCGACCCAAGCCAATTCCATCGACGACCCGCCCATATCGCAGATCAGTCCCTTTGCGCGCGGTCGGCCCGAAATCACACCCATTGCGGCCAGGCGGGCCTCTTCCCTGCCGCTGACAATCTTTATCTCGAACCCTGTCTGTTCTTGCGCCGACGCACAAAAAGCCGCGCCATCGGCCGCGTTGCGCACAGCGGCGGTGGCCAAAGCGACGGTTTTTGAAACTTTCATCGCGACAGATAACGCTTTGAAGCGTCGCAGGGCGCGCAATGCACGTTCCACGCCATCTGGGTTCAAGCATCCCGTTTCGTGTATACCTTGGCCCAGCCTGCAGGTCACCTTCTCGTTGTAAAAGGTCAAAGGAGACCGCGAGTTCCCGTCATAGACTACGAGCCGGACGGTGTTCGACCCGATATCAATGACTGCGATACGTTTGGCCATGTCGGATCAAGCGGAATGATCCGAATGAGACAGCACCGGAACATCCGTCGAACCCGCAGAGCCTCGGCCCGAAAGCGAAGGATTCTCCATGAAGAAACGATGACAGTCAAACTGGCTTAGCGGATCGTTGGAAACGTGCCGCTTGTAGTTTCCATCTGCCTGCAGCACCCACGAATTTCGCGTATCGGCAAGATTTGCAGCCATAATCTGGTCCATGATTTGCGCGCGCACGGTTGGGTTTTGTAGCTCTACCAAGGTTTCCACACGTCGGTTCAGATTGCGATCCATCCAATCAGCTGACGAGATAAATACCTTTGCTTTGTCACTGGGTAGATCCTCGCCATTTGCGAAACAACAAATTCGTGAGTGCTCAAGAAAGCGGCCGACAATAGACTTCACCCGAATGTTTTCTGAAAGCCCAGTAATTCCAGGGCGTAGTCCACAAATACCGCGAATGACCAAATCGACATGGACGCCTGCTTGGCTGGCTTCATAGAGCGCTTCGATAACGTCCTGTTCGATGAGAGAGTTCATCTTGGCCCAGATCGCTGCCGGGCGGCCCGCTTTGGCGTTTTGCGCCTCTTTCGAAATCATATCCAGCAAAACGGGTTTCAACGTTATCGGCGAAATGGACAGGTTTTCCATCGTCTCTGGTTCCGCATAACCCGAAACGTAATTGAAGACTTTTGTGGCACCACGGCCCAAACCTTTGTCGCAAGTGAAGAACGAACAATCGGTGTAAATCTTCGCAGTAATCGGATGGTAGTTGCCCGTTCCAAAATGCGTGTAAGTCGCAAGCTTGTCACCTTCACGACGCACAACAGTCGACACCTTTGCGTGCGTTTTGAGGTCAACAAAGCCATAGACAACATGCGCACCGGCCCGTTCAAGTTGACGCGCCTGACGAATGTTAGCCGCCTCGTCAAAGCGCGCCTTTAATTCCACCAAAGCGGTAACAGACTTACCGTTTTCGGCCGCCTCACACAGCGCTTCGACGATCGGAGATTGGGTGGATGTCCGGTAAAGCGTCTGCTTGATGGCAACCACATCGGGATCGCGTGCCGCTTGCTGTACGAACGCCACAACCGTGTCGAACGTCTCATACGGGTGATGCAGCAACATATCCTTCTGCCGAACCGCGGCGAAAATATCTCCATCAAAATCCTGGACACGCTCTGGCATACGCGGCGAAAACGGCTTCCACTGCAGGTCGCGGCGATTATCGAGAATAAGCGATTTAACGTCACCTACGCCGACGATCTCTGCCACTTCGTCCACGTATTCGGCTTGAACATTCACGCTTTCGATAATCTGGTTCTTGAGTTTCTTCGGAGCATGGGCGGAGATTGTCATACTGATCACATCCCCCCGCCGGCGACGCTTCAGCGCTGTTTCAAACTCGCGAACCAGATCTTCGGCTTCTTCTTCGAAATCGAGATCGCCATCTCGCAACAGCCGGAAAACGCAATGCCCTTTGACCTCGCGACCTGGGAAGATCTCATCAATGCACAGGATCAAAACATCTTCGAGAAGAACAACGCGATCGGGTTCGCCGCTTTTGCTGGGCAGTTTTATGAACCGATCAACCTGATTTGGCATCGGCAAAAGGGCATTTACCTCTGGCTTGTCATCCGTTGCAGCGATTTGAAACGCAAGGCTCAGCCCGCCATTCGGAATGAAGGGGAATGGATGCGCCGGATCAATAGCAAGCGGCGTCAGGATGGGGAAAATGTCATCCATAAAAACACGCTTCAAATAGGCTTTCATGACGTCAGACAATTCGTCCAAATCTAAAACCTGAATGCCTTCATCGGCCAAGGCTTGCTGCAAGACGCCCCAGATCCGCTGCTGCTTGTCGCGGATTTCATTCGTGACCTTAGCGATCTCCACAAGTTGATCGGATGCTGACAACCCATCGAGGGAGTTTCCGAAAATATCATTCTTCTGAAGCTCTTTGAGGCCTGCGACGCGCACTGAATAGAACTCGTCCAGGTTCGACCCCGAAATCGAGAGCATCCGCACTCTTTCCAAAAGTGGCAAAGTGAAATCTTCCGCCAGTTCCACCACCCGGCGGTTGAAAGCGAGCCATGAAAGCTCGCGGTTGAAATATCTTTGTTCTAACGGATCAAGAACTGCCGGAGGCCTGGGCGCGTCCGGGTTCAAAAAATCTGCGTTCACATCACTCATGCTCTTCCCCCTGCTTGAGTTTGGCGATGGCATCGCTCACGAGTCGTTTGGTAACGGCTTTCTTGTGTTGAAGCGATAACCGATCGAGCATCTCCACAAGCTTTTTCACAGCCGTTAAATCCCGCTCTGCATGTTTTAATGCAAAAGCAACCACATCAGGGTCTACAATCAGTTGGCGTTCATCCATCAGTTTCAAGAGGACGGCACCGATCAATCCATCATCTACGGCTTTTAGTTCTGCCAAAGAACTCGCCTCGAGGCGCGATTTCAAATCCGGCAGAACAATTGCTGATCGCGCTGGTGGAGTGTCCATAACGCACAAAACCGGGAGCGCTTTTTCTTTCATCGCATTCAGCAAAAACAAAAGAGATTGTTCGGAGATGTCAGCGTCCACTGGGTCGATCATCACAGGTCGCGCAAAGGCTTTGGGCCGCCAGTCACTGACCTCGTTTGGCATTACAATTTCGGCTTCGACATCACTGGCCCAAATCGAAGCAAGGTGAGACTTGCCGGACCCTGTGGGACCGCACAAAACCAACCTTCCATTGACCCAGTTTTTCCAATCCCTGACTTGTTCAACGACCAAAGCATTCGCATCGGACACGAAGTAATCCTCGCGGTCGAAGGCTGTTTCTATGGGTAGATCAAATACAAGCTGATCAGGCATCGTCGTGATGCTCTTCCTCGCTGGGTGAAACACCTCGATAAAGTTTGCTGTTGCGGTATCGCTCCAACCCGAACCGGGCGAACACACCGATCACGGCAGCGACAGGCACCGCAATCAACATGCCGGTAAACCCAAAGAGAGAGCCAAACGCAGATAAGGCAAAAAGCAACCATACCGGATGCAAGCCAATCGAGTTTCCAACCATATTCGGCGTCAGAAAATTCCCTTCAACAAATTGACCGACAAAAAAGATAATCGCTACAGGACCCACCCGCCATGCATATTCGATCAAAGTTTGGTCCACATCATAGAATTGAAACAGCGCAAGCCCGATGGATAAGACGCCGCCAATGATCGCGCCGACATAAGGGATGAACGTCAGGAGGCCTGCAATCAATCCAATCACCAGCCCACCGTTCAGGCCTGCCAGCATAAGCGCAATGGCGTAAAACGTCCCCAAGATTGCACACACCGAAAGCTGGCCTCGCACAAAACCCGCGATGGCAGAATTCACATCAGAGGCGAGTTCACGCAAAGTCTTCAAGTGATCGCGCGGCAGGGCGCTGTCAATTTGTGCCACCAATCGGTCCCAATCCATCAAAAGGTAAAAGGAGACAATCGGCGTGATGATGAGGGTGATCACCACGTTTACCGCCCCGAAAGCGGAATTCACAAGCGCACCTAAAATCGTTCCGGCTTGCCCACGAAACTGCTCAATATACTCTTGCACTTGCTGGCTGAGTGCCGAGTTCTCATCCGTTAGCGCCGGAAAACGCGTTTGAAGAAAGCTCCAACCTTGCTCGACATAACTTGGCAGGACGCGCGCCAACTCTGCGGCTTGTTGGACAACTGCAGGCACTACCAAAGCTAAGACGACCAAAAAGGCGACCCCCGCGATCAGCGTGAGCGTGATCGTCGCCCATAATCGGCTGAAACCCATTCGCTGCAATCGGTCCGCGATAGGATCCATAAAGTAGGCGATCGCCATGCCTGCGATGTAGGGAAACAGCACATCTGAAAACAGCCAGAGAAAACCGACGAACAGCACCAACCCGATGCCCCAGTATCGCAACTGTTGTTCAACGCTGAGTGCCATTTCGCATCTCCCTTAGACTGCCTTTGTGATTGCACAAACGTAATCGTCAGGCTAGCGCAAGTCTCATGGCAAAAACGCGTGTCGCAGTAGAATTTGGAATGGGCACGGCGTTGCGGTCCGAAGATATGACCTCGGCTTGCGTCCGCGCGGTCAAAGACGCGCTTTGGCACAACTCACTGACTGTTGCTCAAGCCTTTGGAAAAACCGTGGACGACATGATCGTTGATGTCGAACTCGCCTGCCAAGACCCAGATGCCGTGGACACGTCTAAAGTGGCGGAGGTTTTCCCCTATGGGCAGATCGGTATCACTGCCACTGCAGGCGGTTTGACCATTCCCAAGCCTGATGGCGGCGTTACGGTCGTGGCGCATGCAGCCATCATTGTGTTTTTGGATTTGGAACACCGATGAAACGACTGATCCTGGAACTGGGTGCGGGCAACGACCTTTACGGAATGGACTACACCAAGGCCGCCAAGCGGGCCGTGCAGGACGCCCTCCACCATTCAAGTTTGACCCTTTTCAAATCGCTAAACCTAGATAGCTCCCAGATGGATGTCCGCGTGACTATTGGGGTTCAGGATCCTGAGCAGGTGGATGTTTCGGCCATTTCCGAGACCCTTCCGCGGGGACAGGCCTCGGTCACAGTGGTTTTTGGCGGGCAGAATGTGCATGACCCGAAAAATGGGACAACGCACGTGATCGCGACAGCCGCGATTGAGGCGTATTACCCGTTGTAGGACATCATCAGAACGGCACGTCTTCAATGGGACACGCCAAAGACGTCAGCATATCTGGTGTTGGCGGGCCCAATGCGCTCGTGAATGCAACCGCATCTTAAGACTCCCGTGAAATTGGGGCGGCGGGATCAGTTCCCTCTCACACTGCCAAGGCTAGACAAACTGCTCGCGGATTAGGCGTTCTTCCAAGCCATGGCCAGGGTCAAACAGAATACGATGTGTTACATCCGGTGCGCTTTCGATTTCCACCCAAAGGACGTTCTGAGCATCTTTACCATCGGCCACTGCTGCAACAGGGCGCTTTTCGGGCTCCAAAACGTCGAAGCGCACTTTTGCTGTCGCGGGCAACAACGCCCCGCGCCAACGTCGCGGTCGAAACGCAGCCATTGCCGTTAAGGCCAGAATGTCCGCACCAATCGGAATGATCGGCCCGTGTGCCGAATAGTTATATGCCGTGGATCCCGCAGGAGTTGACAACAAGGCACCATCACACACCAGCTCCGCCAGCCGCAATTTTCCATCAACCGAGATTTGCAACTTCGCAGCTTGTGGGCCGTGCCGCAGCAACGACACTTCATTGATCGCCAAAGCGGCCATCTTTGTGCCGTCTTCGCGATGGGCGACCATCCGCAAGGGATGAATTTCTGCAAGCTCGGCCTCTTCAACGCGCGCGTGTAAATCGTCTGGAGAGTAAGCATTCATCAAAAACCCGATCGTGCCTCGGTTCATGCCATAGACAGGTGCATTCAAACTTTGGGTGGAATGAAGGACATCAAGCATGAACCCGTCCCCCCCCAGTGCAACGATCACGTCACTTTCGTGCAAATCGGCATTGCCGTATCGCTCAGAAAGCAACTCGAATGCATCTTGGGCAAGCTCCGCTCGGCTAGCGAGGAAAGTAAATTTGCGGTCGGCCATGGTGAATGCCCCTTCAGTCACCGCAAAACATGCATGAAGCGCCGCGCTTGGCAATGTGGGCATGGACAAATACGCGCAATTAGCCCCAGTTTAGTACTCAGGCGTATATTTTCTTGCGCAAGCGAACGTTTCCTATAGGAAACATCAATCACGACTCGGAGGTTTGACCCATGACACGCGACGCCGGCTTCTTCACTGAGACCCTAGCAACCCGCGATCCAGAGCTTTTTGCCGCAAATGAAAAAGAGCTTGGACGCCAGCGCGACGAGATCGAATTGATCGCTTCAGAGAACATAGTCTCACAGGCCGTGATGGAGGCCCAAGGCGGCGTGATGACCAACAAATATGCCGAAGGCTATCCCGGTCGTCGCTATTACGGTGGCTGTCAGTACGTAGATGTGGCTGAAAACCTTGCCATTGAACGCGCGTGTAAACTCTTCAACTGCGGCTTTGCGAATGTCCAACCCAACTCTGGATCACAAGCGAACCAAAGCGTGTTCCTTGCACTTCTGCAGCCCGGCGATACTATCTTGGGCATGAGCTTGGACGCCGGTGGTCACCTCACCCATGGTGCCGCACCTAACCAGTCTGGTAAATGGTTCAACGCTGTTCAGTACGGCGTTCTGAAAGATGGTCTCACGATTGATTACGATCAGATTGAAGCGCTCGCGCTAGAACATCAGCCCAAAATGCTGATCGCCGGTGGGTCTGCCATCCCCCGTAAAATTGACTTCGCCCGGATGAGAAAGATCGCGGATAAAGTTGGCGCATTTCTTTTAGCCGATGTTGCCCATTTTGCCGGACTTATTGCAACGGGTCACTATCCTTCGCCTTTCCCCTACGCGCATGTAGCGACAACGACAACCCACAAGACACTGCGGGGTCCCCGTGGCGGTATGATCCTCACGAATGATGAGGCATTGGCGAAGAAATTTAATTCTGCGATCTTCCCTGGCATTCAAGGTGGGCCACTGATGCACGTCATCGCCGCCAAAGCCGTGGCATTTGGCGAGGCACTCCGCCCAGAGTTCAAGGACTATCAGGAACAAGTTGTGAAAAATGCCAAAGCGCTTGCCGATCAATTGATCAAAGGCGGCCTTGATATCGTGACCGGTGGTACAGACTGCCACGTCATGCTTGTGGATTTGCGTCCCAAAGGTGTGAAAGGCAACGCAACTGAAAAGGCGCTCGGTCGCGCACATATCACCTGCAACAAAAACGGAATTCCATTCGACACAGAAAAGCCGATGATTACCTCTGGCATCCGTCTTGGGACACCCGCGGGTACGACGCGCGGCTTTAGCGAAGATGAATTCCGGTTGATTGCAGATTTGATTGTCGAAGTTGTTGATGGGCTTGCCGCCAACGGCGAAGACGGGAACCACGCAGTTGAAGAAGCCGTTAAGGCAAAGGTTCAAGCACTCTGCGATCGCTTCCCGATTTATCCAAGTCTTGGTCAACCGACAGCTCTGGCGGCAGAATAACCGTTACTAGCCGTTGGCCGCCTTTGGCTAGAAGGGTGCTTTTCTGTATTGCTCACGAACGCCTATTTTTGCATTGGACAAAATCAGCCGTTCGTGACTAGCCTACGGGTGTTTTTTGCTGTGAGCATCGATGCCAAGTTTCCCCACTGACAAAGCGATTATCTTGTCTCAAGAGCGCTCTGGCACCAATTTTTTCATCTCTGGCATGCTTTCGCTATGGACCGATGGTATATGGTTCCGAGAGATATTCAGGGGAGCTGGAGACAACCACAAAGAAATCGAAAAGATTTTGGGTTGGAATGAAGGGGAATACGAAACCATTCGTAGGGACGAACCTCTGCGCCTCTGGGAAGCACTGGGCGTCTATGCCAAGGATACAAATGCTCCTTTATTTGCGAAAATTTTTTATCCGCACGTTGCCCTCGACAATGCCCTCTGGACCCACTTTCTTGAGACCGGGGCGGTTATTCACCTCATCAGAAAGAACTCACTGAAACAGTTCGTATCCTTGAAACTAGCCGAAACGTCCGGACAATGGATGCTCCAAGACACTCAAGACAATCTTCAATCGAACATCCGGCTGACGATTGATGTTCGTGAGTTTGAACGGTTCGAAAAGCGAAAGACAGAACATGTCGAGTGGGCACACGAAAACTTTTCAAACGGAAACTATTTCGTAAGTTTTTATGAGGACATTTCGCGTGCGGATACGGATTTCTGGGAAACCTTCGACCCATTCGGACAGTTCGAACGCGCGACTGATGTTCAGTTCGGATTTCAAAAGCAAAACACCCGGCCGCTCTCGGAGGTGATCGTAAATTATGACGAGGTGCGACTGCTTGATTATGACCGCGACTATGGGTTGCAGACCTAGTGAGCAGTGCGTCGCAAGGGTTTGCCCCTTGCACAGAGCGCTCATTTACCGTTTGTGCGGTTTGAAAGAACAGCAGGTAGTGTTTTGGCGAAAGTGAAATTGCGGCTTGGCATTGCGGGACTTGGCACTGTTGGCGCAGCTGCCGTGAGAATTCTGCAAGAGCATTCAACCATGCTAAGTGCCCGATCCGGGGCAGAGTTCGATATCAACGCGGTATCTGCGCGATCCAGACAAAAAGACAGGGGCGTCGATCTCTCAGGTTATGATTGGGAAGATGATCCTGTTGCTTTGGCACGTCGGGACGACATCGATGTCTTTATAGAACTGATGGGCGGCGAAGATGGCCCAGCAAAAGCAAGCATCGAAGCGGCGTTGGAAACCGGGAAGCATGTGGTGACCGCCAACAAGGCGCTGTTGGCTCATCACGGTCAGGCCATGGCGGAAGCCGCGGAAGCTGCAAACAAGCAATTGCGATTTGAAGCCGCGGTGGCAGGTGGCATCCCGGTGATCAAAGCGCTGACTGAAGGGCTCGCTGCCAACAAAGTGACGCGCATCCTTGGGGTTATGAATGGCTCTTGCAATTACATCCTCACGCGCATGGAAGATGCAAACCTCACGTACCAACAGGCCTTTGATGAGGCGGATGGCTTGGGGTATCTCGAAGCGGATCCGGAGCTGGACGTCGGTGGCATTGATGCGGCGCATAAGCTTGCGCTGCTTTCGGCTATCGGTTTTGGCGCTCAGGTCAATTATCCGGGCGTCGCCACGACCGGCATCGGAAAAGTAACCATCGAAGATATTCGCGCCGCCCGAACACTTGGCTTTGCAATCAAGCTCTTAGGCGTCACCGAGCCCTCTGGCGACGGATTGGCGCAACTTATGGAACCCTGTTTGATCCCGGAAGGTGCGCCACTTGCGCAGTTAAAAGGCGGAACGAACATGGTCGTCATCGAGGGGGACGCAGTTGGACAACTTGTGCTTCGCGGCCCGGGTGCTGGCGCCTCTGAAACGGCGAGCGCAGTTCTCGGCGATGTTATGGACATAGCCCGTGGAATCGACATTCCCGTCTTCGGCCAAGCGGCAGCGACGTTGCAAAAGCTGCCCGCAAAAACACCCGCCCGCGAAGCGGCATACTACATCAGATGTCCTGTGAAGGACGAACCTGGCGTCCTTGCCAAAATTGCAGGTGCTTTGGCGGCTTCGGACATATCAATTGATCGGATGCGACAGCCCCAACACGAAGACGGCACTGCCACCATTTTGATCGTAACCCATCCCAAGTCTAGGGACGCGATGGCGGGTGCTCTGGCTGAAATGGACAATTTGGACATTATGCTTCAACCTCCCTTCGCACTTCCCATTATCGATATCTAACCGGAGAGCCTTATGACCCAGAATATCTTTGCAGACCGGATGCTCTCTTTGGGGTTGGCACGTGTTTCAGAGGCGGCAGCGATTGCGAGTGCAAAATGGATTGGGCGCGGCGACGAAAAAGCAGCAGATCAGGCCGCGGTGAACGCCATGCGCGAGCAGCTCAACAGATTGGACATTCAAGGCGTTGTCGTCATTGGTGAAGGCGAACGGGACGAAGCGCCAATGTTGTTCATCGGGGAAGAGGTTGGGACCGGCACCGGTCCGGGCGTCGATATCGCTTTGGACCCATTGGAAGGGACAACGCTGACGGCGAAAGATATGCCAAACGCGCTCACGGTTATTTCCATGGGGCCGCGTGGATCGATGTTGCACGCGCCAGATACCTATATGGATAAGCTGGCGATCGGACCGGGTTATCCCGAGGGGCTTTTGTCGTTGGATATGACCCCATCTGAACGGGTGACAGAACTGGCCAAAGCCAAAGGCTGCTTGCCCGAACAAATCAGCGTATGTGTGCTGGAACGCGATCGCCACAGCAAGACCATCGAAGGGCTGCGCAGTACCGGGTGTGCAGTCCGGTTGATCACGGATGGCGATGTCGCCGCGGTCATCCATGCCGCTGACGCTGCACGCTCGGGAATTGATATGTATATGGGTCAGGGCGGCGCGCCGGAGGGCGTTCTGGCGGCATCGGCACTAAAGTGCATGGGCGGCCAGATGTGGGGCAAGCTTTTGTTCAGAAATGACGACGAGCGGGCGCGTGCCGCAAAGACAGGGATCACCGATCTGGACCGCGTTTACACACGCGACGAAATGGTGACCGAAGATGTGATCTTCGCAGCAACAGGCGTGACCGACGGATCGGTCGTGTCAGGCGCAAAACGGGATGGCGACTATATCGAGACAGAGACGATCCTGATGCGGTCGCGCACCGGATCGGTTCGGCGGATGTTCTATCGCCAAAACAACATGTGACGCAGGCCTATTTCAACGTAAGCTCTTCCTTAACCGGTCGGCGATGGCTTGGTCCGAGTATAGATCAAGATCGACTGGCAGAGGCCATCGCGCAGGCGACGGGCCATCCCCGCGCCCTGTGCCAAGTCTTGGCAAGGCTTGGTGTGCCCCCAGAAGAGACAGAGCTTTACTTGGCACCTTCCTTGCGGGAAACGATGCCGGATCCCAAATCCCTGAAAGATATGGACATTGCAGCGAGGCGTATCGTGCGCGCCGTTCAGACCAAAGAGCGTATTGCCGTTTTCGCAGATTATGACGTTGACGGGGCAGCGTCCGGCGCATTGCTGGTCGATTGGTTTCGGCACTTCGGAAATCAGATTACGGCTTATGTGCCCGACCGTATTGACGAAGGATATGGTCCGAACACCCCCGCAATCGAGCATCTCTCGGCGTCCCATGACCTGTTAATTTGCGTTGACTGCGGAACGCTCAGCCACGATGCACTGGCGGCTGCGCGTTGCGACGTGATTGTCCTCGATCACCATCTTGGCGCGGAGACTTTGCCCGATGTCACTGCAGTCGTGAATCCAAACCGACAGGATGAAACTGGCGAACTCAGCTATCTCTGCGCGGCAGGTGTCGTCTTTTTAACCTTGGTTGCGGCGAACACGTCTTTGAAAACTTCAGGCGTTCAAACGCCGAACTTACTGGACGCTTTGGATATCGTAGCCCTTGCGACCGTTGCCGATGTCGCGCCGTTACATGGGTTTAACCGAACCCTCGTCCGCCAAGGTTTGCGTATTATGGCACAACGGAAACGCTCGGGCCTCAAAGCGCTGGCAGATATTGCCAGAATGGAAACTGCACCCCGGGCCTATCACCTTGGCTTTCTATTGGGACCGCGCATCAATGCAGGCGGACGCGTGGGGCAAGCGGACCTAGGTTTGCGACTTTTGTCCACGACCGATCCCGCAGAAGCCGAAGGTTTGGCCCAAAGGTTGGATCACCTTAACGACGAGCGGCGGGCGATCGAAGCGGACGTGCAAGCGGCGGCAATCGCACAAGCAGAAACCCGTGATAGAGCCGCAGCCCTGACATGGGCCGCCGGAGACGGATGGCATCCAGGCGTTGTTGGCATTGTAGCATCCCGCATGAAGGAAAGTTTCAACCGACCCTCAATTGTCATCGGCTTCGACGACAACGAGGGCAAGGGCTCGGGTCGGTCCGTCAGCGGTATAGACCTTGGGTCATGCATTGCCGCCCTCGCCCGGGAAGGCCTTATTAAAAAAGGCGGAGGGCACAAAATGGCCGCGGGGCTCAGCCTGACGCGGGAACAGCTGGCACCGGCAATGGCGCGCCTGTCCGAAATGCTGGCCCGACAAGGCGCAGATCAGATCGGTCCGCAGGACCTTCTTTTGGACGGGCCGCTTGGGCCACAGGCCGCTACGATCGAATTGCTCGAAGCTTTGGAAACTGCGGGCCCATACGGGGTCGGCGCACCCACCCCACGTTTCGCGGTGCCATATGTTCGGGTGGGCTTTGCACGTCGTGTTGGTGAAACCCATCTTCAAGCCAGCTTTCGCGATGATACCGGCTCAACGCTAGAGGCGATTGCGTTCAAAGCCTTTGAAGGCCCGCTTGGAAAAGCAATCGAAGATCACGCTGGCGCTGTTCTTCATGTGGCTGGCCGAATTGAAATTGACGAGTGGCAGGGGCGGCGCAAACCGAAACTCCGCCTTGAAGACGCCGCCCTTGCCGAGTGATCTCGCTAAAACTTGCCCGCAGAAGCACTGACAAATTCGGCATTTGTTAATACCCAAACTTTTAGCATTCACCGTGATCGGAGGGATGCATGTGATAGGTCCACAAAATCCGGAGCGTCTTTGGCAACGCTATGTTTTGGCGGTGGCGCTGATTGCATTGGCTATTTCCGTTTCACATTACATGGCAACGCAAAGTTCGGGTTTAAGCGCGGAAATCGCGGCGGATGTGAACAAATCTGGGCGCCAGCGCATGTTATCCCAGCGCATCACGCATTTCGCTTTTGCCCTCAGCAGCGCATCGTCGCCAGCACATCTGGACGACTTGAGAAGAACACTGGATGCAGATCTCGATCTGTTTTTGTCTAGCCACGAAGCGCTTCGTGCCCGGCACTATCTGACCGAAGGCCATCAGACCTTATATTCCGGATCTGAGAGGGCAATCGGGCTTGACGATATGGTTGATCACTTTTCAGAGCTGATAGCCAAAATTCGATCCATCGCGCTGGCGCAACGCGCAGATACGGCCTTCGTCACGGGGTCGACGCTTTCGGAACTTCATGATCTGGCAACCGGGCCTTTGCTGCGCGAACTTAACAACTCTGTCCAGCAGTTCGAATTGGCAGTGGCCACCACCGAAGCCAGCGATAAACGCGTGGCAAATATCTCATTCGCCATCGCTCTCAGTCTGCTATTGTTTGAAGCATTGTTCATTTTTTGGCCCGCGCACCGTGCAATTATCGCCAGTTTTTCCAAGCTGCGCAAAGAACGGGAGTTTGCAGAAGACTTGCAACGTCACACCCAAAAGATTGCTGAGGACCGAACAGAAGCACTCGCGGCAAAGACCAAGTTTTTCAACCACCTAAGTCTCGAACTGCGGACACCCTTGAATGGAATTGTAGCCGGATCCGACATCCTGAAGGATGCTAATCTCTGCCCTGATGATCGCGAAACCGTCAAAGTGATCTCCGATGCCGGCGAAGAACTCACGCGCAAGATCGACCTTTTGCTCAGTGCATCTTCGGGCACTAGCGAAAACATCGAAGCAGAAAAGCCGATTGTTATTTCGGACGAGCTACACCCAATCTTAAGCCATTATGACAAACTGGCTCGTGCAAAAAACCTAGCGCTTGAACAGTTTTGGGAGCTTGATGAAAAGGCTGAGATATTGAGTTTCCCGCGCTTAATTCGGGAGCCATTCAGTGCTGTTTTGGACAATGCCGTACGCTTAACCGAACGCGGTTTTATACGATGTAGCGTGACGACCATGCCGAACAAAGCACAGTCGAGGTTAATGATTGTCGTCGAGGATACAGGCCCCGGCATCCCAAAATTAAAACGCGATCGCATCTTCGAGCCGATGGAAATGCGCATAGAACAGGCCACCAAACCCACGTCGGGTTTGGGTCTAAGCCTCTTTAAGGCAAGGCGCGATGCGCGAGCTGTTGGTGGAGATGTCACCGTAAGTGACCGCGCAGGTGGTGGCAGCCGATTTACAATAGTCATACCGTTCACCGCTGTTCAAAACGCCGCAGAGCCGGAATTTTCCACTTGAACCCATCCGGCCTTTTTGCTTTATGGCGGTTCTGAGCGGTCCCTTCGTCTATCGGTTAGGACGCCAGGTTTTCAACCTGGAAAGAGGGGTTCGATTCCCCTAGGGACTGCCATTTTCCAAAATCCGGTCTGTTTTTCGCTAGCCCGCAAGCAGCGCAGCGTTGCCTCCGGACGCAGTCGTATCGACGCAAAGATGCCTCTCATGCACGACATGCGTGATTTCAGGCTGGCCGGTAATCAGTGGTAAAATGGGACCATCACGCTGTGACAACGCGATGGCGACATCTCGCGCGTCTTCGCCCCAATACACAACACCGTTGATGCCGTTCAGGGCAATCAAATCACTCTCATTAATGTGCCCGGACACTACGATTGCGTTCCCACCCAACTCTCTTACCAGACGTGCCTGTACCTCAGCGGCATCCTCGCCTGGCCCGGCGCATAGAATGGCCGCCTTGGGAACGAAGGACAGAACATTTTCTTCGCCGGTTGGTCCGGGCAAGTTTGACTTGGACAAAGGTTGCTTGGCTGCCACGGCTTGTGTCGCAATCTTTAACTGCGAAATGTCAGCTTCAACGCTCCAGCCCATCGCACTCGGCATCGGTTCCGGTTTTGCAAAACGGGACAGGTAGTTCGGCCCACCAGCCTTTGGCCCCGTGCCACTTAAGCCCTCTCCGCCAAAGGGCTGACTTCCGACAATGGCTCCAATCTGGTTCCGATTGACATAGACGTTGCCGGCGTGGATTTTTTCAGAGACCTCCTGAACACGGCCATCAATTCGCGTGTGGAGACCGAATGTCAGTCCGAACCCCGTTCCGTTAATGTCATCAATCACGCGATCAATTTCATCGTTTTCGAACGTGGCCACATGCAGCACAGGGCCGAAAACCTCGCGATCCAAATCCGTAATGCCTTTCACCTTTATCAAGGTGGGGCCGATAAAGCACTCGCTTGGGGCTTGAACTTGATGAAGGACAGCGCCGCTTGCCGCAGCCTTTGATATATACTCCGCAATCGCACGATGTGCTTTTGCATCAATAATCGGTCCAATATCGGTTCTTTGGTCCCATGGATCACCAAGACGCAACTCATCCATGGCACCTTGCAAAAGGGCAATAAAATCTTCGGCGATGTCTCTTTGGACATAGAGGTAGCGCAAGGCAGAGCACCGTTGGCCCGCAGATTGAAAGGCCGAAGTCACGATATCGGTCACGGCCTGCTCGGGCAACGCGGTACTGTCGACAATCATTGCGTTCAGACCACCTGTCTCTGCGATGAGTGGCGCAGATGGCGAAAGGTTTTGCGCCATGGTGCGGCGGATGCGCAGAGCCGTTTCTGTGGAACCGGTAAAGACAACGCCCGAGATGCGCGGATCGGATGTCAGCGCTGCACCGATCACTCCGCCCTGTCCCGGGACGAGTTGCAACGCAGATGTCGGAACGCCCGCTTGATGCAATAAGTCCACTGCAAAACTTGCAATCGCAGGCGTTGCTTCAGCCGGTTTGGCGATCACGGCGTTGCCCACGGCCAGCGCAGCCGCAATCTGACCCGTGAAAATCGCCAGTGGAAAATTCCAAGGGCTGATCGCCGCGAAAATGCCAGCAGGTTCAGGGTCTTGTACCTCGGCCTCATCAGCATAGTAGCGCAAGAAATCCACGGCCTCGCGCAACTCACCCACAGCGTCATGCAGGGTTTTTCCAGCTTCTTTCGCCAAAATCTCAAAAATCGCACCGGCGTTTGCCTCATAAAGATCTGCGGCTTGTCGCAGCACCTTGGCGCGTGTCACCACGGGTGCAGACCAAACAGATGCATCCTCAATGGCACGCGCCAACGTCTGTTCATCAGCTTCAAGGACAGTCGTAAGGTGCGTTTGATCAAAAGGATTTAAAACCGGTTTATGCGTCCCGGTTGCCGGGCGCAGTGTTTTCGGAACGACCTCTGAGAACTCAAAGGACCGATTTTGATCGACCTCGGCCAATACGTCATCGTCCGTCAAATCGAAGCCTTTGGAATTGACGCGCTTTCCAAAAATCAAATCAGGTGCAAACAACCCGTTGGGCGGCACGGCGGTTTGAACCGCCTCAAAAGGATCGGTTGCAATGTCTTCAGGGCTGACATGCTCATCGACAATCTGATGCACAAAAGAGCTGTTTGCGCCGTTTTCCAGCAGCCGCCGAACCAGATAGGCCAGCAGGTCCTTGTGGCGCCCAACCGGCGCATAAATCCGACAGCGCGTTTTGTTTTCATTTAAAACCAGATGATGCAGGCTTTCGCCCATCCCGTGGAGCCTTTGAAACTCGAAGGGACGCCCGTCTGCCATTTCCAAAATCGCCGACACAGTATGCGCATTATGGGTCGCGAACTGGGGGTAAATCCGATCCGAATAGTCAAACAGCTTTTTCGCATTTGCAATGAAACTCACATCGGTTGCCGGTTTGGTGGTGAACAATGGAAACCCCGGCAGCCCCTCAACCTGCGCGTGCTTCATTTCCGTGTCCCAATAAGCGCCCTTCACCAGCCGCACCATGATGCGGCGATCAAGCACCTGCGCTGTTTCATAAAGCCAGTCCAAAACATAGGACGCGCGCTTTCCATACGCTTGGACGACAACGCCAAAACCGTTCCATCCTGACAAATCAGGGGATGCCAGAACCGCCCTGATCACTTTCAACGATAAAAGCAATCGGTCCTGTTCTTCGGCATCAATGTTAAACCCCATACCTGCCGCTTTTGCCTTTTTGGCCAAACGCAAAACCACCGGCACCAGCTCGTTCAGAATGCGGTCTTCCTGACTGACTTCATAACGTGGATGCAGCGCCGAAAGTTTTATGGAGATGCCTGGATTTTCAGCAACGTCCTTCGAATGGCAGGCCAGTGAAATAGCATCAATCGCGGTTTCGTAATCGACCGCATAGCGATCGGCATCGGCTTGGGTGATCGCTGCTTCACCCAGCATGTCATAACTATAGGAATATCCCTTTGCTTCCTGATCGCGGGCCCTCGACAGCGCTTTAGCGATAGATTCTCCCAAAACAAATTGGCGGCCCATTTGCTTCATCGCCTGACCAACGGCCACACGGATCACCGGCTCTCCCACCCGTTTAATCGCACCTCGTATAACGCCAGCCATGCCCGGGTGTTCGTCATCCAGGACCTTGCCCGTGAGCATCAGCGCCCAAGTCGAAGCATTCACAAAACTGGACGACGCGGTTCCCAAGTGCTGCCCCCAATCCGATGGTGCAATCTTATCCTCAATCAGCGCCTCCATCGTTTCCGTATCAGGGACGCGCAGCATCGCTTCGGCAAGGCACATCAGCGCCACGCCTTCCTGAGTGGACAGGCCATACTCCGTCAAGAAATGCTCCATAAGGGTGGGATCGCTTTCAGAGCGCACACGCTTAATCAGGTCGACAGCTCGGTCACAAACCCGCTCACGAATATCGTCGTCGAGCGATGCTTCAGCGGTCAATCGATCGACAGTGTCTTTTTCGTCGCCAAATTTGTTTGGAATTACAATTCTCGCTTGGTTCAAATCCACCTCCGTTGTCGCTATGATTATCAAATCAAATATAGACAGTGTGCCTAAAATTATTGTTTCAATTAGAGAATTCGCTTACTTTTGACCCAAAGATCAGGCCAAATGCATTTAGATACTAAAGATCGACAGATTCTCCGGCTTCTGCAGCAGAATGCACGCATATCCATGACGGACCTCGCGGGCGCAGTGGGCCTTTCAAAAACGCCCGTCACGCAACGGGTGCAAAACCTTGAGAAAGCAGGCTTGATCGCAGGCTATCGCGCTATTCTATCGCCGCTGGCACTCGGCCTGACCCATGTCACCTATGTCGAGGTTCGATTGTCGGACACCAAAGAAGCAGCGCTTCGAAAATTCAATGACGCGGTGAAGTCCATTCCAGAAGTCGAGGAATGTTATATGATCGCAGGCAATTTCGACTATCTGATCAAAGTCCGCAGCCGCGACATTTCCCATTACCGAACCGTCATGGGCGATAAAATTTCGGGACTTCCTCATGTCGCCTCTACCTCCAGCTTTGTCGCGATGGAGGCGGTTATCGAACAGGCTGTTGTCGATGTTTAATGCAGCCCCAAGCGGAATTGCGCAGATCGGTAAACAGGGCTTCTCTGTCAGCTACGCGGCAAATTGCGTCCAGACCTTGCGGCGAAGTTGATGTAAGCCTGCGCTATGTTTCGATTGAGTGCCCTCTGTGTTGTGACGGTTTTCGGCTCTGCCGCATTTGCGGATATGGCCAACAATGAATCGCATCTGAGCGTTATCGAGCGAACACCCGAAGATACTGCACTCATTCAATCTGTCACAAAGCCTACCACGGATTTCACGCAAGCCGAAGAGTTTGAAGAACTAGCAGGTGGCGACACCACCACCTTTACCATGTCATCGACCGACGCATTCTCGCAACCATCCACCAATATTCTTCAAAGAAATAAGTTGGACTTCCAAATTGGAAACGGGTTGTTCAAACGGTCATGGCAACCCGCCCAAACCGAGGTGACAGGCTCTGATGGATTGGGGCCCTTATTCAATACGGACGCCTGTCAGGCTTGTCATATGCGCAATGGTCGCGGGCATCCGCCCGCCAATGCCGAAGGCAACGCGATGTCATTCGTCATGCGGGTTTCGATCCCAGACACGACCGCCCAAGATACTCAGACCATCGAAGGTTACTTCGCTTCAAAGCCAGAACCGACCTATGGCCTGCAACTTCAGGACTTTGCACTCGAAGGGCATGAACCCGAGGCGCAAATTCAGGTGGCGTACGAGTACATTACAATCCCGTTGTCCGAGGGCGAAGCCGCCACTTTGCGACAGCCTAAATACTCAGTCAGCAATACAGCTTACGGGCCGCTCCATCCTGACACTCAATACAGCCCACGAGTGGCCCAAAAGATGATCGGTCTCGGTCTATTGGAGGCCGTGGCCACGGAAGACATTTTAGCGTTGGCAGATCCAGAAGACAGCAATGGGGATGGCATATCCGGACGTCCGAACAGTGTGAGATCGGCAGAGTTTGGGCACGAGATGCTTGGTCGCTTTGGACACAAAGCAAGCATGCCAACTTTGAGAGAGCAAACCGCCGGCGCTCTCGTTGCCGATATGGGCTTATCGACATCGGTTTTTTCCATGCCGTGGGGGGACTGTACGTCCGATCAATCCGAATGTCGAAATGCACCCCATGGCATCCACGCGACTGAAACCCATGAAGTGGGCGACCTCGCCCTCGACCTTTTGACATTGTACACGCGCAACCTTGCGGTCCCGGCCCGTCGCAATGTGAATGACCCGGACGTCCTTCGCGGAAAACAAGTGTTCTATGAGACGGGCTGCACGTCCTGTCACACGCCAAAATTCGTAACACAGCGCCTGAACGACCAAGACGAACAGAGCTTTCAACTCATTTGGCCTTACACTGATCTCCTGCTCCACGACATGGGCGACGGCCTTGCGGACAATCGTCCCGAAGCTGGTGCAACAGGTCGAGAGTGGAGAACCCCTCCACTTTGGGGCATTGGACTCACGTCGCAAGTGTCAGAGCACACGTATTTTCTGCATGACGGTCGCGCGCGGTCACTTCTTGAAGCGGTGCTTTGGCATGGCGGAGAGGCCGAGGCGCAAAAAGACGCTGTGGTTTCTATGCCAAAGACAGACCGGGACGCGCTTATTACTTTCCTAGAAAGCTTGTAATGCAAAGCATCGGCGCGTGATCTTTCACTCCAGCAATCGGAACAAATATGTACCATATGGCGATTTGTGAAACAGCTCGGCCCGCACCCGCAGCTGCTCTTCGTCAATCCAGCCCTTCTGCCAGGCGATTTCTTCGGGGCAGCCAACTTGAAGGTTTTGACGTTCTTGCAGGATCTGCACAAAATTGGAAGCTTCTTGCAGGGATGCATGTGTGCCTGTGTCGAGCCAAGCATATCCTCGTCCCATTGTCTGAACATCCAACAAGCCGTCATCGAGATAGCTTTGCAAAACAGAGGTTATTTCCAGCTCTCCGCGTTCCGAAGGCGTAACCTTTGCTGCCCGAACTGGCGCCGTTTCATCCAAAAAATACATGCCCGTGACCGCATAATTTGATGGCGGGCTTTTAGGTTTTTCGATGATCTCGCGCGCCGCGCCGCTGTCGTCAAATGCGACAACGCCATATCGCTCTGGGTCCTTGACATGATAGCCGAAAACGGTCCCGCCAGATGTCTTTTGGCTGGCTTCTGAAAGTTTGGTTCGAAGCCCATGGCCAAAGAAAACGTTATCACCAAGGACCATGGCGGACGGCGCCCCATCTAGAAACGTTTCGCTGAGGATATAGGCTTGTGCCAACCCGTCCGGGTTTGGTTGGGTGATATAGGTGAATTCCAAGCCCCATTGCCCGCCATCCCCCAACAACCTTTGAAATTGGGGTTGATCCTCGGGTGTTGTGATAATCGCGATCTCTTGAATGTCAGCGAGCATCAAAACACTCAGCGGGTAGAAGATCATCGGTTTGTCGTAGAGCGGCAGAAGCTGCTTGGAAACGCCCATTGTAATCGGGAACAAGCGCGTCCCCGAACCGCCCGCGAGTATAATGCCCTTACGTTTCATACGCACCCTGCATTCCCTTCAGAACATCGCCAAGATCGGCGCGCCAATCAGGTTGCGATATCCCGAAAACCCGCTGAATTTTGGAACAGTCCAATCGCGAGTTTAGAGGTCTTTTTGCGATTGTTGGATACAAATGAGACGGTATCGGTGTGACCTCGACGCTTTTACCCGCTTGGCGAAAAATCTCACCGGCAAAGTCGGCCCAGCTCACGGTTGGCGCACCCGCGTAATGATATATGCCCGAGGCTGCAGGATCCTCTAGCAGCATGCGCGCGATCACAAGACTGGCAGATGCAATACTCGCAGCACTCGTTGGTCCGCCGATTTGGTCATTCACAATGCTTACCGCCTGTTTGCTTTCCGACAGGCGTAACATCGTTTTGACGAAATTCGTACCGTGTTGAGAGAAAACCCACGAGGTTCTTAGAATTGCATATTGATCGCCGACACTTTGGACTTTCTCCTCACCCGCCAGCTTCGTTGACCCATAAACACCAAGTGGCCCTGTCGGATCTGTTTCGCGCCATGGCTTCAGACCTGACCCATCAAATACGTAATCAGTTGAGATTTGAATGAACGCGGCGCCAATACGGTTTGCCGCCCGCGCCATTGCCGCCGGCGCGTCTGCATTCACCACCAACGCCACGGATCGATTGTCTTCTGCCGCATCAACGGCTGTATATGCTGCAGCGTTGATGACAATTTCCGGTTGAAACTTGCCGATGACATCTTCGCAACTTTGCGGATTTTGAAGATCAGCGTCTGCGCGTGTCAGGTGTTTGAAATCGGGCGCCAAACGCGCGAGTTCGCGCCCCACTTGCCCGTTCGAACCAAACACTATCCCTTTCACAATTTGGTTCCAATCCGTTCGCCGACACCGGGTCTTTCCAAGAGCGGCTCCCACCAAGCTTGGTTTATAACATACCAATCTACCGTCCGTTTAAGACCCTCGCTTAGGGAAACAGATGGCGACCACCCCAGTTCATTGCGCACTCTCGTGGCATCAATCGCGTATCTGCGATCATGGCCCGGCCGATCTTGGACATATGTAATAAGGGCGTCGTGCGGAGCGCCGGAGGGTGCTGCCTCGTCCATGTGACCGCAGATAAGCCGCACCAAATCAATATTGGGGACATCGTTTTCTCCGCCGATATTGTACTGTCTGCCGATTTCACCCTGCTCCAATACCAAAAGAAGAGCTGCTGCATGATCCTCAACAAATAACCAATCTCGGACGTTTTTACCGTCTCCGTAAACAGGAATTTCCTTCCCGGCGAGGGCATTCAGGATAACGACCGGGATCAGTTTTTCGGGGAACTGGAAGGGCCCGTAATTGTTTGAGCAATTCGTCAAAAGGATCGGCAATCCATAGGTCTCCCCCCACGCGCGCACCAAATGATCCGATGCCGCTTTGGAAGCTGAATAGGGTGACCGGGGCGCATATGGCGTCTCTTCGGTAAAGGCACCGCTCGGGCCTAAAGACCCATAAACCTCGTCTGTTGAAACGTGCAAAAACCGAAAGCCCTTTCGCCCTTTGGCATAATCGCGAGCAACTTCAAGCAGTCTGAATGTGCCTACAATATTAGTTTCAATAAAGGCACCCGGGCCATCTATTGATCGGTCGACATGACTTTCTGCGGCTAAATGTATGAGCGCATTTGGCTGAAACTCTTCAAAAATCTCGGAAACGTAAGCACCATCCGTGATGTTTCCTTTTTTAAAGGAATACCGATCACTGTCTTCTATGGATGCTAGATTTTGAAGGTTAGCTGCATAGGTCAGAGCGTCCAAGTTAACGACATCATGACCTTGCTGAACAGCAAACCGCACAACCGCCGAGCCGATAAAGCCCGCCCCGCCGGTCACGATGATCTTCACGCTCCTGCCTCGAAATCAAACGGCGAAGACCAGTCTTGAAACGAAATCGCGTCGCGATCTTTCTCTGACAAAATAGGATCTGAAACATCCCCCCAATCGATGCCAATCGAGTTCCAAAGGATGCCCCCCTCGGCTTGCGGTGCGTAGAAGTCTGAGCATTTATAAACGACGTCACACCCATCCTCCAAGGTGACAAAGCCGTGCAGGAAGCCTTTTGGAATAAACAGATATTTGCCGTTCTCGCGGCTCAAGATCACAGATGCACTCTCTCCATACGTGGGGGATCCACGCCGGGCATCAACAGCCACATCAATAATACTCCCCGTCACGCAACCAACGAGTTTGATTTGGTCATGCGGCGGGCTTTGGTAATGCAGCCCTCTCAGCGTTTGGGCTTTTGCTGAATACGAGTGATTGTCTTGCACAAACTGAACGCCCGCAACCAGATCTTCAAAGGCGCGCTGAGAATAGCTTTCGCTGAGCCAGCCACGCTCATCCCGAAAGCGTTTTGGGGTAACTGTGAAAACCCCTGATAGTTGGGTTTGCTCGACTTCCAAATTGCCCTCTCTAACTTGGCTACATCGGTCCTGACTTAGCTCAGCCGCTTAAACCTTCATCAGTCTAAACACTGCATTGGTAAGCGTAAGCAATGCTGAACTGACGACGGAATATCCCGCCACTTCCCGGAACATCGTGAAATTTCCTTTAAAGTTTCGCAGCGGACTGGATGAAAGCGACCCTTCATTTCTGTAGTATGTGATCAAAGGTTCACTCAACCCGAGCACCTTTAGGTTCGGATTCTGTTGAAACAATTGGATCCAATACGCGTAGTCTTGTCGCCGGCGAATGTGTGGCATCTCTCGAACACCCGACAAATCGTTTCGAACCACGGCAGAACTTGTTGATATAACGTTGTCGAAGAGAAGACGTGAAAACGAGAGAGATTTAGGCGGCCTGCGCTCTCCAAGGACACGCCCATCCGACGATACGATTTTGGACCCGGTGTAAGTCAGATGCGCCCCAGTACGCTCCATCAGCTCAATCTGCTTTTGAAGTTTCGTGTCATGCCAAACATCATCAGCGTCTAAGAATGCAATGAACTCCCCCTTGGCACGCTTTAAAAGTTCCATACGCGCGTGCCCCGCGCCGTGGTTCGTTTCTCCGAACATCAAAACCAGATGCTGATGCTTGCTCGCCAAATCCCCTAAGACATCACGCGTATCATCGCTGGAGCAATCATCGTAGACAAGGATTTCATGTATCGGAAAGTTCTGAGACGTCACTGACAAAACCGCCCGCTCAATAACGGAGCCAGCATTGTAGGCTGGAATAACGACGGATACTCTAGGTGAGATTTTCAAGCTGGTATCCAGAATAAACTAAGAAACAGCCCTGCGCAAATAATGGCGTATGCAGGCGCGCGCGCAGCAATCACAAGCCAGGCGAAAAGGCCAAGCTCATCAGAGTTTTCGTCAATCAACTCTGCCATTTTGCTTTCGATGAAAAACACAGCCAGCAATGTGAAAACCGAGTTAAAGATGAAACTTAGGTTTGCGAGGGTCAGCCGGAAATCTGGAAAAACCGAAGCTAAGATCAAGGGCACAGCAAATCCAAGCAAATTAAATGCACCGGCAGTTCCACTGATCCAAGCAAACCGGATTGCGGATGCACTTCGCTTTGTAATTATCCGGTCTGTTTCGCTCCGTTTAAACCATATTGCGAAGAAAAAACTAAAAGTCGTCAGGATTAGAAAGCTAATGGCAAAAGCGTAAGTGATGGCTTGCGGACTTATACCGGAGTCAATTGTGAGCCCCATAAACAAAAGAAACAGAACAGCGCCAAGACGATTGACCACCATTATTTTCATTGCCTGGCTGTAGCCGGACGCGACTTTACCGCGGATGCCACCATAGTACTTAATGACAATTTGAAAGTGCTCGACAACGGTCGCAATCAACAATCCAATCATTCCTAAAGTCAGCGTGACAGAAACAAACAAGGGGGATGATAATAGGTCAGTCATTTAGTGACGTCCCATATTCGGCGTTTACTCTCACAACCGCATCTTGGAAAATCCAATTATGGTTGCGTCCAAACGGACGGGGCGCGAAACTTGGGAGGTCACCCCGAAGACGAACGATCCAATACGACAATGTAGAGTTGCTGGACACATAGATTTCCGCCTTCGATGCAATGCTCAAAGTTTCTTCAAGAGAGAACGTTTCGACTGAAAAAATCAGCTCTGGTTTCACGCAACCGATCAGTCGTTGTGCGTAGTCCACATCATCGGTCACAAATAGGATTTTGGGTTTCTCAGCTCGTTCTCCCAGAGTTTTGACCGCCATCTCTAGCGCATCAGCATAGTAGCCCGGTTGAAGAAGAATTGGCGACTTTTCACGTTTTGCGACTGATACAAAATCACCACCTCTGATGTGGACAACAATCGGTTGCGAATGGCTGACTTTGGATGAAAACTTCTGGGCCAGCGGTGCTATGTCCCTTTGCCCAGGCTGGTCCTGGAAGTAGCCGCATCTGACTAATGTCGCCAACTGCGGGCGCGTTTTTAACCGCTTCGTATCAAACTGTGTGAACAGGGTCCGCCCGAAAACCCGTGCGAGGAAAACATCGAGCATAAGTGGACACAGTCCAAGAAACCCACGTAAGCCGGCACGAGGGCTAAACGAAAGAACTGTTGGATGGTCTGACCAACCTAACGCCTTGCGGACGGAGCGTGACAGAAAAATTGTCGAGAACCGGTCATTTGTGTTCGATGCGGCGTATTGGAACAACTGGTTTCCAGTTCCGCCAATCAGGTAAAAAATCGCCATCTCAACATCGGACCTTTATTCGCACCAAGCTCAATGCTTACCGTCGAAATAGAACAAAATTAGGGCGTGGGTTTTTTTGAAAAACAAACTGACGATGCCTCTGGTTATCCACCATCAGAAACACCGGCATCTTCAAATGTCGCCATTCCAGAATGACACGCCAAGGCCCCTTTGACGATCTGGATCGCCAAAGCGGCGCCAGAGCCCTCCCCTAAACGCAAACCTAGATCCAATAACGGATCGAGCTTTAGCGCCTCCAATGCAGACTTATGCGCAGTTTCGTCGGACAGATGACCCGCAACACAATGATGAACAATGCTCGCTTCTTCGGACCAAAGTGCCGCCAGTGACGCCGTTGCCACAAATCCATCCAAGATGACGGGAATGGACAGGCGTCGCGCGGCGATAATCGCGCCTGCCATTGCAACCATCTCTCGCCCTGCAACTGCCATCATAGCCTCCAAGCCGGAGGCGCCTTTATGCAACTTCAGAGCTGCATCGACAGCTTGGGCTTTGCGCCGCAAGCCTTCGTCGTCAACCCCGGTACCGCGACCGATCCAATCGGTTCCGCTACCTCCAAAGACCAACCCATACAGAGCCGCAGCCGTGGTGGTGTTTCCAATCCCCATCTCGCCGACAACCAAAAGGTCACTGTCATCATTCACAGCAAGTACTCCGGCATTAAACGCAGACAGAAATTCCTCTTCGGTCAGCGCTGACGTCTCGGTAAAATCGTGAGTTGGCTTCTCTAATTCGATCGGGTGGACGGAAAAACGCGCATCTGCTAGTTTGGCCAGTTGATTGATCGCCGCTCCCCCGGTTTCGAAATTGGCGACCATCTGAACCGTTACCTCAGCAGGGAATGCCGAAACGCCTTTCGCTGTGACCCCATGGTTACCTGCAAAGATTGCAATCTGGGGGGACAAAACAAAGGGTTTGTCGTCGCCCCTCCACGAAGCGTACCAGACAGCGATGTCCTCAAGCCGACCTAATGCCCCCGCTGGCTTTGTCAGAATTGCATTTCTGGCTTCCGCTACAGCGCGCGCATCCATATCCGGTCTAGGCAAGGCACCCAGCGCATCGCGAATTTCCTGCAAGCTCTCAAACGTCTTAGGCATTGTCATTTCTTCCTACAGCAGTCACCAGTTGGGATGCGCTAGACCATCGTGGCTGCGTGGAAAATACCAAACCGACAACGAGGCGGGGCTTTGTCAGCTTTTTTCCCCAACATTTGGCACGATATCAAAGCGGCCGCGGGCATTTTGACACGTATACCGGTCCAACTCGATGACGCGGCGCTTGCACGCCGGAAGGGCCAGTTCTTTTGGGCTTTCCCCTTAATTGGTCTCGCCGTCGGCGGGATTGGCGCAGGTATTGGTATGCTGGCCCTGGCGGTATTTCCCGCGACCCTCGCCGCACTTTTTTCCGTCTTGGTTATTGCCTTGATCACCGGCGCCCTGCATGAAGATGGTCTGGCCGATTGCGCGGACGGGTTTTGGGGCGGTCACACACCGCAAAAGCGGCTCGCCATCATGAAAGACAGTCACATCGGCACATATGGAGCCCTGGCGCTGGTTCTTGGCATCGGCCTTCGCATCGCGGCGCTTGGGTCTTTGTTCGCAAGTGGTGGATGGGTTTTGGTCATCGCCATAATCGTGTTCAGCCGCACCGCAATGCTGGTCATCATGTATGGCTTACCGAATGCGCGCGGCGCTGGTTTTGCCCATACGGTTGGGGAGCCCGATCAAAACCAACTTGGAATTGCAATCGGACTTACGGCCTTGCTTTTGCTTGTCTCGCTTCCGGCATCTCTCGCGGTCCTGCTTGCGGCAGCAACTGGCTGCGCGCTTGTTGCATGGCTCGCCCACAAAAAGATTGGCGGCTACACAGGGGATGTTTTGGGGGCCACCCAACAAGTCACAGAAATCTTTGGGCTCTTGGCCGCGGTCGCCCTGCTTTAGGCCGCCCGACTGTTCAACAGATCGGTCACTTCTTCTACTGCTTTGTCTTCGGCTTTGCCTTGCGCCGCGCCCAGCTCTCGCGTCAAGCGCTCAAGAGCCGCCTCATAAAGCTGACGCTCGGAATAGGATTGCTCCCGCTGCTCGTCATTGCGGTGTAAATCCCGCACAACCTCAGCAATCGAAATAAGATCACCGGAATGGATTTTTTGTTCGTACTCCTGCGCACGGCGTGACCACATGGCTCGCTTTACGCGTGCCCGACCTTTGAGTGTCGTCAAAGCGCGTTCGATGGTATTGGGTTCTGACAGCGATCGCATACCGGTGCTCAACGCCTTTGCGGTTGGCACCTTCAAGGTCATTTTGTCTTTTTCAAACTCAATGACGTAAAGCTCCATATCCAATCCAGCAATCACTTGCTGTTCGATGGACACGATTTTCCCAACACCGTGGGTTGGGTAAACAACATATTCGTTCAATTTGAAATCTTGGGTCTTTGCCATTCACATGTCCTACGCTCGAAACGCTGCCAACCACAGCGTCAGTCACAATTTTTATCACAAAAATCGGGCTAGCGCCAGCTTACCAGGTCAGCTGCCCTCTCCAGGCTCCGCCGAGAAGTACTTTTTCATCTTATCCGCTTCGCCGTCACGATCGGCTGCATCCGGCAGTGGGTCTTTTTTAACAATGATATTGGGCCATTTTTCCGCATATTCGCGGTTCATCTCTACCCAGTTTTCCATACCCGGCTCTGTGTCCGGACGAATAGCGTCCGCCGGGCATTCCGGTTCGCAAACACCACAATCAATGCATTCATCTGGGTGGATCACGAGCATGTTTTCGCCTTCGTAAAAGCAATCTACGGGACACACTTCGACGCAATCGGTGTACTTGCAGGCAATACAGTTATCGGTGACGATATAGGTCATAGCGTCCATCCTATTTGGTTAGAAGGGGTCTTAGGATCGCAACCCGGATCATTCAAGCGCTGAACGCTTCAAATCTCGCAAAGCGCGTGCGTCTTTTTTGGTTGGACGACCGGCATCCTCAAATCGGGGATTGGCAGGTGATCTCGCAACGCGCGGTGTCGGAGGGTCAAGATCCTCGTACAGCGCCTGCGCTTCCGGTGCAGGGCCGCGCCGCTCTGCCAAGGCCACAACTTTGATGACACGCACATGGTTATTGAGTGCAAATGTCAGCACGTCACCGACCCGCACGGTTGTACTTGGTTTTGAAACAGGCGTTTTATTTACGCGAAAACCGCCCATTTGGACCCGCTCCGAACACAGGGAACGTGTCTTGAAAAAGCGCGCGTACCACAGCCATTTATCCAGGCGGAGTGTTTCGCTCATCCCTGGTTTTTAAGCGCGGCGAGGGCTGCAAAAGGATTGTCTGGGTCGATAGGCTTCTCGGCCTTTGGCTTGGGTTTCGGCCGGTTTTGCGCTTGGGCGGCGGCCCCTTTAGGCTTCCCCTTCTTGCGTGGACGGTCCTCCTGTTGGGCACCGCGTGCAGGTCGTTGGCGACCTTGCCAAGTGAACGTGTAAAACACTTCGATCAAGTCTTCTTCGTCCGGGGCCACATCCCTGTTAGCTTCTTCGGAAGCGGATTGCGACGCGGGCGCTTCCTCAGCCCTATCGGTTTGCGCCTCCTCACCCGTTTCTACCACAGCCGCCTCCGGCTTTGGTTCCGGCTTAACCTTTTCGCGCTCTCCCCGCTCGGCTCGATAGCCCAAACCCTGCATCAGATCGGCGAATTGCTCCAGCGTCATGCCTGTAATCGACAGCATGTCAGGCGTCGCTTCGAAACCCGCCTTCACATCTTGCGAGCGGATCATATCCGCCAAGCGCTCCAACATATCGATACGGATCGCGCGACTGCCAGCCATGCGATAGCCCGCTCTTTGGTAATACCCCTGAGGGGCGTCTATGACCTCTGGAATTGTGACCAGTCCGGGCGGCGGCGCATCGGGGAAAACGGCCATGTCCTCGAACAGACCCCACAGCAGCAACCGTAACCGGGTCGGTGCAGGTTTCAGCATCAACTGTTGGAAAATCGTAAACTGACCAAACCGGATACCGTGCTTGCGCAATTGCCCGCGCGCCTCTTGGTCCAACTGTTTGACATCGTCAGCAACAACCGAACGCGGCATAACGCCCAAGCTCTCAACCAGTCGAAACGCTAATCCTTTGGCCAGCCCCGTGATCGCTTCGTCATCTCGCATCGCGATCAGCGGCTCAAACGCGGCCTTGATCTTTCGATCCACAAAATGGGCCAGACGCCGTTTTACCTTTTCGGCAACATCGGTCCCAGCTTCGTCGTCTACAAAAGCCTGCAAATCCGGTGACAGGATATCATTGCCCTTCACCAATTTGCCAACGGCGGCATCCCCCCACATTAGTCCGCCCTGATCTGTGATATCAAACTCAGTATCTGGTGCGTTATAGAACTTGTCTGCGCGCAGATTGAAGGCCGGTTGCAGCGCCGAGATCGCGGCCGAGCGAAGTGTTTTCGCCTCTTGCGCATCCGCAGATGCATCGAGTTGAAACCGGAACCCCGTGAGCTGTCCGACAAACTGGTCCTCGATATGGACCTCACCTTTGTCATTTACATCAGCCACCAAGGTCTCCTTTTGCTTCAACCGCCGCATCAGCACCGATGTCCGGCGATCAACAAATCTTTGGGTCAGCGCCGCATGCAGCGCGTCGGATAGGCGGTCCTCTACAGCACGGGTTTCCTCGCGCCAAGTGGCTTCATTTTCCGCCCAACCTTTGCGCTGGGTCACGTATGTCCAAGTTCGAATGTATGATAAACGTTTGGACAGGGCATCAATATCGCCATGGGTTTTGTCCACGCGGGCAATGCGCGTCGACAACCACTCTTCCGGAATTTCTCCATGCTCTTGCAGGAACTCAAACAGGCGCGCGACCAAACTGCTGTGCTCGGACGAGGAAATCTTCCGAAAATCTGGGATCTGACAAACGTCCCACAAAAGCCGGACATCCTCTGGACCGCGCACCCGATCTCGAATTTCAGGCATCAAGGCCAACGATTGCAACGTCAGGTGGTCATCCGCCTCGCGAGCGCGGGACAAAATCGGATCGCTAGACGCCGCTGACAAAGACGCAAGCAACGCATCAACCGTTGCAAATTTAAGGTCGCTATTGCGCCATTGCAGTTTTTTAATCGGCGTAAAGCGATGCTGCTCTATCGCTTGCGCAAGCTCGTCCTCAAATGGCGGGGCCTCGCCCGTCACTCCGAACGTCCCATCCGTTTTATAGCGCCCGGCCCGTCCAGCAATCTGAGCAAGCTCATTGGCCGCGAGTCGGCGCGTCTTTCGACCATCAAATTTTGAGAGCCCTGAAAAGGCGACATGGTCGATATCCAGGTTCAAACCCATCCCGATGGCATCGGTCGCCACCAGAAAGTCCACATCGCCATTTTGATACATTTCAACTTGGGCGTTTCGCGTGCGCGGCGATAAGGCCCCCATCACCACGGCCGCGCCGCCCTTTTGCCGCCGGATCAGTTCAGCGATGGCGTACACGTTGTCGATAGAAAACCCGACAATCGCGCTTCGGGCTGGCAGGCGGCTGATCTTTTTCGACCCGGTGTAAGACAAATTGGAAAACCGCTCCCGCGACATGTATTCGATGCCCGGCACCAGCTCCTTGAGCGGCCCCCGCATTGTGAACGAGCCGAGAAATAACGTTTCGCGCCGACCGCGGGCGTGCAGCACCCGATCTGTGAAAACATGACCCCGTTCGGGATCGGCACAAAGCTGAACTTCGTCGATGACAACGCAGTCGGCCATATTGTCCCGTGGCATCGCTTCGGTCGTACACACCCAATAGCGCGTTCGCGGCGGTACGATCCGCTCTTCTCCGGTCACAAGGGCGACAACACTCGGCCCGCGCAACCCGACCAACTTATCGTAAATCTCGCGCGCCAAAAGACGCAGCGGCAGTCCGATCACACCCGTCTCGTAGGCCAACATACGTTCTAGCGCGTAGTGGGTTTTCCCGGTATTTGTTGGACCGAGGACCGCACGTAATCTGGCTTCGGACATGGCCCGTACACCTTGGATGATTGCAAAACTGGGTTAGAGCGAGGTTCCGCGGGTTGCAAGCTCCAGACGTTCCTGCGCCATCTTTACATCTGGCCGATGGGGATGGATCGACAAGACGCGGTTGACTACTTCCAAAGCGTCCTCAAGCTCGCCTGTCTGTTCAAGGATCATCGCCATGCCGGTCAATGCACCGAAATGATCTGGGTTCAACGCCAGCACTTGCTGAATATCTGACATACTCAGACCGAAACGTCCGGCGTGGAAATACGCCGTCGCCCGGGCGTTCCACCCTTCGGCATATTCAGGCGCATGATCAATCACCGCCGTGAAATGCCCGATTGCATCATCAAACAACCCAAACTCTAGTGCGTCCTGGCCGCGACGCAGAAGAAGGTCGATTGCATCGGACCCTGACGAGTACCAGTTGTCCCAGATTTGACGCTCGACGCTTTCCCAGTCCTGCAATTCAGGGTCGCGCAGCTCTGTCATCAAGTCATCCAGAGATTTGCTCTGTGCAAAAGCGTGATTATTGTCACCCAATATGAACCAAACCAACGCAATCATGCTAATTGCCGTGGCGGCACGTGTTTTCATTGATCGCTGAATTTTCATATCGCAAATGCTAGCGCTAGATCGCACGTTAGGCGAATAAAATTTGGAGGAACCCATGAGCGACGTCGTCACATCTGCTGTAACCGCATTGAGTGAAAAACTCTCTGGAGACGGTTTTGACAGCAAAATCAAAATTGTTATCGAAAATGAAGGCTCGATTATCATCGACGGCGACGGCGCACGCGCGGGCGACGACGACGATGCCGATTGCACCATGACGGCCAGTGCTGACACGTTGCAGGGCATGCTGGATGGCTCCGTCAATCCAACGGCTGCGTTCATGGGCGGACAACTGTCTGTCGAAGGCGACATGTCGGTTGCTATGAAACTCGGCTCTGTTCTGGCCTAATCATGATCGGTGCGCCCTATCATAGTGACGTGGCTCTCGGTCCTTTGCCAACAGCGGCAAAGTGGCTTCAGGCTGATGACGGGAAACACCTGCGGGGCGTGGCCTGGGCTGGCCCCAAGGCCGGGACCGTTTTCCTTTTCACAGGGCGCACCGAATACGCCGAAAAATATGGTGACGTGGTTGCCGAATTCGCAAAGCGCGGTTTGGCCTGCGTGACCTGCGACTGGCGTGGGCAGGGCTTGTCCGAACGCTTCCCGCATCATTATCAGATCGGCGAAGTGGACGATTTTTCCGACTATCAGAAAGATGTCCAAGCCATGCTCGCATTTGCTAAGGCACAAAACTTGCCGAAGCCTTTCTACGCGTTGGGACATTCGCTTGGAGGAGGAATTCTGTTGCGCGCACTTCACAACGGATTCCCTGCACACAAAGCGCTGTTTTCCTCACCGATGTGGGGCATTCAGGTTCCCCCGATTTTGAATGCTGTCTCACGGGTCATCATCGCATGTTATCGCGGTCTCGGCATCGAGAAGCGGATCGCACCGGGACGCAGCCTGGAAAACTATGTCGAGCGCCAACCTTTCAAAGGCAACGCACTGACCAATGACTTTCACGAATATCACCTGCTTCGACGGCAGGTCATGTCGCATCCCGAACTGGGGTTAGGTGGACCATCACTCAACTGGGTGGATCTTGCATTGACGGAATGCGACGAGCTTCAGAACGCGACACCTCCTGCATATGACTGTCTGACGATTTACGCGGGCGGCGATCAAATCGTTTCAAACACTGCGATCGAAAAAATACTGTCCAGGTGGCAAAGCGCTACCGGTGTCTGCATCCCCGGTGCCGAACACGAGATCCTCATGGAAGAGCGCACAATGCGTCAGACGGTTTGGTCTAAAATTGACGATTTTTTGGATGTTCAACCCGCAAAAGGCCCCAAAAGATCCAAAGCGGCGGCGTGAAGCCTCTCGTTCGCTGACGCCAGAACCTGGCCGCCGTTCAGCGGATTGCCACCATCCCAAGTTGTCACGCAACCGCCTGCAGCGCGAATGACTCCTATGGGCCCGGCAATGTCATAATTTGATAAACCGGCTTCGATGACCAAATCCACTTGCCCAGCGGCCAACAACGCATAACCGTAACAGTCCAGCCCATACCGTACGAGGCGAACGTTTTCCGCGACGGCCTGAAACCCATCTCGATCCTGCGGGCGCCCGACCTCTGGGAACGTGGTCAACAAACGCGCGTCACCAAGACGATCGGTTCCACGTGTTTTCAGGGCCTTGATTGTACCTGCTTTCATCCACTTTGCATCATTGCCAACACCAATAAACCGCTCCTGCGTGAAGGGTTGGTCAATGATACCACAAATCACGTCGTCAGCGCCCACAGCGGCGACGAGGACGCCCCATGTTGGTGCACCGCAAAGATACGCGCGCGTGCCATCAATCGGATCAATGATCCATGATACACCACTTTTACCATCGGTTTGGCCGTACTCTTCACCAATGATCGTATCGTCTGGACGCATCTCTGCCAAAACGGCCCTGATGGAACGCTCTACGGCGCGATCCCCTTCGGTTACCGGATCAAAGCCCGAGGCGAGTTTGTTCTCGGCCTCCAGCCCATCAGCACGGAAAAACTGCAATGCTGGTCCACGGGCAGCGTCGGCGGCCCTGTTTGCAACATCAACAATTTCCGTCAGATCAAAGGTGGTCACAACTCAAGCTGCAGCGATCATGCCCTTGGCAATCTTCGCGAATGCTTCGCGTTGCTCCGGTGGTAGCGCACTGTAAACTTTTACCAACTCATCAATTTCCGATGGCTCTTCTGGAACCTGGCATGGTTGCCTTTCATCATAATCAAGGCCGATGAAAAAGCTCGCCACAGTACAGTCCAAAGCCGTCGATATATCCCACAAGCGCGATGCGCTGATGCGGTTTAAACCGGACTCGTATTTTTGGATCTGCTGAAACTTGACGCCCACTTTTTCGGCCAAGTCCTGCTGTGTCATTCCAATAGTCGTACGTCGTTCTCTAAGGCGACGACCTACATGTAGATCGACTTCATGTGTCACAATTATTCCCCCAAACAATTAGAAGCTGTATAAACAACCTTTTCGAGTAAGGAAAAGTTTCAGGTCACATTTGGTTAAAATTTTCTGTGACGTAGCGTGATTTCAATCGAAATTAATACTTTAGGCCGCAGCAGATTTCGCCTGTCGCTTGCGTTCATGGGGGTCGAGATAGCGTTTCCGCAGGCGAATCGCATTTGGCGTGACCTCTACCAATTCGTCGGTATCAATATATGCGATGGCTTCTTCCAACGACATTTTGACAGGAGTTGTTAGCCGAACAGCCTCATCTGTGCCAGAAGCGCGGACGTTCGTAAGCTTTTTCCCCTTCAGCGGATTCACCTCCAGATCGTTCTCACGGCTGTGCTCTCCGATGATCATGCCTTGATAAACGTCTTCTTGCGCGCCAATGAACATCTTGCCACGATCTTCGAGGTTCCAAAGCGCGTAAGCAACCGATTGCCCGTTTTCCATCGAGATTAAGACACCCGCTCTGCGGCCCGGAATTGCTCCTTTGTGCGGTACCCAGTCATGAAAGACGCGGTTCAAAACGCCCGTACCGCGTGTGTCCGTCAGAAACTCTCCATGATATCCGATAAGACCACGGGACGGCACATGGGCCACAATCCGGGTTTTCCCGCCATTTTGGCGCATCTCAACCAAATCGCCTTTGCGCGCTCCCGTAAGCTTTTCGATCACAGCGCCCGAATACTCGTCATCGACATCCACAGTGACTTCTTCGACGGGCTCCATCCGTTGGCCGCCCTCTTCTTGGAAGAGAACCTGTGGACGAGAGATCGAAAGCTCAAATCCCTCTCGGCGCATGTTCTCAATTAAGACGCCCATCTGCAATTCACCGCGTCCGGCAACCTCAAAGGCCTCACCGCCCGGGGTGTCACTGATTTGAATGGCGACATTGGACTCGGCTTCCTTGTGCAGCCGATCGCGAATGACCCGGGACTGCACCTTTTTGCCATCCCGTCCAGCCAACGGGCTGTCATTGATCCCAAAGGTGACTGTGATTGTTGGCGGATCAATCGGCTGTGCTGGCAACGGATCATTCACCGATGGATCCAACAGGCTGTCGGCAACCGTTGCCGTCGCCATCCCTGCAATAGAGACGATGTCACCTGCTCCGGCCTGATCGATGGGCTGCTGCGCAAGTCCGCGAAACGCCAGAACCTTGGTACAGCGAAAACTCTCAATCTGTTTTCCGTCACGGGACAGCGCCTTCACCTGATCGCCCGCTTTGAGCGTTCCCGCCTCAACGCGGCCTGTCAAAATCCGTCCAATAAACGGGTCCGAGCCCAATGTCGTGGCGAGCATTTGAAAAGGTTCACTCTTGCGCGACAGCTGCGCAGGGGCAGGCACATGTTCGACAATCAAATCAAACAGCGCAGAAAGGTCCTTCCGCGGTCCGTCCAGTTCCATATCCGCCCATCCCGAACGCCCTGACGCGTACATTGCCGGGAAATCCAGTTGCTCATCCGTAGCATCCAGGGACGCGAACAGATCGAAACATTCATCCAGTGCCCGATCCGGTTCAGCATCTGGCTTGTCGACTTTGTTGAGGACAACAATCGGGCGCAAACCCAATGCCAGCGCTTTGGATGTCACAAACTTCGTTTGCGGCATAGGGCCTTCGGCAGCATCCACCAACAAAACCACGCCATCCACCATCGACAGGATACGCTCCACCTCACCGCCAAAGTCGGCGTGACCCGGCGTATCTACGATGTTGATCCGCGTATCTTTCCATTCGACGCTTGTAGCCTTTGCAAGGATCGTGATCCCGCGCTCCCGCTCCAAATCATTGCTGTCCATGGCGCGTTCGGCCACTGCCTGATTTTCGCGGAATGCGCCAGATTGTTTCAGCAACTCGTCCACAAGCGTTGTCTTGCCGTGGTCAACGTGCGCGATGATCGCGATGTTTCGCAAATCCATTGTTAAAGTCCTTCCGGGAGGGTGGAGGTTGGCGCCCGATAGCCTAAGACCGGTGATCTGACCAGCCCTAGCGGATACGCAGGTTTTCCCGGCTCAGCTGATCGAGGCTTGTGACACCCATCAGCTTCATATCGCGTTCGATCTCTGTGCGCAGGTTGCCCAGTGCGCGTTCCACACCGGCCTGCCCCGCAGCGGCAAGCGCGTACAGATAGAGCCGACCACCAGAACAGGCCTTTGCCCCGACGGACAGCGCTTTGAGGACATGCGTCCCGCGTTGAATGCCACCTTCACAAATCACATCGACCTTGTCGCCCACGGCGTCACAAATCTCGGCCAGTTGATCAAAGGGCGCGCGCGACCCATCTAGCTGCCGCCCGCCATGGTTAGAGACCATGATCCCCGTACATCCAATATCGACGGCGCGTTTCGCGTCTTCGACACTCATAATCCCTTTTAAGGCAAACTGACCGTTCCACTGCGCGCATAGCTTTTCGGCATCTTTCCAATTCATGCTCTGATCAAGCATGGTAGAAAAATACTCCCCCACGGAGACCGCCAGATTGGTACCTGCACTGACGTGACCCGACAGATGGGGCATATCAAACTTCTCTTTGGTGAAGAAATTCCACGCCCACATCGGATGCGTGGCAAAGCTGATCGCAGATGAGAGCGTCAATTTCGGCGGAGAGGTGAAGCCCGTGCGCAAATCCCGCTCTCGATTGCCACCCGTGATCGTGTCCACTGTCAGCGCCATAACATTGAAGTTTGCCGCGCGCGCACGCTCCAACAAAGCATCGTTCAAGCCGCGATCTTTGTGGAAGTAAAACTGGAACAGCTTCGGGCCGGGGGCCAGTTTTTCAATCTCTTCGACCGTCACTGTGGCCAATGACGACACACCAAACATGGTGCCATATTTCGTGGCCGCCTTTGCCACACCGCGCTCCCCTTCATGGTGGAACAAACGTTGGAGCGCGGTTGGCGCACAATAGAGCGGCATATCGAGCTTTTGGCCCATAACTTCTACCGACATGTCGACGTTTTCGACACCCGCCAGCACGTTTGGGATCAAGTCCAAATCATCATAGGCGCTTGTGTTCCGGCGATAGGTGATCTCATCGTCAGCAGCGCCATCGATATAATGGAAAATCGGCCCCGGCAGACGCTGCTTCGCCAGTTTCCGGAAATCTTGAAAATTATGGCACTGATTGAGACGCATGCCGTAGCCCTCCCTTAAGTCTTCGGGCAGACCTAGCGTGCGGCACCCGACAGCCAAGGCGATTGGGCAAAAACACCGGACAGGTCAAGTCGCGCTAGGCTGCTGCGAGTGCCTTGGAGCCATCGAGCGGCGTGCTTGTGTAAACGTCCTGAACGATCTGTCCCAACTCTTGTGCCACCCCAGATTGGGTCTGCGGACACACATAGAGGTTCACATCAAAATTGGGCAATGGCGGCAAAGCACCTCCATGGTCGATCACTTCCATGACATCCAACTCGGTCATGCGCGTGACCAAACGCGCCTCGATCGCAAGATCGGCACTGATCGAGGCATCGACGGTTTCGGTGCTGTCGGTATCGACAACCATCTCCCACGGAATGCCGGCGCTATCCAAGGCACCCTGTGAAATGGGACGGAACGCACAACTGTGGTTCGACGCAAGGCGCAGCGGGCGTTGTTTCCAGGCGCGCCCATCTTTCGCACCAACCCATACAAGGCGTTTGCGTGCCAGCAAATGGCCCGCCGTTGGACCGGCTTCTTTTTCCGTTGTCAGAATCACTTGCGCCTCGCCCGCGTCAAACATCTCTTTCAAAATAGACGTATGGGACGATATCAACTTCACGCGCACGCTTGGATAATCCGACCGAAACCGTCGCAAAATCTGCGGGACGTGCGGATAGACCACATCATGGGGGACTCCAAAGACAAGCTCCCCTTCATATCTTTGTTCTGTCAAACGACCCCAAACTTCATCATTCAAGGATAAAAGCCTGCGACCATAACCCAACATAATCTCGCCCTCACCCGTCAGACGAATGCCGCGACCTGAACGATCCAAAAGCTTTATACCCATCGCGTCCTCCAGGCGCTTTAACTGCATTGATACTGCTGACTGGGTCAGATGCAGCTGGTTCGCGGCAACTGTAACGCCACCCGTCTCTGCCACGGTCACAAAAGAGCGAACGGCATTTAAATCCAGATTTCTTGGCATATCATTATCCGTGATGATTGAGCTAACAATGATTGGTTTTACAAATGCACTGTTAGCCGTCAAGTACCATAAGCAATGGTGATGATTCACGCTGGGTTATCACGAAACAAGAAGGATGAACGAAATGGCTCACACCCATGCCCTGCGCCGCACAGGATTTGCGGCACGCCCAAGCCAGTCCTTCATGGACCGGCTGATCCGATTAGACGACGTTTTGCGCGAACGTGCGGCCTTGCGCAGAATGGACGCTGACCAGATGCGCGATCTTGGCCTGTCTCACGCGGAAATCAAAGCTGAATTGCGCACACCGTTCTGGCGCTTCCTCTAATTCAGTACCTTTGACGCGTGCGAGATCGCGCGCGTCTTTGCGCAACCTAGGAAAGGTTGCCACATCTGCTCCGATACGACTTGAAAGCAGGCAATTCCCATCAATATAGTATAAGCAGAACTAGGGTCTTTGGACCGCCAACTTTTATGGGAGCTTTAGATGGCTGAATTTGAAACAGTGCGTCGCGCGGGCGCCGGTACGCGGTCCGCGGTGATTGACGAGGGTCTCCGGACCCATATGACAAAAGTCTATGGATTGATGTCCGTAGCAATGCTTGTAACAGGCGCAGTTGCCTGGATCGTTGCGCAAGTGGCGACAACGACCGACCCGGCGCTTGCTGCAGCAGTTCTGCCAAACGGAACCATGCTGACGGCATTTGGTAGCGCTATTTACCTTTCACCGCTGCGGTGGGTGGTGATGTTCGCACCACTGGTCGTGCTTTTGTTTGGCATGGGCGCAATGATTAACCGTCTGTCCGTCGGTGCCGCTCAAATCGGCTTCTACGGATTTGGTGCGTTGATGGGTTTGTCCATCAGCTCGATCTTCATCGTGTTCACGTCCTTCTCAATCGCGCAGACATTCCTTGTCACGGCGATTGCGTTTATGGGTCTGTCCCTCTGGGGCTACACAACGAAGAAAGACATTTCCGGCTGGGGCGCTTTCCTGATTATGGGTGTGATCGGCCTGATCGTTGCATCGATCATTAACATCTTCCTGGGATCCCCTGCATTGATGTTCGCGATCTCGGCTATCGGCCTTTTGATCTTCGCGGGTCTGACGGCGTATGACACGCAGAACATCAAGAACACCTATCTGCATATGGCGCATCATGGCCAGACAGAGTGGTTGGAGAAGTCAGCGATTATGGGCGCTTTGAGCCTCTACATCAATTTCATCAACATGTTCATGTTCTTGCTGAACTTCATGGGCAGCCAAGAATAAACGAACAACACACAGTTTACGAAAGCCGGGCACACCGCCCGGCTTTTTTATTTGGGAAGAGCCAAATTGTCTGATAATATCGTAGCACGGCTGCTGATCTATCGGGGGAAGGTCATGAAGGCTCGCAACCAAAATCGTTGGTGGATTTTGTTCTGCTTTTTCTGTGGATTGAACGTTCTGTTGGTCTTTCGGTTTGCACCGGGTTTCATTGGGGCATGGTTCGGTGAAAACGAGGGGCTGAGCAACGCCCTCGCGCGCGGTGTTGAGCGAGGAATGAACGAAATGGCTTACCATACGACCGATCGTTTAAACCTACTATATCTTCACATGCTGATCGGCGGCTTGGCCATGGCACTTCTACCATTACAACTGATGACAAGACTCAGGCTTAGAAAACCCGGATTGCATCGGTGGCTTGGGCGAGTTTGCGTTTTTGGTATCGTGGCATCGTCTGTTGCCTCACTACCGCTGGCGATCAATATGGAGGCCCCGCGATGGGGGCAAATAGGGTTTACAATTAGCGCACTTGCCTGGATCGCTTTTCCCCTGATCGGTGTCTACTTTGCCGTGACGCAAGAATTTGAACGCCATCGAAAATGGATGCTGTACGCGGCGGCTGTTACATTTGGTGCTGTTATGCTTCGGCTATACATTCCGATCTTTAGACACGGATTGAACTTGTCTTATGATCAGGCTTCATCCCTTGCCAGCTATGTTTCCCTCTTAGGTAACCTGCTTTTCATGTATCTCTGGAGCAATTGGGACAACACGGTAAAACCAAGGCTTAAAACGATACTAAAAAAGAAAGCCACCTAAATGTCTTTTCCAATTATCGTCACCGGTTACACAACAGTCGCGCTAGCAATCGTCCACATGGCGCTGACCTTCCGTGTCATCGGTAAACGCCGCTCTGACAAAATCATACATGGCGATGCCGACGACAAGGATATGATGAAGCGGATACGCGGGCACGCCAACGCGTCAGAGCAGATTCCGATTGCTTTGATCACTTTGGGCTTGGCGGAATGGGTCGCCTCCGGTTGGTGGATTATCGTGATCGCGATTGGGTTTGTGACGGGCCGCGTGATGCATGGCCTCTACTTTGCCTATCACGGCTTCCCCCATCAATTCCGGGTCTTCGGCATGCTGTTGACGCTCGTTTTCCAGATCGCAGCGATTGCGACCTTGTTGATTGGCCTCGTCCTCAACTGACGCCATCCAACTCAAGAAGTTTCGCGCGCGCTGCATCGGGCACACGTTTAGATGCCGTCAAGTCAGCGTTCATCATCACGAGTTGCGCGGTAATGCGTGCCGACATTCGCTCCCCGACGTAAACTTCGTATTCCATTTCAAGGCTGGAGTTTCCAACCCGCGTAAAGCGCCCTGCCAGAATGTATTCTTCGAACAGAAACATCGGTGTGAAATACTCAATGGATTGCGCTCGAATAACAAAGTTCCTGTCACCAGACTCAAAATCGCTGAGCTCATAAATCGGCATGATCTGCACCCGCAGGTTTTCCGTCCACTTGAAATAGACCGCATTGTTCACGTGGTTCAGCGCATCAAGCTCGCCAAAACGCACCCGATCCCGAAGCCCGAACGAAAAACCATCTGGCAGGCCCAGCGTCTTTAATGCTTCGCGGTTCAGCAAATCTTGCATCGGGTCACCTCAAACAAAAAAGGCGGCCAAAGCCGCCCTTCTTCTGATCAAAATTAAGCCTACTTGATCTTGCCTTCTTTGTACTCAACATGCTTGCGCGCAACGGGGTCGTACTTTTTCATGACCATTTTTTCGGTCATGGTACGCGCATTCTTTTTGGTCACATAAAAATGACCCGTGCCAGCAGAAGAATTCAGCCGGATTTTAACAGTTGTTGGTTTCGCCATTCGGGGCCTCCAAGGGGCAAAAAATCTAGAAACCTGCCTTTGGACCGAGCGGGCGTGTTTTGTCAACGGCAAAGCGACGATTCATCCACCGTTAACCAAAACTCGTCATAGCAAGCCATGCCCAGCCCCGAGGACATTGCGCATTTACGGTTGATCCGCACGCCGCGGATCGGCCCCAAGAATTTCCGGAAGCTTTTGGATGAATACGGCTCGGCCGTAGCTGCGATTGAACATGTCCCTAAACTCGCGGCAGAGGCAGGTGTCAAAGGGTTTGAACTCTGTGCCGAGCGTCGGATTGTGACGGAATTGAAAGAGGGCGCAAAACTTGGCGCGCATCCTTTTTTCTGGGGGCGGACAGCCTATCCAAAACTGCTGGCAACGGCGCCAGATGCTCCGCCGTTCTTTTGGGCGTTGGGCAACACCCATCTTTTACGCAAGCGCGTTTTGGCCATCGTTGGCGCGCGGAATGCATCCAGCTTGGGTGTCCGCTTTGCTCGGTCGCTTGCAGCCGCTCTCGGCGATGCGGGCTTTGTCATCGCCTCTGGGCTGGCCCGCGGCATTGATATGTCTGCCCATGAAGCCGCGTTAAAGACCGGGACCATCGCGATCCAAGCAGGTGGGCTGACCACCGCTTACCCACCGGACGCAAAGGCGCTCCATGGGCAGATTGCCAAAGACGGACTGTTGTTATCCGAACATCCATTTGGCCTTCATCCGCAGGCACGCCATTTCCCGCGCCGAAATCACATCCTTGCCGGATTGGCAGAGGCGTTGATCGTCATCGAAGGGGCATCGGGTTCCGGCAGTCTGATCACGGCACGTGCTGCCTTGGATCTGGGACGGGATGTCATGGCCGTGCCCGGGCATCCCTTTGATGGTCGCTCGACCGGGTGCAATGCGCTTCTCAAGGACGGGGCTATTTTGGTGCGCGGCCCAGACGATGTGATTGAAGCACTCAACACAACGCCACACGAACCCGAACCGATCACCGAGAAAACCCCCGAGCAACGGCCCATAAAAGCCAGGTCGATCCTGTCCATCCTCAGCAGTACACCCTGCGCCGAAGACAGCATTATTCGAGACAGCGGCATGCCCGTCCATCTGGCCACGCGTGAGATTGCAACCCTGGAATTAGAGGGGCGCGTGGTTCGGGACGCGGGCGGTCGCATCTCTTTGGCATAAAGCATTTACCGACGAACCGTTGACATTTCGCCCGGAGCGTCCACATGTTCGGCCACTCAGGTCATGCTTGTAAGGTTGTATCCAAATGCCCGTTGTTGTTGTTGAGTCCCCGGCAAAAGCCAAAACCATCAATAAGTATTTGGGTAAAGATTACACTGTCCTTGCCTCTTACGGGCATGTACGCGACCTGCCTCCCAAAGATGGATCTGTGAACCCCGACAATGGGTTTGAGATGACTTGGGAGGTCGCCTCTGACAGCCAAAAACACATTCGCGCCATCGCAGACGCGCTGAAAGATGACGACACGTTGATCCTCGCAACGGACCCGGATCGCGAAGGAGAGGCGATCAGCTGGCACTTAGAAGAGGCGCTGCGCAAGCGTCGCGCGATCAAAAAATCCACTGAAATCAAACGTGTAGTTTTTAATGCGATCACCAAAGACGCTGTGACCAAGGCGATGGCGGCACCGCGCGGCGTCGATATGGAATTGGTGGAGGCCTATCTGGCCCGCCGCGCTTTGGATTATTTGGTGGGCTTCAACCTCTCGCCTGTTTTGTGGCGCAAACTGCCGGGTTCCAAGTCGGCCGGTCGCGTACAGTCCGTGTGCCTCCGCCTGATCGTAGAACGCGAATTGGAAATCGAAGCCTTTAAGCCGCGCGAATACTGGTCGGTCAAAGCGGCTCTTGAAACGCCGCGCGGCGAGGCCGTCACGGCCAGCCTCCGTGTGCTTAGCGGGAAGAAACTCGAAAAATTTGATATAGAAACCGAAGCGGCGGCCGAGTTGGCCGTCCAAGCTATTCGATCGCGCGAACTGTCTGTCGCCTCTGTCGAGGCGAAACCCACCACGCGCAACCCTTCGCCCCCCTTTATGACGTCCACACTTCAACAAGAGGCCAGTCGCAAGTTTGGCTTTGGTGCACGTCAGACCATGTCGACGGCGCAGCGCCTCTACGAGGCTGGTCACATTACCTATATGCGGACCGATGGGATCGACATGGCACCCGAAGCCGTGACGGACGCGCGCAACACCATCTCTTCGCTCTATGGCAGCGACTACCTGCCAAGCTCGGCACGGGAATATAAGAACAAAGCGAAGAACGCTCAGGAAGCGCATGAATGTATTCGTCCCACGGACATGTCGGTCAAACCCGATGATCTCCCCAAGTTGGAGGCGGATCAGCGCAAGCTTTATGACCTGATCTGGAAGCGAACGATCGCAACACAGATGGCCAGTGCCAAGCTGGAGCGCACAACTGTTGATATCGGGTCCGACGATGGCGAGGTCATGCTCCGCGCCACAGGTCAGGTCGTGACCTTCGATGGGTTTCTGAAAGTCTATGAAGAGGGTCAGGACGACGCGGTTATCGATGATGATGACAAGCGTCTGCCGCAAATGACCCAAGGCGACGGAATGACAAAATCTGACGTCACGCCTGAGCAGCATTTTACACAACCACCGCCGCGCTACACCGAGGCGACATTGGTCAAAAAGATGGAAGAGCTGGGGATCGGACGCCCGTCGACCTATGCCTCTATCGTGACGACAATTCAGACGCGGGAATATGTCCGCAAAGAAAAGAACCGCCTGATCCCCGAGGATAAGGGCCGCTTGGTCACTGCGTTTCTGATCAACTATTTCCGCCGCTACGTGGAATACGATTTCACCGCGGACCTGGAAGAAGAGCTGGACGAAGTTTCTGACGGTCAGCGCCAATACAAAGACGTGCTTGATCGCTTCTGGCGCGACTTTTCGGCAGCCATCGCAGAGACGTCAGAGCTGAGGATCACGGATGTTCTGGAAAAGATCAACGAGGTGCTGGAACCCCATCTTTTCCCACCGCGCGAAGATGGAAGCGACCCCCGGATATGCCAGACCTGTGGAACCGGGCGCTTGTCCATGCGCACGGCGCGCTCGGGAGGGGCCTTTATTGGGTGCTCAAACTACCCCGAATGCAGGTACACCCGCCCGATTTCGGGCGAGTTGGAAGGTGGCGATATCGCCGGACCGGATGGCAAACTCTTGGGTCATGATGAAGCGGGCGATCCCATCACGCTGCGCACAGGGCGTTTTGGCCCCTACGTCCAGCGCCGGGAGGTCACTGAAGAGGAACCTAAACCCCCTCGGGCATCGATCCCCAAAGGGACGGATCTGTCGGAACTGACGCTTGATCGTGCGCTGCAACTCTTAGCGTTGCCGCGTCATGTCGGCGAGCATCCCGAAGGCGGCAGGATCGAAGCGGCCATTGGGCGTTACGGCCCCTTCGTGATGTGGGAAAAGCCCGTGGAAGAGGGCGCTAAGAAAGCACAGAAGATTTATGCAAGCCTGAAAGAGGCCGAAGACGTCTTTACCATCGGCATGAACCACGCCGTGGAACTGATTACCGAGAAAGCCGCGAAAACAGGGCGGGGTCCGGCGAAACCGCCGCTGAAGGAACTGGGCGATCACCCCGATGACGGCGGTGAAATTCAGGTCATGGATGGGCGATACGGCCCGTATGTGAAGTGGAAAAAGGTGAATGCGACCATCCCCAAAGAGGTCAAACCAGAGGACGTGACCTTGGAAATGGCGCTTGAACTGATCGCGGCCAAAGCCCCTAAAAAGAAACGCGCGACCCGGAAGAAATCTGCCTAGCGCGGCGCATGCGCCCCTGAACTTTGGGTGAATTGGTCGCATCCGCTCTTGTTTGCGAGCGCATCTCTGGACAGGCCACGCCAATCATGCGACCCGACACACATGAGCATCACATCCGCCATTGTCCTATTTGCAGTCATTTGGTTTTTGCTGTTGTTGATTTTGCTTCCCTTGGGAACAACCTCTCAGGAAGAGGCAGGCGAAATAGTTCCCGGCACGCCTGCATCGGCACCAAGCGACCTAGATTTTAAAAAGGTTATCATCAGAACCACACTGGCCACCTTGGTTTTGTGGGCCATCACATGCGGGATCATTTTGTCGGGATGGATCACCATCGATATGTTCGATTTCTATGGCGGGATCGACAACTCTTACTTGGATTGAGCCGCCTCTAAGCGATGAAAGAGATGGGTGTAGGTCGCAACACCCACCACAGGCACAAGCAAGTTGATCACCGGGATGGTCAGCGGCACTGCCATCAACATTCCAGCGACCCAAATCGTAAGGCGATTGCGCTTGCGAAAGGCCGCGGCCCCCGCTTTGCCCAAATGCCGCATCGCCACAAGCTGGCCGTACTCACGACCCAGCAGGATACCATTTACAACGATGAAGATGATCGGCGCGAAAGGCGCAAACAGCAGATAAAAAATCAGCGCGATCAGATTCACACCGATCAAGATCAACAAAAAGCGCATGCCTTCCGCCGCACCAGCCCAAAACCCAATCAGTTGAGAGGGCAGTTTATCCGGGTAGTGCAGGCGTTCCACGGCCATCGCGACCTCTTCAAGGAAGAACCCGATAACAATCGCCGCGACAGGGACCATCAAAAAAGTAGATGCCGCCAACATGGCCCAGACTACGGCGCGATCCAGCACCCAGCCCAGCCAAGCCACTTCGCCGAACCAAGGCAGCGTGATCGTTTCGGGTAACAACCATTGCAGGCCAAGAGCCATCAAAACCAGGCCCACAATCGTGATCGCCACGGATTTTGCGAGGACCCAGATAAACCGTCTATCGCCCAATTGTCCCAGAGCGGCCAAAACAGCTTGGATAATCATAGTATACCTTCTGTGATAAGTGCATCGACGTCCGGGCGCGGACGCTCGGGCGGCACCGCCGGCGCTGTGCCGATATGGATGAACCCTGCGATGCTTTCCTCCTGCGTCAGGCCCAGTCGCGTTTGGATTTCGCTGTCGTAAGAGGGCCAACCGGTGATCCAGTTCGCCCCCCACCCCTTGGCCAGCGCGGCATTTACCAAAGACAGACAAACAGCCCCGGCGGTATACACCTGCTCGCTCATGGGAATTTTTTGACTTTCTTTCGGACTTTGAACAACCGCCACGCAAAGGGGCGTGGTGGTGAACAGCGTTTCTGCCTTACTAATCGCCTCCTCGTCCAGATCACGCTCAAGCCCACGCGCGGCAACCAGTCCGGCAAGTTTTTCGCATTCAGATTTTGGCAAAACCACAAAACGCCACGGCACCAAAGCGCCGTGATCGGGCACGCGACTTGCGACCTCTAGCAAAATGCGCAGTGTCTCTCGGTCTGGCGCAGGCGCAGCGAGCAGCTTTGCTGGGCGCGAGCGCCGCTTGGAAAGGAACTCGAACGCTTCTGGATGGGCTGGCGTCATGAGCTTTGATCCAGTTTCGCAAGCTCAACAACACGATCTGCTAGCGCCGAGAATGCCTGCGCCGCAGCCCCATCCCCTAAGGCCACGGGTCGCCCGCCATCCCCGGCGATCCGGATCGAAATATCAATGGGCAGCGCCCCCAAATACGGAAGTTTCAGTTTCTCGGCCTCTGCTTTCACGCCTCCGGTACCAAAGATATCCGAGACCTCTCCGCATTTCGGACAGATAAATCCGCTCATGTTTTCAACGAGCCCAAGCACAGGAATACTCGTTTTTTCAAACATGTTGAGCGCCTTGCGCGCATCAAGCAAGGCAACATCCTGCGGTGTCGAAACCACAATCGCGCCGTTCACGACGGTTTTCTGGGCAAGCGACAGTTGCACATCCCCCGTGCCAGGCGGCAAATCCACCAAAAGGACATCCAACTCTCCCCAGACGACCTGGGTCAGCATTTGCTGTATCGCACCCATCAACATCGGACCGCGCCACACAACCGCTTCGCTTTCGCCAAGCATCAAACCAATGGACATCATTGTAACGCCATGCGCGAAGAGCGGCAGGATCGAGTTTGGATCCTCACCGGCCTTTGGACGCTCTGAGACACCCATCATGCGCGGCTGGCTTGGCCCGTAAATATCTGCATCAAGCAATCCAACGCGCAAACCTTGTCCCGCTAAGGCCACAGCCAGATTGCTGGTCAGTGTGGATTTGCCCACGCCGCCTTTACCAGACCCAACAAGAATAATCCGATCCACACCGGGCACTGGCGCCCTGTTGGCCGCCGGGTCGCTATGGCGACCAATCTTCAATTTCGGTGGCTCGGCTGCGGCGCGTTCCGCAGTCATCACGATAGAGGCGTCTGTTACACCGTCCAATGTGCCGGCGAGTGCCTTTATAATGGGTTGATCCGCCGACGCCGCGTCGACCATGTTCGGCGACAGATCAAGAACGGCCGAAAGCCTGCCGTCCTGCAGCTTGAACGCCCGGACAAAGCCCGCGTAATCCACCTTCAGTTCACCGCTTTCAAACAACCGGGTTAAACCACGTTTAAACAAGGTTTCTTGATCAGACATGGTTCACCCCGCCCCAAATTACTAACGTCATTGCTTATGGAGCTAGGTTGGTTATGCACAGGCCGCAATGCTAAGCGATGTGATTTCTCTAATCTTTTCTGGCGATACTGACCTTTACCGAATAATCGGATTGTCGCTTTGGGTCAGTTTATCGGCCACACTTATTGCGTCACTTTTGGGCCTTCCTGCGGGCGCAGCCCTGGCGCTCTATCAGTTTCGGGGGCGCAAAGCCCTAATCGTCGTCACAAGCGCCTTTATGGCATTGCCTCCCGTGGTCGTAGGATTAGCAATTTACCTGCTGTTATCGCGATCTGGTCCGCTGGGCGAGCTCGGACTGCTGTTCACGCCAACGGCCATGATCATCGCCCAAAGCGTGCTGGTCTTCCCAATCATCACAATCCTCGCCTTTCAGGCCTGCGAACCCCTGGTGAGAGAGTATCGCGGTCTGTTCGATGTCATGGCGCTTCGGACCAGCATGCAGGCCAAAACGGTTCTTTGGGACGCGCGGTTTGCATTGGTGACAACCGTACTTGCCGGATTTGGCCGCGCGATTGCAGAGGTCGGCGCCGTCATCGTTGTCGGTGGAAACATTAACGGTGTGACACGGGTGATGACCACGACCATCGCACTGGAAACATCCAAAGGAAATCTAACCCTCGCGCTCGCTCTAGGTATCATTCTGATCATCATCGCACTCAGCGTGAACCTGTTGGTGCACAGCATTGGCACCCTTGGGGAGCGTCACAACGCGGTCCGCATCGCATGAAACTGAGGGTTCAAAACCTACGGTTTGAGGTCGTAGGAACCCCTTTGCTGGATGTTCCGGAGTTGGCCTTGGAACTGGACGCTGTCACCGTTCTGACCGGGCCCAACGGATCGGGTAAATCCCTTTTTCTTGCCGCCCTTCATGGCGTGCTACCCGGTGCAACTGGCACTGTGACCTGGAACGGGGCGCCGGCACAAGACACACGACCCAACCGCGGCATGCTGTTGCAGCGCAATCCCATTCTGCGCAGGTCGGTGTTCGAAAACCTCGCTTTCGCCCTTCGTGCATCGCACACATTCACCCCGGACAAAGTAGAGCGCATGTTGAAGACAATCGGCCTTGCCGACCGGGCCCAAGATCCCGCGGCCCATCTCTCGGGCGGTGAACGTCAACGCCTTTGCCTTGGTCGCGCACTTATCATTGAACCCAATGCTCTTCTTTTGGACGAACCGACCAGTGCGTTGGACGCCCAAGCAACGACCCAGATTTTCGACCTGATTGCAAAAACCGCAAAAACCACTCCTATCCTCATGACCTCCCACAGCAGAGACGTTATTCAAGAACTTGCAGACCAGCGCTTGCACATTGAAGAGGGTCGCCTCACAGACAGACCATGAAACCTGTTTTTCGATTTGCTCTGTGCTGTCTGCTGTTCTTTCCGCTGCACCTTCGCGCAGAGGAATTCATCACGCTGGCTTCTACAACATCCACGGAAAACTCAGGTCTCTATGATTTCCTTTTGCCAAAGTTCACCGAAGATACCGGATTAGAAGTGCGCGTGGTTGCTGTGGGCACCGGCCAAGCCATCAAAATCGCCGAGAACGGCGATGCGGATTTGCTTTTGGTGCATCATCGCCCGTCAGAGGACGCTTTCGTAGAGGCAGGCTACGGCATTGAGCGTCGGGACGTCATGTATAACGACTACGTCCTCATCGGGCCCAAGGCCAATCCAGCAGGTGTCACCCCAGACCTGACTGTCAGCGAGGCTTTTCAAAAAATTGCCGCATCAGGTGCGAGTTTTGTGTCCCGCGGGGATGATAGCGGGACACACAAAAAAGAGCTGGAGCTTTGGACGCTGTCCGGCGCTACCCCTAAATCTCCGTGGTATCTTGATGTCGGACGGGGCATGGGTGCGGCGCTGAACATCGCAGCAGACCTGAACAGTTACATTTTATCCGACCGGGCCACGTGGATTTCATTCAATAACAAGCGGGACTTGGCCCTAGTTTTGGATGGAGACCCCCCGCTTTTTAACCCCTACGGCGTTATTCTTGTGAATCCTGCGCGACATGCCCATGTTAAAACGGATCAAGCGCGGGTCTTTGCAGAGTGGTTGACCTCCCCCATTGGACAAAGCTTAATTTCGCAGTATCGGGTCAACGGCGAACAGCTCTTCTTCCCCGACGGAAACTGAGCGAAATTCGGGCAGCGCCTCTTTTTTAAACAAAATGTGCTCCAAAACATGCCAAAATGGCTGCCGGCAAGAGTGACAGCCCAGTGTCATGCAAAATTGTCATAACTGGATTGCGCCAATGTATCTAGTTTCACGCTTTGTCTTCCCTATTTTGAAAGGTGTCATACGGCAGCAACCTCCTCCCAGCTGCTGACATCTAACGGCGGCGCCACCTCCTCCCAGGCGCCGCCGTTTTTGTTTCTGGAAAACCCACTGCATAGCTTGGCATGCAAAAATGGAATACCGGGTAGAGAAAGTCGTCCGTTCTAGTGCGCTGCACAAAAACCTAAGTAATAGGCATCCGAACAAGAATAAGGACTATATCGATGACAACACTTACCCTTTCCGCACCAAGTCAGGTTTTCGAAAAACTTGCACAAGTCTGGACCGGCATCAAAAACGGCTACCAGCTGCACCGCGAGTACCAAAGAACGGTTTCCGAACTGAGAACACTTTCCAATCGCGAAATTGCTGATCTCGGTGAGGGACACTTGTCCGCCGAACAACTGGCGTTCAACGCTGTCTATGGAGAGATGCGCAAGTAACCCTCTGACCGACGCGTTTTCAAAAGCCGCCCATGGAAATCCATGGGCGGCTTTTGCCGTTTTAGCCGGAAAAAACTGACAGGCATGGGGTTCCATAGTCTCACTTTTAGTATATATAATGTATATACAAATAAGGAGAACAATAATGGAGACAGCTCACCTCATACCTTCGAGACCGGCTTTTACAGCGGCCCAATCACTTTGGTCAGCCCTTCTAGATGACGTAAGACTTTATCGTCGGTATCGCAAAACACTCAAACAGCTGCAGCAACTAGAAGATCACGAACTTGCAGACCTCTCGCCGATCCACAAAAATGCCAAGGATCTGGCCTTCGTAACTGTTTACGGCAAGCCTAAGCTGGAGAGGCCGACACTGGTCTGGAGCCAGTAATCATCAGATTTTACGACGCGCCGTCAAAACGGCACGTCGTCCGCCGCTGTTACAAAACGCGCAACGACATGCTTACTGCCCGCTTTGTCAAACTCAATCGACAGCTTATCACCTTCAATTCCAACGACTTCGCCATAGCCAAACTTTTGGTGAAAGACCCGACTGCCGATTTCAAACGCACTGGTCGCTGTTGCATCAATGACCATGTTGCGCGCCTCAGAAGGCTGGCTCAACCCGTGATTACCTGATCGCTCTTGAAGGCGCCGCCATCCGGGCGAATTATAGGCGTCCGCGCGCGCGGCACGCCCCTCCAGGTCCGAGCCCGCATTCAACATACCATTCAGACCCTGAGCGCCCCCACCACCATAAAGGCCCGGCGGGGTTAAAACATCGACATTCTCTTCTGGCAGCTCGTCCACAAATCGCGATGGCATCGAGGATTGCCACTGACCGTACACACGGCGATTAGCAGCAAACGAAATCGTGCAAATTTCTTCGGCCCGCGTGATGCCCACATACGCCAGACGGCGCTCTTCTTCTAACCCCTTCACACCGCTTTCATCCATCGACCGCTGACTTGGGAAAAGCCCGTCTTCCCAACCTGGCAAAAACACGACGGGAAACTCCAAACCTTTGGCTGCATGCAGCGTCATGATGCTGACTTTTTCGATCTGATCTTCCTGCTCATTTTCCATAATCAGGCTGACATGCTCCAAAAACCCTTGCAGGTTTTCAAACTCTTCGAGCGCTTTGACCAATTCCTTGAGGTTTTCCAGACGCCCTGCCGCCTCTGGTGATTTGTCATTCTTCCAGTGATCGGTGTATCCGCTCTCTTCTAAGATCAGCTCGGCAACTTCGACATGGCTTGCGTCGCTGCGCACAAGTGCTGCCCATCGATCAAAGCCTTCGACCAGTTTTTTGAGCTCTTTAAGTGCCTTACCCCCCAAACGCGCTTCTGACACGCAAATCCGTGCACCTTCCAAAAGGCTGGTCCCGGCCTCACGCGCTGCCATCTGGATGGTTTGCTGCGCTTTGTCTCCAATGCCGCGTTTTGGTGTGTTCACGATCCGCTCGAAGGCTAGACCATCGTCAGGGCTGACGGCCACGCGGAAATAGGCCATCGCATCGCGTATTTCCATGCGCTCGTAAAAGCGCGGCCCGCCGATCACCCGATAAGGCAGCCCGATCGTCAAAAACCGATCTTCAAACGCCCGCATCTGGTGCGCCGCACGAACCAAAATAGCCGCAGAATTTAGCCCGTATGGTGAAAGGCCTCGCGTACCTGTTTGATACGCCTCAATCTCTTCTCCGATCCAGCGTGCTTCTTCCTCACCATCCCAATGGCCAATCAACCTTACTTTCTCGCCGTCATTTCTGTCGGTCCAAAGCGTCTTGCCTAGGCGATCTTGATTGCCTGCAATTACGCCCGACGCGGCACCCAAAATATGCTGCGTCGATCTGTAGTTTTGTTCCAATCGAATAACGGCGGCACCGGGGAAATCATTCTCAAATCGCAGGATGTTCCCGACCTCAGCACCCCGCCATCCATAGATCGACTGATCATCATCGCCCACACAGCAGATGTTTTTGTGCTCTGCTGCCAAAAGGCGCAGCCACAAATACTGCGCCACATTGGTGTCCTGATACTCGTCAACCAGGATATATCGAAACCAGCGTTGATACTGGGCGAGCACATCTTCATGGGTCTGAAAAATCGTGACCATATGCAAAAGCAGATCGCCAAAATCCACTGCGTTCAGCGTCTTGAGCCGCGCCTGATACTCGGCATAAAGCTCCACTCCGCGATGGTTGAACTTGTCCGCTTCATGTGATGGCACCTTGTCCGGTGTCCAAGCTCGGTTTTTCCACCCATCGATGATTGAGGCCAGCAATCGCGGCGGCCAGCGTTTTTCATCAATCCGTGCCGCTTGGATCAGCTGTTTCATCAGGCGAATTTGGTCGTCTGTATCCAAAATTGTGAATGTCGTCTTCAGCCCGACAAGTTCGGCATGACGCCGCAACAGTTTCACGCAAATAGAATGGAAGGTTCCAAGCCAGGGCACACCTTCAACTACGCCACCCAGTAAAGTCCCAACGCGATTCTTCATCTCGCGAGACGCCTTATTGGTGAAGGTCACCGCAAGAATTTCATTGGGGCGCGCTGTCCGCGTATTCAAAAGATGGGCAATCCGGGTGGTCAACGCTTTGGTCTTGCCAGTGCCCGCACCTGCAAGCATCAAAACCGGCCCTTGCAACGTCTCGACCGCTTCGCGCTGTGCTGGGTTCAACCCATCCAGATACGGCGCCGCAGGCGAACCTGCCATCGCACGTTGAGAGAGCGGCACAGCCGCCGCAAATGCATCATCTTCGGAAAAACTGTTCATTAAGAAAACTTAACAGAAGTGAGCACTGCCGTCACCCATGTTCTTCTATTGTTCTTTATGCACTTTCCGCCAGTGCTTTAAACGCCAGAGAACACTCCAAATCGGTCGTGTCCGCAAATACCATTCAACCCGTTCAAAAACGTACCATGGGCTCAGTCGCTCTTTTATGGACAGTGGAACGAACTGATCTGCCGAGAATTGATACACTCTTGTCCCTCTATTCGAGGCATGAGACTCAGCGACAAAAGACTGGTAAAGTGCGAGCACAAGATCCGGGATCGTTGTATCTGACTGAAATCCAACGCCTCTGTCGACAAGCGCACGCCGCAAGGGCTCGGCGTCAAACGCCGTAAAATCGGACAGCCTCGCCTCTAATGGTTTTTGGTCACGGTTTTTTTCGCGACGTTCAAAAGAAATGCCATAGCGCTCGCTCAGCACATCAATCCCAGAAAACGCGGCAAGATCCGCAAACCATGACGTCCGCAGCTTTTCCCCCGACCTATAGTAGTCGCTGACACAATAGACGAACTGATACCTCGCGCGGCGGTTTACGTGACTGTGCTCAACAACATTGCTGTGAGTGTTTAGGACATGCACAAGTTGGAGCGCAGGAAACGTCATCGACAAATTACTGAGGCGCTGTCGAGGCGGCTCGATCCCTATGATTTCGGCCAAGTCCTGAACGACATCCGCGTTCTTCAATTTGGATTTATCAAAGGCTCGCACAACAACCGTGTCCGGGGGAAGCAACTCTTGAAATACATACAAGCGGCGACGAATAAGTTGATCGACTTTTTCTGGAACCTCTGCAATCGGCATATCCTTTGCGTTCTGCTGAAAAGCACTTTTGGCGTAGTCTTCCGGGTGGCGGAAATACAGTATGACCTGCACCTCGGCTCCGAAACTGCGAAACAGGTTCAGCGCCTCTCGTTTTGCACGGCCGGAAAGTCCAGAAATATCTTCTCCACTAAAGATCAGTGTATGGCAGGTTTTGTTCTTCAACATTTGCAAGAATTGGCGCTTTACTCGGTGTTCCCAAGCACGAAGCCGATCCTCCGTTATGTTCGCATGCGTGCGGAGCCTATGAACAATCTTCGACTTGCTTCGATTTCCAAAAACAGCATCGAAAAAGACGGAATGTTGAGCGTGCTCAAACGGGGCATAAAAAAATCCATCTTTGCGCAGTCCTTCGAAACTATTCTGAATAGAAGAAGAGCCGGCTTTCGGACTGCCTGCATGTAAGATGATTTTGTCGACCAATTTTCATCACCGTTTATCGGGTCCAGTAAGGCATACTTCTCTTGATCCGCAACACCTTCGCAGTCAACGAACGCGTTTCACTCAATCCGCACGTTGCCTTTTGGCGGGCGGTTGTGACAGATTGCCGTGAGGGAGAGTTCACATGTCCGCATTTCAAAAAATCCTAATCGCGAACCGTGGTGAAATTGCGATCCGCATCATGCGAGCCGCAAACGAAATGGGCAAAAAAACCGTCGCGGTCTTTGCCGAAGAGGACAAGCTGGGCCTCCACCGTTTCAAAGCAGATGAGGCGTATCGCATCGGCGAGGGGATGGGGCCGGTTCAAGCATACCTATCCATCGACGAAATCATTCGCGTGGCGAAACTCTCAGGTGCCGATGCCGTTCATCCCGGTTACGGCCTCCTTTCCGAGAACCCAGACTTTGTGGACGCCGTCACAAGTGCAGGCCTTACCTTTATCGGACCGAAGGCCCAAACAATGCGCGAATTGGGGGACAAGGCCTCTGCCCGCCGCGTCGCCATGGAGGCGGGCGTGCCAGTTGTGCCAGCCACCGAAGTCCTTCCGGACGATATGGAAGAGGTTCGCAAAATGGCGGACGAGGTTGGTTACCCTTTTATGCTCAAGGCGTCTTGGGGCGGCGGCGGACGCGGCATGCGCCCGATCATGGGGCCTGACGAACTAGAAGAGAAAGTTCTGGAAGGGCGGCGAGAGGCCGAAGCGGCCTTCGGCAATGGCGAAGGGTATCTTGAAAAACTTGTTCAGCGCGCCCGCCACGTCGAGGTCCAGATCCTCGGCGACAAGCATGGTGAGATTTACCATCTTTACGAACGCGATTGTTCGGTTCAGCGCCGCAACCAAAAGGTCGTGGAGCGCGCGCCTGCACCCTATCTCAGCGAAGAACAACGCGCCGAAATTTGCGAGCTTGGGCGCAAAATCTGTGCCCATGTGAATTATGAATGTGCAGGCACCGTTGAATTCCTTATGGATATGGACTCCGGGGCCTTTTACTTCATCGAAGTAAACCCCCGCGTCCAAGTCGAACACACCGTCACCGAAGAGGTGACAGGCATCGACATTGTGCGCGCGCAGATTTTGATTGCGGAGGGCAAACATTTGGCCGAAGCGACGGGTGTCGCCAGCCAGGCAGATGTGCGCCTGAACGGCCACGCCTTGCAAACTCGGATCACAACCGAGGACCCGCAAAACAACTTTATTCCCGATTATGGTCGCATCACCGCCTACCGCTCAGCAACGGGGTTAGGCGTGCGCCTTGATGGGGGCACGGCCTATTCAGGGGCTGTGATCACGCGCTATTATGACAGTCTGCTGGTAAAGGTCACAACCAAAGCGCCGACACCCGAAATGGCCATCAAGCGGATGGACCGCGCGTTGCGGGAATTCCGAATTCGCGGCGTGTCCACAAATATTGCCTTCGTCATCAACCTACTGAAACATCCAACCTTCCTCGATAACTCGTACACCACGAAGTTTATCGACACCACGACCGAGCTTTTTGATTTCAAAGCACGCCAAGATCGCGGGACCAAAGTCCTCACCTATATCGCAGATATCACTGTGAACGGGCACCCCGATGTGGAAGGGCGCCCGAAACCGCCCGCAGGCACAAAGGCACCGCGCCCGCCGATGCCCGTGAACGAAGCGCCCCTGCCGGGCACCCGCAATTTGCTGGACGATAAAGGACCACAGGCGGTGGCGGACTGGATGGCCGTGCAAAAACAACTTTTGGTCACCGACACGACCATGCGCGATGGGCATCAATCGCTGCTGGCAACGCGCATGCGCTCCATCGATATGATCAATGCCGCACCCGCCTATGCCCATAACTTGCCTGAGCTGTTTTCGATCGAATGCTGGGGGGGCGCGACCTTTGATGTGGCCTATCGCTTTTTGCAAGAATGCCCCTGGCAGCGGCTGCGCGACATCCGCGCCCGCGTTCCAAACATCATGACGCAAATGTTGCTGCGCGCGTCCAACGGTGTCGGCTACACAAACTATCCCGACAATGTCGTCCAAGAATTCGTCCGCCAGGCCGCAACCTCTGGCGTCGATGTCTTCCGCGTCTTTGACAGTCTCAACTGGGTCGAGAACATGCGCGTCGCAATGGATGCGGTGGTTGAAAACAACAAAGTCTGCGAAGGGACGATTTGTTACACCGGGGATATTCTGGATCCAAGCCGGGCAAAGTATGACCTGAAATACTATGTCGCCATGGGCAAAGCATTGCGAGATGCAGGCGCCCATGTATTGGGGCTCAAGGACATGGCGGGGCTGTTGAAGCCCGCGTCGGCAACACTTTTGATCAAAGCGTTAAAAGAAGAGGTCGGCCTGCCCATCCACTTCCACACCCACGACACCTCTGGCATCGCAGGCGCGACAATCCTTGCTGCATCCGACGCTGGTGTTGATGCGGTTGATGCGGCTATGGATGCGTTTTCGGGCGGCACCTCGCAACCATGCCTTGGGTCAATTGTAGAGGCCCTTCATCATACCGACCGCGAAACAGGTCTTTCGATCCATTCTATTCGCGCCATGTCGGATTACTGGGAAAACGTTCGTACGCAATACGCAGCGTTTGAAAGCGGCCTCGCCTCGCCCGCATCCGAAGTGTACCTCCACGAAATGCCTGGCGGGCAGTTCACGAACCTAAAGGCACAAGCGCGCTCTTTGGGGCTGGAAGATCGCTGGCCAGAGGTCGCTCGAACGTATGCAGACGTCAACCAGATGTTTGGCGACATCGTGAAGGTCACGCCATCTTCCAAGGTGGTCGGCGATATGGCGTTGATGATGGTCAGCCAAAACCTATCGCGGGACGAGGTCGAAGACCCCGACATCGACGTCGCCTTTCCCGACAGCGTGATCGACATGATGAAAGGGAATTTGGGCCAACCGCCCGGCGGCTTCCCTAAGGTGATCGTTTCAAAAGTACTCAAAGGGGAGAGCCCGTCCACGGATCGGCCGGGCGCGCATATGGACCCGCTGAATTTGGAGAACGTGCGTCAAACAATATCAGACGAGTTGGATGGGTTTGACGTCGATGACGAAGACCTCAACGGATATCTTATGTATCCCAAAGTCTTCTTGGATTACATGGGACGCCACCGGATTTATGGCCCCGTACGAACCCTTCCAACCAAGACGTTTTTCTATGGTATGGAAGCGGGCGAAGAGATCAGCGCCGAAATTGACCCGGGCAAAATCCTTGAAATTCGCCTGATCGCGGTTGGCGAAACCGACGACGAAGGCGAGGCGCGGGTCTTCTTTGAGCTCAACGGACAACCCCGCACCATTCGTGTTCAAAACCGCAAGGCGGCGGCGACAACGGCGAAGCGCCCTCAAGCCGAAACGGGCAATCCAAACCATGTCGGGGCGCCGATGCCAGGTGTGATTTCCTCGGTCGCGGTGGGCGGCGGTCAAGCGGTGAAAGAAGGCGATCTCTTGGTGACCATAGAAGCAATGAAAATGGAAACCGGCATCCACGCCGAGCAAGACGGCACGATCAAAGCCATCCATGCCCCTGCTGGCAGTCAGGTGGATGCGAAGGATTTGCTGGTCGAGTTTGAAGCATGATAAGAACTCTAATTCTTGCTTTTTGTTTTTCATTTGGAGCTGCGTACGCTGACGAATTAAGTCTTTTTGACGCAGATGATCCGAAAATGTCAGCCGCAATTGCAGAAGCGAGACAACATTTGGATCGGGTGCTAGAAATTGCGATTGACGAAGACGGCAATGGACATCCTGCGCTTGGTCTTAAAGTTTCATTTCCGACCCAAGGCTCAGAGCTGAAAAGCGAAGTGATTTGGATGAACAAAGTGGTTCGTCTTTCCGACAATAGGTTCACCGCGCATTTAAACAATGATCCCGTTGACTTGGGCGATCTCGCATACGGAGACAAACTGCCATTCGAACACGACCAAATCATGGATTGGGCTCTCTTTGTGGAAGAGGGCACGATCTATGGCCATTTTACAACGCGGTTGATTATAGTTGATCTGCCGAGATCCGAGGCTCGAAATATCTTGAAAGCAATCGGAACAGAAGCCCTTCCGGACAATTGGTGAAATTCTTGTTGGAAGCCTTCGATTAAGGTGAGGGCCGCCTTGCCACGCAATCCACTTCAACCAAAGCCCCAACCGCTAGCGCAGTCACCCCAATCGTGGTCCTTGCAGGTCGCCGATCCGGGGCAAAATAGCTCTGATATGTCTCGTTAAACACCGCATAGTCGCGGTCAAACTCCGTCAGGTAACACCGGCATTGGACCACGTGGGTAAAATCCAATCCAAGCTCTTTCAAGATCAGCGCAAGGTTATCCATCACACGCCGCGTCTGGGCCTCGATCCCATCAGGCAACGGCGCATCGGGAGCATCTGGGTCAGTGGGCATTTGCCCGGTCAGAAAGACCCAACCATCCACTTCGACCGCGTGCGAAAAAGGGGCCACAGGGCGTGGGCCGTTTGAAAAAAGGTGGAAATCCATAGCCGCGCCTTTCAGGTTCTTTTGCCTAACCCTTTGCACCACAAGATTGGCATGCTGGATAGGTATTTTACACTTGCAGAGCGCGCGTCATTAGGTCATTAGGGCGTCTCGGATGCGGGCGTAGCTCAGGGGTAGAGCGTCACCTTGCCAAGGTGAATGTCGTGAGTTCGAATCTCATCGCCCGCTCCAAAATCCTCACACTGTTGAATTTGCTGGTGCGGGCGGCGGGACTTGAACCCGCACGGCGCTAAGGCCTCCGGATTTTAAGTCCGGTATGTCTACCATTCCATCACGCCCGCGATAGCGCGTGACTTGGGCGAAAATTCCGGCCTTGTAAACCGCCTCTGAACATCGCTAACTGCGGTTTCAGGAGTTTCATTCCCATGTCAGTGACCGTGATCAACAATTCAAAGGGCATCCTTTGGGCCTTGGTCTCGATGTTTTTTGCAGGCTCCATGACGGTGGCCGTGCGCGCGGCGGGCGACCATCTGCCCTCGACGGAAATCGTACTTTACCGGTTCACCTTTGTGACGATCGTTCTGCTGTTTCTGGGCGTCACGATCCCTTATTTTCGCAGTCGCCTGCGGTTCACGCAAATCGGGCAGCACATTGTTCGCGGTGTCCTGATCGCGGTTGCGACGCATACCGGATTTTACGCCATTACGGTCATCCCGGTGAACACGGCGGCGGTGCTCTTCTTTACCGCACCCATCTTTGCTTCTGTGCTCGGCGTCATCTTCCACGGCGAGACGATTGGACCACGCCGCATGGCCGCCATCGGATTTGGGTTTCTGGGCGCGTTAATTGTCTGCGAACCGTGGACCGCCGCCCAACCCGGAGCCATCACTGGATATGCGGCTGCCTTCACGGCCTCGTTGTGCTTCGCGCTGGCGTTGACCATGTCGCGCGGTCTGGCCGAGGCCGATGGCGTTTTTGCCACGGTCGTCTCCGCAGGCGTCATCTCGACTGTGCTCAGCCTGCCGTTTGCGTTCGATGGATTGGTCGTACCCGCCAACTGGATCACCACCGCGATCATTGTTTTGTTCTTGTCTATCGCGGGATTGATCCGAAATGTCGCCGATGTGGAACAATATCATTATGGAGAGGCCGCAATCGTCGGCCCGTTTTCCTATCTTCGACTGATTGTCGTGGCAACAGGGGCGTATCTTTACTTCAACGAATTGCCGAGCGTGGCCACGCTGGCAGGCGGTGCAATCATCATCGCATCAACGCTTTATATCGCCATCCGCGAACGGCGTTTGAAAAAATCTACACGGCCTTCCGTGCCCTAAGCGCCGCCGAGATTGTCCCGTCATCCAGATAATCCAGCTCGCCACCAATGGGCACACCTTGGGCCAGTGAGGTCACCTTGACACCCTGGCGCTCAACCTGATCCGCGATGTAATGCGCTGTCGTTTGGCCATCGACGGTGGCATTTAGCGCCAAAATAACTTCGCTGATGCTCTCGCGGCCCAGCCGTTCCAACAACTGCGGCAGACGCAAATCCTCGGGTCCGATCCCATCCAAGGCAGACAGCGTGCCTCCAAGGACATGGTAGCGGCCTTTAAACACGCCCGCTCGCTCAATCGCCCAAAGATCCGAGACATCTTCGACGACGCAAATCTCTCCGATTGCGCGCTTGTCAGAGGCACAAATGCTGCAGATATCGGAGGTTTCGATATTCCCACAAACCATACATTCCCGCGCCGATTGCGCCACCCGAAACAAGGCGTCTGCAAGTGGCATCAAAACCTGATTGCGTTTTTTGATCAGTTGTAAAACGGCACGCCGCGCCGACCGAGGCCCAAGGCCCGGCAGCTTTGCCATCAAGGCAATCAGCGCTTCTATTTCAGTAAGTTTTTGGCTCACGTACCGGGCAATCCCAGTCCAGCTGGCAATCCCAACTCTTCGGAGATTTTGGCAAGCTCGGCCGCCATCATGGCCTTGCCCTTATCCTGCGCCTCTCTCACCGCTTCAACAATCGCCCCTTCCAGCTGTGATCCTTCCAAGGCCGACGCACTCTCTCCGATTTGGATGTTGTTGATCACCCCTTTGGCATTCACTGTGGCCTTCACATGCCCAGCGGCATCTTCGCCCTCTACAAAGTTGACCTCAAACATCTCTTGGGCCTCCTCCATTTTCTTTTTCATCTCACCGGCTTTGGCCATCATCCCGGCCATATCGCCCAAACCACCCATGCCCTTAAACATGCTCTCTCCTCGATTTAATCGTCTTCAAATGGGTCCCAGTCTTCTTCGTCTTCAACAGGCGCAAGGAACTCGACTTCTGGCTCCAACTCATCTGGTTTCTCTACTTTTGTGATTTCCGCGCCCGGAAACAACGCCAATGCGGACTTCACCAACGGATGCGCCAATACTTCGACTTCTTCGGCTTTGCGCTGTGCCTGTTGGGTTTCCGCGATGGTCTCGGCGCCGCCCTCTGACACCACGGACACTCCCCATCGCGCACCGGTCCATCCCGAAAGACGTGCGGACAGGCGTTGCGCAAGATCGCGGGGGGCATCATGTGTGGGTTCAAACTCGATCACTCCGGGCTTGTAACGCGCCATTTTGACGTAGCGCTCGACCTCGAAGAGAAGTTTCTGATCCCGGTTGGACCGGATCAAACGCAACACAGATTCAAACGTATCGTAGCGAACCAAAGCCTCAGGCGATTGCGCAAGGGCCGCGCTTGGGCCACCAGAAGACCCCAATGAAACCGGTGTCGACAGCGCTGTTGAAGAGGGTGACGACGGGGTCGTGCCACCGGGCAAAGCCGTGCCACCAGACCCGTTTGGGGCCGCAGCGCCTGGCTGCATCAATTTCCGCACCAGATCATCCGGGCTTGGCAGCTCTGCAACATGGGTCAGGCGTATCACCGCCATCTCAGCTGCCATCATGGCATTTGGCGCCAAAGCGACTTCATCCAGCGCTTTGAGCAGCATTTGCCACATCCGTGTCAGCGCACGCATCGGCAAAGCGTCAGCTGCGGTTTTGCCTCGGTCCCGCTCATCAGGGGAAATCGTAGGGTCCTCGGCGGCTTCGGCACTGATTTTCACAACAGAAATCCAATGCGTGATCTCTGCCAGATCGCGCAAAATGGCCAAGGGTTCCGCGCCATCCGAATACTGGGCCGACAATTCACCCAAGGCGTTCGCCGCATCACCCCGCATGATGTGATCGAAAAGGTCCATGACCCGGCCACGATCCGCAAGCCCCAACATCGCGCGCACTTGATCCGCACTGGTTTCCCCTGCGCCATGGGCAATCGCCTGATCCAGCAACGACAAGGCATCTCGAACGGACCCTTCAGAGGCCCGCGTAATCAGGCCCAGCGCCTCCTCTGACACAGACGCATTTTCCTTTTCCGCAACACCGGCCAAAAACCCTTGCATCGTTTCGGGCTCAATCCGGCGCAAGTCAAAGCGCTGACAGCGTGACAGAACCGTCACCGGAATCTTTCGAATTTCCGTGGTCGCAAAGATGAATTTCACATGCTCTGGTGGCTCTTCAAGCGTCTTAAGCAGCGCATTGAACGCGCTGGTCGAGAGCATATGCACCTCGTCGATGATGTAGATTTTATATCGCGCCGACGCCGCACGATAATGCACACTGTCAATAATCTCTCGGATATCGCCAACACCTGTGCGCGAGGCAGCGTCCATTTCAAGAACATCAACATGCCGCCCTTCGGCGATCGACTTGCAAGGTTCACATTGGTCGCAAGGGTCAATCGTTGGTCCACCTTTGCCATCGGGACCGATGCAATTCAGACCTTTTGCGATGATCCGCGCGGTGGTCGTCTTGCCCACACCCCGCACGCCCGTCATTACAAACGCATGGGCAATACGGTCGGCTTCAAACGCGTTGCGCAATGTGCGCACCATCGCATCCTGACCGATCAAATCAGCAAAAGAACTCGGGCGATATTTTCGCGCCAGAACCTGATAGCCTGTTTGATCCGTGCTCATGAACCCGCCCTTTTATCGCGCGAGACTACGCGCGGGGGCCGCAGATTTCCAGCGGTGATTAATCCGCCGCCATAAATTCCGCCGCGCGCTCGGCAATCATAATCGTGGGCGCATTGGTGTTTCCGCTGATCAGATTTGGCATGACGGACGCATCGACAACGCGCAATCCTTCCAGCCCGTGAACCCGTAATTGCGGGTCGACCACTGCCAAATCATCCACACCCATCTTGCAGGTGCCCACAGGGTGATAAATCGTCTCAGCCCGCGCGCGGATCAGCTCGCGCCATTCGTCATCGCTTGGGTTTTCCGAAATCCACAATTCTTTCTTGATGAAATCGCTCAACGGTTTCGATTTCAGGATTTGGCGCATACGCTTGGCCCCACGCACCATATCCTCCAGATCTTCGGGGTCGGACAGATACATCGGATCAATCAGCGGATAGGCTTGCGGGTCTTTCGACGCCAGATAGACCTTCCCCCGGGAGCGCGGCCGCAAGAGGCACGCGTGACAGGAATAGCCAGACCCCGCATGGATTTTCCGCGCGTGATTGTCGACAACTCCGACCACAAAATTCAACTGAATATCGGCATGCTCGATATGTGGGGCGGACTTGTAAAACGCGCCCATCTCGGCAAAGGGAGAGGCCAACAACCCTTGGCGATGCTTGCGATAATGAAAAATCTGCTGGATCAGATATTTCATATTCCCAAAGGACAGGCCCAGCATCCGATGGTCCTGGGATTTATAGCCCAAGGTGATATCCAGATGATCCTGAAGGTTCTCGCCCACCCCTGGCAGGTCCGCCACAAGATCGATCCCATGCTCGGCCAGATGCGCCGCGGGTCCGACACCTGACAACATCAACAGATGTGGCGACTGGAAGGCCCCGGCACAGAGCGCAATTTCCTTATTAGCGCGCAGCTCTCTGACAGCGCCACCATGCCGAACCGTCACAGAAACCGCGCGCTTGCCCTCAAAATTCACCTTATGAACCCGCGCCTTGGTGAGGATCGTTAAATTCGGTCGATCATAAAAAGGCTCCAGAAAGGCCGCCTTGGTGGAGGATCGCTGTCCTTTGCGTTTGGGATCATGGAATTGCGTCACCTGATATGGCGCAACGCCGTCATTCGTGCCGTCATTGAAATCCTCAGAAAACGGGATCTGATTGGCCTCTGCCGCGGCTAGGAACGCTTCAGAGACGGGGCGCAGCTCTGCCTGATTAGAGACATGCAAAAGCCCGTCTTCGCCATGAAAATCGTCGGCGCCATTCTGGTTTGTCTCGGACTTTTTGAAATAGGGCAGCACATCATCCCAGCCCCAGCCCTCGCAACCGCCATCGCGCCAGCCATCATAATCCGCCGCCGTGCCGCGAATATAAAGCATCGCATTCAACTGGCTGGACCCGCCAAGGACGCGGCCACGGGGTTGATAGGTGCGCCGCCCATTCAAGTACTTTTGCGGAACCGAGCTGAAAGACCAGTTGTTCAGCGTGTAAGGCAATTGCAAAATTGCGCCCACCGGAATGCGGGTCACGAAACTGTCGCCTTTTCCGCCGGCCTCCAACAGGCAAACCGAAACATCAGGATTTTCGCTCAAACGACTGGCCAGGACCGCACCCGCTGATCCACCGCCGACAACAATGTAATCAAAACTCTCTCCCATAGCGGCAAGCCACCACAGCACCGATGCGCGAACAAGGTTAACCTAGCGTCAGGAGAAGGTGAGAGGCTGGACAACGACCCAAGCGGGGCTCGTTACGGCTGCTACCTTTCGGTCCTGACCGGGTTGGCGAGGCGCTTACCCGCGCCAACCTCTCACCGTACAATATGGAAGGAGTCGGAGTTGTGTTCAACCCCGCCCCTTTCCTCACCTTTTGGTAAGGGTTAGAGGGCATGGGTTCGGTATGGGATACACGCGCGTGCAAAAAGACTTCGATAAACTGGTGACGTTTGGATCATCCGATCTGGATCGCAATGGCCTTGTCAGAGAGAACGCAGAGGATCTTGATCGGTTATGGAGCGATCCAAACCGCGAAGTTCTTTTTTTTTGGCGCGGAAAGGTGCTGGTGAATAGCGCCGAAACCGATTTGCAGCGGACCAAACCAGGTCATGCCCTGGTCCCCGACGACCGCGAGAATGCCATTTATCTCGGTCAGGATAACGGGTCGCCGGTTTGGGCAATTTCCATCCGCGATTGGCCCGGCTTTGACAAAACAACGCTTTCCAAGGCGTTTTTTGACCCCAGCACCATGGCTCATCCCGATATTGACGATGGTGGCTTTGTCGAGCTGCGCAAAGTCATGATCCTGCTATCCCGCCGTGACGCCGAATTGGCCGCATCGGCCCGGTCCCTCTTCGAATATCATCGCACGCATATGTTCTGTGCCCGCTGCGGCGGTGCCACGCGCATGTCTAAAGGGGGATGGCAGCGCGTATGTCTGGAGTGTGAGCGCCCGCATCACCCCCGCACGGACCCAGTGGTCATCATGCTGGTAACCGATGGGAACCGCCTTTTGTTGGGGCGCTCTCCGGGATGGCCCGAGGGTATGTTCTCTCTGCTCGCCGGTTTTGTCGAACCCGGAGAAACGGTGGAAAACGCTGTGCGCCGCGAAGTGATGGAGGAAGCTGGCATTGAAATCGGTCCCGTCCGCTATATCGGGTCGCAGCCCTGGCCCTTTCCGGCATCCCTTATGTTCGGCTGTCAGGCAAAGGCGCTGACGACTGAGATCACGCTCGACCCGAATGAACTGGAAGATGCAAAATGGGTCGCGAAGGATGAGTTGCTGGCCGATTTGGCAGATGGCGATAGCTCTCTCAAAGCGGCGCGAAAGGGCGCGATTGCACAACACCTTATTCGCGACTGGGTCGCCGGATACTATGATGGAACCCTACCATGGAACTGAACATCAAGCAGGATTTTGACGCCCCGATCGAGTACATCTTCGAACGGATGACCGATTTTGAAGCACATGAAAAGCGCGCGCTGCTCGCAGGTGTGGTGATCAATTCCAAAACGGCCACCCCAGACGCCAGCACCTGGAATGTCACCTTTGAGTGGCGCGGCAAGGAACGGAACGCCGAAATTGAGGTTAGCGAAATCATCAAAAACGAGCATATGCGCGTAGTTGCGGCCAGCCCCAACCTGTTCGCAGTAGCTGACTTGAAATTCCTGTCCCTGTCGCCGCTGCTCACCCGGATACGGTTAAAGTCCACCTTGAAGGGCAAAACACTAAAGGCTCGTTTGATGATCCAATCTGCGAGGATCGCAAAAAAGAGTATCGAAAAAAGGCTCCAGAACAGGTTAGGCGGATTGGCGGCCGAGTTGGAATTCGACTACTCACAACTGGGCTGAAGCCACGCGAAAGTCAGCAGCCGGATAAACGCCGAGAATTTCCAAATACTCGGTGAAATAGGCAAGCTCCTCCAACGCGCGAGCGACCGGCGCTTCATCTGGATGGCCGATGACATCAGCATAAAACTGTGTCGCAGTGAAAGAGCCATCGACCATATAACTCTCCAGTTTGACCATGTTGACACCATTGGTCGCAAATCCGCCCATCGCCTTGTAAAGCGCCGCAGGCAGGTTTCGGACGCGAAAAACAAAGGTCGTGATGACCTTGTTGGCATCCACCGGCGCGTGGTCCGGCTCGGCTGACATAATTAAGAACCGCGTTGTATTATCGTCGCGATCCTCAATCCCGCGTGCCAGAACCGTTAACCCGTAAATGTCTGCAGCCAATTCAGATGCGAGAGCCGCCTCGCCCGGGTTTGCTTGTTCAGACACCTGCTTTGCTGATCCCGCCGTATCTGCGCCAACAACGGGCAGGATATTGTTTTCACCCAGAAATCGACTGCACTGTCCCAAAAGAACGGTATGACTGCGCGCGTGTGTCACCGAGTTGATCGTCGCACCGGGCACGCCCAGCAGCGCAATCTTAACCCTCAGAAAATGCTCGCCACAAATGTGCAAACCAGATTCTGGCAGGAGCCGGTGAATATCAGCCACGCGCCCATAGGTGGAATTTTCGACTGGCAACATCGCCAAATCCGCATCCCCCGACCGCACCGCCGCAATCGTCGCCTCAAAGGTTGGACAGGCCAAAGCTTCTGCCTCTGGATAAACCTCGTGGCAGGCTTGGTGGGAATAGGCCCCCGGCACACCCTGAAAGGAAACGCGGGATGGATTGGCTGCCGACATAGTCTTCTCCGGTCGATTGGTCGCGCGTACTACACCTTGCGGATCAGATGGGAAAGACGCTATGCGCATACTCGGAGAGAGACGAGGATTTATCCCATGGACACGATGTTCTGGACAAAGATGACTGGCGCACTTTGCGGGTCACTTCTGATTTTTTTGTTGGTGCATTGGGGCGCCGAAGAAATGTACCATGTTGGCGGCTACGGAGATCATGGCGGCGAATATGGCGATGATCACGACGACGACCACGAAAAGGTGGCATCTGCCTTGGCTTGGATCGTCATCGAAGAAGACACCGAAGTTGCCATCGTCGAAGAAGAGGTCGTCGAAGTCGCTTTCGCTGACGTTTACACGACCGCCGATGCCTCCGCAGGCGAGCGGCTATGGTCCCGATGCAGATCCTGCCACAAACTCGAAGATGGCGTGAATGGCACAGGGCCCCATCTTTATGCCGTGGTTGGTCGCGAAATTGGTGTGGTCGACGGCTTCAACTATTCCGAAGTTCTGGAAACCAAAGGCGAGGCTTGGACGCTCGAAAACCTCAATGCGTTTATCGAGAACCCCAAAGGTTGGGCACCCGGAACACGCATGAACTTCAACGGTTTGGACGACATCGAAGATCGCGCGAACCTAATCGCTTACATTGAAACTTTTGGCGGCTAAAACGCCATTTGCGTAAAAATAAAACAAAGCCGCGTCGCAAGTCGCGGCTTTTTGCGTTGTGACGCCCTTTCACGGAAACGCGTTTTGCAGTTTACGGACAGTGTCCTTTACCTAAATATGGTGAATACAAACGGAGGTGTTCGAATGAAATGGTTTCCTGCAGCAGCGCTCGCTTGCGCGCTCACCGGTGCAGCATATGCGGACAATCATATAACAGTCTCCCATGGTATTTCACCGTTCGGCGAACTGAAGTACGGGCCCGATTTCGAACATTTCGATTACGTAAATCCAGACGCCCCACAAGGGGGTACGATTTCCTTTCGCGGCACTGGGGCATCCATTACCTTCGACAGCCTCAACCCCTTCATTCTAAAGGGCAACCCGGCGCAAGGCCTGGGATTTATGTATGATGCGCTTTTGACAGGGTCCGGCGATGAACCTGATGCGGCATACGCTTATGTGGCTGAATCAATCGAGTATCCCGAAGACCGATCATGGGTGATCTTCAACATTCGGCCCGAAGCCCGTTTTCAGGACGGTGAACCGATCACAGCCGAAGACGTCGTTTTCAGTTTCAACATTCTCAAGTCCGACGGACACCCTTGGTATGCGGCGATCGGATATAAAGACATTGAAAGCGCCGAAGCGCTGGAAGAGCGCAAAGTGAAATTCACCTTTGTCGAAGGGGCCAATACGCGTGACCTGCCTGCTACGGCAGGAGGCGTGCCAATTATGCCAGCGCATTACTGGGAGGGCCGAGAGTTCGGCGAAAGCTCCCTCGATATTCCGATGGGCTCTGGCGGGCTGACAATCAGCGAATTCGAACCGGGTCGCTACATCGAATATTGCAAGATCGAGGATTACTGGGCAGCGGACCTTCCGTTCAATGTGGGCTCAAGCAATTTTGATTGCTACCGCTACGAGTATTTCGCAGATGCCACAGCCGCCTTTGAGGCTTTCAAAGCGGGCGAATACCTGTTCCACGAAGAGTTTTTCTCCAAGCAATGGGCCACGGGGTATGATTTCCCTGCGCTCAATGATGGCTATGTGATCCGCGAGAGCATCGAGGACAACCGCCCCTCTGGCACCCAAGGCTTCTGGATAAACATGCGGCAGGAGAAATTCCAAGACCCCCGCGTGCGCGAGGCGCTTGGCCTATTGTTCAACTTTGAATGGTCCAATGACACACTCTTCTATGGTCTTTATACCCGCACCGACAGCTTTTGGGAAAACTCGCCTATGCAAGCCGAAGGCCTGCCAGAAGGTGACGAATTAGCACTTCTGGAACCCTTCCGCGATCAACTGCCCGAAACTGTTTTCACCGAACCCGCCGTCACCCCGCCTTTGATGCGGCCCGATCAATTTGACCGCCGAGCCCTGCGTCGGGCTGGCCAGCTTTTGGATGAAGCCGGCTGGACGATCCAAGATGGCGTGCGCAAAAATGCCGAAGGAGAGACGCTCACCGTCGAGGTTTTGGAAGATCAGAAAACCTTTGAGCGGATCATCAACCCAATGATTGCCAATATGAAGCGCGCAGGCATTGATGCAAAACTTACGCTGATTGACCCCGCACAATACCAACAGCGGCAAGAGGATTTCGATTATGACATGATCCCCGGTCGTCTGGTTATGAGCCTTTCACCAGGGGAAGAGCTGCTTGCAACCTTTGGATCTGAGGGGGCAGAGACGCCGGGTACGTCAAATTTCTCTGGCGTCAGCGATCCTGTGGTCGATGAACTGATCAAGAAAATCGCCAATGCTGAAACGCGGGAGAGTATGGAAACCGCCGTTCGCGCGTTGGACCGGGTTTTGCGGGCAAAACACATTTGGATCCCGAACTGGTTCAAGGCGAGCCACAATATCGCATATTGGGACATCTTTGGTCGTCCCGAGACCAAGCCGCTTTATTCGCGTGGCGTTATCGGCACCTGGTGGATCGACCAAGAGAAACTTGATCGGCTAACAGCGGAAGGCGCGCTCTAACCTCATGGGCGCCTATATACTGCGACGACTGTTTCTGATCGTGCCCACGCTTGTGGGCATCATGGTGCTGAACTTTGCGCTGATCCAATTTGTCCCCGGCGGGCCGATCGAACAGATCATCGCCCAACTGGACGAAGGTGGAAACGCCACCGACCGCGTCACAGGCGGATCGCAAGGCGAAGTGGGCAGCGGGGGCGACGACCGCTACAAGGGCGCGCGCGGCCTACCCCCCGAAGTCATCGAAGACCTGGAACGCCAATTTGGCTTTGATAAACCGCCGCTGGAACGCTTTCTCGACATGATGTGGAACTATGTGACGTTCAATTTCGGTGAGAGTTATTTCCGCTCGATCACGGTGATCGACCTGATCCTTGAAAAGATGCCTGTCTCGATCACGCTGGGGCTTTGGTCCACACTGATCGCTTACCTTGTCTCTATCCCGCTTGGCATTCGCAAGGCCGTGCGCGATGGCACCAGCTTCGACGTCTGGACCTCTGGCGTGATCATCGCGGCCTATGCGATCCCGGGCTTTTTGCTGGCCGTCCTGTTGCTGGTGCTCTTCGCCGGTGGGTCCTATTTACAGATTTTTCCACTCAGGGGTCTGGCCTCGAACAACTGGGACGAGCTTTCGGCCTGGGGGAAAATTGTCGATTATTTCTGGCACGCGGCCCTGCCCATTCTGGCCAGCACGGTCGCGGCCTTCGCGGGCCTGACCCTGCTGACGAAGAACAGCTTCCTTGATCAGATCTCTCAGCAATATGTGATGACGGCGCGCTCCAAGGGTTTGACCGAACGCAGCATCCTTTATGGCCACGTCTTCCGCAATGCGATGCTGCTCATCGTCTCTGGCTTTCCGGCTTTGGTCGTGGGCATCTTCTTCAATGGCTCGCTGATTATCGAAATCGTCTTCTCGCTTGATGGGCTTGGCCTTTTGGGATTTGAGGCCGCGCTCAACCGGGACTACCCCGTGCTCTTCGCACAGCTTTACATTTTCGCGCTCATCGGCCTTGTGGTGAAGCTTTTGTCAGACCTCGCCTATGTGCTGATCGACCCGCGCATCGATTTTGATAGCCGCCAGACATGATGTTTGCCCGTACACCCATCGCCAAACGCCGCTGGGCGAATTTCAAAGCGAACAAGCGCGCCTGCTGGTCGCTTTGGATATTCTCGGTCCTCTTTGGGATCAGCCTGTTTGCCGAGCTTGTGGCCAATGACAAACCCCTGTTGATCTCATTCAATGGCGAGTTCCGCATGCCGATCACCACCTTCTACAGCGAAGTGGATTTCGGTGGAGAGTTTGAAACAGAGGCTGAATATACCTCGCCAGAGGTTCAATGCCTGATCGTGACAGGAGGCCTGTTGGACCCCTGCATTGATGACCCCGAGGGCGCGAAAGACGCAGCGCAAAGCGGATCGGTCGGCGGCATCGAAGTGACCACCGGGTGGATGGTTTGGCCGCCCATCCCCTATTCGTTCGATACGATCAACTATAACGTGGCAACGGCACCCAGCGCACCAGACGCCAACCATTGGCTCGGCACCGACGACCAAACCCGCTCGGTCATGGCGCGCATTATCTATGGCTTCCGCATCTCAGTTCTTTTCGCGCTGGTCACGGTCGTCGTTGCCACAACCATCGGCGTCCTCGCTGGCGGAGCGATGGGCTTTTACGGCGGCTGGGTTGACCTATTGTTCCAGAGGATTGAGGAGATTTGGTCCTCAATGCCGCTGCTTTATACGCTGATCATCGTATCGGCTATCCTGACCATGAATTTTTGGCTTTTGGCCTTTATCGTCGCCATATTGGGATGGATGGGGGCCGCGGCCGTCGTGCGCGCAGAATTCTTGCGCGCCCGAAACCTTGAATATGTCCGCGCGGCGCGCGCCTTGGGTGTCGGCAATTGGACCATCATGTTCCGCCATATGCTCCCCAACGCGATGGTCGGCACCCTGACCTTCCTTCCATTTTCCATCACTGGCGCTGTCGGCACATTAACCACGCTCGACTTCCTCGGCTTCGGTCTGCCGATCACTTTCCCCTCTTTGGGCGAGCTGGCTCTTCAGGCGAAAAACAACCTTCAAGCGCCCCATTTGGGCTTTGCCGCGTTCTTCACCATCACCATCATGCTCTCGCTGTTGGTCTTTATCTTCGAGGGCGTGCGCGACGCCTATGACCCACGAAAGACCTTCAAATGAGCGCGCCTGTCCTCTCCCTCAAAGACGTCTCGGTACGTTTCGGCGATGTCGACGCGGTGAAGGCCGTGAGCTTCGACCTCCATCCCGGTGAAACACTGGCCATCGTGGGCGAGTCCGGGTCCGGCAAGTCCGTGACGGCCCTCTCGACCGTGTCGCTTCTGCCCGCATCTGCCGACGTCACCGGGTCGATCACCTATCGCGGCGAAGAGCTGCGTGGCGCATCAGAGCCCACGCTGCGAAAAGTGCGCGGCAATGATATCAGCTTTATCTTCCAAGAGCCGATGACCTCGCTCAACCCGCTTCACACGATTGAGCGTCAGATCAGCGAGAGCTTGCGCCTCCACCAAGGGATCAGCGGCGAGGCGGCCCGCCCACGCATCCTAGAGCTGTTGAACAAGGTCGGCATCCGCGACCCCGAAACCCGGCTGAAGGATTTCCCTCACCAACTCTCTGGCGGGCAGCGCCAGCGCGTGATGATCGCCATGGCGCTTGCGAACAAGCCCGATGTGTTGATCGCTGACGAACCCACAACCGCGCTAGATGTGACCATCGAAAAGCAAATCCTTGAATTGCTGGCTGACCTGCAAAAGTCCGAAGGGCTTGCGATGCTCTTCATCACCCATGACCTGGGCGTGGTCCGCTCCATCGCGGATCGAGTCTGCGTAATGCAACATGGCGAAATCGTCGAACAAGGGGGGACCAAAGCGCTCTTTGATGCGCCCAAACACCCCTATACCCAAAAACTCTTAGGGGCAGAGCCGAGCGGATACGCCGACGCCCCACCAGAAGATGCCGAGCTTTTGGTCGAGGTGCCAAAACTTCAGGTGCTGTTCCCAATCAAACGCGGCATCATGCGCAAAACCGTCGGCCATATCCGCGCCGTCGAAGAGGCGTCTTTCACCCTTTCGCGCGGCGAGACACTTGGCATCGTTGGCGAAAGCGGATCGGGGAAAACGACGCTTGCATTGGCCGTTATGCGCCTCATTTCCTCCAACGGGGATATCCATTTCGAAGGGCGCAACATCCAAGGTCTGACAAACAAGGCGCTGCGACCCTACCGCGCCGATATGCAGATCGTGTTCCAAGACCCTTACGGGTCGCTCTCCCCGCGCCTCTCGGTCGAACAGATTATCACCGAAGGCTTGGACATACATGGACTGGAACCGGGCCAAAACCGGGCAGAGCTTGTGGATACAATCCTGCACGAGGTGGGCCTCGACCCCGGGATGAAGCATCGCTATCCGCATGAATTCTCAGGCGGTCAGCGCCAACGCATCGCGATTGCGCGTGCGATGATCTTGCGCCCAAAATTGGTGGTTCTGGATGAGCCGACCTCGGCCCTAGATATGACCGTGCAGGTCCAAATCGTCGATCTCTTGCGCGATCTGCAAAAGAAATATGGGCTGGCCTATATCTTCATCAGCCACGACCTTCGCGTTGTCCGCGCCATGAGCCATAAGATGATCGTCATGAAGCAAGGCAATGTGGTGGAGACGGGTACCGCGGCACAGGTCTTTGACACGCCGCAGCATGGCTACACGCAAGAATTGCTATCGGCAGCTTTGAACTAGCTCTTGCATCCCTCAGACCGCTGACTTAGATGCGAAAGCCTGCGGACCGATAGCTCAGCTGGATAGAGTACTTGACTACGAATCAAGGGGTCGGGGGTTCGAATCCTCCTCGGTCCGCCACTTAATCCCTCGAGACAAATTGTGCGTAATGCCAAGCCACACGGCGCCGCTTGGGCAAACAATACTTACAGCAGACTATCCGGCATTTTCTGTTCGGCAGCCGTATTTGCCCGGCGGAAGAACAGCGTCACAATCGTAGACGTGATGACGATAAAAAGCGAGTAAAGCGCTGGAACGGCCATGACAGCCTGTTGCTGATCCGGAGGGAAGGTAAATACAACAATCGCAATCGCAAGCGGCCCGTTCTGAATACCTGTCTCCAAAGCCACGGTCCGCGCGTTGCGGGGATGTAAACGTAGGGACTTTGCGAAGAAGTAGCCCAAGGTGATCCCGATCACGCCCAAACCAATCGCGGCGACATAAGTTGCGCCACTGGTACTCAGCAAGAACTGCCAGTTTTGTGGCACCCAAGTCACCGCGATGAAGACGATAAAGAGCGCCCCAAGAATAGATCCACAGAACTCCATCACCGCGCCAACATTGGCGTTGAGTTTTCGGATGGTCATGCCCAAGGCGACGGGCACCAAAAGGACCGCTAAAACAGCTATGATATCTTCGCGTGGGATCTCGATATTGAGCGCGGCCGCATAAACCAAAAGAATGATCGGAATCAGGAATATACCTGTCGCGGTCGATGTCACCGTCATCAACAATGACAGCGCCAAATTCCCTTTGGAAAAATAGGTGAAAACATTGGATGTTGTCCCGCCCGGCATACAAGCCATGAGCAAAATGCCCAACGCGATCGTCTCAGGCACCACCAAGAAGGTCACAAACAAAAAACCCAAGAAGGGCATGATGCCATATTGCGACACCAAACCGATCAGCAACCCCTGAGGTCGCTTCAATGCGATCCAAAAATCACGCGGCGTCAGCGAGGCGCCTAGGCCAAGCATAATAACCGCCACCATTATGCCGAGCAGCGTCTGTGTAAATTCATCTACCATGGGTTACTCCGCCGCTATGCGCGTCATCTCTTCTGTGCGCAGATCTTTTCTGAGGATTTTGCCAACATTCGATTTCGGCAGCTCGCCGCGGATCTCGACGATCTTTGGCACCTTGTAGGCCGTCAAATGCTCTTTGGCGTAGGCGCGGATAGCCTCCGGTGTCAGGGACTGATCATGCAGGGTGACATAGGCCTTCACGGCTTCGCTGGAGGCTTCGTCCGGAACGCCGATGACAGCCACTTCGTCGATCCCCGGATGGGCTGCAATCGCGTCCTCGACCTCATTTGGATAAACGTTAAATCCTGAGACGATCACCATGTCTTTCTTGCGATCCACGATCCGGATATATCCGTCAGCATCCATCGTTCCGATGTCACCTGTCAGGAAATAGCCCCGCGACATGACCTTTTTCGTCTCTTCGGCATTGTCCCAATAGCCTTTCATGACTTGCGGACCCTTGGCCGCAATCTCGCCCGCTTCGCCTTGGGGCAATTTCTTTCCGTCACCATCGACAATCTTGATATCGGTCGATGGCAGCGGCACACCAATTGTGCCCTCTCGTGATTTGCCCAGCGGATTGAACGTCAAAACCGGAGAGGTCTCCGTCAGACCATAACCCTGCAAAACGGGCTTCCCGGTGATCGCTTCCCATTTCTCGGCCACACTTGTTTGCAGGGCCATCCCACCTGCAGATGCAAAGCGCAGATACTTTTGGGGTGAATCGGTGAACCAGGTTTCGTTGGTCAGACCGTTGAACAAGGTGTTCACACCGCTCATCCAAGTGATGCGATAGTTTTCAAACGCACGCTTGAGGTTGGACAAAGGACGCGGGTTCGGGATCAGGATGTTACGCGCACCCAGCCACCAGAAGCCCAGAAAGTTCACAGTAAACGCAAAGATATGATAAAGTGGCAGTGCCGTCAGCGCGACTTCTTTGCCCTTTTCCAAACCGGTGATGAGCTCCATCACCTGTTCCATATTCACCACCAGATTGGTGTGTGTCAGCATCGCTGCTTTGGCCACACCCGTGGTGCCGCCAGTATACTGAAGCACAGCGACATCATCCGGTTTGACCGGCTGATGGTATTTTTCAACTTCGATCGAGTTTGACGTCTTGTGCTTGCGTCCCGCGTTCAGGGCATCGGGCAATCGCGTATGCGCGACTTCGACCGGCTTTACATTCTGGTCCCAGTACTTTTGCACAAGACCTACAATGCCGCGTGGCAGCGATGGGAAAAACTCAGCAACCCGAGTTACAATCACGTTCGGGATTGGGTGTCCTTTGGTTGCCGACGGGATCTTGTCGGCAAACATATCGACGATCACCAGCGCATGTGGCTTCGCATCCGCAAACTGCTTCGCCATTTCATCTGCCGTGTAAAGCGGATTGACGTTCACCAAAATACAGCCCGCTTTAAACACACCGAAAGCCGCCACGGGGAAAGCCAAGCAGTTTGGCATTTGAACCGCCACTCGGTCGCCTTCGTTCAGTCCAGCAATCTCTCGCAAGTAAACCGCAAAAGCATCCGACATCTCGTCCACTTGCTGAAACGTCAGATTACCGTTCATCCCATTGGGCAAACAGCAGGTAAAGGCCGTTGCGTTTCCATACGTCTCGGCCACTGACCCGATTAAGGCGCCAAGATTTCTGTATGCAGGTTTTTCGATCTCAGTGCGCATTCCAGGCGTATAGAATGCTGTCCATGGTCGCTGTGCCACGTGCAAAACCCTCCCAAATCTTGCTCTAATTCAACATCATAGCTGTATTATCAAAACTTAACACCTGTAAGTGCGACGTTGCGTAGGAGGCAGGCCTTTGGGGCCTCTCAGTGAAAGAAATACACAATATGATCCGATATCTCCCGGCCTTCGGCCAAACTCGCACCTAGAGATTAGACAAGATCGCCTGAACGGCCTATGCCGACACTGATTGCTCGCCCACAGGAAAAAGACCACGGTCCGTTTCCCGATCAGCGAACAATGCGATCTAAAACCAAGCGGAGCCTGCACCCGTTGAAACAAAGACTTCACCGAGCAAGCACATCAGGTTCGGACGCTTGTGATCACCCGGCTTTCGATGGAAGCCATGCCAAAATCTCTAGCCAAGGAAACGTCCCATGAAACCAAAACGCGCCCTACGTCGATTTTGGATGAGAGCTGGCATTCGGTTGCCAGAGTGGTTGTTGGACAATGAGCTTCGCGCAATGCGCCGTATGGCCGAGGAATGCGCGCCAGATCAGGTTGTCATTGATCTCGGCGCTCATGTCGGCAAATCTGCCATCGAATTTGCACATGTAGTGCGGGAGGTTCACGCCTTTGAACCAAATCCCGTAAACTTCGCCGAACTCCAAAAACAGACCGGCAAGTATCCCAATATTTCAATTTATCCAAAGGCTGTGGCGGCGCAAAACGGCACCACAAAACTGTTTTTTGAGAACGCCAAACCCGGCCGCTTTTACGAGGGATCGACAATCGTCGAGGGCAAGTCGAATGTCAGCTACGGCAAGCATTTCGACGTCGAAACCATGGCGATCGAAGATATCTTGCAGACCATTCAATCCGACAACATCCTTATCAAAATGGATATTGAGGGCGCTGAATATATCGTGCTCGACGCCCTGCTGGCGTCAAAGCATCTGGATAGAATCGGCAAAGTTTACGTCGAATGTCACGTGGATCGCATTCCTGAGTTGAAAGGCCCCAAAGAGAAAGTCCTCGCTAAAGCCCGCGAGATTGGCTTCTTCGATAAAATCGATTTCGATTGGCCATGACCAAACTTTGTATCGCGACAGCCACGTATTTCCATCCCAGGGAAACCCATGTCGCGTTCCATATTCAAAACCTGTTCGGCGGAAACGTCTGTATTCTCCATGAAAAAGACTATGAGAGCTCGCCATTTCAGGTACCTCATCACGCTTGGATGACCAAAGGTCACGGGCGATCAACGGCACTCTCCAGGGTGTCGAGTGCCGCATCTACAATTGCAAACATCGCCAAGCACCGCACGACCAAAGCGCCAAACCAAGGCCAGCGCGCGGGCATCTTAGAGTTTTTTGAACAGGAAAAACCGGACGCTGTACTTGCTGAATTTGGCACTGTTGCTCTCAGGATCGCTCCGGTTATGCGCGACTTGAACCTCCCGTTTTTCACATATTTCCGAGGGGCCGATGCCTCTTCGCATCTCAGGCAACCGCTTCGAGCAGAGGGGTATCGCCGGATGATGCCCGCCCTTGATGGTGTCTTTGCTGTAGCGCAGTTTTTGTTGGATGAGCTGGCAGCCCATGGCATCCAACACGTAAATTCCCATGTGGTGCCAAGTGGTGTGAATACCGACACGTTCATACCGGCACAGAAAACGCCGGGCAGTTTTCTTGCTGTTGGCCGCTTCGTTGAAAAGAAACGGCCCGAGCTGACCATCCGGGCCTTTTTGAAGGCCACTGAAAACCTGCCCAACGCAAAACTGGATATGATCGGGGACGGAACGCTATTCGAGGCCTGTCAGGCGCTGGTCCGTGATTTGAACGCGACAGATAAGGTCATCCTTCATGGTGCAAAACCACATGCGGTTGTTGCCGAAAAGCTCGCTTCTTCTGAAGTTCTTTTGCAACATTCCGTGCGCGCCAAAGACGGCAATACCGAAGGCATGCCCATGACCATCCAAGAGGCAATGGCATGCGGCTTGGCGATCGTATCGACCCGGCACGCAGGTATCCCGGATGCAGTTGATGAAGGTGTGAACGGCTTTCTTGTGGACGAAGGCGACTTTGAAGGCTTTGCAACTGCGATTGAACGCATCGCATCTTCGCCCGATCTCGCCCGCAGCATGTCACAGATCAATCGAGACAAGGCCGTGGAGCGCTTTGACAACCGAAAGCTTGTGAAAACTGTTGAGCACGAGATCGCAAAGGTGATTCAACGCAAATAAGGCCGAGGCCCACTAGGACTTTATCTTGGCCGCAAAAGGTTCTCTAATTCGCGCCGCAACTCGTCTTTGACGTCCTCTTCCAAGGATCGTGCCTCTTCGCCCTCTTCGGGCTGTTGCAAGCCCAGACGATCCCGCACTTCGCTTTCGACGGTTTCGCGCGCCTGCTCTTTCAAGCTCTCGACCTGCTCCCCCAAATCCTGATTTATGATCGCCTCAAGATCGGGGTAAATCCGCAAATCGCTCCAAGGCCCTTCGATCCGCACCGGAAAGATCGTGGCGCCACCATCGCGCTGTTTGAGCGACGGCACGAACGTATAGTCCATGTTTTGCTGCCCCAGACCGATGCGACCAGAGCCCGTGGATTCGATACTTGGCAGCAGCATCAGCAGGTCAGGGTTGGTCAACACACCCTGATCGATCGTCCAGCTTGCAGCCATACTGTCGAAAATTGTCGTGCCGCCCGTTGGGTTGCCGCGAAACAGGTTGTCCAGATCAATACCGGAAATCGTACCAGACCCGACACTCAGCGACCCTGCACCGCGCAAAGAATTCATGAGCGCCTTCATCGAATTGCCGGACCCGAGCACATCAAATTGAATGTCGGCTGTGCCCGTAAACCGATCAATCTCCGCCGCAGCCGTCAGCAAGGGCTTCAGGTCAACCTGCGTCGCATTCAGATCCGCACTCATGGACAGACCGCGGCGGTTATTCACCACCAGCTGACCGGTCACCGTGCCGCCATAGCCCCCAAGCTCGGACAGGGTCGTAACCGCACGACCGTTTTCAACGCGAGAGGAGAGAACAGCAGGCGCAAATTCAAAATCGCCCGCGAACAAGCGATTAACCCGAAGCCGAATGTCCCCATCGAATTGATTTATGACCGAGACATCGATGCTTTCATCTGACCATTCAGCGCCGCCGTCATCATCCGACGACCCACCCTCTGACGCGGCCGATCCCAAAGTATTCGCAACAATGTCAGCCGAGATAAAGGGCCGCTCCCGTGTCAGATCAAGGTCCAAATCGACTTGGCCCGAAAACGGAGACGAGGCCACGACCCCATCTCGAATTTGCAACGACCTAAGGCTTTCCATCCCGATTGTGCCCGTAAAACTTACGGGCCCATCTATCCCGGTTGAGGCTTGATCCAAAGCCGCCATGACGCGGTCAGCATTCGGAACATCCACAGAGATCAGGCCAAAGGCCGTCGGCAAAAGCGACACTTGACCGTCATAGGTCACCCGCGCGCGTGCCAAACTTGCCTCTAGCGCAACAAGCGTGGACGCCCCATTGATGAAACCATCGAGATCTTCAAAACCAATCTCTGCGGACAGAACCTCTCCATTGATCGAAAGGGACATGTCTATATCTGCGCTCTCCGAATTTTGCTGACGCGACAAAGAGGCCGTGACATCCTCCAAAGTGAACGCGTCGCTTGTGCCTCTAAGATACGTCAAAGACGCATTCGAAACAGCAACCGTGTTGATCAAAACATCGCGCGATGACCCTCCACCGTCTCCGCCCTCGCCGTCACCCATATCGAAGGTCCAGTTTCGCGACCCGTCATCCAGCTCATGGAGGAAAACACGGGCATTGATAGCTTCGACGCTATCCACAATGATGTCGCCTCCGATCAAAGAGGATAGGACAACACCAACTGACACTCGCTCCGCCACTAAAAGATCGTCATCCGTCGACCACTCGGCATTGCCGATGCGCACATCCCCAAGTGAAACTCCCAGATTGGGAAACACAGACAGGCCGATATCCCCATTGATCTCAATGTCTCGATCAAGCTGGGACTCCAGCTCAACGACAATGTTTTGAGCAATCTGATCTTTGGGAATGATGAAGATCGCCGCGATGCCAAAAACAACGATCCCAAACAGGATTAGGAAAAGTCTTTTCACGAACCGCATGTAAAGCCTCTGAGTTAGTGAAACTATTCTAGCCTAGCATATCGCGATGAACCAACGCTTCTGCGCATGGCTCAGTTTTGGGCAGAAGACATCACGCTTTGGCGAAACGGCCCCCAACAGCAGGCCGCGGCCAACATCACACCGCTCACGGTTGCAATCATACCCGCGGCGCTCAACGATTGCGCATACCCCATCCAAATCGGGCCATATCCCGCCAAAACATATCCAAATATCGCGGCAAGAACGGCGAACAGAACCGAGAGCCAGACCTGTGTCACCAAGTCGTTTGTCAACAAACGCGCCGTCGCTGGCGGACAAATGAACATGGCAATCACGATAATCGATCCAACCGCGTCAAAGGCGGCGACCGCAGCAACGGACGCCAAAACGACAAGTGCAAAACTTAGAAATCGCGTCGGCACGCCCATGGCTTCGGCAAACACCTCGTCGAAGGTTGCTATCTTCAACCAGCGCCAGAAAACAACCGTCAGCACCATGACGATCGCACTTACCCCGGCAATGCGGAAAATCTCGTCTGGCAAACCGGCCAGTGCGGTCCAGTCCAAAAGGGATGACCAATCCTCCGCCCGAAGCCATACCAGAGACTCCAGATTACCCATCAGCGCGTGTTCCACATCCAAATGCACGCGACTTGCATTCGATTGCTCCAACAGCAGAACACCTGCGGCAAACATCGTCGTGAAAACAACGCCCATCGCAGCTCCGGGCTCTATCCCGCCAAGGCGTTTGATCACTTCGATCAGAACGACCGCGATCAATGCCGCCACCGCCGCCCCAAACAGCATCGACCAAGTCTCAATCACACCCGTCAAAAGAAACGCGACGACGATGCCCGGCAGGACCACATGACTTATGGCATCTCCGATCAACGCTTGGCGACGCAGGATCAGAAAATTTCCGGGGATGGCACAAGCAATCCCAGACAGCATGCCAATCAAAATCGGAACCAAAGAGAACTGAACAAAATCCGCGCCCATATGCCGACTACTCCACAGGCTTCGGCGCGCCGATCTGGCGGTCGAACTCGGCGATTTCGTCAGGCGTGAAAACCGCATCAATCGGTGTCAGCCCATCATATTGTCCGGTCAGCCCGGCATCCTGATGTATTCGGCGCGCAACCGTCCAGCGATGCTCGTCCCGGGCAATTTTGGCGGCCAATGCCCGACCCGCATCGGTGGAAACACCATCGGGTCGCACCAAACCTTCGCTCCCCAGCAGTCTGAGCGTATACTTTTCACGGATTGGATGATGCGTCGCCAGTGCAAGCAATCCTTGGCGACGATGTACGGCGGCCTGCATGCGTTTGTGCCGCACCCATGCCGCCAAAGCGCCCCGGTTGGGTGCCAGCAGCAAAGACACTGAAAACAAAACCGCCGACAGCAAAACAATAATCGGACCCGTCGGGAGCGATGGGATCGCCGCAGAAAGACCTGCACCCACATATCCGGCAACACCGCCCAAGATGCCCGCGACCCAGAACAACCGCTCGGACCGCTCGGTCCAAAAACGTGCCGTGACGGCTGGAATGATGAGCAAGGCCACGATCAGTACCAGACCAACCAGCTTCAATCCAATGACGGTGACCGCCATGGCAAGCCCCATCATGGCAAGATCAACCTGCTTCACGTTGTAGCCAAGCGATGACGCATAACTTGTATCAAAGGCCACCATCGTCATGGGTCTGCGCAACACCCACGAGGCCAACACCGTCAGGCCACCTCCAATCGCGATGAGCACGGCGTCTTGGAACAACATGCCGGCCGTTGCCCCCAATAGGAATTCTTCCAGGCCGGCTTGTCTGCCCGCACTCATGGATTGGATGACCGTCAACAGAACGACTCCGAACCCAAAAAAAACGCCTAGAACTGCGCCGATCGCCGTATCCTCGGCCAACCGGGTTTTCCTGACCATCGCTTCGATCAACAAAAGGCCAGCCCATGCCGTGATGGCCGAACCGATCAGAAGGCCGATCAGACTGCGTCCATCTCCGCCCAGCGAAACCATGACAATGAACGAAAGGGCCACACCCGGCAGGGTCGCATGGGCCACAGCATCGGACACCAGCGCCCGCTTTCTGAGAAATAAAAACGTGCCCGTAGATCCGGCTGCGAACCCCAAGAGGCCCGCGCCAATCGCAACCAGCGCTGCATTATACCCAGCAGTCAGAAAAAGCGCGTCAATGAATTCCGACAATCACGTCTACCCGGCGATTGCCAGCTCGTTCAGATGTTTGGCTGCCAACCGACCGCCATAGGTCGCTTGGAGTGTCTCAGGGGTAAAACTCGAAGAGACGGGGCCCTCTGCAACGCGTCTGACATTGATCATGAACACATGGTCAAAATACTCTTCCACCGTTGCCAGATCATGATGAACTGCAATGACGGACTTTCCCTCCGCCTTCAGGTTCTTCAACACGCCAATTATTGTGCGTTCGGTTGCAGCGTCCACTCCGGCAAATGGCTCATCCAACATGTACAGCTCAGCGGACTGCGCCAATGCACGCGCAAGGAACACCCGTTGCTGTTGACCGCCGGACAACTGACCGATCTGGCGCTCGGCAAAATCTGCCATGCCGACGCGATCCAAACTGTCCATGACTTGGGCTTTCATCCGACCAGTGACCTTACCGAACAAACCGGTTTGACGGTAAAGGCCCATCTCCACGACATCACGCACAGACGTTGGAAAGTCCCAATCCACACTCGCCCGCTGCGGGACATAGGCGATTTTGTCTTTTGCCGTTTCCAACCGCTGACCATGGACAAAAATCTCGCCTGACAGGCGCGGAACAATCCCCAACGCCGCTTTCATAAGCGTCGATTTACCCGCGCCGTTTGGACCCAGAATGGCCGACATGGACGCTTTGGGAAACTCGGCGTCGACCGAAAAAATGGCCGGCTTGTCGCTGTAGGACACGGTCACACCCCGAACGCTCAGCGCGGCGTCGGGATTGACCACGGAATTTGCGACCTCTCCCAAAGCTGCGGCAAGCTCGGGGCCGCTATGATCCATCAATCCCAGTCGCATCAATTCAACAATCCTTGCATACCTTCGCCTGGCGCTTCGCCGCCCAGCGCGTTCGCGATCGTAGTCGCATTAGAGTCGATCATACCGATATAGGTCCCTTGATACGTCCCCGGCGCGCCCATCGCGTCCGAGAACAATTCGCCACCGATCGTCACAGTATGGCCCTTCGCCGCCGCGCCCTCGATCAAAGCGCGAATATTACGATCAGACACAGAGGTCTCGACAAACACCGACTGAATGTTGCGGTCGACCAACATGTCCACAAGATCTGAGATACGCTTCAGCCCGGCCTCAGATTCTGTCGAAATGCCCTGAATGCCCAAAACCTCAAACCCGTACGCATTCCCAAAGTAATTGAAAGCATCATGGGCGGACACAAGCACACGGCTCTCGGCCGGGATCGACGACAGCACCTCGGTCGCATAGCGGGTCAACGCCTGCAGATCCGCGAGATAAGCGTCTGCATTGGTTCTAAAGGTCGCTTCCGCTTCGGGCTGCGCATCAATCAGCGCGTCGCGAATGGCAACGACAACTTGCGACCACAGATTTGGGTTCATCCAAAGATGCGGGTCAAACCGACCTTCATAATCTTCGGACCCGATCAGCAAATTCTGGGGAACAGTCTCTGCAACAGCGATCACTGTTGTCTCGCTTTGAAGGTCCAACAGGAAGTCTTCCATCTGAGCTTCCAGAAAGAGGCCATTCCAAAGGACCAAATCCGCATTGGCCATGGCCACAATATCTGTGCGCGTCTGACGGTACGCATGCGGGTCAACCCCCGGCCCCATCAACGCGGTCACCTCAACCAAATCGCTACCCACGTTCGTCGCCGCATCTGCGATCATGCCTGTTGTTGCGACAACATTCAGGGGCGCTGTTTCAGCCGCGAGTTTAACCGTGCTGAACGAAAGAAACACAACAAGGGAAAGAAGCAGATGTTTCATGGTCTCCAAAACCTGTGTGAGAGTCGCTAAATGTAGTTATTGCGAAGCACTCGCAAAGTCAATGATTTTGCGAGTCATTATCAACTATGATCTCGAAGATGTGAGCGGTTTATGGCTTAGTGATTGAGCCGTACAAAACTGTTCCGTAACCTCGGGCGAACAACGGCTGGAAAGGTGGACGCTTTTGGATCTCTTCGATCAAATCATTCGTGGAACGGTGTTGCTGGTTATTTCAATCGCAATCCACGTCGCCGCATTGGCAAGCTTCGCGCCGTGGCTGGATCGCCTCACGAAAAGAATTGCCTTTCTTCCTGACAGCATCGTTTTTGGGGCAGTGTTGGCAACGTCCCTTTTGGCAATCGTTTTATCCCACACAATTCAGGTCTGGCTTTGGGCGATCCGGTTCATGGCGCTCGGCGCGTTCGATGACTTATATCAGGCGATTTACTTCGCGATGGTCACATACACCACGCTTGGCTACGGCGACATCACGTTGGGCGATGACTTGTCCTTGTTTGCGTCCTTTTCTGCAGTCACTGGACTGTTGGCCTTCGGGATGAGCACGGCCTTCCTGGTGGCTGTTTTTTCCCGCTTCATTCCCGACGAAGACAAGGATTAAACAACTGTCTTGCGGCGACTGCCTCAATGAGGGCGACGCGCTTTCTGCCTTTGCATCCGCCTTCACCATAACGGATTGCGCCACCCCTGCCCTCTGGCTTAAGCCCAAAGCAAAATGAGTGATCTTCCCAACGCAAAACCGAAACATCTTCTGGCCCTGACGGGTGCTGGCATTCTGGGCGCGGCTTTGGCGGTTCTGATTGGCGCGCCGATGCCCTTTATGGTCGGCAGCCTCATCGGGTCCGTGACCTTTTTGGCCTTTTATGAGCGCGGGCACCCGCCGATGGGAAAAATGGACGGCCGTCTGCGCATGGTGTTCGTGGCGCTCATCGGCACCATGCTGGGGACCACCTTCAGCCCGGCACTCCTGCCGCTTCTGCCACAGTTTTGGCTCAGCGCACTGGCGATCATCCCCTTCATTCTGATCTCTCATGCCGGAAGTTTCTGGATCATGCATCGTCTAGGCAAATACCCTCTTGTTGACGCCTATTGGGCATCCATGCCCGGCGGCCTGATCGAGGCGGTGCTGCTCGGGGAAAAGTCCGGTGGCGATGTAAAGCGTCTGACTGCGCAGCATTTCTTACGCATCATGATTATCGTTTTGACCGTGCCCCTTGGCTATTTTCTGATCACCGGAGAGGTCGTCGGCTCTGCCTCGGGTCAAACACTCAGCCTTGGAGAGTGGCATGGCGATGACCTTTTGTGGATCGGCATCATTGCGCCTGTCGGACTGCTGTTGGGTCGTTTTCTGCGTCTCCCCGCAGCCCATTTGATCGGACCCATGGCGCTTGCGATTGTCGTCTCCGTCAGCGGGATTCTTGTGGTCGACAACCCACAATGGCTGTTAAAACTCGCGCAGCTTGGTGTTGGCATCGCGCTTGGCTCTCAGTTTTCGGGCATCAGCCGCGCAATGCTGTCGACCAGTGTCGCGATGGGCTTCGCATCAGTTGCATATATGTTGGTCGTGGCTCTGATCTTTGCCGCGGGTTTGTCCACGCTCCTGCCCGCGAGCTATATCGAAATGTTCATCAGTTTTGCAGCGGGCGGCCTCGCGGAAATGAGCTTGATTGCCTTATCCCTGAACCTCGCCCCGGTGATTGTCGCGCTCCATCATGTCATCCGGATTGTCGTCACTGTCGGCATTGGCAATCTCATCTTTGAAAGAGCGGTGAAACCGCGTATCCAAGCAGACCTAAACACTGCGTCTGCGAAGTCATGATTTACAATTTGGGCTCCATCAATCTCGATATGGTTTATCGCTTGCGCGATCTGCCACAGGCAGGTGAAACTCTGTCAGCCATGTCATTCGATCGCTTTCTCGGCGGTAAAGGTGTGAACCAATCCGTGGCAATCGCAGCTTCAGGTGAGCCAGTGTGTCATATCGGGGCTGTCGGACCGGATGGCGACTGGGTCCTCTCTGAGATGGACCGCTTCGGCGTTGGCACCGGGTCCGTCGCTCGAATCGAAGAGGCGACGGGCCACGCGATTGTCGCCGTAGATGACGCCGCTGAAAACCAAATCATCATTTTCGGTGGCGCCAATCAGGCCATCCCATTTGAATGGGCCGAAGAGCGGTTAGGCGATCTAGAAGAAGGCGATTTTGTCCTGTGCCAAAATGAAACCAATCTTACGCCAGAGGTTGCACAACTCGTATCCGACCGAGATGCAAAACTGGTGCTCAGCGCAGCCCCTTTCGATGCAGAGCATGTCAAAACCCTCAGGCCGTACATTCAGGTCTTAGCCGTTAATGAGGGCGAGGCGGGCGCCTTGTCATCGGCCTTTGGTGAACGCCCTCAAGATATGGGCTTCGCGATGCTTGTTGTGACGCGCGGCGGCGAAGGAACGACCGTTTATTCTGATGGTCAGGTCTTCGAACAGCCTGCGTTTCGCGTTAATCCGATTGACACAACAGGCGCTGGCGACACGTTCATCGGCTCCTTTATTGCCCGTCTCAGCGCAGGCGACACACTAGAGACGGCGCTCACTTACGCCGCCGCAGCCGCCGCCTTGCAGGTGACAAAACCAGGTGCCGCCGAAGCGATCCCGCACCGCGACGCCGTCCTAGAGTTTTTGAAAGAGAGATCATGAAAACCAAACTGATCATCGACACAGACCCGGGCATTGATGATGCCATGGCGATCATCTTCGCCGCGCTCCACCCCAAGATTGAGCTGATGGCGATGACAACCATTTTCGGAAATGTCACCATTGATCGTGCCACACGGAATGCCTTGCGACTGGCGGAAATGACCGATCAGGACATTCCCGTCGCCGAAGGGGCCGCCGTGCCCCTTTCGATCACGCCCAACCCGATTGCCGATTTTGTCCATGGCACCGAGGGCTTTGGCGACGTTCCTGCCTCGACACCGAAAGGCCGGAAAGACCCGCTGCCTGCCGATCAGTTTTTGGTTGAAATGATCAACACCCATCCCGGTGAAATCACCCTTTGCCCGATCGGGCCGCTGACCAATATTGCAAACGCGCTGGCCCTGGATCCCAGCATCGCCGCCAAGGTGAAAAATGTGGTCATCATGGGCGGCAGTTTGCACGAGGCGGGCAATGTCTCTGGCGTATCCGAGGCAAATATTTGGAACGATCCCCATGCCGCAGATATTGTGTTTGCCGCCGACTGGCCCATGACAATGATCGGCCTTGATGTGACCACTCAAATCCATGGGTTTGAGCATCACTTTGACGATCTGGCCAAAGCCGCGCCAAAGCTTGGAGGGTTCCTCAATCAGATGTTCCCCTATTACGCCAAGTCCTACTATGATCGCTTCACGCTGAAAGGTGTGATGATGCATGATCCCTCCGCGCTCGTGGCCTGCATCCGACCAGAATTGTTTGACTATGAAAACGCCCCTCTGGAAGTTGTGACAGAGGGGCCGAACATCGGACAAACGCGCAGAACGACAAACCGCCGCGAGGTTGCAGTTGCCGTCAGCGCACAGATTGACAGCGTGATGAACCTGTTCTTGGATACCGTTAAATCAGGGAGCTAACACATGGCCGATTTTGAAGTTCTGTCCGTCAGTCTCAAAGACGCGGATGCCCCGCAAAAATTTGCAAAATCTTTGCGCGAGACGGGTTTTGCGGTGCTCAAAGACCATGACATCGCCTCAGAAGAGATTGATGGCATGTATGCGGCTTGGTCAGACTGGTTCGAAAAGGACGAGAAATTCGACTACGCGTTCAAGCCCGGCGAGTCCGATGGCTATTTCGGATACAAATCTGAGAACGCGAAAGGTGCCGCGCACAAGGATCTCAAAGAGTTCTTTCACGTCTACCAGAACAAGCCCGTGCCCGCCTCAATTGAAAAAACCACCCGTGATTTCCAAGCCAAAATGATCGCAACAGGTGCCATGCTGTTGCGCTGGCTGGATGAAAACACACCAGACGAGATCACGTTCTCTGAGCCGCTTGAAAAGATGATCGGCGGCAGCGAAAGTAATTTGCTGCGCGTTCTACACTACCCACCGCTGCCTGACGATGTCACCCCCGGAGCGACGCGCGCAGCTGCGCATGGTGATATCAACCTGATTACTCTTTTGGTGGCAGGCTCTGAACCGGGCCTTCAGGCACAAGACACGAACGGCGATTGGCACGATGTCCCAACCGAAGCGGGCTACATTGCCGTCAATGCAGGTGACATGCTGGAGCGCGCCTCGAAAGGACACTACCCATCGACTGTTCACCGCGTGGTCAATCCACCCGCCCAAGAGAACAGATCGCGCTATTCTTTGCCGCTTTTTGTTCACCCCCGACCAGAGGTTGTGTTAGACCACCAAACAGCCGGAGAGTTCTTGGACGAACGGCTCCGTGAAATCGGACTAAAAGCTTAAACAAAACGCCCCGCGGGTCTGAGGGGCACAAAAACGGGAGAACCGATACATGAATACAACTCGCAGATTTGCAGTCACGACGCTGGCAGCGGCACTGACCTCTGTGTCCTTCGCGGCATCCGCAATGGATGATTTCAAACCCGCTGTCATTTACGACATGGGCGGCAAGTTCGACAAATCCTTCAACGAAGGTGTGTATAACGGCATCCAACGCTTCACCGAAGAAACTGGCGTCGAAGTGATGGAATTCGAAGTCACGAACGAAACGCAGCGCCAGCAGGCAATGGAACGTATGGTCGAGCGTGGCGCGACAGTCGTGCTTGGCGTTGGCTTTGGTCAGGCAGACGCAATTTCCGCAGTCGCAGCCGAAAACCCAGATGTTCAGTTTTCGATCATCGACGTAAACTGGCTCGAAGGGGACAACTTGCGCCAATACGCCTTCAAAGAGCATGAAGGCTCGTATCTTGTTGGTATGGCGGCCGCGATGGCCTCTGAGACCGGAACGGTTGGTTTTGTTGGCGGAATGGATATCCCGCTGATCTCCGCGTTTGAGTGTGGCTACAAACAAGGCGTGGCGGCAGTAAACGCAGACGCAACGGTTCTGGCCAATATGACAGGTACGACACCGGCGGCCTGGAATGATCCAGCCAAAGGCGCAGAGCTGACAGTCGGTCAAATGGACCGGGGTGCGGACGTGATCTACCAAGCGGCGGGCGGCACCGGCCAAGGTGTGATCCAAGCCGCCGTTGACGCAGGCAAACTTGCCATCGGCGTGGACTCAAACCAGAATTACATCGCGCCAGGCTCCATTCTAACATCCATGCTCAAGCGCGTCGATGTTGCAGCCTACAACACAATGATGGACGCCATGAATGGCGAGTTCACCGCAGAGGTTCTCAACCTGGGTCTTGCCGAAGGTGGTGTCGGCTGGGCACTGGACGAGTTCAATCGCGAGCTTATCAGCGCAGACATGGAAGCAGCGATCAATGAGGCTTCTGAGAAAATCGCAGCCGGTGAGATCATGGTTCATGATTACCGGTCCGACAATTCCTGCCCATTGTAAGTCTTGGACGCAGTGAAGAATACGGAAAGGAGCGGCGCGACCGCTCCTTTCAGTTTGGAACTGAAGGGTATTTCAAAGTCCTTCGGCGCCATCCAAGCGAATAAGAATATTGATTTGGCTGTTCGGCCCGGAACCATCCACGGGATCGTGGGTGAAAACGGGGCCGGGAAAAGCACCTTAATGAATATTCTATACGGTCTGCATCGCGCCGATGAGGGGGAGATCTTCATCAACGGGGCGCCCGTCGCGATCCGCAAATCGGCTGATGCAATCGCCCACGGCATCGGCATGGTACACCAGCACTTTATGCTCGTCTCTCGGTTCAGCGTGCTTGAAAATGTCATGCTGGGTTCCGAAGGGGGCGCATTGTTAAAGACCGGACGGGAGCAAACGCTGGAACGCCTCCAAGAGCTTTCTGACACTTACGGTATGCGCGTTGACCCCAAGGCGCTGATCGCGGACCTCAATGTTGGCAACCAGCAACGGGTAGAAATCCTCAAGGCTTTGAAACACGGCGCAGACATCTTGATCTTGGATGAACCGACAGGTGTGCTCACCCCGCAAGAAACCGAGCAGTTGTTCGAAATTCTCAAGAGCCTCCGCGCAGACGGTAAAACCGTCATCATGATCACTCACAAACTCGAAGAAATTATGAGCGTGACAGATGCCGTGTCGATCATGCGGCGCGGCGAAATGGTGGGGCATCGCGAAACGAAAAACACCTCAACGGCAGAATTGGCCGAACTGATGGTTGGGCGTTCCGTTCTGCTTCAGGTGGATCGCGGCACGTCGAAACCCGCAAAGGTCGCGGTGACGATCAACGGCCTTGGCGCTACGGATGACGTCGGCGTTCGCATTCTGGATGATGTCAGCTTTGAAGTTCGCGGCGGAGAGATCTTGGGCATCGCTGGTGTTTCGGGCAATGGCCAGACCCCATTGATGGAGGCGCTCACGGGCATGCGCACTCCAACTGAGGGGCGTATTGACATGTTAGGCGTCACGATTTCCCCGCAACACAGCGTCGACCCATCGGCCTTGCGCGCGCAGGGCCTCGGCCACATCCCCGAGGACCGTCACCAGCACGGCCTGATCCTCGATTTCACGGCGCAGGAAAACATGGTGTTCGGCTATCACCGGGCGGCGCAAACCGGCTCTGGCGCATTGATGGACGTCAAATCCATCAAAGAGCACACGACCACCTTGATGGCGCAGTACGATATTCGCCCCCCAAACCCGGACCTGCCCGCACGCAACTTTTCCGGTGGCAATCAGCAAAAGATTGTCATCGCCCGCGAGATGTTCCCAAACCCCAAGGTGCTTGTGGTTGGACAACCGACGCGCGGCGTCGATGTCGGCGCTATCGAATTCATCCACAAACAACTGATTGCACTGCGTGACGAAGGATGCGCCATCATTCTGGTCAGCGTGGAACTGGACGAAGTCATGAGCCTTTCAGACCGGATTATCGTCATGAATGACGGGCATATCGTGGGCGAATTACCCCATGCCGAATTTGACGAAAAGCGCATTGGCCTGATGATGGCAGGCATCAAAGAGGAGGCCGCATGACACCTCCACCACCCTTACCCCGTTGGGCCGATATCTATCTTCTGCCTTTGGTCAACCTGCTCATGGCCTTGATCGTCTCAGGCATTGTTATCTCTTTCATCGGGGAAAATCCGTTAGAGGCGCTGAGGGTCATGGTGAATGGCGCGTTTTTTTTCGGCAACAGTTTGGGCTACACGCTCTATTACACAACCAATTTCATCTTCACCGGATTGGCCGTCGCCGTCGCCTTTCAGGCGCTTTTGTTCAACATTGGTGGAGAAGGGCAGGCATATATCGGCGGGCTGTTTGCGGCCCTTGCCGCCTTTGCCATCGGACCGATTTTCCCATGGTACCTCGCGATGCCCTTTGTGGTCATCGCAGCAGCGCTTGGTGGTGCGTCCTGGGCCTTTATCCCAGGCGTCCTTCAGGCGCGACGCGACAGCCATATCGTGATTACGACGATCATGTTCAATTTTCTTGCTGCGGCCCTGATGGTGTCTTTGTTGTCGGGCACGTTGATGGCGCCGGGACAACAATCCCCACAAACTGAACCCCTTCCCGACGCGGCCCTGATGCCGAAGGGAACTGCGTTCTTCTCGGTCCTTGGCATCAATGCAGAGCGAAGCCCCCTGAACCTGAGTTTCATCCTCGCGATCATCTGCCTTGGTCTCTACTGGGTGCTCATCTGGCGCACGCGGTTGGGTTATGAAATCCGCGCGGTGGGCAAAAATCCTGATGCCGCCCGCTATGCGGGCATCAATGTCCCGCGCGTCATCACCATTACACTGCTTATATCCGGGGCCTTTGCCGGGCTGATGGCGGTGAATGAAATTCTGGGCGTTCATGGCAAAGTGATCCTGAACTTTACCGCCGGATACGGTTTCACTGGCATTGCTGTGGCTTTGATGGGGCGCAACCATCCGGTGGGAATATTCCTCGCCAGCCTTTTGTTCGGGGCCTTGTTCCAAGGCGGGGTCGAGCTTGATTTTGAGTTCACGTCGATCACGCGAGAAATGGTTCTCTTGATCCAGGGTCTCATCATCCTCTTCTCAGGCGCGCTGGCCTATATGCTGCAGCGGCCGCTCGCGCGCGTGCTGGGATGGATACTGATCAAACGGCAGGTGGCCCATGGATAGTTTCCTGCTGATCATCTCTGCGCTGGATGCAACCTTCCGCATCGCAACCCCTTTGATCCTCTGTGCCATGGCCGGCATTTTTGCCGAACGATCCGGCATCGTCGACATCTCGCTTGAAGGCAAACTCTTGATGGGGGCGTTTGGCGCCGCCGCAGTGGCCAGCCTGACGGGATCGGCATGGCTTGGACTGCTCGCGGCAATGGGCGCAGGCGTCTTTATGTCTTTGATCCATGGCTTTGCCACGATCACCCACAAAGGCGATCACGTCGTTAGCGGCGTTGCGATCAACATTCTGGCCTCGGGTCTAACGGTAATCATCGGTATCGCGTTCTTTTCACAAGGAGGGCAAACGCCGACCCTGCCACGGGACGCCCGCTTTGGTCCCATAGAATGGTTCGGTGTGAACGTCATGGATGCCGTACCGATCTTGGGGCCCATCTATCGAGAGTTTATCTCCGGCCATAACCTCTTGGTCTATATGGCCCTACTGGCCGTGCCGCTGGCGTCTTTCGTATTGTACAAATCGCGCTTTGGCCTCCGCCTGCGCGCGGTTGGCGAAAAGCCAGAGGCGGTCGACAGCGCAGGGATATCGGTCCGTGCTTTGCGCTACCGCGCGCTGATTATTGGCGGTTTACTATGCGGACTGGCGGGCGCTTATCTGTCGACCGCCGCAGGCTCCAACTTCGTTCGGGAAATGTCGGCGGGCAAAGGATATATCGCACTGGCCGCCGTCATTTTTGGGAATTGGCGCCCGGTCACAGCGTTCTTGGCCTGTCTTATGTTTGGCTTCCTAGAGGCGCTGGCCCCTCGCATCCAAGGCATCGAGTTTCCCCTTATCGGTGAAATTCCCAACCAGTTGATGCTGGCGATCCCTTATATCGTCACGGTCCTTCTGCTGGCGGGCTTCATTGGCAAACCCAGCCCACCGGCGGCGATTGGGAAACCTTACGACGGATAGACGTAGTTTATCGGAACCGAACGGTAAACCGCGATCCTTAGCAATGCCAGCTATGCGGACAAAACCGACTTTTATTCGAAAATGGTTTTCACAATTTGGTTCACAATTTTTTGCCCACCTCGGTTAGACGGCTCTATTGGAGACACACTCGAAAAATCTTCGGCATCTGTGCACACTTCTTGCAGATGGAGCACCGGAATTGCTTCAGCACTCGCTTCGGCAATAATGACATCGTTGAATTTGTTGATTGCTATTGGAGCATATTTTCTCCAAATCGGATCTTCGAACGGCACGGCAGTGTAAATAGTACTCACATAAATATTCAAGCCAGTTTTTTTCAAGGAATCGAGCATAACCAGATCGGAAGCACACGTCTGAACTCCAGT